>JAGAQY010000023.1 GCA_017622495.1 Bacteroidaceae bacterium | reverse complement strand
TAATTGAGAATTGAGAATTAAAAATCTGATAGTTACAATACGCCGTGTGTACAATAATCCACATCCACGACCCCTTGGCAACCCCTTGGCATGTGAATTGAAAATTGAAAATTAATAATTGAAAGTTATGGGCGGATGATTACCCTTGCCAAGGGGTGGCAGGTGGGGTTGGCAGCAGCATTACATAATGAAAGTCAGTTATTTACCAAGCGTTTTGCCGTGCCAATGCCAAGGGGTAAATGCAAATCATTATATAGCTGAAATAGGTACTTGCTGCACGTGAAAAAGCCGTTTTTGAGCCTTAAACAGTTAGAATCTGTTTTAAAATTATCGCTAATATGTTTTAGAATCGCATGTGCGTTTTCGGAAAAAGGCAGGTGCGTTTTTCAAAAATCGCACATGCGATTTTGAAAAAAGGGACATGCGATTTTGAAAAAAGGGACATGCGATTTCGTGGCGTTGCACCTGAGGAAAATTCAGTATAGCGAATGTGAAAAAACAGTGTACTGAATGGAAGGAAACAGTACACTGAATAAAAGTAAACAGTGTACTGAATAGAAAAATTCAGTGTAGTGTTTTTATCATCATATCAGTTGTTGTTTATTCGCTCGCTTATTCGTATCTTAATGACTTCGTCAAGAAGATACTGGGCGGCAAGCCGCACTCCTTGGGAGAACTAAAGTTCTCGCCGTCGCAACCGACGCTAATGCTCCGCGTCGGCTCAGTGAATAAATCAACACTCTGATTATGCAAGCAAGCTTTCCTAATCAAAGTGTTGTTTATTCGCTCGCTTATTCGTATCTTTATGATAAATCAAGAAAATACTGGGCGGCAAGCCGCACTCCTTGGGAGAACTAAAGTTCTCGCCGTCGCAACCGACGCTAATGCTCCGCGTCGGCTCAGTGAATAAATCAACACTCTGATTATGCAAGCGAGCTTTCCTAATCAAAGTATTGTTTATTCGCTCGCTTATTCGTATCTTTGGCACGATATTTATAAATCATGTGAAAATGTTATACGATGTAGTTATCACGCACGCGACGAAGGACCAGCAATGGGCAGAGGCGCTGTGTGAAAAAATGGAGAAAAAGGGCATACGATGCTTCCTTGGCTGTAGGGATATTCCTGCGGGAAGTCTCTTCTCTGTAGCATCACAGAATGCTCTCGCTGAAACCCGCATGCTGCTGGTAGCCTATACGAAGAACTACAACTCTACACCGCAGATGAACCGCGAGATAGAGACGGCTACAAAGAATGATATACCTGTGCTTACCATAGGACAGGCCGATGGAGAGGAACTCTTGATGGAGGCCAACCGCTATGCGAACTGGATTGCCTCATTGATAGGTGGGCAGGGAACGGACGTTGACGATGACGTTGACGTTGACGATAACGTTGACGATAACGTTGACGATAACGATAACGTTGACGTTGCTATCCAGATGGCACCCTCAACCATCGACTATCATCCATCATCTATTGACCCTCAAACGGAGTTTGCTGACCAAAGGGAAGAGCAACCCTCATCCCTCAATAGCGAAGCACTTGGCTCATCCATCACCCCTCAACCCTCATTCGTCATCCCTGAGGACCATCTACAATATTTGCCCGAGGATGATGATGACTTCTTGCCCGAAGATGATGACATGACACTGGAGGTGGCCGGGGACAAAGCGAATGGGAGAATCGTGCAGATGCCATCTATAGAGGCTGTGGACGACGCCAATGAGTGTTATCGCATAGCTGAGGCCTATTATTGCGGCAACGGTGTGGCGCAGAGTTATTATGAGGCTGTGATGTGGTATGAGAAGGCTGCCAAGATGGGGCATGATGAGGCACAGTGTGACCTCGGTAATTGCTACTACTATGGTGAGGGACTTCCCGAAAACTATGAACGATCGGTGTATTGGTATGAGAAGGCGGCAGAGCAGGGCAATGTGCGTGCACTGTATAACCTGGGCAACTCGTACTACTTTGGTGAAGGGGTGCCTGAAAACAGGGAACTGGCTCTGGCATACTATGACCGCGCGGCTTGCTTAGGTAGTACACATGCCAAGAAACGGCTCGAGGAGCTTGAGGGTAATTCATAATTCACAATTCACAATTGACAATTCACAATTCCGCTAAACTCGAAATAAATTTAAAAACAGATTCTTAATTGACAAACGAATAATAAGGATATGAAGAATAAATTTTCACGTATGATGATGGCGCTCGTGGCGAGCGCAGTGTGTGTGTCGGCTACGGCCACAGACCTGACAGACAGGCTGGGCAGGTTGCCCGATGTGGACAGGGTGAAGGCTCTGTCGTCTGCCGACGGACTGGAGAAGATCGTGTGCTTCGTTAACCAACAGCTTGACTGGGATGATGCTGCTGAGGGTACCTTCGGGCAGCGCGTCATCATCAAGCATCGTGGGTTTGACTGCCCTACGGTGATGGTCACCGAGGGGTATGGCGCGGCGTATGCCTTGAGCCCGGCCTATCAGGAGGAGCTGTCTACACTGCTCGAGGCCAATCTCGTTTTCGTAGAGCATAGATACTTCCTGGAGTCTACCCCCCAGCCTTGCGACTGGAAACATCTGACCGTGGAGAACTCTGCCGGTGACTATCACCATATACGCAACCTCTTGCGTGAGATATATCCGGGCAAGTGGTTTACGACGGGTATAAGCAAGGGTGGGCAGACTACCATGTTTTACCGCACGTTCTATCCTGACGATGTGGATGGCTCGGTATCGTATGTGGCACCGCTCAACAAGTCGCTCGAGGATGGGCGCCATGAACCTTTTATCAATGAAGCGGGTACTCCTGAGGTGCGTGCACGCATCAAGGAGTTTCAACTGGAGGTGCTCAAGCGCAGAGAGGCCATAGAACCTATGTTTGCCGACTATTGTGCACGTAAGGGATATACCTTCAGAGTACCCATCAGCGAGATTTATGACTTGGCCGTGCTCGAGTATTCCTTTGCATTCTGGCAGTGGGGCGATGATGTAAATCAGATTCCTGCTCTGGCTGCAACGGACAGTGCTTACTATAAGCACTTGATAGATAAGTGTGAGCCTAGCTACTTTGCCCAGCAGACACCGTACACCTCGTTCAATGTGCAGGCTATGCGCGAGATTGGATATTATGGATACGAAACGGAACCCTTCGAGGAGTATCTCTCGGTGCCTCATGCAGAGGGTTACATGCGCCGTGTGATGATTCCCGATTCACTCACATACATTGAGTTTGATACGAACCTGTATGAGCGTGTCAATGCATTCCTTGAAGAGGAGGACTGCCCCATGATGTTTATCTATGGTGAGTATGACCCGTGGTCGGCCACAGGCGTGACCTGGCTCGAAGGGAAGAAGAAGATGCATGTGTTTGTAGAACCGGGTGGCTCGCACAAAGCTCGCATCGGCACCATGCCCGAAGATACCCAGAAGAAGATAATGAAGATACTGCGCCGCTGGGCAAGGTGATGGGGGGTGAGTTTTTAAGTTTTTGAGTTTTTAAGTTTAGAGTTTAGTGTTTAGTGTTTAGTGTTTAATGGGACGCAGATAACGCAGGTTTATCGGATTATCACAGATTAATATTATCTCTCATCTTTCAACTTTCATCTTTCATCTTTCATCTTTCATCTTTATAAATGCTTTGCATTTAAGAAGACTTGCTTGCTCGGCATAATCCCGCAAGCGGTTTCTGCACTCGCTACGCTGCGTCTTTCATCTTTCATCTTTCATCTTTCATCTCTCATCTTTCATCTCTCAACTTTCAACTTTCTATCCAATGCTTGAGTTACGCAATCTCTATATAGGCTATGCTGATGATACTAAGCGGAGTATTGTAGCTGAGACGCTCAATGCTTCGCTGCCACGTGGCGTGCTTGCATGTCTCATTGGTGCTAATGGAGTGGGTAAGTCTACCTTGATGCGCACTATGGCGGCTTTTCAGCCTCCGTTGAGGGGAGAGGTCTGCATAGATGGCAAGTCGGTAGCAGACTATTCGGCCAAGGAACTGTCTGAGAAGATCGGTGTAGTGCTTACCGAACGTAACATGTCGGCCGACCTCACGGTGGAGGAGGTGGTTGGGCTGGGACGCATACCCTATACGACTTTCTGGGGAACACTCACGCAGGCCGACCGCCGTATTGTGGATGAGGCTTTAGCATGGGTGGCTATCGAAGAGCTGCGTTACCGTAAACTGCATCAGCTCAGTGATGGTGAACGACAGAAGGTGATGATAGCCAAGGCTCTTGCACAGCAGACTCCCGTCATCTTCCTTGATGAGCCTACGGCCTTTCTCGACTATCCGAGCAAGATTGCCATGATGCAACTGCTGAGGCGCTTGGCACATGAGCAGCATAAACTCATACTGCTCTCTACGCACGACCTCGAGATAGCGTTCCAGACAGCCGACTATATATGGCTGTTGCAGCAGGATGGCTTGCAGACGGGTACGTTGGACGAACTGTCGCAACGGGGGGCTATATCGGCGTTTCTTGATAGCAAGGATCTCTACTATGACCCTGCTACACATCATATACAGCTGAGATAGGGGATGAGTCAGACGGTGACCCTAATCCCGCTCCCCTAATCTTTTGATTTGGCATACTCGCTGGGAGTCATGCCCACTGCCTTCTTGAATACTTCGCGGAAGTATTTCTGATCGGAAAAGCCTACCATCTCGGCAACCTCGGAGATGGTGTGATGATGGTCGTGGAGCAGTGTCTTGGCTTTGTTGATGCGGTATGTGCGAATCATGTCTGACGGGGTATTACCGGTGAGCCCCTTTATCTTATTGTATAGTGAGGTGCGGCTCACACGTAGTTCGTAGGCTAATGTGTCTACAGTGAAGTCATTGTTGGAAAGATTGTTTTCAATAATCTCTTTCATCTCTGCCATCATCTTGAGGTCGAGCTCCGATGTGCTGTCGGGGAAGTTGTCATTGATGGTGTCGAGGGAGGACAGCTGTTGCCTGAGCTGCAGACGGCTCTCCACGAGATTGTTGATGGTAAGCTGTAGTATCTTGGTGTCGAATGGCTTGGTGACGTATGCGTCGGCCTTGACAGATAGTCCGTTGATGATGCTCTGCTGGTCTGACAATGCCGATATGAGTACGACGGCAATGTGCGAGGTGTCGATATTGCTCTTGATGGATACGCACAGGTCGTCGCCACGCATCTCGGGCATCATGACGTCAGACAGTACGATGAGTGGTTGTATATAGGGGATCTTCGACATGGCTTCCTTGCCGTTGGTTGCCGTGTAGACGATGAAGTCCTTGTCGAACATGCGCTTGAGATATCCCAGCATCTCGGGATTGTCCTCTACGATGAGCAGACGGTGGCGCTGATCGTCGGCAGAGGTGCCGTCGTCGAACTGTGGTATTGATACTTGTGGAAGCGCATGGGCGGGGGTATCGGGCGTTTCTACAAATTCTGTAGTCTGTATGTCGTAGTGTTTCTTCCCTCGCGGAAAACGTATGTGGAAATCGGACCCTTCGTTGAGAATGCTCTTGACGTCGATGCGGCCTTTCATCTGGGTTACATATCTATAGATCGAAATCAGCCCCAGGCCAAAGCCGAAGGTCTTTGCATTGATGGCGTTCGTAGCGCGGAAAATCTGCTTGAAGAGCTTTTGTTGGCCTTCTTCGCTGATGCCTATGCCATTGTCTGTCACATGAAATCCCCAGTTCTTGCTTTCGCAATATAGATGCATGACAATGGAGTCGCCTTCTTCGCTGTATTTGATAGCATTGGAGAGCAGGTTCTGGATGATGGAGTTGAGCTTGCGTGTATCGACCCATATCTCGAACGGCTCGTCGGGGTGTTCAAATATAATGGTTTGGTGCTTCGTCTGGGCCAATTGGGAGATCTTGTCGATCTGGCTTTGGAAGTGGGCTATGGCCTCGTGGCGTTCGATGCGTGTGATGCCTTTTTCTATGCTTGCCAGCTCATAACGCATTACACTGTCTGTCATGTGTGATAGCATATTGGTATTGCGCAGTGCCATGCTCACGGCTTCTCGCTCTTCTACTCCCAATGAGGTGTTCTGATTGAGCTCTTCGAGTGGGGCCTTGATGAGTGCCAGTGGGGTGCGTATATCGTGTGCCGTGTTGATGAAGAAGTTAATCTTGTCATTCGTTATGTGCATGGCATTGGCCGACTTGAGGTATTTGCGTGTCAAGATGAATATGATGAAGACAATGAAAAACTCCACTAATAATCCTACAAAGGATAGGTAGAAAGGTGGACGTATGATAGCGGTGATTGTGCGCTCGTCGAGCTTCTCGCCCGACTCGTTTGATATGGCTTGTATTGTCAGATTGTATTTCCCGGCTTTCAGGCCATTGAATGTGATGAGTTTGTCTTCGTTGAGCGGGTTCCATTGGACGTTTTCTTTGTTGGGATTGTCTAATGTCCATGTCACGACACAGTCTGAAGGGTATATGTGATTGATACATTTGACCTTGATGGCTGCATTGCTTTGGCTATTGCTCAGCCTGATTTTCTTTACGTTGTTTACTGCGTCCTTGATAGGCGAATCCTCACTGTCTGGTGTCACTCGTGTGTTGCCTATATATAGGTCTGACAATACAAGCTTACCTTTATATATATGTGGCAAGTTGACATTCTCAGATATCTCTATTACGCCATTGTCGCCTGCGAACATCATGGTTCTCTGATGTGTACGCGTGCCTGCCCTAATGCTGAAATTGATGTTCTGCAATCCCTGGTCGCTGGTCCATGTGGTGATTCTTTTCGTCCGCTTGTCGAATCTTACGATGCCTGCATCTGAGCTGATGAACAACGAACCGTTGTCGGTATTGACGATACATTTCATGCAATCATTGGTAAGTGCACTGTTGCTTTTGTCGTATTTGTAGTAATAGTTGCTCTTTTCGTTATACACTACCAAACCATTGTGGTGGGTGCCAATGTATAGTGTTCCATCTGCCTCTCGATGGATGGTGTTTACCTTGAAGCGTTCCAACGGCAGTTCTACTCGTTGTTTCTCGTGAGTCAGTTTGTCAAATATGTATAATCCGTCTTTGGTTCCTATCCATAGGGTCTCGGCATCTCTTTCAGTTATGTAATTGACACTTCTAAAGACTTCGGCATGATTAACTTTGATATTGCCCCCAACGTAACTAATGTTTATAAGCTGGTTCTCTCCACCCATCCATATCGTGTTGTCATATTTGTCGAGGAACATGGTCTGGATGTATTTTTCTGGAGATATCAAGTCGGGTCTTACAAACCGTGCCTGCTTGCTATGCTTGTATATGATGTATATGCCTGCTGCATACCCGCCAGCCAATACAACTCCTGGCTTTACCTCACATAGCGTAAGGAAGTAGTGGTTCCTGTTTGGCGACTTATCGGCAATGGATAGCATGGTATGCCATTCGTCGGATTTCTCTTGGTATAGGCTGATGCCATTGTCTGTAGCATACCACAGGTCATGGTCGCTGTCTTCAATGATGCAGTCTACACTGTTGTTGTTCAGTGTATTGGTTTTTATGAGCGAGCGTTTTACCCAATTGAAGTCGGGGTAGGAATCGTTATGGATGGTAAGGCCCTGTGGAAATGAGCACATCCACAGTTGTCCGTCCATGTCGATACATATATCGGCAACATTGTCTGTGTTCATCCTATAGTTGGTAGTAAAGTCGGCGGCAAGGAAGGGGTGGGGGATACACTCATGGATGTCCATCTGATAAACGCAAGCAGCATTGGTCGAGAACAGTATCTCATCATTCTTGTTGGTGGGGATGATCTTTGTGACACGAACGTCGGGTAATAATGTCTCATCGTGTATGACTGTTTGTGAATGTTCTTTTAAGGCATAGATGCCTTTGTCTTCACTGCCTATCAGTAGTGTATTGGAGGTATTGTGGTAGTATAGTGTATTGGCATTTATGTAGTAGGGCTGCAAGACCTCTATTGTACTTACATGGATACTGTCATCCTTGATGCTTCCGGTATAAATGCCTCCTTTAGTTCCTATGTATAGTGTCGTGTCATTTTTGGCGACGATAGCCGAGTAGGTCGGGATATCGTCAGGGGCATCCAGCTTCATCTTTCTACCCTCCAGCGTGCGGATATTATAGCAAAATACTTCATTGGCTATGAATATCCAGATGTTCCCTTTGCTGTCAATAGGTGAGACTGCACTCCTTAGCACATCAGACTGGTCTGAATATATGGGAGGAAGGTACATTACCTCGAAATCGCTCAAATGATAGTTGTATCGTACCACTCGCCCAAGGTTGGTGACTAGCCATAAATTGTCCTCTACCTTGTCGTAAACAAATTGGCTTGTAGAGTATTCTGTGAACTTATGGCCCCCAATCGTAATATCATAATTGGTGATCTCGCTACCGTCGTAGCGGTCGATACCATTGTCTGTCAAGAACCACATGAACCCACCGTTGGACTGCTGCACGGCATATACATTGCGTGAACTAAGTCCGTCTTCCAATCCGATGTACTTATATATCTGTCCAAAGCCGGGAATACACAACAGCGACAACAGGAGCAGCACGATTACGCGCATGTTTTTCATAAATATTGCTTTCATCATTCGTGTTCTTTATTTTGTCAGATAGTAGCAATAGATTTTGCAAAAGACAAATTTATACAAAATCTTCCGATATGAAGAACAATTGCAGCGAATAATTGTTCAGCATTTTTTCGAAAAGATTTCACAAATTCATTTTCTGCATCCTGACACGCAGGATGAATAAGGATTGCTGGGCAACGAATACAGGAAAATGTGATTGAACAAAAAAGGCATAGCCCTTCATGAGGAAGGGGCTATGCCTTTGGGGAAATCTAACTGCCGATTTTTGAAAAAGGGCTGTGACTTTTTTACAGTTACTTCTGGTTCTCTACCCAGAGACGTGCGTTGACGAAGGCCTCAATCCAAGGTGTCACCTCATCGGCACGGCGCTCGAGCGGGTAGTTACCGCACTGCCAGGGGAAGATACAACGCTCCAAGTGGGGCATCATAGCCACGTGGCGGCCATCGGCACTGGCGATACCGGCAATGTTGTAGTCTGAGCCGTTGGGGTTGGCAGGATAGCCGGCGTAGTTGTACTTGGCCACAACGTGGTAGCGGCTCTCCTCGTAGGGGAGTGAGAACTTGCCCTCACCATGGGCCACCCAGATACCATGCTTGGTGCCGCTGAGCGAACCGAAGAGTACGCTGTTGTTCTCGGGTACATGCAAGCCAACGAAGTTTGACTCAAACTTGTGCGAGTTGTTGTGCTGCATGCTGCCCTTCTGCTCGTGCTCGGGAGTGATGAGACCCAGCTCCATCATCAGCTGACAGCCGTTGCAGATACCTAGCGAAAGGGTGTCCTTACGGGCATAGAAGCGGTCGATGGTCTCCTTGGCCTTGGGGCTGAAGAGGATAGCACCTGCCCATCCCTTGGCTGAGCCAAGTACATCGGAGTTGGAGAAGCCACCGCAGAAGACGATGAAGTTGATGTCGTCCAAGGTCTCACGGCCTGTCACGAGGTCGGTCATGGTGACGTCCTTCACGTCGAAGCCAGCGAGCCACAGTGAGTAGGCCATCTCGCGCTCACCGTTGGTACCCTTCTCACGGATGATGGCAGCGCGTATGCCTGTCGGCTTGCGGCGGTCGGGGTTGAGGCCATACTGAGCGAGCTTACCGGTGAAGGTCTGCTTGAAGTCAAACTCGAGCGGCTGGTTCTTGTAGTTCTTGTAACGCTCGTCGGCACAGCCGTGGAAGCTCTGCTTGCGGTCGAGCAGGTACGATGTGCGGTACCATGTGTCGCGCATGGCATCGATATCGAGGGTGTACTCCTTATTTATATAGAGTGTGCGCTCTGCGATGGGCTTACCGATAACGGCAAAGCCTACGCCAGCCTCTTCGAGGATGGCCTCTACGCGAGCGGCATTGGCCTTGGCCACCTGTACCACTACACCGGGGTTCTCGGCGAAGAGTACCTTCACGATATCCTGCTCCTCGAAAGCGCTGAGGTCGATGTTCATACCGCCTTTCGTATTGGCGAAGCACATCTCGAGCAACGTGGTCACCATACCACCGGCAGAGATGTCGTGGCCGGCCATGAGCAAGCCCTCATTCACGAGCTGCTGCACGGCGATGAAGGTGTCGCGGAAGTATTCGGCATCCACAGCAGGCACTTCGCTACCTACCTTATCCAAGGTCTGGAAGAAGGCCGAGCCACCGAGTGCCAGCGCGTTGTCGCTGAAGTCGATATGATAGAGCAGGGTGTCCTCGTCGTTCACTACAACGGGCGATACCACCTTCTTGACGTCAGATACCTCGCCACCAGCCGACACGATAACCGTACCGGGACTTACCACCTTGGAGCCGTCGGGGTACTTCTGCGTCATGGAAAGCGAATCCTTACCGGTAGGCACGTTGATGTGAAGGTCGCAACAGAAGTCCGAGAGTGCCTCTACGGCCTTGTACAAGCGGGCATCCTCACCCTCCTGTGAGCGGCAGGGCCACATCCAGTTGGCGCTGAGCGAGAGCGAATCCATGGCATCGGCGAGCGGAGCCCACACGATGTTGGTCAATGCCTCTGATACAGCGAGTACAGAACCTCTGTCGGGAGCAGCCAGCGCTGCCTGAGGTGCATGACCGATAGCAGTAGCCATACCCTTGGTGCCACGGTAGTCGAGAGCTACCACACCGCAGTCGCTGAGCGGGAGCTGCAGCTCACCCTGACACTGCTGACGGGCAATCTTACCGGTTACCGAGCGGTCTACCTTATTGGTGAGCCAGTCCTTACATGCCACAGACTCGAGCTGGAGTACCTTCTCTACATAGTGTGTGAGGTTGTTCTCCGTGTAGTCGGCATCGCTATAGTTGCGCTCTACGGTCTTGTCCACCATGATGGTCTTGGGCGAAGAGCCGAACATCTGGTCTACAGCCAGGTCGAAGGGACGTACGCCATCCTTCTGCTCGAAGGCAAAGCGGGCATCGCCGGTAGTCTCACCCACCACATACATCGGGGCACGCTCACGCTCGGCAATCTGCTGCACATGCTCGATTGCCTCTTCGCGGATGAGGAGTCCCATGCGCTCCTGCGACTCGTTGGCAATGATTTCTTTGGCCGAGAGGGTGGTGTCACCGATGGGCAGCTTGTCCATCTTGATGAGTCCACCACACTCCTCTACAAGCTCTGACAGGCAGTTGACATGACCTGCCGAACCGTGGTCGTGGATAGATACGATAGGATTGGTGTCCTCCTCGCAGAGAGCGCGGATGACGTTGTAGGCACGCTTCTGCATCTCGGCATTGGCACGCTGCACGGCGTTGAGCTCGATGCCTGATGAGTAACGGCCTGTGTCTACTGATGATACCGAACCGCCACCGAGACCGATGCGGTAGTTGTCACCACCGAGCACCACAATCTTGTTGCCTGTCTCGGGCGCACCCTTGAGGCAGTCGCGCTGTGTGCCGTAGCCCACGCCACCAGCCAGCATGATTACCTTGTCGTAGCCATACATGGTGTCGGCCTCGTTCTCCTGATGCTCGAAGGTCAGCACCGAACCGCAGATGAGCGGTTGGCCAAACTTGTTACCGAAGTCTGATGCACCGTTCGATGCCTTGATGAGAATCTGCTCGGGAGTCTGATACAGCCAAGGACGCTCGGCATACTTCTTCTCCCAGTCGTGTGCCTCGTCGGTACGGGGATATGAGGTGATATACACCGCCGTTCCGGCAATGGGCCATGAACCCTTACCGCCACCCATACGGTCGCGGATCTCACCGCCAGTACCAGTAGATGCACCGTTGAAGGGCTCCACAGTGGTGGGGAAGTTGTGTGTCTCGGCCTTGAGCGAGAGCACGGTCTTGATATCCTTTATAATAAAGTAGTCTGATGTAGCGTGATTCTCGGGAGCAAACTGCTCGGCTACGGGACCCTCTGAGAAGGCCACGTTGTCCTTGTAGGCCGAGAGTATCTTGTTGGGGTTCTCCTTGGTGGTCTTCTTGATCATCTGGAACAGCGATGAGGGGCGCTCCTCACCGTCGATGATGAAGGTACCGCCAAAGATTTTATGACGGCAGTGCTCAGAGTTGATCTGTGCGAAGCCAAACACCTCAGAGTCGGTCAGGCGACGACCCAGGTCCTTCTCCACCTTTTCGAGATAGGCCATCTCCTCGGCCGAGAGGGCAAGACCCTCCTTCTCGTTATACTCGGCCAGATTGTCGATATATACAATAGGAGCCGGCTCAATGTTGACGAAGAAGAGCTTCTGGTCCAGTCCCTTGTACATGCGCTGCAGCATGGGGTCATACTCGGCCTCCTCGCTTGCCACGGGGTAGTACTCCTCGATACGTGTGATGCCTTCGACACCCATGTTCTGGGTAATCTCCACGGCATTGGTGCTCCAAGGGGTAATCATCTCGCGGCGCGGACCGATGAAGTAGCCCTCCATGGTTTCGCCCTCTACCAGTTCGGCATTGCCGAACAGCCAACTCAGTTTCTTGATAGTTTCCTCGCCGGCCTGCTGTACGGTCTCCGCAGCAATGACGTTTCCGGCCTGTGATTTGAAGAAAAGAATCATTTTGTGTATGAATTATAGTGTTTTTGTCAAAAAAATCCTTTAAGAGTACAAAGTTAGTGTAAAAAATCGATTTAATGAAAACAATGAAAGTTAACTTGCACTGTTGAGTGTGATAAATTTGGTTCCAGGTGAGAGAAAACACAAATTTATTTGCAGTTTTGACTTCAGCCCCTTCGTTTTTATCTTCGGGCGTCGACCTTCGGTTCTTGGACAAGCCAAGCGCAAGCATTCATGGACGTGCCAAGCGCAAGCATTCTTGGACAAGCCAAGCGCAGGCATTCTTGGACAGGCCAAGCGCAAGCGTTCCGAGGCGCTACCTAATTTCTTCTTAATATATTGCAGAAATAAAGCGGTATTACTTACGCATGAGTGAACATAAAGCAAAAAACGAGAGTCTCATTACGAAACTCTCGTTTTTTTTTGAGGTACCTGGCGGATTCGAACCGCCGTACACGGTTTTGCAGACCGTTGCCTAGCCACTCGGCCAAGGTACCCTTTGGTTTGCGGATGCAAAGGTAGTACTTATTTTTGGATTGGCAAACTTATGGCTGTGTTTTTTTGCAGTTTTTTGCTATAAGCACATTTTTCTTTACTTTGCCCGTGTCATGGCAGCATTTCTTTGTTTCGTACGCTTCGTGTAGTGGACAGGATGTCTCGGTGCAAGTTTGGCACTTTGCATCGCCCTTCTTGGCACGCGATACGATGCGCATGATACGCCGTGCTATCAGGTAGATACATACTGCAAAGACTATTCCTACGATTATGTGCTGCATGGTGTTTTTTTATTGTCAACAACAGTCAACGGCCAACGGTCGACAGACTGCCTCCGAATGGTAGTTTTTTGTTTACGTTATCGTTTTCGTTCCACGTTAATCTTTCGATTCTCATTCATAACTTCAACCAGCGGCTCTGCCGTTCTCGTTATTACAACATCTTTCCTATCTGGAATACTGCGAATGCCACTATCCAGGCGAGTGCAGTGGTGTACACGGCAGTGAAGATTGCCCATCCCCAACCTTTGGTTTCCTTTTTAATGGCGATGAGCGTAGCCAGGCAGGGGAAGTATATGAGTACAAAGAGCATGTAGGCTAATGCGGCAGCTGGTGTGGTCACCGTCTTCAGTGCTGCTGCTATTTGCGCCTCGCTCTCGGCGGAGTCTACCTCCTGGTTGGCATAGAGCACACCAAGAGTGCTGACGATAAGTTCCTTGGCGCCTACGCCACTTACCAATCCGATACCCATTTTCCAATCAAAGCCGAGTGGCTCAATGGCAGGCTCAATAGCTTTTCCTATACGTCCTATGTAAGAGTGTTCCTGCTGCTCTGCGGGTGTGGCATATTGTTCGCTGCGAGGGTAATAGCCGAGAAACCATACTACGATAGATGCTATGAGGATGACTCCTCCCATCTTCTTCAGGTACTCGTAGCCTTTGTCCCACGTATGCTTGAAGATTACCTTCCATGCTGGGCGGCGATAGGGCGTGAGCTCCATTACATAGGGGGTCTCGTCGCCACGCATCACTGTGCGGCTTAATAGTCGAGCCACTAACACAGCAAGGATGATACCGGTGAGGTACAGTCCCATGAGCACGATGCCTGAATGGTGAGGGAAGAAGGCTGCCACGAAGATGATATATACAGGCAGACGTGCGCTACACGACATGAGTGGAGTGACGAGCATCGTTATGAGTCGGCTTTTGCGACTTTCTATCATGCGTGTGGCCAGTACAGCCGGTACGTTACATCCGAATCCCATGATGAGGGTGATGAATGATTTGCCGTGCAGCCCCATCTTGTGCATCGCCTTGTCCATGATGAATGCAGCACGTGACATGTAGCCAGAGTCTTCCATCAGTGAGATGAAGAAGTAAAGTATAAGTATGTTGGGTAGGAATACAATCACACCTCCCACGCCTCCTATGATACCGTCAATGACCATGTCCTTGATGGGACCGTTGGGCAGCAGCTGCTCCAGTCCTGTTCCTATCTTCTCTACCAGCCACTCGATACCCTGCATCGGATATTCGCCCAAGACGAAGGTGGCTTCGAACATGATAAACAATGAGGTGAGGAATATCAGTACTCCCCACACCTTGTGTGTTACCAGCCTGTCGAGGCGTTCGGTGAGGTTGGCGTTGGCCTTGGCGCTGCTTTGTGCCGGAATGTAGGTCTCCTTTAGTGCGCCTTGTATGAAGGACCGCTTGGCGGTGCGTATGGCTTTGGGTACGCTCTCTCCCATTAGTCGTGAGTAACGGCGCCTCTCCTTGTCGCGCAAGGCAAATACAGCCTTGCTGTTGGGTAGGTTGTCGCGTACAAACTGCTCTATGTCTGCATCACCTTCGAGGAGTGCGATGGCTACGTAGCGTGTCGAGAAGCGGTAGCGTGTATGCTCGCTTTTCCATACCTCGTTGCGGAGGGTTTCAATGCTCTGCTCCAGTTCACCACCATGATATATATGTATATGTCGGTAGGCATGCTTCTTATAACGTGTGTCGAGTGTATGGTCGCGTGTGAAGTCGGCCAGGTGCTCGGTATCGTCATCCGAGTGCACAATATTGCGGTGCCACTCCTGCAGTTCGCGCATCACCTCCTTGTTTACCTCTCCGTCGTCATCGAGGAAGTCGGCCCCCTCATAGATGTTGATGGCCAGGTGTAGCAGATGCTCCAGCCCCTCATTGTTCAGGCTCACGGTAGGTACTATGGGGGTTCCCAACAGTCGGCTCAGTGTTTGGTAATCAAGTTTTGAACCCTGTGCCTGCATGGCATCAAATTTGTTTAATGCTACGATGACACGTAGGTTCATGTCGAGCAGCTGTGCCGTTATTTGCATGCTGCGTTCGAGGTCGGTAGCATCGATAACGCTGATAACGATGTCGGGATTGTCGCCCACCAAATGCCGGCGCACCGTCCATGTGTCGGCAGTGCGTGAGGTCAGTGAGTAGGTATCGGGCAGATTGGTGATATGCAGATGGTAATCCTGAAAATCGCGTTCGCCCATTAAGATATCGTTGGCATTGGGTAAAGGTGTGGCATGGCCTTGGGTAAGCGTGGTGAAGAGCGAGTTCTTGCCCGACAGCGGTTGTCCCACTAAGGCAATCTCTATCTTGTGGCGGTGCCTGTGTGCCAGGTCCTTGAGATCGCCCGTAGACAACTCTTTAACTTGCAGCTCGTGTGCCGCCTCCTCGGTGGTGAGCACCTCTATCATCGAGGCTTCGGGTAGGGTGAGCTTTCGCTGCATACCTTCTACGTCGATATTCATGTGCGTAGTATCGGAATCCAGTATCTCGATACATACACCCTTGTAGAATCCTGCATCCACGGCACGCTTGCGGGCACTACCGTGTCCTTTCACCTTTACTATGCAGCCCTTTTGGCCTGCTTGCATTTCAGATATGCGCATAACACCTCATTTAACTTTGCAAAATTACAACAACCCTCTCGTTTGCACAATACCTAAAAATAGTGATTTTTTCTTTTCTTATATATAAATAGGTATAACACAGGAATGCCATGGCACTCAGTCGCCTCGTCGCTGGTGCCCTTAAATTCTGTCATTACTCACATTTTTGTGCAAATAACTTTCATTATATCAAATAATTCACTATTTTCGCAGCTAACTCGCAAGAATTATACTCCTATATGAAGGTATTCCCGCTCTGCATTATGGGTCAATATCTTGCTTTGGTGTATTCAAGGAGTTGAATATTAATTAAATGTAATATACATAATAACGCGATGAAAAATATGAAATCTGTTAAAACCCTTCTGCTGTCGGTGGCACTGTCGGCGACGGCCGGTACGGCAGTTTCGCAAGATGTGCTTTATCCCAACACCTTCTCATTATCAGAGGTGCAGTTGCTCGACGGCCCGTTCAAGCATGCCATGGACCTAAATATTGATGTATTGCTTCAGTATGACACTGATCGCCTGTTGGCGCCTTTCCTCAAAGAGGCTGGGTTGCCCAAGAAAGCTGAGTACTTCCCCAACTGGGCGGGTCTCGACGGACATGTGGGCGGCCACTACATCTCGGCATTGGCTATGCACTATGCTGCCACGGGCAATAAGGAATGTAAAGAACGATTGGACTACGTGCTTGCCGAGCTCAAGCGTTGCCAAGACAAGAATGGTAATGGATATGTGGGCGGTGTGCCCGATAGCGACCACCTGTGGAGCGAAGTCAAGAACGGTAACTACGGCTTTGTGAACCGCTATTGGGTACCCTGGTACAATATCCACAAGACATTTGCAGGTTTGCGCGATGCGTGGATGTATGCAGGAAGCGACATGGCCAAGGAGATGTTTCTCAAACTATGCGACTGGGGATGTGACGTTACAGGGGCGCTCACCGATGAGGAGATGGAGCGGATGTGTGGACAGGAGTTTGGCGGCATGAACGAGGTGTATGCCGATGCCTATCAGATAACTGGTGATAAGAAGTATCTGGAAGTTGCCAAGCGCTTTGCCCACCATTGGTTGCTCGACAGCATGGCCAAGGGCGTCGACAACCTCGACAACCGTCATGCCAACACCCAGGTGCCTAAGGTTGTAGGACATGCACGAACAGCTGAGATGCTGCAGCTTGCCGGACAGGAAGCAGATGCCGCCTACTATCAGCGGGCAGCCGAGTTTTTCTGGGAAACGGTAGTCAATACTCGCTCTTTGGCCCTTGGCGGTAATAGCCGCCGCGAGCACTTCGCCTCGGCCGATGACTGCAAGAGCTATGTCGATGATCGTGAAGGCCCCGAGTCGTGCAATACCAATAATATGATGAAGCTCACCCAAAACCTTTTCCGCATGACTGGTGATGTGCGCTATGCAGACTATTACGAGCGTGCCATGTTTAACCACATACTCTCTACCCAGCACCCCGAGCACGGTGGATATGTATACTTCACTTCGGCTCGCCCCGCACACTACCGTGTATATTCGGCTCCCAACAGCGGCATGTGGTGTTGTGTAGGAACTGGCATGGAAAACCATGGCAAATATGGTGAGTTCATCTATACACATACCGATGACGAACTCTATGTAAACCTATTCGTGGCATCGCAACTCAACTGGAAGGAGAAGAAGTTCGTCATCAAACAAGAAACCAATTTCCCGAGTGAGGAGACCGTGCGTCTCACTATAGACTCCCGCAAGGCGCAGACCCTGAAGATCAAGATCCGTTGCCCATGGTGGGTTAAGCCCGGTGAGATGAAGGTCATATGCAAGGGAAAAGACTATGCCGTAGGTGCAAAGCCCTCATCGTATATCGAGATAGAGCGTCGTTGGAAGAAGGGCGACGTCATCGAGGTCACCATGCCCATGACTATTACCGTAGAGGAGTTGCCCAACCTCCCCAACTACATAGCTATTATGCGCGGCCCTATCTTGATGGGTGCTCGTATGGGCGACTATCGCCTCGATGGACTTGTTGCCAACGATGGTCGTTGGGCCCATATCGCTCATGGTCCCTTGGTGTCACTCTTCGATACACCGTTCCTTATTGGCGAGCGTGACGAGATTGTAGAGAAACTGCAAGGTATGCAACCTGTGAGCGGAAAGCCCATGCACTTCACCGTGCCAGGATTGTTTGAAAAGAAGTATGCAGACCTTGAACTCGAACCGTTCAGCCAAATACATGACAGCCGCTATATGATGTATTGGCTCTCGATGAGTAAGGCCGAGTATGAGGCCTATCAACAACGCATGCGTGATGCCGAGACACAGAAACTCCTGCTCGATGCACGCACAGTCGATGCTGTAGCCACTGCCGAGCAGCAGCCCGAGGTGGATCATCAGATGCAGAGTAAAGGCTCCCAAAAGGGGTATTTCCAGAGTGAGGGATGGCGCGATGCTACCAACGGAGGCTTTTTCTCCTATAATATGGACACAAAGGGTGAGGAGAACCTTGCCTTGATGGTGCGGTATTGGGGCAACGAGAGTGGTAATCGTACCTTTGACATCCTCATAGATGGTCAATTGCTCACGACAGAAAATATCGTTGGCAAATGGAAACACGAATCCTTCGTCAACGCTGAGTACCCAATCCCTGCCGAGTGGCTGAAAGGCAAGTCTGTCATCAACGTATGCTTCCAGAGTAAACCGGGCACGGTGGCAGGTGGCGTCTTTCACGTACGTCTGGTCAAGTAAGTGCGTTGTCCTATATAAGCAGTGAGGGGCAACTTTATAACCAAGATTTTTGTCCTTTGTTCACTCGCTTATGTAGGACATGGAATGTCTAAACCCGTTGGTGAAGAGCAGCATTACAAAAAATGTAGACGTTTTTTTGTATTTTTCGCAGTCTTATTGTAATTTCGCAGCAACATAATCTTTAAATTATAATAGCAATGAAAGCATTGAATAAAGAGACGGTACACAAGACAGTGCGTCCGGAGAAGGTGATTCAGTTTGGAGAAGGTAACTTCTTGCGCGCTTTTGTAGATTGGATTATCTTCAATATGAATGAGAAGACAGACTTCAATGGTAGTGTAGTGGTGGTGCAGCCTATCGAGAAGGGTATGATTGATATGCTCAATGGACAAGACTGTCTCTATCATGTCAACCTGCAGGGACTCGATAAGGGCGAGCCCGTGAATAGCTTGACCAAGATTGATGTAATCAGCCGTGCGCTGAATGCATATACCCAGTTTGACGAATTTATGAAGCTGGCCGAGCAGCCTGAGATACGCTTTGTCATCTCGAATACTACTGAGGCTGGTATTACTTTTGACCCCTCATGCAAGTTGACTGATGCTCCTGCGTCATCTTATCCTGGTAAGCTGACCCAGCTGCTGTATCACCGCTACGAGTATTTCAAGGGCGACATGACAAAGGGACTCATCGTATTCCCTTGTGAACTGATATTCCTCAATGGCCATAAGCTCAAGGAATGCATACTGCAGTATATTGACCTGTGGGCATTGGGTGAGGAGTTCAAGAATTGGTTCCTTAATGCGTGTGGCGTTTATGCTACATTGGTCGACCGTATAGTGCCGGGATTCCCACGCAAGGAGATTGATGATATCAAGGCTAAACTGGGGTACGATGACAATATGGTGGTACAGGGTGAGTTCTTCCATCTCTGGGTGATAGAAGCTCCTGCAGAAATAGCCAATGAGTTCCCTGCTGACAAAGCTGGACTGAACGTGCTGTTTGTACCCTCTGAGGAGCCTTACCACGAACGCAAGGTGACGCTGCTCAATGGCCCGCACACGGTATTGTCACCCGTGGCCTATTTGTCTGGCGTGAACATCGTGCGCGATGCTTGTCAGCACCCCGTGATAGGTAAGTATATCAATAAGGTGATGTTCGAGGAACTGATGGAGACACTCAACCTGCCGAAGGAGGAACTGCAGCAGTTTGCC
The DNA here is from genome assembly GCA_017622495.1 of Bacteroidaceae bacterium. GTDB lineage: Bacteria > Bacteroidota > Bacteroidia > Bacteroidales > Bacteroidaceae > UBA1189. Next base: position 31,314 of record JAGAQY010000023.1, on the reverse strand, counting down.
GGCGATGTGCTGGAGCGCTTTGTGAATCCTTTCGTAGACCATCAGGTAACGAGTATCATGCTCAACTCGTTCCCCAAATATGAGACTCGCGACCTGCCTGGATTGAAGACATATCTGCAGCGCAAGGGCGAGCTGCCTAAGGGACTTGTACTCGGACTGGCTGCTATCATTACCTATTATAAGGGGGGTGTGCGCGAAGACGGTGCAGAAATCGTACCCAACGATGCTCCCGAAATCATGGCATTGCTCAAGGAACTTTGGGCTACTGGCGACACACGTAAGGTGGCCGAAGGCGTATTGGCCGAGGAGAGCATCTGGAAGGGCAACCTCAATGAGATTCCTGGATTGACCGACCTCGTGGTAGAGTATCTTGACAGCATACAGGCTGTAGGCATGCTCGAGACGGTGAAGGGGATTGTTTGATGAACGGTGAACGTTTAACGATATAAAAAGAAGAGAGGTGCACCACGGTGCGCCTCTCTTCTTTTAGGCAAGTCTGTATAACTGCTATGGGTTATTGTGCCACTACTTTGATTGTGGTGCCATCGCTCATGTGCAGTATGTTGATGCCTTTCTGCATGGTGGCAATGCGTATACCGTTGGTGTTGTATATGGCAATCACAGTGGCTTCGCTGCTGGCGATATCCTCCACAGCCATGTTCCCTTTATCCTTGCCAAGGTAGTAGAGGCTGAATCCTCCGATGGCTGTCCAGTCGTTGCTTCTCTTCGCCTCTTTCTTGACACCGATGGTGAGGTTGCCCGTCTCGGCAGCGAAAATCTCTACGCTGTTGTATCCATCCTTGGGTGTATACTTGTGCAGGGTGTCGATGGCTTCGCTGGCTGCCACCAAGTCATTGGGCGTGGGCAGACCGTCGTATAGTCGGGTAGACCATTCGCCCCATTGATGTATCTCCGATGGATCGTCAGAAATGGCCATCACATCGGCTGTTTGCATCTCAGCAGTGCTGTGTGAGATGTAGAGTTTGGCATTGCGTTTGATGTTACCGTTATTATAGGCGGAGTAGTGGAGCACTTCGTTGCCATAGCGATAGAATGCTTGTGCTTGCAGTTGATATACACCAGCAGGCATGCCATAAAGCTCCTGGTGGATATCGAAGGTGGTGTTGGTAAACTCGACAATGCCATAGGCCATCGTGGGGATGGAAGAGGCTATCCACGATGTGTAGGTGTTGCCATCAAATGATGCTTGCTCAACTACCCTGTCGGTCACGTCGATGGGATTGTCCTTACTGGCCTCTATCATGGCGTCGGCCAACATGTAGCGGTTGGTGATACCCTTGACCTCAAGGACGATGGCTGCAATATCGGTGTCGGCATATTCGCCTGCAACGAGCTTGGCTTCTATGGCGCCCAGCTCCTCGGCAAAGAGGTCGTTGCCATTCTTCTGAGGATAGGTGGCAGCCTTGGTATGTGCCGCTGCAACCTGTGTGGCCAATGGCTTGTAGGCTTCAACCGATACTTTGGCATTGCTCGCCGCAGCGAGTATGCTCTCCAGTGCGCTTATCCATGCTTCGACATCGGCCGGGGTGGCTGTGCCGTTTTCGATGTGGGCGATATAGGTTCCCATGGCTGTGTTCGCAGCATCTACAGCTGTACGCAGCGCTGCTCCAGGGGTGGCATTCATCGGTTTGTCTACGAGGGTCAGTGCCTCGGCAAGCATGTCGTAGGTTATATTGTTGATGCCTTCGATATACTCTGCTGCGGTACCTTGGAATATCAGTTGCACATTGTCCATGGCAATATTGGCGGCACTCGATGCGGAGGTGGCTTTGAGGCCAAACTCCATTTTGCCGTCCGGCGCTACAGTGCCTACGATGCTGCGTAGTGTAGCTGAGCGGTTGTTGGCCGAGTTGATGGCCAGCGTCTGCTCGTTGAGGTATAGATACTGACTCCTCTTCGTGGAGCCATAATTATAGGCATATACATTTGCCGCCAGCTTGTATTGGCCTTCGGGCAGATAGGTGAGGGCCTTGCTGAGCGTGCTGACTCCAGCTGATGTGGTGCGTACATATGGAGAGGTGAGTGTGGTGGCATGTTCAGTCTCGTCTGTCCATGTCGACCACGGACCCGTGTATGTCCAGTTGTCCAGATTGTCTGCTATGGCTGGTATGCGCTCTGCAGTGATGTCGACTCCTTCGCTTGAAACAGAATCGCCGGCCACGCCCTTTATCTCCTCGGCGGTGAGGGCGTAGTTGTAGATGCGCACATCGCTCATCATACCCTTGAAGGTGGGGTCGGCATCAAACTGCGACCGACCAAGGTAACTCAAGGTGGGGACTACATCTGATGGGCGTAGGGTGATGTCTTTGGTAGACGCGTTGAGTTCTCCATCTATATATATACATACCTCATCGGTGCCGATGGTTACTGCTACATGTTTCCATAAGCCTATACCCAATTTGTCGGTGGCGTCCAAGCCCTGCATGACACCGTCTTTCTTTATCTCAAATCGCATGTTGCTGCCGTTAGTGGGGGTGAGGAATAGGTATTCATCCTCGCCATTGCCGAAGTCGAAGATGCGCTGCCAAGCACTGGTGCTGCTAGTCTTGACCCATGCGGTAAAGGTCATTTGCTCCATATCGCCCACGTGATAAGGGAGTTTCATGTAGTCGTCTTTACCGTCGAATGAGAAGGCCGGGCGCTCTTTGTCTGTAGTCAGTGTAGCCCCATTCATTACGGCATGTAGCTTGTTGTTGTCGCTGTCTCTGTTTGATAGGCCTGTCCATTGTCCGATACGTACAGGGTTTGTTGCAGTCTGTGATGTAACCTCTGCCGAAGCCTCACTCAGGTTGTATGCATCGTCAAGTGCCTTGATGCGGTAGCGGAGGGGTTGTCCTTTGCGGCAGGTGTTGTCCAGGAATGCTGTGCCCCGCACCTTGCGTCCTATGCATTCCCATATGTCGGCTCCGTCATTGTAGCGGTATACCATATATCCATGGATGTCGGTCTCCTCATTGGCGGTCCATGTCAGCTTCACGGCACCCTCTTGGGCTGTGGCGGTCAGTCCTATGGGGACCTCGGGAGCAGTGGTCTCTACCTTGCTGTCGGCGGGGATAAATTTCCATAGCAGATTGTCGCCTCCGTTGTTGTTCAGTTCCACCACGTTGGCGCCATTCGCAGTATTGCTTCCATTGATGCCTACATATAAGCCTGAGAAGTGGTTGATGATATGGTAGTATCCATCGCCCATGTAGCGCAAGTACCAGCGTTGCCATACGTTGGGTTGAGTGCTCAGGTCATCGCCATCGGAGTATACGGTTACGTTGGCACCATTGTCCATGTTCCAAGCTTGCGCATCGAGGTAGAGGGGCACACCTGAGGTGTTGGCATTGCGGATGACCACATAGCTGTAGTCTGCTACGGTAGTCTTGTCGATGGGATATACGTCCCATACCTGGTTGGCCTGTCCACCATCGATCCATTGGTATACGTTGCCACGTACAGGTCTGCCTCCATTGAGCGAGAGTACTTTTCCAGTCGCCTTATTAACAATTTTGTATTGTCCGTTGATGGGCTCTACGGGTACATCTTCGCCCGTATGTATCTGGATGAGCCGTTCGGCATTGGTCTGTCCCTTCTGATAGGCTCCCGTAGGATCTCCCGGTACCTCCTCTGTATGGTCATAGGCGGGGCCCTGGCCGTCATAGTAGGCCAGTCGGCCTTTGGATATGAAGGTGAATGCCGAGGCTACAGCCTGGCGCTCCGATGTGCCGATGAAGGCCTCTACGCGTCCGTTGTCGCCAGTGTATTTGTTTACCGAAGCTGTCATCCACTCGTTGGGGCGCTCCTTGTAGGCAAGCTGTGTGCCGCCTTTGATCATGCGTATGTATTCGCCACGGGTGATGCCTTCCCATCCCCACCAGGTGCCGGCTACACCTCCGTAGTTAATGCAAACCATGGCTTCCATCACGTTGTGCATCTCGTCGGCTACGGGGAGTTTGCCATCCTTGTAGGCCTGAGCCCAGAAGCCAGTGTAGTCAGAGAACCTGCCACCTGCAAGCTGGTGGGTATTGGCATAGTTGATATTGTCCTTTACGGTGGAGTACCATTTTGGTGCTTCAGAACTGTTTAGTGTGCTGGGACCGAAGACCCTACCTGCCAATTGGGGCCTTGTCTGCATGATGGCGGCCACGGCATTGAAGTTCGAGGCATTGCCAGTATAGGTCTTCTCGAAGTCTGGCTCATTGAAGGGGGCTACGGCAAATACTTTGTAGCCTTTGCCCTCGACATACTCTACGGCACGTACGATATCGTCCACATAGTTGGTGCGGGTGGTTTCGTTCCATGAGGGAACGCCGGAGAGGTCTCCCTGTTGGTTGCCCACATTACCTATACCGCACAGTAGGAAGATAGACTTTACTCCCGTCTGCACTATATTGCGGAGCTCGGTATCCATAGCAGCCTTCTGCTCCGCGGTGAGCGCATCGTAAGCCTTGTCGAAGCGTCCGTTAAACCCAACACGGGCGATGTCGAGGTTCTCTTTGCCGCAGTGGTTGCGTTGCTGCAGGGCGAAAAAGTCCCAACTCCAGCCACCCATGCCGAACTTGAATTCATGTTTCGTGCCCTCATCGGAAATGTTGTATGGTACACTTACGGCCCATGGGCTGGTGGTCATGGAACTGCTTGATGTTGTCACGTTTTGTGCAGTGGCGCATAATGAAATCATGGCTACTGCGAGGAGTAGTTTGAAGCGTGTCATTGTATGATAAATATGGTGAGATGTTTCTTTGGCACGAAGAGTGTGATAAGTAGGTAAGAGGCCCTCTCTTAGCTTACCCCTGCGAGCTTGATTTCAAAAATGAGGGTAGAATGCTTGGGGATACCTGCTACACTCATGGCGCCATAGCCCACTTCTGAGGGTATGTAGATGCGCCACTTGTCGCCTACGCACATTTGAGTGAGTGCTATCTGCCATCCTGTGATAAGGTCGGTGAGGCGGAAGGCGTCGGGGTAGCCTTGCCCGGTATTGTCGTCAAATACACTGCCATCGATGAGCATGCCCTTGTAGTATACCGATACGATGCTGCGTATGGTGGCTTTGGGACCGTTGCCTTTCTCGAGTACCTCGTACAGTATGCCTTGGGAGGTTTTGTGTACTCCCTCTTGAGTAGCCTTGTTTCTCAGGTACTCGATGTTCTGTTCCTTATAGTTACTTTTTGCCATACTAATTGTTTTTATAGTGACGAAGATAGGTATAAAAAATGAAAAAATAAAACATTTTGTTGCATAGAATGAAAAAAGTCTATAACTTCGCGTTCCCAACACAAAATATATAGTATTTGCGGCAGTAGCTCAGTTGGTAGAGCATCAGCTTCCCAAGCTGAGGGTCGCGGGTTCGAGCCCCGTTTGCCGCTCTAAAAAAAGAAGCAGATGAGTCTGCTTCTTTTTTTAATAAACATCTATATTATTAGCTAAGAAATAATCAAGTCGTCCAGTTTTACCTTGGGAACGTAGTGGGTACCTTCATTGCGATAATAGGCGTGGCTCTCTTCCTCGGAAATCTCGACCAGGCGTATGTCTTCTATACCCTTTCCTATGGCGATGATGAGCAGAGGCGGGTAGGGGAGTGATAGGGCTTGGGTAATCGCTGCCGCATTGAAAGCTCCTATGCATATGCCGTTGAGCTTCATCTCGGTAGCCTTCAGCAGCATGCTCTGTGCCGATATGCCAAGGTCTATATCTACCCAACGGTCTTCGGGCTGTGTGCTGCATACGACGATGAAGGCTTGCGGCTCACAGCCAGAGGCAGGGAGATGCAGTTCGGGTAGTGCTCCGCCGAGTCGTATGTGTGGCAGTATCTTTTGCCTCTCTTCTGCCGTAACCAACCGGAATCTGAGGCATTGCTGGTTGCGTGCTGAGGCAATGCGCGTATTGACATTAACGATACGGCGCAGTTCTTCTGTGCTCACCATGCGATTCTTGTCGTATCCCCGGTAGCTGCGGTTGCGCACGAGCAGTTGGTTTAGGGTGGGGGTAGTGATCTTTGTTGTCGACTGACTACGTGTGCGGTACTCTTCCATTCTCTTCTCCAAGTAATTGTCGGCCATAATAGGATGGTGTGATATGGTTGTCTTTATTCGTTCCAGATACGCCAAGCTGCTTTAGCCTGGCCTATAAGCATCTCCATGCCATTGCAAACGGTGGCTCCACTTTGTTCGCCGTGCTGCATGAAGAGGGTCTTCTCAGGATTGTAGATGACGTCGAAGAGCAGGTGGCGTGAGCCTGTCAGCGTGTAGTCGAGTGGAGGGCACTCGTCGGTCTTGGGATGCATGCCGAGTGGTGTGGTGTTGACGATGACGGTGTGGCGGGTCATGACCTCAGCGCTGAGTCCGTCGTAGCTGAGCACTCCCTCGTGTGAGGTGCGTGATACAAGTTGGGTGCTCAACCCTAGCTGCTGAAGGGCATATTTTACAGCTTTCGACGCTCCTCCTGTGCCCAAGATAAGTGCATGGGTGTGATGAGGTTGTAGCAGTGGACGTATAGAATCAGTGAATCCGATGACATCGGTGTTATATCCCTTGAGGTAGATGGTGTTGTCGCTCTGGCGTGTTGCTTTCACCACATTGACAGCTCCTATGGCAGCAGCAGCATTGTCTATCTCGTGCAGATAGGGGATGACCTGCTGCTTGTAGGGGATGGTGACGTTGAAGCCTCGTAGCACAGGCTCCTCGCGCAGTACGGTAGTCAGCTCCTCTATGCTGGGCAGTTCGAAGTTCTTGTATTCGGCATCAATCCTGTTTTCTTCGAAAAAATGGGTGAAATATCCTTTCGAAAAGGAGTGGCCGAGAGGATAGCCTATGAGTCCGTATGTGGCGTGCATAATGTATATACTGTTTGTATAGCGCAAAATTATCTGTTTTATTTGAGATAGTCAAACTTTTCTTACCGTAAATGGCGGGCGTGGACGACTGTTTTTATGTGTACTCTAAAAAGATGTTAAAATACAGCGCGTTTGTGCTGCTGTTTCTGCGATATTGCTTATATTCGTCAAAAAATCTACTGAATGTGAATTCTCTGAGAATATGTAAGGTATGAGGTATTTAGATACATATTAATAATTATAATCTGTATAAGGCATGAAAAAAACAATCTTAACCCTTGGTATTCTCGGCTGTATGTTCGCCGGATGCCAAAACAAACACCAAGAGGCTGCAACTATGGACTCAAAACAGGAAAATCAGGTGGTAAGCACCATTATGGCTCGTCGCAGCATACGCAAGTATAAGCAGCAGCCTGTAGAACGTGAGAAGATGGATATCATCCTCAAGTGTGGTATCAATGCGCCTAACGGACAGAATAAACAGTCGTGGGAGGTGCGCGTGGTAGATAACCCTGCCGTGATGGCCGAGTTTAAGGAGGCGATGGCCAAAGGGCATCCTGATATGAATGCTGACATGGTCAAGGGTTGCTTCCGCGATGCTCCCACCATGGTATTTATCGCTCGTGATAAGTCGTATGACTTCTCTGCCTACGATTGTGGACTTTTGGCTGAAAATATGATGCTGTCGGCATGGTCCATGGGTGTGGGTTCCATTTGTTTGGGTAGTCCCGTGCGTTTTCTCACAGATAATGAGGAGTGTGTGCCTTGCTTGGCCAAATTAGGATTCAGCGAAGGTTACGAACTCTGCCTCTGCGTGGGCTTTGGGTATGCCGATGAGGCTCCTACTGCCAAGCCGCGCGATTGGGGTAAGGTACAATATGTTGATTGATTGTTCAGTATTGAGGGTGGCTGTATGCTGCCCTCAATGTATGTAATATAGGTGTTATGAATCATCGACTTCCTCTGTTCGCTGCTGGGCTGTTGGCAGCTTCGTCTATTCAGGCACAGCACGATGCGCAACGTCCCAACATTCTCTTTATTCTTGCCGACGACCTGGGATATGCTGACCTTTCCTGTTACGGGAACGAGTATATACGGACTCCTTATATTGATAGCTTAGCAGCTACGGGTGTTCGTTTCACTCATTGTTATGCCGGTTCGGCGGTGAGTTCGCCTTCACGCTGCACCCTTATGACAGGTAAGCATACGGGTCACAGCACTATACGCGACAACTTTGTGATGGCGGGCGGTATAGAGGGTAAGAAGGGTGATCAGACAATCCGTCGCATGCATTTACAGGAGTCTGACACTACTATAGCCGATGTGTTGCGTGCTGCCGGATACCGCACCTGCTTAGTCAACAAGTGGCATCTTGATGGGTTTAACCCTGAGGCAACACCGCTCAACCGTGGCTTCGATGAGTTCTATGGATGGCTCATCAGTACCGCACATTCCAATGATCCCTATTATTATCCCTATTATCGTTTTCATGGCAGGGAGTTGGTGAACATTACCGAGAATGCCGATGGTAGGCATGCCATCCACAATACCGATCTCTCTACCGATGATGCCATAGCTTTTATCCGTCGAAATCAGCATCAGCCCTTCTTCCTATATTTGGCTTACGATGCGCCTCACGAACCCTATAATATTGATGACACTCATTGGTATGGCCATACTCCGTGGGAGGTCAATACGCAGCGCTATGCCTCGCTTATCACACACATGGATGAGGCTATAGGCCGTGTCGTGGCCGAGCTCGACACTCTGGGACTGCGCGACAATACACTCATCATCTTTGCTTCGGACAATGGCGCTGCCCGTCAGGCACCGCGAGAGACTTTGCGTTGTGTGGGCGACTTGCGTGGCATGAAGGGGCAGATGTATGATGGCGGTTTGCGCGTACCGTTTATTGTCAATATGCCAGGTCGCGTGGCTGCTGCTACCTTGAATGATAGGATTTATTTTCCTGATGTGTTGCCTACGCTTGCCTCTATAGCTGGCGCTGAAGAGCATCTGCCATCAGCGCTTGATGGTGTGGATATATCTTCGCTTTTTTATGAGGGATATAAAGATGTGGATACGTACAGCAGGATGCTCTATTGGGAATTTCCCGGTAAGCAGCGTGCTGCCATACGTGGCGAGTGGAAGGCTGTATCGGTAAAGCGTGGTGCACCGCTTGAACTCTATCGTATATCTACAGATCCGAACGAGACTACTGACCTATCGTCTCTGTATCCTGAGGTTGTGGCTGAGATGGATAGCCTGATGCGCTGTGCCCATAGGCCATCGCCCAACTTCCCGGAGTAGTTGGGTGTTTAAAAATAAAAAAGAGGCCTAATGCCTTAGACCTCTTTCGAGAGCGGAAAACGAGACTCGAACTCGCGACCCCAACCTTGGCAAGGTTGTGCTCTACCAACTGAGCTATTTCCGCATTTTTTGTTTTGGTGAAGAGAATGAGACTCGAACTCACACGACCCAACGGTCACTACCCCCTCAAAGTAGCGCGTCTACCAATTCCGCCATCTCTCCATTCTGTCCATTAAGTCAAATACTCGTTTGGTTTGTGCCCAGAACAGGACTCGAACCTGCACGTCTCTCAACACTCGCACCTGAAACGAGCGCGTCTACCATTCCGCCACCTGGGCAATACACCGACTCCTCGGTTGTAGACACAAATTCAAACTTGTGAGCGGAAAACGAGACTCGAACTCGCGACCCCAACCTTGGCAAGGTTGTGCTCTACCAACTGAGCTATTTCCGCATTTGCTTTGCAATATTTCAAAGAACAAACGGTATCGTTCCGTTTTGCGAGTGCAAAGGTACTGCTTTTTTTTGAACTGCCAAACAAATCCGAGAAAAAAATGCATTTTTCTTTGATTTTTTGTTCCTGTACCCGTGAATTCCATATTTATGACACATCGAGAACCTGTATTGTGACTTGCCGTGCTATGGGGTGCACTGCTTGCTCTACTTTGCAAAACTTGAGGTGTGGCTTTATTTTAAGTGTGTAAAGTACAATAATAATGCAGAAAAGGCGTAATTTCTTTCGTATTCATCGATAATTTTTGTACCTTTGCGCTTTGAAATTTTGAAAATAAGTAATTTGATGAATGTACACAAGACGACCCCCGACTATATAATAGAGGTTAGTTGGGAGGTGTGCAATAAGGTAGGTGGCATCTACACAGTGCTCTCGACAAGAGCAAAGACAATTTTGACGAAGACAGATGCCCAATTGATGTTTATAGGTCCCGACCTTTGGAAAGAAACGGCTAACCCGCTGTTCAAAGAAGATAAACGCTTGATGGCCGGATGGCGCAAGAAAGCAACAGAAGAAGGTCTCAATATACGTATAGGACGGTGGATGATTCCCGGTGAACCGGTAGCCGTACTAGTAGATTTTACTCCTTATTATAATATAAAGAACGATATCTATGCCGAGGCATGGAATCTCTTTAAGGTGGATTCACTGCACGCCTATGGCGACTACGATGAGGCGAGCATGTTCTCATACGCAGCAGCCAAGGTTGCCGAGAGCTACTACCGCAACGAGATTGTAAAGAAAGCTAAGACCAGCCAGGCAGACAATAATTGTCAATTGCCCAAGGTAATCTACCAGGCACACGAGTGGATGACAGGTCTCGGTGCCCTCTTCCTCAAGCATTGGATACCCTCTATCGCTACGATATTTACAACCCACGCTACTTCGATAGGCCGCTCTATCGCCGGCAACATGAAGCCTCTCTACGACTATATGGAAGGCTACAATGGCGACCAGATGGCCGATGAACTCAATATGCAGTCGAAGCACTCAATTGAGAAGCAGACTGCCCATCGTGTCGACTGCTTTACCACGGTAAGTGAAATCACCGACCGTGAGTGCGCACAGCTGCTCGAGAAGAAGGCCGATGTCATCACTGTCAACGGTTTCGAGGACGACTTCGTACCCAAGGGTGCAGCCTTCACTGCCAAGCGCAAGGAGGCCCGCAAGGTGATGTTGAACGTAGCCAGCAAGCTGCTCGGTCAGGAGTTTGCCGACGACACCATCATCGTATCTACCGGCGGCCGCTACGAGTTCCGCAACAAGGGAATTGACATCCTGCTCGAGTCGCTCAATCGCCTCGCCCATGAGCCTTCGCTCGACCGCGACGTATTGGCATTCATCAACGTGCCTGCCTGGGTAAAAGGTCCGCGTGAAGACCTGAGAAATAAATTGAAAATTGAAAATGAAAAATTGAAAGTTAATACAAACCTGCCGGAGGATAATTTTCAATTTTCAATTTTCAATTCTCCATTGGAGAACCCTGTCATCACCCACGAACTCTACAACATGGATGACGACAAGGCCCTCTCGATGATGCGTGCCATCGGGCTCAACAACGCTTCCGAGAGCCGTGTGAAGGTAATCTTCGTGCCCTGTTACCTCAATGGCGACGACGGCATTTTCAACCTTCCCTACTACGACCTGTTGCCTGGCGACGACTTGGCGGTATACCCCTCTTACTATGAGCCTTGGGGATACACTCCGCTCGAGAGCGTAGCCTTCCACGTACCCACCATCACCACCGACCTCGCAGGTTTTGGCCTTTGGGCAAACTCACTCAAGGGCGAATACAGCCAATTGGAAGATGGCGTGAAGGTGATACACCGTACCGACAGCAACTGGGACGAAGCTGCCAACGAAATCAAGAACAGTATCCTGGCCTTTACCAAGATGGACGCCAAGATGGTGACACAGCTTCGCCGTCGTGCTGCCGACATCTCCAAGAAGGCGTTGTGGGACAAGTTCGTGAAATATTACCTCGAAGCTTACGAGGTGGCATTAAGTAAATAATAATGTAATTGGTAGATAAAGGAGTTAAATGGAGATAAATGGAGTTAAATGCCGATAGCTTATTTCGCGCGAAAGAACATTTGGCTTTTATCTTCCGAAGAGCGAAGCGATAACTCCCTATGACTCCCTTTACCTACACAAAATAGAATAATAACTTATTAACCATTATAACTCATATGAAGATTAAAGTTAGTAATGCAAATTCACCCGCATGGAAAGAGGTGAACGTAAAGTCGCACATCCCCGCTGAGCTTGCTTGCTTGAGCGAGATGGCGCGCAACATCTGGTGGTCTTGGACTCCCGAGGCCCGCGACATGTTCAAGAGCTTGAACCCTACTCTCTGGAAAGAGTGCGGACAAAACCCCGTGCTGCTGCTTGAGCGTCTCAGCTACGAGACATTGGAAGAACTGGCTAAGGACGAAGCTGTACTTGCACGCATCAACAAGGTGTACAAGCAGTTCCGTGCATATATGGACGTTAAGCCCAACGCAGAGCGCCCCTCAGTGGCTTACTTCTGCATGGAGTATGGTCTCACACACGTGCTGCGCATCTACTCAGGTGGTCTGGGCGTGCTCGCCGGTGACTACTTGAAGGAGGCTTCTGACTCTAACGTCGACATGTGCGCTATCGGCTTCCTCTATCGTTATGGCTACTTCACACAGAGCCTCTCTATCGATGGTCAGCAGATTGCCAACTACGAGGCTTCAAACTTCGCCAACCTCCCCTTGGAGCGCGTGATGGACGAGAACGGCAAGCCCCTCGTGGTAGCTGTGCCCTACATCAACTATCAGGTATATGCATACGTATGGAAAGTACAGGTAGGTCGTGTGCCCTTGTACCTCCTCGACACTGACAACGAGCTCAACTCTGAGTTCGACCGTCCTATCACCTTCCAACTCTATGGTGGTGACTGGGAAAACCGCCTCAAGCAGGAGATCCTGCTCGGTATCGGTGGTATGCTCACCCTCAAGGCTATGGGTATCACCAAGGATGTGTACCACTGCAACGAGGGTCACGCTGCACTCTGCAACCTCTATCGCTTGACCGACTATGTAAAGCAGGGCCTCAGCTTCAATCAGGCTATGGAGCTCGTTCGTGCTTCAGGTCTCTACACCGTACACACTCCCGTACCTGCCGGTCACGACTACTTCGACGAGGGTCTCTTCGGCAAGTACATGAGCGGCTATGCACAGCAGCTCGGCATCAGCTGGGATGAGCTCATGGATATGGGTCGCATCAATCCCGGTGACAAGGGCGAGCGCTTCTGCATGTCAACCTTCGCTTGCAACACCTGTCAGGAGGTTAACGGCGTAAGCTGGCTCCACGGCAAGGTATCACAGGATATGTTCTCTGGCATTTGGAAGGGCTACTATCCCGAGGAGAACCACGTAGGCTACGTTACCAACGGCGTACACTTCCCCACATGGGTAGCTTCAGAGTGGAAGAACCTCTACACCAAGGTATTCGACAAGACATTCCTTGGCGACCAGTCAAACGAAAAGATTTGGGAGGCTATCTACAACGTATCTGACGAGACCATCTGGGAGACCCGTCAGGGCTTGAAGAATAAGCTCATCGCATACATCCGCGAGGAGTTCCGCAGCAGCTGGTTGAAGAACCAGGGTGATCCCTCACGCGTAGTATCACTGATGCAGAAGATCAACCCCAACGCACTGCTCATCGGTTTCGGACGCCGTTTCGCTACCTACAAGCGTGCACACCTGCTCTTCACCGACCTCGACCGCTTGGCCAAGATCGTCAACAACCCCGACTACCCCGTACAGTTCCTCTTCACCGGTAAGGCTCACCCCCACGATGGTGCAGGTCAGGGTCTTATCAAGAAGATTATCGAGATCTCACGTCGTCCCGAGTTCCTCGGCAAGATCATCTTCCTCGAGAACTACGACATGCAGCTCGCCCGTCGTCTCGTATCAGGCGTAGATATCTGGTTGAACACACCTACCCGTCCTCTCGAGGCATCAGGTACATCAGGTGAGAAGGCTTTGATGAACGGTGTTGTAAACTTCTCTGTACTCGACGGTTGGTGGCTCGAGGGCTATCGTCCCGGTGCAGGTTGGGCACTCACTGAGAAGCGCACCTATCAGAACCAGGATTACCAGGATCAGCTCGATGCTGCTACCATCTACAGCATCCTCGAGAACGAGATCGTGCCTCTCTACTACAACAAGAACGCCAAGGGCTACTCTGAGGGTTGGATTCAGGTAGTGAAGAACTCAATCGCACAGATTGCACCTCACTACACCATGAAGCGTCAGCTCGACGACTACTACACCAAGTTCTACAACAAGCTCGGCAGCCGTTTCGCTGCACTCTCGGCCAACGACAATGCCAAGGCTAAGGAGATCGCTGCTTGGAAGGAGACAGTAGCTGAGCGTTGGGATTCTATCGAGGTAGTATCAGCTACCAACGTAGCCGATATGGAGGTTGTCAGCGGTGACGATGTAAAGCTCACCGTAGTACTCGACGAGAAGGGTCTCGACGATGCAGTAGGCGTAGAGGTAGTAACTATCGAAACCGACATCGAAGGCAAGGAGCACATCCACACCATCGACACCATGAACCTCGTTAAGCGTGAGAACAACATCCACACCTTCGAGGGCACACATGAGGTGAACAATTCCGGTACTTTCAAGGTTGCCTACCGTATGTATCCCAAGAATGTAGACCTGCCTCACCGTCAGGACTTCTGCTACGTTCGTTGGTTCTAATCGGGACACACCCATATATGAAAGAAGGGTCCATGACAATTGTCATGGGCCTTTTTTGTGTTGATGAAAAATGGCTTCTAATATTGAATAATAGAGAACCACGGTTCATTCCTATCGGCGGAAGTTATAAATAACGTGAGTTTGATATCAGAGTTCTACTCTGAAATTCTCCTCCTTGATTAGGAGGCGACGTGGAGTATTGGCATCGATGGTGACGCCAATGCGGGATGTGCATTGGTTCTCTGACTAGCCGAGTGCTCCTCATTCTCAAACGAGTCGAGGGCTTTGCTATTGACGACGAAGGAGAGGTTTATCCCCCAAAAAAGGAGTGTGCTTTAACATCATTAGCCTTTATGGCTACAACCTTTAGTTCACTGGCGCAGGGAAAAGCAAAGGAGTGCCGAAGGCCTTTTAATCATTGAAGAGTGGGGTACGTTTATTTACCAATAATACTCCTCCGCTACGCTCCTAAATCAGTATAACAATTATTTGATGAATACTTATATCTAACTCATGTTAATATACCTATTCCTTTTTTATCTGCATCGTTTTTTTTTATATATTTTAACTCGATGAATATCTGATGTTTAAGATGGATGTTGGCAGACAGAAAAGGAGACTGCCGTTTGTGTTTTGCTCCAATGGATTCTATCACCTTGTCCGTCCTAATAAGCTGGAGCTTGGTCCTTTCTTGTTGGGGTGCGATTTTCCTTCCGTATTGTTGCCAACGGATGCGGGTTAAAGTAATGTTATTATTTTTCTTTTCTAAAGCTATGATGGTAGCAGAAAATAAAGTACCTTTGCTATGAGCGTTTGTTGTAATGATTGATACATTTCGCTATGCATGTGGCGAAATAAGATAAAAAATGAAAATAGAAGAAGCCATACTCTACTGCCTTGCAAGCCAGAACAGAGGGATGCGGACGGAGCAGATAGCGGAGATGATAAACCGCAACCACCTGCATATCCGTAAGGATGGCAAACCTGTTACATCCAATCAGGTGTATGCCGTCGTTTGCCGCTATCCCTCGATGTTTGTCAAGGCGGAGGGACGGATAATGTTGATGATATAAATAAGATATTTATGTACAAAGATAAAGTAGTTGTTGTAACAGGCGGTGCAAACGGAATTGGTCGATGTATTGCCGATGAGTTCCGTTCTCAGGGAGCCGTAGTATATGTGATTGACAAGCAAAAGGGCGACCATTTCGTTGGGGACATCTCCAAGAAAGAGGTGCTGGAGGCTTTTGCGAGTGAGGTGTTGAGCAAGCATGAGAAAGTGGATATCATCATTAACAATGCCTTGCCACTGATGAAGGGGATTGATGAATGCTCCTACGAGGAGTTCCAGTATGCCCTGAGTGTGGGAGTTACGGCGCCGTTCTATCTGGTGAAACTCTTTATCCTCATTTGGCAGAGGGCGCATCCATCATCAATATCTCTTCCTCGCGTGACCGCATGAGTCAGCCACAGACCGAGAGCTATACAGCAGCCAAGGGTGGCATTGCAGCACTCACTCATGCCTTGGCAGTAAGCCTGTCGGGACGAGCAAGAGTGAACTCCATTTCCCCCGGCTGGATAGATACGGCCTACACCATTTACGAAGGTCCCGATGCCACGCAGCAACCTGCTGGAAGGGTAGGGAACCCTATGGACATTGCCCATATGGTGCTGTTCCTTTGTAGCGAGAAGGCTGGCTTTATCACGGGCGAGAACATCTGCATTGATGGCGGCATGACCAAGCAGATGATTTATCATGGAGACTGTGGGTGGAAGTTGGAGGAATAAATATTCAGACAATTATGCTTGCATACACATATATAGAAAAAGGAAAGTTCGCTTTGGTGGAGAAGCCGAAGCCTACATTGATAGAACCCACCGATGCCCTTGTTCGTGTCACAATGAGTAGTATCTGCACCAGCGACCTGCACATCAAGCACGGGAGTGTACCTCGTGCCGTGCCGGGCATTACCGTTGGGCATGAAATGGTGGGTGTGGTGGAGGAAGTGGGGGCCGAGGTTACCCAGGTAAAGCCAGGCGACCGAGTAACCGTCAACGTAGAGACCTTCTGCGGAGAGTGCTTCTTCTGCAAGAATGGCTTTGTGAACAATTGCACCGACCCGAATGGTGGTTGGGCATTGGGATGTCGCATCGATGGCGGACAGACGGAATACGTTCGTGTGCCCCTTGCCAGTCAAGGGTTGAACCGCATTCCCGATAGCGTTTCCGATGAGCAGGCATTGTTTGTGGGCGATGTCTTGGCCACTGGCTTCTGGGCTGCTCGCATCTCGGAGATTACCGAGGAGGACACCGTATTAATAATAGGCGCTGGGCCCACGGGAATCTGTACGCTGCTCTGTGTGATGCTGAAACGCCCAAAGCGCATCATCGTCTGTGAGAAGTCCGAAGAGAGACGTCGCTTCGTGCAAGAGCATTACCCCGATGTGCTTCCCACCACGCCCGAAGAGTGCAAGGAGTTCATACTGAAGCATAGCGACCACGGGGGAGCCGACCGCGTGCTCGAAGTGGCTGGGGCTGATGACACCTTCCGCTTGGCCTGGGAGTGTGCCCGCCCCAATGCTATCGTAACCGTGGTTGCCCTTTACGACCAGCCCCAAGTCCTTCCCCTACCCGACATGTATGGCAAGAACCTCACTTTCAAGACCGGTGGTGTGGATGGTTGCGACTGCGAGGAGGTGCTTCACCTTATTGAAGCCGGAAAGATTGACACCACTCCGCTCATTACGCACCGCTTCCCATTGAGCGAAATCGAGGAAGCCTACCGCATCTTTGAGAATAAGTTGGATGGGGTGATTAAGGTGGCAATTATATAATTTGATGGCATTATGCGACCACCTAAAATAGATGACTCCACCCGAGAAGAGCGACTGGACTATGTGCAGGAGGCTTGGAAATGCCTACACGATTGCGAGGCGTGTGGCAAGTGCCGCATCCTGAAAGGTCGGGATGCCGAAGTGCTCTATGCCGACTACATCGAGGGCAAGCGGAGTTATATGGACATTACTTTGGAATTTAGAAACAGGAGCTACTGACGGTAGCTCCTGTCCCTTTATTGTTAAACCAAATATGTGCTTATTTTCCGATGCAGAAAAATTATTTTCCCACACAAAAAGTAAAATGTCGAATTTAGTCAATTGGTATTCAGTGTATTATAAAATTCTTCCGAAGGACAAAAGTGTATTCGGGGGACAGACAGGGGACTGCATTTTTGCATAGAAACCCATAAAATCTGCAAAAACGCACTTTTTTAGAAGTTTTAGCATATTTGCATTTCGTTGCATGATAAAATTGCCTTTAATTGGAACTGAAATTGCACCTCCGATTGCTATTAAATTTAGTGGTTTAGTTTAGTCCAATGTATATATAGAATAGGAGTAAACTAAACTGGCCTTATCTCCAAATTTAAGAGGTCTATCATAGCAGTGGCTTTACACTCTTATAAAATGCACTTTGCTCCTCTCATTTGCAGATGTTATGTGTTTCTTTATATCCGTCTACCTTTTAGTGCGAGTTTCTGAGAAGTACCAAAACACTCTTTTTGCTTCTCAAAAGAAGAGAGAAGTAGGACTTTTTCTTTTGTCCAGCAAGGATTGTTATTGGGGTAAAATGTGATTTTTATAGCCTAGAATGAAGGGATAATGTGAAAAAGAGGCTCTTTTTCGTCGGGAAGATGTGAATATAGATAATATTTGAACAGAAAAGGAGGATTTTTTTCTTCTGTTGTTCATAATATTACTATTGAGTATCATCTAGGGTTTCATTTTCACTACATGACGCCCGCCATTTATATCTTTTGAGCAGGAATTATTCCTATAAATAAAAAAAGGTTGTAGTTGTACAACCATATTAAAAACATTTTGTATTTTTGCAATACGTAATGACAAATAAGATATCATATGAAATACCTAAATATAAAGAAAGCTTTGGCTGCATGGCAAGAGTTGCAACCACTATCTGAGAAGGATAAGGATAGACTTAGCCGTCGTTTTACTGTTGACTTCAACTATAATAGTAACCATATAGAAGGTAATACGCTGACTTATGGCCAAACGGAAATCTTGTTGTTGTTCGGTAAGGTAATAGGAGAGGCAAGTGTGCGCGATGTGCAAGAGATGACAGCAAGTAATGTCGGTTTAAGAATGATGACAGAAGAGGCTAAGGTAAAAGAGACTCCATTGACGCAAAACTTTATTAGAACACTACACCAGACATTACTTCGTGAGGATTATACGGTATATCGTAATTTGCCAGGTGGAGTGCAGACAAGCTATGTGATACATGCAGGACAATATAAGACTCGTCCTAATAGTGTGATTACACGCTATGGTGACAGATTTGAATATGCTTCTCCTGAAGAAACTCCCAGTCTGATGGCAGACTTAGTGGATTGGTATAACAAGGCAGAGCAAGAAGGTAAACTCTCTCCAGTGGAGCTGGCTGCATTGTTCCATTACCGTTATATTCGCATTCACCCCTTTGAAGATGGAAATGGTCGTATTGCCCGACTGATGGTGAACTTTATCCTTACTCGCCACGATTATCCGATGATTGTAGTCCGTAGTCGCAAAAAGAGTGAGTACTTGGAGGCTTTACA
This sequence comes from Bacteroidaceae bacterium, assembly GCA_017622495.1. Lineage (GTDB taxonomy): Bacteria > Bacteroidota > Bacteroidia > Bacteroidales > Bacteroidaceae > UBA1189. Next base: position 12,292 of record JAGAQY010000023.1, on the reverse strand, counting down.
TCGAGCCGATCTTGAAGTCGGTCCTGTTCCAAGCGATGGTGCTCATGCAGACATCAAGGACATCCGTCCATTCCTGAAATACTTCAATGATTTGGTCGCTACCGAGGTATACAATGACGTCTTGTTTGTAAGCGAGAAAAATGAAAATGTGTGGTGGTACGATGGTGAACGGATAGCTTTCCGTACACCAAATTATACTAAATTACTGAATGCTATGCGAACACAACCAACGCTTACATTGGCTGATATGCGTGAGATTACGGGTATCAGCATTGCAGCCATCCAAAAACTACTCGATCAATTGATTCAGAAGAAATATGTTGAGCGTGGTGAGAAGGAAGGTAGCTGGAGGGTGTTTGTGACGCAGTAGAGTATAGATAAATCTATATTAAAGATTTGTATATAAGAAAAATAGCAAATATAGTATCTATTATATAATAGATTGATGACACAAGAATGAAGACTTTATCAGAGCTATACGATTTTCTTGAGGATAAGTGGGATGATAAACACATTGATGGTTTATTGTCGTATGATGCAGCTTTGCCAGAAGAATGGCAAAAAGCTCGACTTGAGATGTTAACTTGGTGGAAAATAGAGAGAATAGTCAAGGATGAAAATTGCCATATTGATAGGAGCTTTGCTGTAGCTTATTTTGAAGAACGAGCTAATGCGACAAACAACAAACTCCTAAAATACAGATATAACTACTTCGCCTATCTGTTGTCTAATAATGACAATCGCTTCGCAAAACATTCTATTGATGCTTTGATTGAGACAATAGAACCTTTGTTGCCAAAGGACAAAGAAGGTTATCCTAAATATGCGGAAGATGCTATTGAGATTTTGATGTCCCTATCCAAAAGGATTAAGTATAGAATAAATGATGCGACACGATTAATATGGAATGTCTTGTTATCAGACTACGGATACCGAACAAAATTAGTTTGTGTAAGAGTTGCCAAGGAGCGAGCATTCTTCCCGACAACAGATGCAGAAAAGATAGTATTTTTATGCAAGGAGTTATTCCCTATAACGAAGGATGGCTGGAGAGAGAATTGTTGTATGTTGGGGTTGTATTATGCATCAAAACTTCAAGATAAAGCAAAACCGTACTTGAGTTTCTTCTATGAGTCGTTAGGGGATCTGGAGATGGCTCTATTGGTAGATCCTGCAACAGAGCCTAATAATATTGCCATACCTCTTATGAATGAAAATCATCTTGAAAAAGCGATGGAATTCTATCAGAAAGCAGGATTGAGTGAGAAGAGAAACAACGCAGAGCAGAAGTTTCGAGAGAATAAGAAAAATGTGGTAATACCAAGTTTCAAAGTTAAACGCAAAACGAATAAAATGGTGGTAAAATATTTTGGAGACTTGGCAACAGAGTTACTTGAAGGAAAATTAAGTTGGTTGTTGGCAAATCTTTCTATGCCAGTTCGTTTCTTGTTCCCGTCTTATGAACAAATATGTAAATTAATGCCCAAAAGCAAATCAACAGCAGAAGACCTTGGATTTGTAAATAAAGTTATGGATATTAATGGAAATAGCCGAAATGCTGGTGAAGACTTTGACTTGTATCAGAAATATGATATATGGCTGATGAATATAGTAAGAAATTATATTATTCCTATAATTCTTGATTCAGTCAAGACAAAACAATTGACATATAGCAAGTTGAAAAAATGGTTCTTAAGAAACACTTGTTTTGGTATCCCTATTGAATATGCAAGATTAAATCAAGTAGTAGTTGCTTCATGGTTTTCTCAAATTGACTATGGAATAGAGGCTCTCATTAAACAGTGTAAGCGTCTTTTGGAAGGGAAGTCTACGGATTGGAGATTGCCCATAGATGTACTTTCCATACGTTTTGAGGGTATATTGCGTGATATGGTAGGAGACTATGGCGGTCGTATCACAAAAGTACGAGATAATGGCACTTCACAAGCCCTGCTTGATGACTTACTTCGAGAGCCTTGCTTGCAGGAGATGTTTGGAGTTGAAGATATCGAGTTCTTTGAGTATGTGTTTACTACTAAAGGTCATAACATTCGAAATGATGTTGCACATGCGTTCTATATACCGCAAGATTACGGAATAATTAAAGCTACGCTAGTTTTTCTAGCTATTTTGAGATTGACAATGTTTAGACCTAAATCTAATGAAGAAAATGAATGATGCGTGTAAACAATAAAATCCAGCCGGTCTCATTTCGAATAAGAAGAGTGGTAGAATATGGAGAGTTTTTTGTTGGAGAAGCTCCATTAGATATTACTGCGACATTGAAACTCTATAATCGTAATATACTCGTAAGAATGGCCGCTGTTCTTAGCCTTCATTATGGAAATATGTGTGTGCCCGATAATGAAAAGACACTATTCTCAGAGAGTAGTAAAAAACATATGCCCTATCTAAACAAACTCTTCAAGGCTTACTATAACAAGTTGGGATTAGTTGAAGGTAAGAAGGTGGCGATTCTAACTTATAGAACTAGCCTTGAACTTTGGAAAAGAATATTTGCTATTCGTGCGGAAGAATTCACCAATGAAGTTGCTGAATGTGATATTGAATTGTTGCTTTTCAGAACTATACTTACAATAAACGAGAAGCTCGTAAACTTTAATGGCAGGAGTGAATTATACAAATTAGATGAACTTTTATTTCTTAATGGATTTATAACTAATGATAGTAATAGTTATGATTTACAGATAGCTCTACAGCCGCAAATTTATTATTTTCAGCAATTGATCAACTTCATTCCAACAAATAAAGTGTTGTCAAAGGCATCAGAGAAACTATTGCATGGATGGGGTATAACAAGTTGGCAACAATACTTCTCAACAATTACAATCATTGCTTATCAGACTGACAAATACATTAAAGATAATGCAAATGGTTTACCGATTATTACAGAATCTTGGGTAAAACTTAATCAAGATAGCGGTTTGTTGTCACTATCACTTATAGAAAATCTATCTTTGGATGAGGATGAATACATTCCTTTTAACGATGATGGTTTTCCAAGTAAAGATTTGAACATTGATTATAGACGATTTCGTTCTAAACCATTTGTAAAATTAAAAGATGGTACAGGTTATGTAGTAATCAATAACCAACTTTTATGCGAACGCTTATTTAATAGTCTTTATTTTGAGTTTATGCCACTTATTAACGGTAGCAAGGGAAGTTGTGGCTTTTTGGATTATAATAAAGACTTCATAGAGAAAGTTCTTTTTCAAAATACTTTTTTAAATTGTATCCCATCGTATTATTACACATATCCTGCAAAGGAAAGTAATAGTACTCAAGAACTTCCGAACGAACCAGATTTTTATGCTCGCTCTAAACAAGGGGAATTGATTCTTGTGGAGTGCAAGGCTATAAAGATGAATGGTGAATGTCGTGATGATGGTGACTATGTCCGTTTACTCGACGAGTTGCATGAAAAGATTGTGCTTAAAACTAAAAATCTTGACAAGACAAGAAAAGAACATAAAGGTGAACCTGACCCAATCGGGATAGGACAGCTAATACATCATATTGATTCTATTGAGGCTGACAGATTTCAATGGGATACAAAAATCCCTAATAATGTTATATATTATCCAATTCTTGTATTTGAAGATATAAAGTTGGTGCAAACCGGAATTCTTTCTATGGTAAATCGTTGGTTTGTTGAAAGGATTGAAAATGAAAAAGAGTTGGATTTGAAAGATGTCGCATGTATGCCAGTAATGGTTGTTTCTATCAACACGCTTTATTTATACGATAAATTGTTACGGAGAAAAGGACTTACTAATATAATAGATGCATTTGTTGAGAATAATACCGTATACAACAGTAGTACTGGCAGGTATCACATTTGTGAAACTGCAGATTTTGATGCATATCTTCGAAGAAAACCTTTTCGTAAGGCAGACGATGCAGTAAAATGGATAAAATCTATGCGACAGGAGTTTTCACTATTGTCACAATAACATTACCGCAAAGGATATTATCAAAGGAATTAATAGGCCAAATAAGCATCCAGAAGAACTCGCTTTTTTTTCAGACGAGTGGTAGTCATATTCTATATGGCTATCATTTAATTGCTTATTGCATCTTTCACAAAAGGCCCTGCCATATTGTAGGTTTCCTCGCCATCCGCAGTCGCATTTATAAAGTGCAGACCTCGGTGTGTCAGTACTAGAATAAGTTCTTTGAATGACATTTTGTTTTGCAGTATCACGCTTGACTTTTCAAACATGACCACAAGAAAGACATGTTATTTGAATTTCGTTCATACCAACACCACCAGCGGCTGCGGCAACCCATATGTTACCGGTTAGAAGACCGCCAGCTATAGCTCGGCCTGTACTAAAACCTTTCTTGTTTGCAGTAATTTGGTGTGACCCACATTTGGGACATTCAACTTCTTCCATAGTTTCTAATAAATTTCTATTGTGTTTATAATCTTGTCGGCAAATATAAACATTTATTCTAATTAAATTGTCAAATTAATGTGATTTTCATTTAAACAAGATGTAGAAAGGACTTTTACAATATATCTACAACATAGCCAGAAAGTAATGATATAAATATAAGATACTATTGGAAGCCTTTCAATTCTTCTTTCTCAATAAAACTTGTCTGAACTTCCTCCTAGGTTTCTACTTGCAATAATTATCACCTACTTTCCGATGCAGGAAGTGTAGATGACTATCAATCAGTCATTTAGCACTCTAAAAGGTACAACCACTCATTTGGCAAGTTGTTGAGAATGTGTAAGTTAGTGATTTTCAACACACTTCTCGCCCTGTACCTCCATTTTGGAATGTAAAAGTAAGTGTAATTTCTTGAATATCAAAACCCGAGGTACAAAAACTTGTAAAAAAACGCATTTTTCACCCCGAAAAGGTACAAAAACGGCTCTGAAACCGAGGTTGGGATCAGAGCCGATTTGCTATTCTATTTTGAGTAGATAATTATATTTTTACTGACTTCTTTTTATAATAGCTATTTAAAAAGAATACGCCAGAAACAACCTCTTTATAAAAAGATGCAAACATATTTGCGTTAGCCAATTTTTGTATTGCTTCATATTTGCTACCTTCGCCTTCTCTTAATCTAAATGCCATTCCTATTAAATACACAATATGATGAATGTCAAATACATTGTAAATATCTTTTCCTGTGGATAAATTTTGGTCTTCAATAGAAAAATGCTTGAGGGTATGCATTAGTCCGCCAACAAAATCTAGCTTGCTATTATCTTTCTTATTAGGCATTACATGTCGAAATAAATCTATTCTTAATATATCATTATCAAATTCTTTATTATTTCTATAAATGATATAACAGCATGCATTCTCTGATATAAACTCTATATATCTATTTTTATCTCCAAAGCCATAAAAACCACTTACATCATACAAAGCATCTATGACATCGTTGGCATCTCCTGTTCCAAATTTTTCGGGGTGTTCTTTTGAAGCATTAAGCAATGTGTCATAAATCATTCTTAAGAAACTACCATTAAAAACTAAATAAAAATCACATTCATCATCAATGAGATAATGATTAATATCCAATATGGAGAATCCAAATTGAAACATATTAAGAGCATCTCTACCTTGTTTTTCTCGTTCATTATTTTCATGCTCCCATAATGATTGTAATTTGGGTTTCATAAAAGCCATTAAATCATCATATTCCTGATTTGAAATCCGCTTCATTATACTATGCTTAATAGTGTTATTTTGTAAAATACTCTGTCTTTAACCAATAGACATAAATCGGGTCCTGGAATGAAATTTCTCCATTCTTATTATCCCAATATGCCTTTTATTCATACATCCCAGGCCGTTTGAGTTTATTCTCCTCTTGCATCCGCTTACTAATCTCAGAATCTGGAGAGACAATCTCATACTCAAATGCCTTCTCAACAGCTTGTCTGCCAGCCTCGGTCATTAGACCTCTATTTTCAAGATCTATACACCTATCCATATTCAGTTGCGTCCAATGGCTTTTGGGTCGGCGTGGCGATAGGCGTTGAGCCAGTTGGCCATCTGGCAACCGCTTGAGGGTGCTGCCTATCCAACCAAAACAAAGAGCCTCTTCCACTACTTCAATGTATGGAATCGCTGGCCACTCTGGGCGTTTGCCTCGATAAGTTACCACCCAACAACATTTCTCTTCGTTGTGGTTCTCTTCAAGCCATTGTCTAAGTTCGGAGCGAGAGGATAGATGTAATAAATTAACAACCTCCATATTAATTGTTACATATTGGTCATTGACAAGCCTCTTTGCGATACAGTATAGTCTTTAAACTTGCCTGTGGCGCGAGTAAAGACATCCACTTTCTCATTAAGAGCGACAGCATCGAAGTTATCCTCTTTTCTCTTTACCTCAATGAATACTGCTTCGTCGTTCAATTCGTTCTCGGCAACAATGTCAATCTCATTCTCACCCTTTCGATCCCACCAACTGCCGATGCGAGTGTACGTCTTACTCTCCATAAGCACACGCTTGAAATATCGTTCAAGCATCTTGCCGCTGAAAGTCTCGTAGTCGCGGTTGATGATAGTCTTTACAGCATCGTAGTTCTCAATTTCAAGCATATAGTTATACTTGTATATGAAACGGAACCAGAATGTGAAGAAGTTGTCCTCAATCGTATAGCGAACATTCTTTGTAGAACTCTTCTCGAAAATAGGTTGGTTTTTGGTAATTACTTCATACTCCTTCTCTAATTTTGTGAGATAGCCACCAATCTCCCTGCCGACAATCTGCTCAATCTCCGAGCGTAATGTCTTGCCACGAGCGATAGCCGAAAGAATAGAGAAATAGACACCATAGTCCTTGCCAAACTCCTCGATAAGTATAGCCTTGCCTTCGCCCAAGAATACAGAGTCTGCCTTGATGATATGATTAAGCATCTTTGTCTTGGTTGTCGCTCCTGCATCAACGAGCAACTGAACATACTTTGCTACGCCACCTGTAAATGAGTATAACGCTAACAAGTCCTCAGCTGTGTATTTGGGATTATATTCTGCCATTATTTCCTTCAAGACAGCAGGTGTAAATGGCTTAATTGACATAAAACGAGTCTGGCGATTATATAGCGGCTCCTTCTTGTCCTTGAAAATTTTAGTCATCATCGAGAAGATAGAACCACACACGATAAGGTTGATATGAGCCTTAGTGTGATACATATCCCAAATGCGTTGCATATCACTATACACAGACTTGTTTACCTTGAAAAACTCTTGGAACTCATCAATAAACAGTGTTATTGGTCGCTCGATAGAGAGTTTCATCAGGTACTCGAAAATCTCAGGGAACCGTTCTACTCGGCCCATTGTAGGGATACCCAACTTGTTCTCAATCTCTTGTATATAATCCGTACACAGATCACTCTCAGCCTTGCGTGCAACAAAGAAGTAGAGTATCGGTTCATCCTCGTATGCTTTCCACACAAGCGATGTCTTACCAATACGACGACGACCTGTCACTACCGTAAACTGAGCATTACTCTTTGAGAGTTCAAGTATCTCCTTGAGTGACACAATCTCCTCTGTTCTATCAAAAAATCTCATACGCTTCTATTTTAGTTCCGAAACGCGCATTTCCGAAACAGCGGTTTCGCAACTGCAAATATAATACACTTTTCTTATTCGGCAAAATTATGAGATAACTATTTCCAAAAGTAGAATAATTCAACTCGTGAGTGTGGCTCACGAGTTCAGTTGGCAACATTTTGTAGTCAACTGAAATAACTACATCAACAGTCAAGAATTTCAGATGGCTGAATCCTGTTCATACATCTTTGGACGTCTGAGTTTATTTTCTTCTTTAATCTGTTGGATCATTTCTGAGTCAGGAGGAACAATCTCATAAGTAGAACTATAAAGTTCTCTATGCTTGTAATGCTTATTGAGTCTTTGGGTAACTTCCTCCATAGTAATCTTACCCTCAATCTGTTGTCGAGCAAGTTGAATCAGAAATTCAGACACGTTAAGCCCATCTACATTCTGCAAGCCTATTGCTGCACCCCAATTGTTAGCTCTTTCTCTAACAGTCTTATCAGGATGATTCTTATATTCCTCAAATAATCCCATAATTTTTCTTATAAAGTTACTAAAAATATGGGAAATGGCCAATACGTTCATCTAAATAATTCTTAGAATAACAATTATATGGTCTGTAAAGTTTGCCGTATGGAAAATAAAGTGTAACTTTGTTCATAATTTAATGGATATAATTTGAATTAAGATGTCGAATAATCAACAAATAGTGATGAATAGAATAAAGGTTACACTTGTTGAAAAACAGAAAACCAATAGATGGTTAGCTGAACAGATGGGCAAATCAGAAAACACGATCTCAAGATGGTGTTCTAATAAGTCACAGCCGTCAATCATTCAATTACAGGAAATTGCGAACCTATTAGATGTTGATGTTCGTGTGCTTTTAAAATCGCAAAAAGAGTAATATAAAATGTCGAAACGCATTGAATACATAATAGATGACATCAAGGAGCAATATCTTGAAAAAGATAATAACATACCTTGGATTATAGGATTTAGCGGCGGCAAGGACAGCACTGTTGTCCTAACTCTGGTATGGAGAGCGTTGCTCACTATACGAGAGAAACTGGGGAATAATGCTCTAGCGAGGCAAGTGTATGTCGTGAATAATGATACACTTGTTGAAAATCCTATTATTACGGATTATATAGTGGAAGTATTGGACTCTATTCGCACTGCTGCGATTGAACAAAAACTCCCAATTAATGTACAAATTACAGTTCCTAAATTAGAGGATAGTTTTTGGATTAGCTTTCTTGGTAAAGGTTATCCGGTGCCTAACAACACCTTCAGATGGTGTACTGACAGATTAAAGATTAAGCCTACCACCCAATTCATTCTTGATAAAGTTGATGCTATGGGAGAGGCTATCGTACTTATTGGCACACGATTGACAGAGAGTGCGACCCGAGCAAAGTCTATTCGCCGTCACGAGATTAAAGGAAAGAGATTGACCAAACATCCTTTGAATCCTAATACATACACATATCCGCCTATTAAGGATTTGTATTTGGAAGAGGTGTGGCATATCCTTAACAACGAACCATCGCCTTGGGGTTATGACAATAAAAAGCTTTTCCAGATTTACGCAGATGCTACGGCAGATGACTACGAGTGCCCTACTGTAATCACTGATAAGACTCAGCCTTCGTGTGGCCAGAGTCGATTTGGCTGTTGGGTTTGTACTGTTGTAAAAGAAGACAAATCGATGAAAGCGCTTATCAATAATGGCAATCAGTGGATGGCGCCATTGCTCAGATATCGAGATGAGATGGTTGCTGGTCGAAATATATCGGAGAATAGATATGCTACTCGCCGAAATGGTCAGGTTGCGCAAGATGCCGATGGACATAATCAAGGTAACTATACTATTGAATATCGTCGTGATATGCTCAAGAAACTTTTAGAGCTTCAGCGTGATATGCAAAAAGTAAAGCCCCATATGGAACTGATTTCAAATCAAGAATTAGTAGCTATTCAAATTAATTGGTATCGTGATGGATTCTTTGAACCCAAAGTAACAGATATATACAATGAGGTATATAAACGCAATATGCCTCTTGAAAATATGCAGTATCAAGAACGCTTAATTCTTGAAAAGGTTTGTGCAGAACATCCTGAAGATTATCACTTGATAAATGATTTGGTGTCACTTCAAAAAAGCAAGACTATTTTGATGAATAATAACGGCCTTCAGGGCGATATTGAAAAACGATTAGACAATTACCTTAACCAGCAGTAGGATATGTTTATAGAGTCTATAATATTACATAATTACCGCGCATATAAGGGTAAGAATAGAACTTCATTTAAGCCAGATGCAAAGAATATATTCTTGGTAGCTGGCAATAATGGTTTTGGTAAGACAACATTTCTCACATCGCTTGTGTGGTGTCTGTATGGCAAGTTAATGGCAGATGTTGATGAGAAATTTAGACGAGAAATCAACGATGCCCAAGGTTATAAGAACTACGCCCGTCAAAGTCTACATAAGGAGTTGGCAAATGCTGTTAACTCATATGAGGTTAGTCCGGAAGAGAGACGGCAGATAGTAAAGCATGGCTATTCTTCTGAGAACGAATATATAAAAGAAGATGCGCAATACTATGTGGAAATCAGTCTAACTGATGTGTTTATTCCGTCTATTCCTTGTCGTACTATAACTATTCGTAGAACATACGATTATTTCCTTGATGCCGAGTTTGTCGATGTTTTGATTGATGGACAGGTTAACGAGCTGGCAAAAGAAGTGGGCTATGACATCTTTATTAATGACTTTATTCTGTCAAAGGATATCGCGAAATTCTTCTTCTTTGATGCCGAAAAGATTGTAGACCTTGCAGAGGTGAAATCAATAGAAGAAAAACGCCGTTTAAGCACTGCGTATAGTGAGGTTTTAGGTATCAAGAAATACGAAGATATTAAACGAAACCTTGAGAATCTCCGCTTGAAATTCAGAAAGAGTGCTGGTTCGACTGCAAGTAAAGCCAAGTTAGACAAACTGCAGAACAGCGTTGCCGATATGGAAGCTCAAATCAAGGCAAAAGAAGAAGAGCGAGAGAATATTGATAACCAAATTCAGCAATATAGAGCCGAGTCTGCACAATTACAAGAGAGATTGATTCGAGAGGGAAATGCTATTAGCGTTGAGGAACTCAAAAAGCAAAAAGAGTTACTCGTTGCGTTAAAAGAGAAGGACGCCAAACTTAAAGGGCAATTACGTGATATGTTAGATATTGCGCCCTTCGCTATTTCAGGTAAGTTGTTCGCAGACCTAATGGAGCAAGTTGTTGCAGAAAAGAAGGTGAAGACTGCTGCGGCTAGCTGTGCGGCTATTAATGCCGCTTTGCAGTCCACTCACACTTTGATATCTGATGGCGTTTCAGGATTAAAATTAACGGCGTCTCAAAAGAGAGTTATTGAGCATATTATTGCAGAAGCTTTTACACAAAATATTGTTGATACAAGTGAGGTACAAACTGATGTAAAAGTATTGGTTGATTTTAACGATAATGAGGCTAATGAATTCCAAGCGTTATACGATAATATCAAGTACTCATTTAACACTATTTTCAAGCAACTTGTTAAGGATATCAAGAACAATGCATTATTCCTGGTCAAAACGCAACGAAAGATAGTAGAGGCAGAATATGACGATGGAAATGCTGATATCAAAGAGGCAAGAATACGTAAAGCAGAGGTAGATGAATTGTTGGCGCAATTGGATATTCAAACTCGACAATTATCAGAGTTGATAGGTACATTGAATAAAGACCTTAAAGTACTCAAGAAGCAGTTGTCGGAAGTGGCAAAGCATGTACGTGTTAATAAGTCAGACAAAGAAAAGGATATCATCGCAGAACGACTCATCGCAGAACTAACCACATTCTTATTTGAGTTAAGAGCAAAACGTAAGTTCTCTCTCGAAAAGAAGATTATGGCTGGCATTGATGTGTTGATGCACAAAGCAGATTTTATCCATAATGTAAGGATTGATTTGAAAGATGATATCATTGAGATTGAACTGCTTGATAAGGCTGGTGAGATTATTAGTAAGGAGAAGTTATCAAAAGGAGAGCAACAGTTATACGCTACGGCTATACTTAATGCGCTTGTTGAAGAGTCAGGTATTGAGTTCCCTGTATTCATTGATAGTCCTCTTCAAAAGTTTGATAGTATCCACTCGCGTAATATTATTACACGATTCTATCCGAGTGTGTCAAAACAAGTTGTAATCTTCCCATTGTTGGGTAAGGAATTGTCGGAAGATGAGTATAATGCATTACTGCCAAATGTCAATAGAGCGTATGTCATCGAGAATAAAGATGGCTGCTCATCATTCAAGAAAGTAGAACCAAGTAGATTATTTGAAACACTATCGTAGCTATGTTTACATCAATAAAAACATCAAGATCTAACAAATATATTGTTACAGATCTGAGTAGAAAATTCAACTTGGGAGCAGAGAATATAATCGCGAGAATAGCTTTAACATATTCTCTCTCAAAAGACCGTATACTATCTTTGACTGATATATCTGATTCGCAAGGGAAGGAATACAGCAAGAATGTTTTATTTGGCAGTAATCTTCCATATTATGTAGGGCTTGTTTGTGTTAAATATGGATTATACAAAACAGATAAGGATATTCCTAAATATATCAAGATGCACATTGATGATGGATTACAACTGATGAATAATGAGTTGCGTGATAATCCTAACTT
>JAGAQY010000004.1 GCA_017622495.1 Bacteroidaceae bacterium | reverse complement strand
TATAAAAAATAACGGCACACTGATGATGCTGATTTTGCAGATTATCACTGATTATCATTTCATTGTCAATTCTAAAAAATCTGTGGCAATCCACCAAATCCGTGTTATCTGTGGTCCTATAAAAAATAATGGCACACTGATGATGCTGATTTTGCAGATTATCACTGATTATCATTTCATTGTCAATTCTAAAAAATTTGTGGCAATCCACCAAATCCGTGTTATCTGTGGTCCATTTAATAAATAATAAAAAAAAAATAAAGCAAAACAATATGAAAGAATACACTGGAAACCCTTGGCGCTACATACTCTTTACCAACGGCGCCTACGACACCAACTGCTACCCGCTCGCCACGCCCGACGAGCTGTGGCAGCTCACTGAACACGAGTATTACCAGCGCCAGCTCGCTGCCTACCGCAGCGGTGAGGAGGGGGCCAAGAAGCGGCTCGCCGCCCTCATCCCGCAGGGGAGGCTCAAGAACGAGACCGTGCGCCTGCATCAGATTGAGCACCTGGTACCCTCGGGCTGGGTGTTCCTCGACGACGACCGCCCGGCCTCGGAGATCACCGCCGAGCAGCGCCATGCCCTGGTAGAGGAGCGGCTGGCACAGCTGGGCATGAGGGGCATACCGCACGTGGCTCAGCGCTCGGCATCGATGAAGTATCACCTGCTGGTGCCGATGGCACCAAAATTGAAAATTGAAAATGGAAAATTGAAAATGGGCTCCGCGATGGATACCCTGCAGGCAAGCGGGCCGGATGGCAATAACTTTCAATTCTCAACTTTCAATTTTCAATTAAGAAAGAGCTGGGAGTGGTGGTGCAAGGCATTTGACGGCGTGCTGGTGCTCGACCCCTCTACGGTGAACGTGAACCGGCTGATGTTCTGGACGGGCGAACTGCTCACACCGCCCGAGTCGCTGGAGGCGCTGTTTGAGGATAACTGTTAGCCCCTCCCCCTTAAAGAGGGAGAGTGCACCCATCGCGATAGAACTATTCAAAAAGAACTGTCGCCCTTTAAGGGGGACGAGCAGAGCGAAACGAAGTGGAGCGGAGCGGAGGGGGTAGCAGAAGTCGCCGCCCGCCTCGTGGAGCAGCTATGCGGCACCGCCACCCCACCCGAGGGCACGAGGAACAATACGCTCTTCGAGGCCGCCAAGACGATGTGTTACCTGGAAGGCATCACGGAGGCCGACATCATGAGGGCTTTCGAGGCGCTGGACTGGCTGGGACTGCCCAAGCGCGAGGCCGTGGGCTGCATACGCTCGGCCATGCGGCAGGAGAAGTCATGGAAGTACGTCACTCCTCCAGCACTCTCTCGAGCACTGGAGGAAATTGAAAATTCAAAATTGAAAATTGAAAGTTCCTCTCAGGTTTACACGAACGCTGGTTCTCTCCAGCCGGATGGCAATAATTCTCAATTTTCAAAGTTGCGTATAAGCGAGAGTAAAGGCTGCTTGCAGGCTCTACCGAGCGGAGCAACTTCAACGGAGTTAATTCTCAATTCTCAATTCAAATCGGACCTGCCCGAATTGATCTCCCTCTTCGCCGACCACGTGCCCGACAATGCACGCATGGCCGTGTCGTCCATGGTATTTGCCCCGCTGGGAGCCTACCTGAACAATACGGTGACCATCCGCGACGTGTCGGGCAAGCCACGATGCCTGCAGTTCAGCAGCATCGTCGTGGGCAACTCATCGAGCGGCAAGGGATTCGTCGACTACGTCAGCGACTTCATCACCCGTCGCCTCCGCCAGCGCGATGCAGCCTCGTGGGCAGCCCTCGACGCATGGCAGGAGCAGAAGCGCACCGCCGCCAAGGGCGACCCACAGCCCCTCAAGCCCATAGTGCCCCTGCAGCTGCTATCCTCCAACATGACCGAGCCCGCCCTGCTCGAACGCCTCAAGGCACTGGAGCCTACCGCCGCGCGTGCCTACATCAAGGCATCGGAGATCGACGAGCTGCGCAAGTTCCAGACCACCGGCAGCCGCCTGGGCGGAGGGCAAGACATCATACTCTCGGCCTTCGACACCGCACCCTACGGAGCACTGCGCGTGAGCGCCGAGGCCGTATCGACCATGACCGTCATGTCCGTCAACATCTGCGCATCGTCCACCTACCCCGGCACACAGGAGTTCTTCCGACAGGGCGTAGAGCGCGGCTCGGTGGGCCGTTGCGACTTCAGCATCGTGGACGACTCCTTCGACGTGCCCCGATACCGCGACTTCACCCCCGAAGCCGCCGCCCGACTCGACGAGTGGACCACCCGCCTCGAGAACGCCACGGGCGAGATCACCTGCCCACACATAGACCGCCTCATCGAGGAGATACGCCTCAGCTACCACGACCCCGCCTCATCGCTCAGCTGGCAACACAACCCCGAGTACTTCAAGCTATGCCACCGCCAGCTGCTCATCACCAAGCAGAAGGCCACCATCCTCTACATCTGCAACGACTACCAGTGGGACCCCACATGGGAACCCTGGCTCACCGAAGCATTCTACTACGGCATGCAGTGCAAGATATCCATCTTCGCCGCCGAGATAGCATCGTGGACCAAGCGCCAGTGCACCTGCGTGACACACATCGCCGTGCACGGACCCAAGAGCGAACTCGCCGACCTGCCACACACCTTCACCCTCGACGACCTCGTCGCATACAAGCGCTCCAAAGCCACCACACCCGTCACCGACGAGCAACTCACCGAAAAGGCCAAATCACAGATACGCACATGGATGCACCGCGCCCGCATCCTACCCACCGAAGAGCCCGGCACGTGGAGGAAGGCAATTGACAATTGACAATTGACAATTCACAATTCACAATTCCGCAGCGCAGCGAGAGCAGAGTCAAGCCTGCTTGAACTATGCCGAGCCAGCAAGGAATCTTGATGCGCAGCATCATAATTGACAATTGAAACTGCAGTTCTCGTTAATCGTTCAACGTTAATCGTTCAACGTTAACCGCTGCGAAGCAGCCCTTAACCAGCGACGAAGGAGCGATTAACCTTTAACCAGGAGCTTTGCTCCGATTAACCGCTGCGAAGCAGCTTTTAACCAGCAATCTCCGATTGCGATTAACCAGCAGCCTTTGGCTGCATTAACCCTAAACCCTAAACCCTAACCACTATGATCAACTACAAAGTAACCAAATGCAAGAACCCCAACGGTACACAAGGTACCACGTACTACTCAGGCAAAGCCGTGAAGACAGGCGAATACACCTTCGATGACCTCGCCAATGACGTGAGCTACTCCACCACCGTGACCAAGGCCGACGCCAAAGCCGTATTGGCCAGTATCAAACCCTTCGTGCTCAAGGCACTGCTCGCCGGACAGGTGGTAGTGCTCGACGACCTCGGACGCCTGCAGGTAACCCTACAGGGCAAGTGCTACACCGCCGAGATGATGGCCGAGAAAGACTTCTCGCCAGCCGCCATGATCAGGAGCCACCGCATCATCTTCCGCCCCGAGAAGGGACTCAAGAGCTCCGTGGCCGAAGGCGTGGCCCTCAAGCGCATCTCGAGCGAGGTGATGAAGTAACCTTAATCGGTTAATCGCCGTTTTCACGGCTGGTTAATCGCGCTGGAAGCGCTGGTTAATCACTCCCTTCGGTCGTTGGTTAATATGCCTACGGCAAGGTTATAGTGCTACGCACTCTATACTCAAACAATGGAGAATTGAAAATTAAAACTGCTGTTCAACGTTAACCGATAATCGTTAACCGTTAATCGTTAATCGTTAAACCCTCAACCGCTGCGAAGCAGCTCTTAACCAGCGACGAAGGAGCGATTAACCTTTAACCAGGAGCTTCGCTCCGATTAACCGCTGCGAAGCAGCTTTTAACCAGCAATCTCCGATTGCGATTAACCAGCAGTCGAAGACTGCGATTAACCCTTATAAAAAGTACCCTATGAAGCCCGATTGGAAACAAATCATCAAGATTATCATCGCTGTGCTGACGGCACTGCTCGGTGCCATCGGCGCCTCGGCTGTGATATGACACGGCCGACCTCTCCCCCACTCTCTCTGCACCCTCGTGGCGCGGAGGGAGTCTTTTTTTTAATTGAGAATTGAGAATTGAAAATTAAAACTGCTGTCCGCGTTAACCGTTCACCGTTAATCGTTCACCGTTAATCGTTCACCGTTAATCGTTAACCGTTAATCGTCAAACCCTCAACCATCAACCCTAAACCCCCAACCACTTTCAACATTTTTCCCCGATTAAATTTGCTAATGCCAATGAAACCGACTAAATTTGCAATGCTACTTGAGGTGAGTTCTTAAGTTTGTTAGACGCAAGCAGACTGAACTCAAACTAAAAAACTAAGAAACTGAAAAATTTAAACCACAGATTACACGGATTTCACAGATTATTTATAGGTACACAGCAAGGAAACAATCCGAGTAATCTGAGTAATCCGTGGTTAGACAAACTGAGAATCTTAAAAACTTAAAAACTTAAAATAATGACAAAGAGTTTCGTTACCATTGCCGACCTGAGCAAGGAGAAAATCATGAGTCTGCTCGAGGCCGCTGCCCGATTCGAGGCCAACCCCAACCGCAAGACACTGGACGGGCGCGTCATCGCCACGCTCTTCTTCGAGCCCTCTACACGTACCCGCCTGAGCTTCGAGACCGCCGTCAACCGTCTCGGCGGACGCGTCATCGGATTCAGCGACGCCGCCACATCGAGTTCATCGAAGGGCGAGAGCCTCAAAGACACCATCATGATGGTGAGCAACTATGCCGACCTCATCGTGATGCGCCACCACCTCGAGGGCGCTGCACGCTATGCCAGCGAGATATCGCCGGTACCCATCATCAACGCCGGCGACGGTGCCAACCAGCACCCCTCGCAGACGATGCTCGACCTGTACTCCATATACAAGACACAGGGCACGCTGGAAAACCTCAACATATACCTCGTGGGAGACCTCAAGTATGGACGCACGGTGCACTCGCTGCTCATGGCCATGCGCCACTTCAACCCCCAATTCCACTTCATCGCACCCAAGGAGCTGGCCATGCCCGCCGAGTATAAGATATACTGCAAGGAGCACGGCATCAGCTACGTGGAGCATACCGACTTCAACGAAGACACCATCGCCGACGCCGACATCCTCTACATGACCCGCGTGCAGCGCGAGCGCTTCACCGACCTCATGGAGTATGAGCGCGTGAAGGACGTATACATCCTCAAGGCCGACATGCTGCGCCACACACGCGACAACCTGCGCATACTGCACCCGCTGCCACGCGTCAACGAGATAGCCACCGACGTGGACGAAAGCCCCAAGGCATACTACTTCCAGCAAGCCAAGAACGGACTCTACGTGCGCGAAGCGCTCATCTGTGACTGCCTGGGAATAGAGATTTAATTGATAATTCCGCAGCGCAGCGAGAGCAGAATCAAGCCTGCTTGAGCTCTGCCGAGCCAGCAAGGAATCTTAATGCGCAGCATTATAATTGAGAATTGAGAATGGAGAATGGAGAATTGAAAATCTGCGGCAATCCGCCAAATCCGTGTCATCCGTGTTCCATTAAAACTTAAAAACTCAAAAACTCACAACCCACAATTTATGAACAACAACAAGACCTCACTCATGGTAGCCGCGCTCAAAGACGGCACCGTAATAGACCACATACCCTCTGAACTGGTATTCACCATCGCATCGCTGCTCGAGCTCGAGAAGCTCGACTCAAGCGTAACCATCGGCTACAACCTGCACAGCAACAAGCTGGGCAAGAAGGGCATCATCAAGGTGGCCGACAAGTACTTCTCTGACGAGGAGATAAGCCGCCTCTCGGTAGTGGCACCCAACGTGGTGCTCAACATCATACACGACTTCGACGTGGTGGAGAAGAAAGAGGTGATCATCCCCGACGAACTGCATGGCATAGTACGCTGCAGCAACCCCAAGTGCATCAGCAACAACGAGCCCATGCACACCTACTTCCACGTGGTGGACAAGCAGCAGGGCACACTCAAATGCCACTACTGCGAGAAGGAGCAGAACAAAAGCGACGTGAAGCTGGTTTAAGGAGTTGTGAGTTATGAGTTATGAGTTGTGAGTTATGAGTTATTCCCCCCGCATCGCGGAGCCAACTCGCAAACTTAAAAACTGAAAAACTTAAAAACTCAAAAAATTAAAACCACAGATTACACGGATTTCACTGATTATTTATAAGTACACAGCAAGGAAACAATCCAAGGGAACAGCGATGCACTTGGCTCGGCCAAGAATCCGAGTAATCTGAGTAATCCGTGGTTAGATAAAACTGAAAAACTTAAAAACTCACAAAATTAAAACCACAGATTACACGGATTTCACTGATTCTTTATAAGTACACAGCAAGGAACTAATCCAAGGGAACAGCGATGCACTTGGCTCGGCCAAGAATCCGAGTAATCTGAGTAATCCGTGGTTAGATAAAACTGAAAGCGTGAAAGTAAACTGGAAACCTGGCACGATGATATATCCGCTGCCCGCCGTGATGGTCACCTGCGGCGCCAGCGAGGAGGAGTGGAACATCATCACCATAGCATGGACCGGCACCATCTGCACCAACCCGCCCATGTGCTATATCTCCGTGCGTCCCGAACGCCACTCGGCCGACATCATCAAGCGCCACATGGAGTTTGTCATCAACCTCACCGATGCCTCCACGGCCTTTGCCACCGACTGGTGCGGCGTACGCTCGGGCCGCGACTACAACAAGTTCGACGAGATGCACCTCACCCCCGGCAAGGCAGCCATAGTGCAGGCACCCACCATCGAGGAGGCACCCCTGAGCATCGAATGCCGCGTCAAGGAGATCGTGTCATTGGGGTCACACGAGATGTACATCGCCGAGGTGGTCAACGTCATCGCCGACGACAGGTATATAGACACTGCCACAGGCAAGTTTGAACTCGCCGACAGCGACCCTCTCGTGTACCTGCACGGAGCATACTACCACCTGGGCGACAAGATAGGCAAGTTTGGATGGTCGGTAGAAAAGAAGAAGAAAAAATGAAACCGCGCACACTCATCGCCCTGGCAGCCATACTGTGCACATGCTCCACGCTATGCGCACGGCAAAAGCAAGACGCGCTCGTAAACTACGGCGTGAAGGCCGGATTCAGCTCCACCATATACGACATCATGCAGCTCAGCGTAGCGTCGGTGCCCATCGGCGAGTACGACACCAAGTCAGAGATAAGCTCCTTCTTCACCGCCTTCACACGCTTCAACATCAAGCGCCACTACGTGCAGACCGAGGTGAGCTACAACATCAGCAACTATTCCATACACATACCCACTACGCAGTGGGACCCCCAGGCCGACGCAAACGACCTCTCGGCCATAGGCACCCGGATCAACGGTCTGGAAGTGCCCATCTACTACGGATACCACATCATGAAGCAAGGCTCGTACGGCATGTCGTTCTACTTCGGGCCCAAGGCCAAGTTCGTCATCGATGACCTCAGCCGATACACCTTCACCAACCTGCCCTACGACAACATCAAGGAGACCATACGACCCATCAACTTCAGCCTCATGTTCGGACTGGGCATCAACATCGGCCGCGTGTTCTTCGACTTCTCCCTCGAGTATGGCCTGCACAACATCTCACAGGGCATCATCTCCACCGATGCCGACGGCAATGCCTCACGAGGCAACATCATCTTCGACCGCCGCAAGAATGTCCTCAGCTTCTCGGTAGGGTTTATGCTATAAGGAGCTTAACCTTTAACCGCTGCGGAGCAGCTTTTAACCAGCGACGAAGGAGCAATTAACCTTTAACCAGGAGCTTCGCTCCGATTAACCGCTGCGGAGCAGCTTTTAACCAGCAGCGAAGCTGCGATTAACCTTTCACCTTTTAAACTTATACGTCTTCCCGCCCTGGCGCACGATATACAAGCCAGCAGGCAGATTATCCGTAGAGGTAGCCACCAGCGTGCCGTGAAGGTTGTACACCTGCAGGGCGCCGTCGTGCGGAAGCACTGTGGCAATTGAGGTATTCACATTCTGATAGTCGCCGTAGACGATACGCTGGCCGTAAGTATACTCACCCGAGACGATTTCGCCAATGTTGTTATATGTAGGCGTCCAGTCCTCGCCTATCATCTCCAGCAGGTTACCATCGGCATCATAGGTATAAGTGAAACGGTTGCCTGCACCCAGCTCACCATCAAAATACTGCTCAAAGGAGAGCTCGTTGCCATGCCCGTCGTATCTACGCTCGATATACTCCGTAGAAATTTCCTTTTCGGCAATCACGCCATCTTCGTTGCCATCGTCGTGAATGACAAACTGCTCGCGATAGCTGCCGTTGTCGTCGAGCGACACATAGGTATGTATCTCCTTCTTCTTGGTACCCACGGTATATTCTATCACCGACTCGAAGTCGGGCTTGCCCTCCACATAGCTCACCCTCAAGGTGCCTGCATGGGTGCTACCCTTATACAGCTCTGCATACTTCATGCGGTTAGGGCCTATGAGCATAGCGTTCACGTCTTGATAGAGCTGCCCGTCGGTGTTCTCCCACTCTATATTCTTATAGGTATTGGCACGTCCCCAAGTGGTGACGCCCGTAGTGGCATCGTGGTCCGAGGCCGACTGTATGGAGTAGCTCTCGGCCTTGCCCTCGGCGTTGTAGGTAATAGTGGTCTTCGTGTGAGGCACGATAGCAGCCACGTGAGTAAAGTACGACTTGATGATGATGGAGGTGATATTGCCGTTAGCATCGCGCTCCACATCACGGAAGTTGCTACCGTCGGTCATCACCCAGTCCTGCTCCACCTGGTCCCAGATGTACTTGGCATGCACCACGTTGAACTCCTTGGCTATGGGGTCATACCCATCGACAATCTTCTGCGAGGGCAGGTATTCGCCCCAGCCCTCAGTGTCGTGCTCGATGACAACGCTCGTCTGCCGTCCCTCGGCATCGTGCATGAAGGTGCGGCGCTCGCTGCCTCCGTCCTCAGTCTTTATCTGCTGATACAGGTTGCCGGCAGTATCGTAGGTCTTCTTGAGGGTGATCATCTTGATCCATCCATCTGTGCCGTACTCATAGTACTCCTCAGAGCATGAGCGGATGATAGGGTCAGTGGTCTGTGCCATCAGCACAGCCGTACATAGCAAGGCGGTTGCAAATAGGGTAAATCTTTTCATATCGATATGTTCGTTTATAAATCGGGCGCAAAGTAACAGATTTTTTCTCATATATAAAACTGATTGACAGATTTTTTGTACCTTTGCCTCCGTTATTTTATATAAGTATTAGTTATGGTAAAAAGATTTCTCCTCCTCTGCATCTACGCCGCACTTCTGATGAGCAGCACCGATGCATGGGCACGCCGCCTCAGTGCCGATGAGGCACACGCCATCGCCGAGCGTTTCTACACATCGCAGCTGACCTCTGCCACGCGGCAGGGCACACAGCTCCACTACGTATCACCCACGACCACGCGCCAAGGCGGAGAGCAACAGCTCTATGCCTTCAATGCCTCAAGCGAACAGGGATTCGTAATCGTGGCAGCCGACGACCGCGCCCACGAGATACTGGGCTACTCACTGGAAGGAACGTTCTCCTATGACAACATGCCCATACAGCTGCAGGCATTGCTCGACGGATATAGCCAGCAGATACGGTCGCTCGACGAGCAGCACATCATCCTCGACGACAGCCACTACAGCGCCACCCTGCAGAAGGGTCCCATAGGGAAGGGTGTAAAACCTCTGCTCGGCGGCATAGAGTGGAACCAGGACGCTCCGTTCAACCGCCTGTGCCCCAAGGACGAAGCCGGTAACCCCATGCCCGTAGGCTGCGTGGCTACGGCAGCGGCACAAATCATGAAGTTTCACCGCTACCCCGAGAAGGGTATCGGCAGCCGCAGCTACTCCACCGAATCCATGGGCATAGCCCTCTCGGTAAACTTTGCCGAGGCCACCTACGACTGGGCCAACATGCTCGACAGCTACAACGGCACATACACCGACAAGCAGGCCGAGGCCGTAGCCCAGCTGAGCTATCATGTGGGCGTAGCCTGCCGCATGGACTATGTGCCGTACGGGAGCGGTGCCACGGCCAAGGACATTGCCAACGCCCTGAAGCGCAACTTCGGCTACGATGACGACATGGAATATATCGACCGCACCTACTTCAACGAGGCCGACTGGGAAGCCCTGCTACGCGCCGAGCTCGACGAGGGACGCCCCATACTGCACTTCGGCGAGGGCGTAGAGGGTGGACATGCCTTCGTGTGCGACGGCTACGATGCCTTCGGCATGTTTCACTACAACTGGGGCTGGGGTGGCATGAGCGACGGCTACTACCAATCGGCAGCACTCACCCCCGAGGTGCTGGGCATAGGTAGCGGCATGGGCGGATACAACTACCTGCAATCGGCCCTCACACAGATACAGCCACCTACCGACAACTCCACCCACGTGGCCCACCTGCACCTCAACAAGGCCATCATCCCTGGAGCTGCCGTCGTGATGAGCGGCGTGGAGACCAAGGTGACGGCATCGTTCTACAACTGCGGACTGCGCAGCTTCACAGGCGAGGTGTCGGCCGCGCTCTACAACACCAGCGACTCGCTCTGCGCCATCCTATCGACCAAGCAGCTCAAGAGCCTCACCGAACTCACGGGAGGCACCCAAGGCGCCACCTTCAAGTTTACCATACCGACAGACCTTGCCGACGGCAGCTATCGCCTCTACCTCATACATAAGGAGGAGGGCACTACGGAATATATCAAGATGAACGCGCCCGTCAACATGCCCAACTACCTCTCCGTGAAGATCAGTCCCAAGGGTACCACATTCACCGAGCCCGCCCACTCATCGAAGCTGTCGCTCACAGCCAAGCCCACGGTGCTCACGCCGTTATACAACGGGCGCAAGGCATCGTTCAGCCTCACCGTGAAGAACGAGGGCGAGGAGTTCTACTCCTACCTCGGCATCTTGATGCAGAAGCAGACCAGCGATGAGACCCTGGTGCGCCAATACGTAGGAGTCATCCTCACCCGCATACCCAAAGGAGCCACACGCACCTTCACCTACAGCACCGACAACATTGAAGTAGAGGCAGGCAAGTACGACATCGTGGCCGTGTGTGACTCTACCAACTCCAATGCCAGCTACCTCACACCCATAGGCCCCGACGAACTCATGGTGACCGAGGCCAAGGTCAATGCCAAGCCCGTCTTCCCCGCCATGTTCCAGCTCAATGGAGCCATCAGCATCAAAGCACAGGACGGCAGCAGCAACATCCACCCCAACGACCTCTTCACCGTCACCGCCCCCATCACCAACAAGGGCGACTATGCCGACGGTGAGTTTGCAGCCATATTCTTCAACCGCGCCGAGCAGATGGTAGGCAACTCGGCCGTCAGCGCACTCTCCTTAGGCCGCAACGAGACGAAAGACCTGAAGATCACCCACCGCCTCAATGCACCCATAGGGCAGTATGCCGTCATCATTGCATCGGTTACAGGCGATCAGGCAACAGAGCTCCAGCCCTATGAATACAACGCCATGAGCTTCTGGCTGCGAACACCCAGCGACATCGGCAGCCTCAACGACGACGGCATCATGGTAGCCACACAAGGCAACGGGCTCTACGTCACATCCACCACACCTATTAATATAATAAAGGTATCAGACGCCCACGGCCACACCGTCAGCACCATAGCGCCACAGGCTATGCAGGCCGCCATCGACACCGCCACATGGCCCGAGGGAGCCTACATCGTGAGCGTCACCACGGCAGAGGGCACAGCTACCCGCAAGATATGGATAAGGAGATAACATTTTATCGCAAGCCAACGTTATATCCAAAAATTTTATATTAATTTTGCACCCATTAATAGGATAACTTATCAATAGAGATTAAGATGAAAAAGATTAGAGTAGCCATCGTAGGATATGGCAACATAGGCAAGTATGCCTTGCAGGCACTGGAAGCAGCACCCGATATGGAACTGGTAGGCGTGGTACGCCGCAACGGTGATGCCAACCGCCCCGCAGAACTGGCTCCCTACCCCGTAGTGAAGCACATCGGCGAACTCAACGACGTGGATGTAGCCATCCTTGCCACTCCCACACGCAGCGTAGAGCAGTATGCGCTTGAGTGCCTCGCCTTGGGCATCAACACCGTCGACAGCTTCGACATCCACAGCAAGATAGTAGACCTGCGCCGCTCGCTCGATGCAGCAGCCAAGCAGCACGGTACCGTAGCCATCATCTCGGCTGGCTGGGATCCGGGCAGCGACTCCATCGTACGCTCACTCATGCAGAGCCTTGCCCCCAAAGGCATCAGCTACACCAACTTCGGCCCCGGCATGAGCATGGGCCACACGGTAGCCGTAAAGGCCATCGAGGGAGTACAGGATGCACTCTCCATGACCATCCCCGTAGGCACTGGCATCCATCGCCGCATGGTATACATCGAACTCAAGGAGGGCTACAAACTCGACGAGGTGGCTGCAGCCATCAAGGCCGACCCCTACTTCGTGAACGATGAGACCCACGTGATACAGGTGCCCTGCGTTGACGACCTCAAGGATATGGGCCACGGCGTGAACCTCACTCGCAAGGGCGTATCGGGCACCACCCAGAACCAGCTCTTCGAGTTCAACATGCGCATCAACAATCCCGCCCTCACCAGTCAGGTACTGGTCAATGTAGCCCGCGCCACCATGCGCCAGCAGCCCGGTGCCTACACGATGATAGAGATTCCCGTCATCGACATGCTCCACGGCGACCGCGAAGAGCTGATAGCACACCTTGTATAACATAGTGAAGAGGGAAGAGTGAAGAAGGAAGAGTTCACATATAACTGAACCCAACTCTTCACTTTTCCCTATTCACTCTTCACTCACAAAATGCTTCTCCGTTTCTATAAGAACTGGGCACTCCCCATCTCGATGGTGCAGGGTGCCCTCTCCTATCTCATCTATGCAGCCCTACCCTTGCCTGCTGGCACAGGAGCGATAGTGAGCCGTGGCATCAGCATCCTGCAGCCTGCGCTCATCTTCGGCATGCTGTTCCTCACCTTCTGCAAGCTACGCCCCACCGATCTCAAGCCCTGCCGCTGGCATGTGTGGCTACTGCTGATACAGGTGGGCATGTTTGCCCTGATGGCCGCCCTGCTCATCGCTTTCCCTCATCTGCCCGGCCGCCTGCTTGTAGAGAGTGCCATGATATGCTTCATCTGCCCCACGGCATGCGCTGCCGCTGTCGTATGCGCCAAGCTCGGTGGCAGTGCCGCTCATCTGACAAGCTACATACTGCTGATCAATATCGCCGCCGCATTGTTCATCCCGCTCATCGTGCCGCTGGTCAATCCACACGAAGGGCAGACCTTCCTGGCCACCTTCCTCCTGGTGCTGCGCCGCGTGTTCCCCACACTCATCTGCCCCTTATTGCTGGCATGGCTCATCCGATACACCATGCCACGCCTGGCCCGCCGGCTACAGAACACCGGTGATGCCGCCTTCTACCTATGGACCGTAGCACTCACCATGGCCATTGCTGTCACCACACGCTCTATCGTCCACAGCAACGTACCCGTAGCCACGCTCCTCGGCATAGCCCTCGTCACGCTCGTCTGCTGCTGGGCACAGTTCACCATAGGACGCCGCATTGGCCGCTCTTCGGGCGACCACATTGCCGCCGGGCAAGCCATCGGACAGAAGAACACCGTCTTTGCCATCTGGATGGCCTATACCTTCCTCACACCCGTCACAGCCATTGCCGGCGGATGCTACAGCGTGTGGCACAACGTATTCAACTCCTACCAGCTGTACAAGAGCCGTAAGGCTAAAAGCGGGAAAGCATAGTGCTACCCACGCCTTGGCTGCGGAATGAAGTTAAAATACCCTACAACAAAAAAAACTCACACCCCGAGAGAGTGACACATTGAAACATTTTGCGTATCTTTGTCGATTATTTATATATAAAAGGACAAATACTGCTGTATGAAAAAAGCGTTCAGATTCATATTGACACTGCTGATAGCCTGCGCCGCACAATGGGTACACGCCCAGAGCAACGGCTACTTCCTACATACCGTCACCAAGGGACAAGGACTATACTCCATCTCACGCATGTATGGCGTGACCGAAAACGACATCATCGCCCTCAACCCCGGCAGCGACGTGGTCATCAAGGTAGGGCAGCAACTGCGTATCCCCCAACGGGAGCAAAACGCCACATTGGGCCAATCGAGCAAAGAGAGGTTTCATACCATCAAGACTGGCGAGACACTCTACCGCCTGACCGTCATATACAGCCTCACAGCACGTGAGATATGCGACGCCAACCCCGGACTGAGTGCCGAGAACTTCAAGGTAGGACAAGTCATCGTCATCCCGCCCACGAAAGCCGATAACGAGGTACAACCCACCCAAAAGGTCACCGAACCCAACCCACTGATAGGCCAGCAAGGCACAAAGGGACAGAGCATCACAGCCACACAAGATATCAAGGGCGCTACCGACCCGGAATGCCGTACGCAACATCTGGTAAAACGCAAGGAAAACATTTACCGCATCAGCCGCATGTATGGTATCACCGAGTTGGAGCTCATCAACGCCAACCCCGAACTCAAATCACGCAAGCTGAAACGCGGCGAGATAATATGTATCCCCTACGCCAAAGGCAAGGAGAAGCCCCACACTACGGTAGTAGAGCAGCCCGTGCAGGAGGTGGTGACACCCGTCCAGCCGACCGACGAAGAGCTCTTTGCCGAAGTCAAGGGAGCTACAGAAGAGATAACCCAAATCAAGGCAGCCATCATACTCCCCTTCATGCTCGACGGAGAGAACGCCTCAGGAGAGCAGCAAAAGATGGTAGAGTTCTACGAGGGATTCTTACTGGCCCTCGACAGCCTGAAGCGCGAAGGTGTATCGGTAGACCTCCACGTTTACGACTCGGGCAGTGAAGACCAGTCTATCGCCAATATCCTGAACAGCCCCGAGATGCGCGGCACCAACATCATCTTCGGCCCCGTACACAAGAAGCATATCGCCGAGGTATCAGCCTTTGCCGACACTACGGGCACCCGAGTAGTCATACCCTTTGAGCGGAACATCGACCAGGTATTCACCAACCCCTACCTCTATCAGGTCAACACGCCCCAAAGCTACTTCTACTCTGAGGTGTACGACCACTTCTTCCGCCGCTTCCCGCATCCGAACATCATCTTCTTCGAGGAGCCCGGAGAGAAAGAGGACGGCATGATACCCGGATTCAAGCAGGAGCTGGACAGCCGCGACATCGACTACACCGTGCTCGTAGCCGACACGGCAACCAACAAAGACACCATACGCAACCACTTCAAGCTGTATCACGAGAACATCCTCATGATGACATCAGAGAAGAGTGGAGCACTCAACAACATGATGCCCGTGTTCCAGCTCTTGGTACGCGACACTGCCACTACCAAATACGACATGCACCTGTTTGGCTATCCGCAGTATCAGGTATACACCAACAACCACCTGGCATCGTTCTACGAGATCGACACCTATTTCTACTCGTCGTTCTATACCAACAACCTATTGCCACAGGCTGTCAACTTCCACAAGAAATACAGACGTATATATAGTAAGGAGATTGTAAACCGCTACCCCAAATACGCCATCCTCGGCTTCGACACCGGCTTCTATTTCCTCAAGGCACTGCATCTCTATGGTACCGACATGGACAGCCGCATGGGCGAATTTGACTACGAGCCCATACAGACGGGATTCAAGTTTGAACGTGTCAACAACTGGGGAGGCTTCATCAACCGAAAAGTATTCTTCGTACACTTCTCAAGGGATTACGAACTGCAAAAGATTGACTTCGACTGATGAGACGCCTATCACTCATACTCATAGCCTGCATTGTGGCCATCAAGACGATGGCTCAGGTGGGTGAGCTACGCGACAACGTGAGCATAGGCTTCAATGGTGGATACAACCTCAGCAGCGTAGACTTCAGTCCCACTATCAAGCAGGGACTACAGCCAGGATATACCGGTGGAGCTACACTGCGCTACACCACCGAGAAATACTTTGCACTCATCTGTGCCGCACAGCTTGAAGTCAACTTTGCACAACGCGGATGGAATGAGACCATCGACGACGGTAGCGACAACACCTACCGCCGCACCACCAACTACATAGAGATACCCTTCTTTGCCCACCTCGGCTGGGGCAAGGAGAATCGCGGATTCCAGTTCTTCATCAACGCAGGTCCACAGATAGGACTGTTCCTCAGCGACGAAGAGTTTTACGGATTCACACAGGAGAAGCCATGGGATCCGAGCAACCGCCCCAACAACCAGACCGCACAGTACGGCAAGAAGGTAGAGAACACACTTGAATATGGTATTGCCGGCGGAGCAGGCATAGAGCTCAAGACCGGCATAGGCAATTTCATTGTAGAGGGACGCTACTTCTTCGGTCTGTCCGACATGTTCGGCAACTCCAAAGCCGACCCGTTCGGACGCTCTGCCAACACGACCATCACGGCCAAGATCACCTACCTGGTAGACATACTCAAATAATACATTATTGATATAGGCCGACCCTGACAGCTATTATATATAATAAGGTATATATACAAAGAGAGCCTGCTCTGTGAGCAGACTCTCTCTTTCTTTTACTAACCCAAGTCGGGATTACTCAGCGAGCTTGTTGTCAGAACCCAATACATTCACAATCTTGTGCATGTAGAGCTTCTTCATGTTGTCGCGAGCGGGGCCGAGGTACTTACGGGGGTCAAACTCAGCGGGCTTCTCAGCGAACACCTTACGAACAGCAGCAGTCATGGCAAGACGGCTGTCAGAGTCGATGTTGATCTTGCAAACAGCTGACTTAGAAGCCTTGCGCAACTCTTCCTCGGGGATACCGATAGCATCCTTCAAAGCGCCACCATAGGTGTTGATGGTCTTCACCTCATCCTGAGGTACTGAAGAAGAACCGTGGAGTACGATGGGGAAGCCGGGGAGCTCCTTCTCTACGCCTTCGAGTACGTCGAATGCCAATGGAGGAGGAACAAGGATACCCTCAGCGTTCACTGTGCACTGCTCGGGCTTGAACTTGTTGGCACCGTGTGATGTACCGATTGAGATAGCCAAGCTGTCGCAACCAGTGCGGGTAACGAAGTCTACAACTTCCTCGGGACGAGTGTATGTGTGGTGCTCAGCTACTACGTCGTCTTCAACACCTGCCAATACACCGAGCTCACCCTCAACAGTTACGTCAAACTGGTGTGCATACTCTACAACCTTCTTTGTGAGAGCTACGTTCTCCTCGTAGGGGAGGTGTGAACCGTCGATCATCACTGAAGAGAAACCCATGTCGATGCAAGACTTGCAAGTCTCGAAGCTGTCACCGTGGTCGAGGTGAAGCACGATCTCGGGATGCTCGCAACCGAGCTCCTTAGCATACTCTACAGCACCCTCAGCCATGTAGCGGAGAAGAGTCTGGTTAGCGTATGCACGAGCGCCCTTAGATACCTGGAGGATAACCGGAGACTTGGTCTCAACAGCAGCCTGAACGATAGCCTGGAGCTGCTCCATGTTGTTGAAGTTGAAAGCAGGGATAGCATAGCCGCCCTTGATTGCTCTTGCAAACATATCGCGTGTGTTTACAAGGCCTAATTCTTTGTAGCTAATCATTGTTACTTAAAAATTTATATGGTTACACATATTATTTTCCGTTGCAAAATTATAACTTATTTTCCTAAATACCTAATTACGCGCGACAAAACAACCGCTAAATTTGCATTTCCGATTATTAATTCGTTACTTCGCAACCATTATGAAACGTCCGTTTTACATATTGGCCCTATTAGGGTGCATCATTTCGTTTGCTGCATGCACAGGTCCGGTCATCATCGACGAGGAAGAGGAGGACAACACCGAGCAAGGCGACGACACCCTGCAGCGCGACTCCGTACCCATCATTCACGAGGGAACACGTACCTCACCCTACTCTATCGCCGAGGCACAGACATTGCGCCGCGGCAGAGGAGTGTGGATAGAGGGCTATATCGTAGGATGTGTGAAGGGCTCGATGAAGAGCGGATGCAACTACACATCAGAAGCCACCACAACAGCCAACATCCTGCTTGCCGACACCTTCCCTACAGGCAACGAGGAGGATTACCTCTATTGCCTTCCCGTAGAGTTGCCTAATGGAGATATACGCATGGAGCTCAACCTCTACGACAACCCCGAAAACTATCATCGCAAGGTACGCATAGCAGGAGACCTCACCCTATACTACTCCGTGGTAGGACTAAAAGAGATAGCAGACTACACTTGGGACACTGATGACGAGAACGAGAACGAAGACGAAAACGATAACGATGACGAAAACGATGACGAAGACGAAGACGATGACGATAACGATGACGAAAACTATGACGATGACGACCCTAATCGGACAACTTCTGACACATTAAGCATTGCAGAAGGTATTAGAATACAAAACCAAGGGGAGCAATATTATATACGAGGATATATTGTAGGTTTTTTTAATGGCAAATCTTTTCGCTTCAATCCCTCAGAAGAAGAGATTAACAATAGCGCAAAAAACAATGTCGTATTAGCCGACAGTATTGGCGAGACTGATCCTAATCGAGTGATTATAGTTGAACTAACAAAGGATACAGCCCTACGTCGCTATGTCAATCTGTTCGATAACCCCCAAAACCTAAATAAGAGGCTTACAGTAAAGGGAATGTTGATTGATTATAAAGAAACAAGCTACCACGGTTGCATGAAAACATTATCTAATCTTTTGGAAGACGAAGATTACTACTTTCTCTTAGAATAAACCTCCAAACACAAATTATCCCCATTCCAAGAACAGGGATAAATTACAAAAGAAGTCTATTCGTTAAACGTTAATCGTTAAACGTTAATCGTTAACCATCAACCCTCACTTCACCTCCTTCACGAGATAGAGAATCGTAGGCAGGTGGTCACTATATCCGTTGAGCCATGAACCACTGGCATGGGTACGATGCGGATAGCCCTTGTACTTGCC
Organism: Bacteroidaceae bacterium; assembly: GCA_017622495.1. Taxonomy (GTDB): domain Bacteria; phylum Bacteroidota; class Bacteroidia; order Bacteroidales; family Bacteroidaceae; genus UBA1189. Next base: position 9,347 of record JAGAQY010000004.1, on the reverse strand, counting down.
CTCCTTCTGTAGCATGAAGTCGCGCACGTAAATCTCGTGCTTGAGGTACTTGAGTGTAGAGCGGTCGGTACCGAGGAGGTTGCCCGTAAAGATGATTTGGTCGAAGAGGTTCCACTTGCCCTGATACTTCAAGGTGCCTATGCCATCCTTCACGAGCGTGTTCCACCAAGGATTGTAAAGGTCGTTGGCACCTGTCTCGCTCTGCTCACGCTTGGCACCGAGCGACTGGGCGATGCTCTTGTCCATAGGGTCATCGTTGAGGTCGCCCATGATAACCACGGGGGAGCCTGGATAGGCCGCCAGCAGTGAGTCCTTGATGACTCGCACCAGTTCGCCAGCCCGTTCACGAGCCGGAGAGGCCGCTCCGCGCGAGGGCCAGTGATTAACGATGAAGTGTATGCGCTCACCATGCAATGTACCACCAGCGATAAGGAAGCCACGGGTACGATAGGTGGTATCATTATCAACGGTATAGTAGGGAGCCAGCTTGGTGGTCTCCAGCTTGAAGAGCTTGGGATTGTATAGGAAGGCGCAGTCTACGCCACGGCGGTCGGGGCCCTCGATATGGATAATCTCGTAGCCGCGGTCGGCCAGTTCGGGCTGCTTCACCAGGTCCTCGAGCACACGGCGGTTCTCAATCTCAGACACGCCGATGATGGCCGGCCCCATAGGGAGCATATCGGAAGAGAGTCCGCTGATGACCTTGGCCATATTGTGCTGCTTGGAGCGGTACTTCATGGTGTTCCACTTGTTCTTTCCTTCGGGCAGGTACTCATAGTCATTCTTCCCCGCATCGTGAATCGTGTCAAACAAGTTTTCCAGATTATAGAACGCCGCACTATACACGGCATATTTCTTCTCGCCTGCCTTGCCAGCCTGCGAGGTGGCCTGCTTGGTGCTGTGGCACGATACCATCACAAGAGCCATCAGGAGGCTCATCCATACACATTTTCTGCTCATTATGCTACGTTTCATAAAATTCGGTTATTTTTTTGGGAGCACAAATATGGGAATTTTATCTGAAAAACTCACTATCCCGGAGCCATTTTCTTTTGGCGACATGCCTAAAAAACCAAAAATATTTCGTTTCTTTGCCTATTATTTTAAAATAGAATTCACAAAACACCATTTATGAGAAAAACAATCTTTCGTATGGTTGCGCTACTCTGCATCGGCGGCACACACATGCTGTCGGCCACGGCGCAAACAAACAATGCCACAATGGGACAGGCCGACGACAACTCGGCCTTCACCTTCACGGAGTCACAGCTCGGCGAAGATGACGATGCCGTGCAGAGCGTGGCAGCGCTCACCTCATCGACCAACGACATCTACCTCTCCAACGTTGGTTACCTCTTCAGCCCCATGCGCTTCAAGGTGCGTGGCTACGACTCCAAGTACAACGACGTGTACATCAATGGCGTACAGATGAACGACATGGAGACTGGCCGTTTCAGCTACGGCATGGTGGGCGGACTCAACCACGCCACCAAGAACCAAGAGGGCGTATCTCCCTTCGAGGACAACCGCTTTGCCTATGCTCCCATCGGCGGTGCCAGCAACATCAACATGCGTGCTTCGCAGTATGCCACGGGGTCGAACCTCACCTTCTCGGCCTGTAACCGCAACTACCTTACACGCGCCATCTTCACCCACTCTACCGGCCTGCTCGACAATGGCTGGGCCATGACATTCTCACTTGCCCACCGCTGGGCCAACGAGGGTGTCATCGAAGGTACCTTCTACAACTCGTTCAGTTACTTCCTGAGCGCACAGAAAATCTTCAACCCTCACCACAGCCTCTCGTTCAGTTTCTGGCAAGTGCCCACCCAGCGTGCCCAGCAGGGTGCCGCCACCGAGGAGACCTACGCCTTGGCCGGTTCGCACTACTACAATCCTTACTGGGGCTACCAGAACGGCGTGAAGCGCAATGCCCGTGTGGTAAACACCTTCGAGCCTACATTCCTTACCACTTGGGACTTCGATGTAGACGAATACCGTAAGCTCACCACTACCGTAGCCATGAAGTACAGCCAATACGGCACCACGGCACTCGGATGGAACGGCAATGCCGCCGACCCGCGCCCCGACTACTACAAGAAGTTGCCCAGCTCGGCATACAACGTGTGGGACCTCGACTACTCGCCCACCGAGGATGAGGTATCGAGCTATATGGATATCTACGACCACTTCACCTCTGCCAAGGCCAACCGTCAGATCGACTGGGACATGATGTACTTTGCCAACCAGCAGGGCAATGCGCAAGGTCTTGACGCACTCTACTACGTGGAGGAGCGCCACAACGACCAAGCCGCCCTCAACCTCAGCAGCACCTGGTCACACACCATCAACAACTACAACCGCTACAACCTGGGCGTGAATGCCAGCACTACCAAGGGCATGCACTACAAGACGATGAGCGACCTGCTCGGTGCCAACTCATACACCGACATCGACAAGTTTGCCGCCCGCGACAACGGCCTCACCAACCCCATCATCCAGAACGACCTGCGCAACCCCAACCGCCAGATTTCCGAGGGCGACGTGTTTGGCTACAACTATAATATATATGTAAACAAGGCACGTGCCTGGGGACAGTACCTCTACACCTACGGACCTCTGCGTGCGGTAGTATCGGGACAGATCAACGGTACCACCATCGAGCGTGATGGTCTGATGCAGAACGGCCGTGCAGCCGAACGTTCCTACGGTTCGAGCGGCGTAGCCAAGTTCCTCGGCGGTGGCGGCAAGGCCACCCTCTCGTGGCGCATCAACCCAAGCAATGTGCTCACCCTCAACAGCAGCTATCAGCGCGAGGCACCCCTCGCCTACAACTCCTTCGTGGCCAACCGCATCAAGAACGACTTCGTACATGGTCTCTCCACCGAAGGCATCTTCAACAACGAACTCTCCTACTCGCTCACCACGGCCCGCTTCACCGCCCGCCTGAGCGGCTACTACACCCGTTTCACCGACCAGGTAGAGCAGACCGCCTTCTACAACGACAGCGAGGCCCGCTTCACCTACCTCACGATGCGCGGCGTAGAGAAGGAGCACTACGGCATCGAGGCTGCAGCCATCTGGAACGTCACCTCGGCGCTGTCATTCACCTTCATCGGTTCGATGGGCGACGCCCTCTACACCAACAACCCCTATGCCACCATCACCTACGAGAGTCAGGATGAGGTGAGCATGACCTACACCAACCCCGTCACCAAGAAGCAGGATGCCCTGCTCGTGATTGCCGACGGATGCCGCGTGAGCAGCACTCCGCTCACCGCCCTGAGCCTCGGCATCGACTACAACGTGAACGGTTGGTTCTTTGGTGCCAACGTCAACTACTACGACCGCGTATATGTAGACTTCTCTGAGTTCCGTCGCTTGAGCAACATCCTCACACCCTACATCTCCAGCGGTGCCGTAGATGCCAATGGCAACCCCAGCTTCGGAGTCGACGAGGCCACACTGGCCACCAACGGCGGCATCCTCTACAACGAGGACGGCAGCATCTACAAGGCACAGACCGCCGAGCAGACCCGTGTGAAGGGCGGCTTCCTCGTGGACCTCAACGTAGGCCGCTACATCCGTCTGAAGAACGGCCGCAGCCTCAGCCTCAACCTCACCGTCAACAACCTGCTCAACAACACCAACATGAGCACCGGCGGCTATGAGCAAAACCGTGGCGACTACTACTACGACAACGGCGAGCAGGGCGATGCACGCACCTACGTATTCTCCAAGAATCCAAAGCTCTACTATGCCAATGCCTTCAACGCCTTCTTCAACGTAGCATACAAGTTTTAATTGAAAATTGAAAATGGAGAATTAAGGAGTTACACCGTTGGCACCTCTAACCTAACCATTCTTGAGCAAGCTATTGTCTGTACTCCTGAACTCCTGACTTCTGAACTCCTAAAATATAATTTATGAAAAAACATACTTCACTCCTACTCGGTTGTCTCGTGGCCTTGCTTGCCACCTCGTGCATGAACGAGTTTGACGACCTCAGTTTCGAGCCGGGCAACTATCCCTATGGCAACAACAGCATTGGCGAGGCCAACACCACCATTCGCCAGTTGAAAGAGAAATTCAGCACCTACTACCTCAGCTCTACCGACGGTGTAGTAGAGATTACAGACAGCATCCGCATCCGTGGCCGCGTCATCACCAACGACGAGAGCGGCAACGTATACAAGCAGTTCGCCATACAGGACGAGACAGGCGGCATCGTCATCGGCGTCAATGCCACCGGCACCTATGCCTACCTTCCCGTAGGCCAGGAGGTCATCATCGACTGCCAGGGTCTCTACTTCGGTGGCTACCGCAAGCTGCCCCAGATAGGCACCGTCTTCAACGGCTCCATAGGTCGTATGAGCGAGAGCGTGTTCAAGAAGCACGTCAAGCTCGTGGGCACACCCGATGCTGCAGCCATCCCCGTATTCGAACTCAGCGAAGAGTGGCTCAAGGATAGCAAGAACAAAGACTACAACGTGCCCCTCTACGTACACATGACAGGAGTCAAGTTCCTCGACGGTGGCCAGCAGTTTGCCCCCACCGACGACGTCACCGAGAACCGCAGCGTCAAGATAGGCAATCAGGAGGTAGTGTTCCGCATGAGCTCCTACGCCAACTTTGCCCTCGACACCATTCCCAGCGAACCCGTCAACGTCACTGGTGTAGTCACGCGTTTCAACAACACTTGGCAGTGCCTGCTCCGCGTGCTCGACGATATTGAGCCGGCAGCGAACTAAGTGCAACTATATATATAGAAGAAAGAAGAAATAATTAATCAAACTAAAACATAACAACGATGAACAAGTATTTCAAGCATCTAAGTATGGCGGCCGTGGCAGCACTTGCCTTCGCCGCATGTTCCGATGTGCCCGAGCTACCCTACCCCTTCCCCGGCGACGACAACGACACCACCACAGTGGGCGGCGTGAAGACATTGCCCTATAGCGAGAGCTTCAGCTCTTCGCTCGGTGAGTGGACCAACCAAACCACCAGTGGAGAGGGAGCCTGGATCAACGACTACAAGACAGCCAAGGCTACAGGCTACGACAACGCCAGCCAAACGACTACCGCAGGCACCTACTACCTCATCTCTCCCGAGATTTCACTCGAAGGAGTAGAAGAGGCCTACATCGCCTACGAATACATCCTCCGCTATAATAAGGGCGACGAAAACCAGAAAGTGCTCATCGCCGAGAGCGCCGAAGAGCCCGAATGGAGCGTACTCAACACCAAGCATACTGAAGGCCGCGACTGGAGCACCTTCGAGACTGCCGAACTCAACATCCCCGCAGAGTACGTGGGCAAGATCATCCGCATCGCCTTCTATTATAATACGAATAACGTGAGCGGCTCTACCTGGGAAGTGCGCAACTTCGCCATCGCCGAGGGCAAGGCATCAGAGGGCGGCGACGAGCCCACACCCGACGACCCCAATGCCGTGAAGACCCTCCCCTACAGCGAGTCATTCTCATCAAGCCTGGGCAGCTTCGTCAACGAGACTACCAGCGGCAGCGGCGAGTGGATCAACGACTATCAGACCGCCAAGGCCACAGGCTACGACAATGCAAGCAAAGTGACCACAGCCGGCACCTACTACCTCATATCGCCCCAAATCTCACTCGAGGGAGTTACCGAGGCTCACGTAGCCTATGAGTATATCCTTCGCTACAACAAGGGTAATGAGAACCAGAAGGTACTCATCAGTGCCAACTACACCGATGACGCCACCATGGCCTCATGGGCAGTCCTCAAGGCCGACCACACCGAAGGCGCCGACTGGGTAACCTTCGAGTCTGCCGACATCAACATCCCTGCCGAGTACATGGGCAAGACCATCCGCATCGCCTTCTATTATAATACGAATAACGAGAGCGGCTCTACTTGGGAAGTGCGCAACTTCGCCATCGCTGAGGGCAAGGCTTCAGAGGGTGGCAACGACGACAATGAAGAACCCGTAGAGCCCGAAGGCGACAACCTCATCGGCAACGGAGGCTTCGAGGCATGGAGCGGCAGCACACCCACCAACTGGAAGTCTACCACCACAGCCGGCAATGCCTCATTGGCACAGTCTACCGATGCACATAGCGGCAGCTACTCTGTAAAGGTTAGCGGAACTTCATCGGCCAACAAGCGCCTCGGTCACAAGGAGATTACCCTGAAGGCAGGTTCTTACCACGTACAGTTCTACACCAAGGCAGCCTCCACCAATGGCAGCTCTGCACGTCCCGGTTACACTCCTGTAGGTGATGACGGCAAGGTAGGTCAGTACGTATATGGTGACTATGCAAACGACCTCACCACTACCGAATGGACCGAAGTGAACTTTGACTTCACGCTCTCTTCGCAAACCACCATCAACCTCGTGGTAATGTGTGCCAAGAACCCCGGCACCGACATCCTCGTCGATGACTACACCCTCACCACCACCGATGGCGGTCTCGTTGATGGCGAAGGCGGTGAAGACGAAGGCGGTGAAGAGGAAGAGAATCCTGGCGATGTAACCTATTCAGGCAAGTATGTCAAGGTAACCGAGTTTACCGGAGCTGGCACATACCTTCTTGTCAACGGCGACCAAGCCTTCACACAACTCGATGCCACCAAGACCTACGGCTACATGCCCGCCGCAACCGTAAGCATCAGCAATGGAGAGATTGCCGCCAGTGCAGCCACCGAAGCCGCTAAGCTCACCATCGCAGCTACCGACGGAGGCTACACACTGCAAGATGCATCGGCCCGCTACATCTATATGAAGGGTACATACAACAGCTTCAACATTGGTACAACAGCCACAGAGAGCTACGTATGGACCATCACTGCCAATGGCGACGACACCTTCAGTGTAACGAACGCCGACATGGGCAAGACCATTATGTATGACACACAGTACAACAACTTCGGTTGCTATCCCGACAAGACCGATGCACGCCTATATGTGAATATATATAAGTATATGGCAGAGTAAGTTTCTTAATCACCAACAATTATAAAGGCTGCGCCCCACGGTGCAGCCTTTATCTATATTATCCCAACCGTCCACACAACCAAGCAAGCACATACGCCATGACAAAAGAGACAAAGAAAGGCGGCTGGGAAACCAGTCGCCTTCATTTTTTCATCACAATAGCAACAATCAAGCATTCTTCACCGCTTGTCCGTTAGAATGAATCTACCATCAAATCCTTACGGCCGATAAGGCTAAAAATTGTAATCTGATTATCTTCGTTGAGCACACGCAAGGCACGCAGTATCTCGTTCAGCGTAGAGCCACTAGTAGTCACATCGTCTACGACCAATACATTCTGCTTGCGTATGGTAGCGCACAACTGCTTATCCTTCTCATTTTGGAAGCGCAAGAAGTTCATGATGTAGGGGCGGAAACGGCTCTTCCTCACATCCTTAGCGATAGTGAAGTAGTCCTTCTTGTGTATGAGGTCCATCATGTCGTTGATACTCTGCTTCACCTCTTCCTTCTGTTTGAGAGTATAGCGTGGACGTCCATTCTCCAACACATCATCAAGGTATTGCACCTCGTATGCCTCCATGTCAAAGGAAATCTGTTCAGGCAGCGACTTTACCAACTCCATCTTGTGCAATCGCGGCTGCGCAAAGCGATAGATGTAGCGCAGCATATATTGGTTTACCTTACTTGACGACTCGGGCATCACCACTAGATCGTAGTCATATAGGTTGATTTGTTCATTTAGGTCGTTGATGGCCTTTTGTATGAACTGGGTAAGGTTAGAGTCGTTCTGTATCGATTCTGAGAATTTCACATACTTTATGAACGAAGTTCTCACATTGCCATCCACCGTATCAGCAAACTCATAGCCATAGTAGAAACATTTACCGAATGCCTCCACTTGATAGCTATTTTTGGTGAGACTGACGATGTCGTTTGCTCCATCATGTCCGAAGTCAAACACAAACTTGTCTTGCTCTTTGTCGTATGTAATACCCATAACGCAAACTTTTTTTACTCGGCAAAGATAGCGAAAAGCGAGCGAAAATGCAAGTTAACTTACATTTTTCCACCGATGCGGTATGAAAGCGTCGGTTGAGAGGAGTTGTTCACACCCCCAACACGATGTTGGCATCGATATGTAGTTTGCGGCTAATCTCACGCCCTATCTTCAAGGTCGGCTCACTCTTTCCCGAGAGGTATTCGCTCACTCGCGAAGGACTGATTCCGAGCAGTTGGGCAAGGCCGCTCTGCGTGATGCCCATCTCATACATACGCAACCTGATCACATCCATCAGCGATGGTGAGCCTATCGCGAAATGTTCCTCCGAGTAGTCTGCAACCATATTTGACAACAGCTCCAACTCGATGCTGTTAGGATCGGTACGCGGAGTGTCATCCGTCACCAACGGAAGCAGTTCCTCCACACGCTTTACAGCCCATTCATACTGAATCTCGTTTTCTATCTTTGCCATAACATTTCTTTTTATATGGTTGAACAATCTATCCTGTCATATTCAGCGTGTGTGCCGATAAACCGAATATACACGAACTGAATCGTAAACTTGATAACCACCACCAAGCGATGATTGTTTCCCTTGATATTGAACACATAGTGCTGATTGCCCACATTGTCGACGCTATTGAACGTCGCCTTCACATCGGCAAAGCAGCGCCATTCGCTCCGCTTTACTATCGTCACCCACTCTTGCAAAGCCGTGCGCGTGTCAGGGTGTTTCTCTATATATTCCTTCAAGGTTTGTTCGGTAAAGATTCTCATCACTCAATAATATGCAGCAAAGATAGCTGTTTTTTCCGAAAAACAAAAGAATATTCCAAATTAAAAAAGCCAACTACTAAAGAGACTATATGATGAATCCAGTCCTCTCCCTTAAGCTATTCCTATGAGATGATAATATAACAACTCTTCCCCAAACAGGTTGTCCGGCTGTCCTTGTCGCACACAACACATTGTATACCAATCAACAAGCAAGGACAACCCAGGTTGTCCTCGGGTTGTCAGGGGGTGCCTTGATTCTTTCTCACACAGAAATATATTTGGTGATATCCTATATTTCTGTGTAAGACAATAAACTGATTATCTGAGAGAAAACAATAGCAGTATGTGATGGGGTTATAATGCGTTTTCCCTGGAACCTCAGTCAATATATATTCTACTCGCAGTCAGAAAGCATTCTACTCGCAGTCAGAAAACATTCTGCTCGCAGTCAGAATGCAGTGTACTGAAAAAAGTTGACAGATTAAACTTAGAGTCCGATATAGGTTTACACTGGAAATCTTTATTCCTATATGAGTTTACGCATTGCAAAGATAATCCAAAATAGGTTTACATTCCAAACGAAATCTCAAGTAT
>JAGAQY010000022.1 GCA_017622495.1 Bacteroidaceae bacterium | reverse complement strand
TTTTATAGAATGACGGTTAGTTCATTTACCCTGTCTCGTGACGACATCACAAGACAGCTTCTTGTACTACTTGTCTGTATGGAAAATATTTTCAAAGAACTCTCTTTCAATGCATTCAAGAAGAACAACAAATGCGTTACCCCTCGAAAGCGGATGCAAAGGTAGACACTTTTTCATTACCCACCAAATCTTTTACAAACTTTTTTCGGAGATTTTTAACAACAATTTTACATATTATTGATTTTATGTTATTTAAGATTTTCACTTAAAATAGCTTTTTTAGCAAAACTGCCATTTTCATGTTGCAAAACATAAAAAATCGCCATCTAACACATGCTTTCACTTCTGCGCATCTTAATGACTTCGTCAAGAAGATACTCCCGCTCGTTGCGAAAATTTCAAACAAGTTTGACTTTTCACTCGCTTATTCGTATCTTTATGACTTTGTCAAGAAGATACTCCCGCTCGTTGCGAAAATTTCAAACAAGTTTGACTTTTCACTCGCTTATTCGTATCTTTATGGCTACGCCAAGAAGATACTTTCACTCGCTGCAATAAATATTCAAGCAAGCTTGATATTTCTCGCTCGTTTATTCGTATCTTTGCAGTAAAAAGCAAAAGAGAAGCAATCAATGGCAATAAAGCAGGTAAAGGATTGGTTTTTCTACTTACAGATATTACTATCCTTCCTTATTATATATAGTATAGGGAATATTACACCGCTCCAGGCTGCAACACGCATCTATGGTTCGGTAATAGATGCGGCAACCCACGAGGCACTGCCCTATATTTCCGTATATATCAATAATTCCCCTGACGGTTGCCAAACAGACAAATCAGGAAACTTTTCTTTTTACACCTCTGAGGCATACGGAACGCTCATCGTCTCTTCTGTAGGCTATGCAGAGCAACGTATCTCCATCAATCCTACAACAAGATACCCTCTTCGCATCGAGTTACGTCCTACGATCTACGAGCTCAACGAAGTGGAGATAAAGCCTAAACGCAACCGATACACACGAAAAGACAATCCGGCCGTCACATTAGTCCAAAACATTGTCAAACGACGTGCCTCATACCGTCTCGACAGCCACAGCTACTATAGCCGCAACCGCCATGAGCTATTGACAATAGCGCTGAACGATTTTGAGGAAAATGCCATACAAGCCAAAATGCTTGAGAACAATAGCCTCTTTAGGCAATACCTTGACACCTCACTCGTTTCGGGAAAAGCCATCCTAAATATATCTTCACGCGAGCTTATCGGCCGCGATCACTACCGCCAATCACCCGAGAGCCTAAAGAAGCATGTAATGGCCCGTCGCCGAGCAGGCATAGACGATTTTATCTCCGAACAGGAGATTGAGGGTGTCTACGAAGAGGTATTCAAAGACATCGACATATTCCAAAACGACATCAATCTTTTAAAGAACCGTTTTGTCAGCCCCCTATCCTCTTTTGCTACAGGCTTCTACAAATACTATATCGTCGACACGTTACTCATCGACAACACCCCTTGTATAGACCTTTTCTTCACCCCATTCAATGCTGAGTCAATGGGATTTAACGGTCATATGTACATCACACCAGACAGCACCCATTTCATCAAACGGGTAAAAATGTCGACTCCCAACGATATAAACTTAAACTTCATACGATCGCTAAACATAAACCTACATTATACCCCTTCTGCGGATGGGACTCCTCTTTTGGATAAGGAACAGCTCATTGCCGAATTTGAGATTGCAGGGGACTTCAGCGGAGTATATGTAAAGCGTGAAGTCAGTTACAACAGCTACCTCCTTGACCAGCCCGACGACACGAGCATATTTGACCACCCAGAAAGTATAGTCGAAGATGCAGATTCACGTACCAAAGACGAGCTATACTGGATTGTCAACCGCATCGGAGATGTCAGCGAGAAAGAGCGTACTGTAGGCGACATGATGTCCTTACTACGGCAATCACCATTTTATTATTGGACCGAGAAGATTATCTCGTTCATTTTCACCGGCTACATCCCTATCAAGAAAGAATCTCCCGAATTCTTCTATGGTCCTATCAACACCAGTATCAGTCACAATGAGTTGGAAGGCTTGCGTCTTCGCGCCGGAGGCATGACTTCGGCCTATCTAAACCCTCACCTCATGGGCCGATTCTTCGTAGCGTATGGTTTTGGCGACAAACGGCTCAAGTACATGGGCGAACTGGAATACTCTTTCAAGAAGAAGAAAGAGCATATCAACGAGTTCCCCATCCACTCGCTGCGCCTACACTATGAGAACGACATTTATCAATACGGACAAAACTATCTATACACCAACAAGGATAATGTATTCCTGAACCTCAAGCGCATGGAGAACACCCAAATCGGCTATCTACGGAAAGCCGAGTTCTCATATAACCGTGAGCATTACAACCACCTTTCCTACTCACTCGTCTTGCGCAACAATGTATATGAGAGCAGTCGCTTCATGCCATTTGAGACACGCCTGAATGGGGAGTCATATTTTGTCCACGAGCTACCACAAACAGAACTGGAGTTCAATCTACGATATGCTCCAGGCGAGAAGTTCACCCAGCACAAGTGGGACCGCAATTCCCTCCTTCCCGAGCGACCTGTTTTCACCCTCTCACACAGCATGGCATTAAAGAATGTTCTAGGCAGCCAGTTCACCTGCCATCACACCGAGGCCAGTGCCCGCAAGCGATTCTGGCTCTCCGCATTCGGTCACATCGATGCCGTGGTCAAGGGCGGCCGTGTATGGAACGATGTCCCCTACCCTCTCCTCATCATCCCCAACGCCAACCTCTCATATACTCTACAAAAGGAATCATTTGCCCTGATGAACCCCATGGAGTTCATTGCCGACAACTACGTATCATGGGAAGCCATATATTATATGAACGGTGCACTTTTCAATCGCCTACCGCTCATCAAGCGTTTAGGTTGGCGCGAGGTCATTGATTTCAAGGGATTCTACGGGAGTCTGCGCCCTGGCAATATGCCCGATGCCACCAACAGCCACAACCTATTCTTATTCCCCACCCCTACCCGCCAGACCGTCACAGAGCGTACGATGCTCACCAGTACTCCCTATATGGAGCTATCATTTGGCATAGCCAATATCTTCAAGGTGCTTGAGGTCGATTACGTACGTCGCCTCACCTATCTCAACGTACCCGGCATCAGCAAACATGGTGTACGCATCCGAGTACATGTAGAGTTCTAAGAAAAGAGGGTGTGTCTGTATCGACACACCCTCTTTATCAGTTAGCACATCATTTCGATATACATCGTATCATTCGGCCATTACTGTTGTGTATATGACACCGTTGGCCATGACTGATTAGTTACATAGTTCATACCATTGATACGAGTCTTCAATGTAGTCACCATTGTCTCTACAGCCTTTTCATACGAATAGCCTTCATCGCCACAGTATCCGCCACCGATTCCGAAATACGAGTAACGGTCACCAAGCCATCCACTCTTTGCATCTACCGGCCACATGGCATTATTCAAAGCCTCAGAGGTCTTCATAGCAGCAGCCTTGGCTGGGATAGTCTCCACATAAGAGAGCAATGCGCTCTTCACCTGTCCCCAGCGCTCTGCTGCAAGAGCCTTAAACGAGGCATCCTTCACAAGCATCGGGTACCACACATAATTCTGATCACTATCGTCCTTAGGTTCAGTGGGGTAACCGCTTCTCTTATGATAAGCCTTAGCCTTTGCCAGCATTGAGTTGGTATAACTATACCCTTCCTCCGAATAAGATGTAGACACGGGCAGGGTGTTCCAGTCGAAGTCCCAAATAGGACCGGCATAGAGCTTGCCTTTATTCAGATACATGTAAACACTCTTCGGATGTTTCATCTCACTATTCATCATCACCTCCTGAATGAGCCAATAGTCTACAAGTGAAGTGATGTCGAGCTGTTCGTAAGCCGCCGAGTAGTTTCCTGCATAGAGTTTATCTTCCACGCCACGCACCAAACCAGCCACATAGCTTAGCATCTCATCATTACCGTCATCTTTAAATAAGAAAGGTATATAGTTGGCCGTGGTGAACTTCCAAGTTTCGTCATAGCCATCGTCAGCTTCGAGCAGATAGCCATAATCTTCAGGTGTGCCACTATATCCATCCTTTTCATCAAAGGGATCAGCGATGTCAAGACGGTTACCGTCAATCTTGATGTGCTCACACAAGTAGTAGTTACCTACATGCACTCCATTGTACACGAGTTCCACAAACTGTCCCGAGGGATTCCATGCGAGACCATCATTCGGGAATGTCTGCTGGAAGATATCGGCAATTCCAAATGCCACCTCATTGCGCATGAGCGTGCGGTCCTTCCAGTTGGAGAGCAGCACCCAACGTTTGTGGGCAGGGAGGTCATTCTCTGTGTCAGCATCATTCATGAATATGCCATGCTTCTTGTCCAGCTTGACGGCAAAGGGCTTCTTAGGCATTTGCTGTGTCACATTTCCGCGCAAGCGAGTAGATGCCAATGCCGGAGTTGTAACCAGCTCACCATTCTTATCGCTCAGTGCCGATGTGCCGTCGGCATTGTACACCATAAAGTTGTCGCCCTCTTCCATCGACCAGTCGGCATCCTTGGGCTGCCACATTGTACCCGTAGCATCATACCAAGCCTTGCTTGCCTTGGTGTAATCCTTGTTAGTCTCCGAGCTTCTGGTTCCCGAGAGTTGGTTTACCACTACCACGGGGAGTCCCGTATTAGTAAAGTTCACCTCATATACTGCCTTCTGGTTCTTGCTGTTGACTACGGCGATAGTCTTGTTTGCCACAAAGTCCACCACGGTCTCGCCGCTTACCACCTCATCACCATTCTCGAGCACCAGCTTTGTTCCCTCGGGAATCTCAAATACAGGCACCAAGTTACGGTTGTTCAGATAAGGCACATAGAGCGATACCGTACCATTCTCTGCGTCAATGGTACATACCTCCTCGGTCACCGTGCTTGTAGTCACGGCGGCCTTTGTGCTTACCGAGAACTTCCGTGAAAGGATTTTCCCGGGGTTGTCGGCTACAGTGAACTTCATGCTCAGGAGTTCGGGAGTCACAGCAGGTTCATCTTTTACGATCTCCGTCACCACCAAGTCGCTGAAATTGGCCAGTGTGAGTGGATAGTTTACCACACCATTAGGTACGAATGTCACCTTCGAGGCACGTTTGAAGGTGGCCACATGATTGTTTGTCGTAATTACAAAGGTAATCTCATCGCCCTTTTGCAGCGTGGGCAGTGAGGTCATATAGGCTCTGTATGAGTAGCCGTTAAGCAGCTGAGGCTGGTCTGTCCAAGTTAAGTTTAAGCTGTCGCTACCATCGGCAAATGTTGCCGGTGTTGTTTCTTGTGTTTCGAGATTAATCGTAAAGTCGCCCGACAGTTGGCGGTTGTTGTTTACTTTGAATGTGATGCTACGCATTCTATCCCCTTCCAGTGCTGTCCCTGTAGCATCGAGTGTAAATTTAAGAATAGATACCAAACGGTTGAATGTAAATGTAGAAGAGAACCAGGTTTTGCTATCGAATGTACCGGCTCGATAGTCACCCTCGATATCTCTGTAGGTTTGGCTATACGCCTGATTGAGTGGGATGTTACCCTTTACTGCGGTGTGGCTCACGCCATTGTTTGCTTCGCTGTAGGGATAGTAGGCATATTGTGGTGTACCGGCCACAAGACCTCTAAACGCTACAGAACCTGCGCTCTTGGTGTTGGTGCTGGTAAACTTGGCATTCTTTGACCATGAGCTATACACACCTATCACCTCTTTAGTTCTCCATAGTGTACCCACACCGCTTGAGTAGCTTTCATTCTCATCGATGAAGGTACGTGTTGCATCACCAGGCGACTCATCGCCTAAAAACGAGACAGCAGAAGCCGGCGCCTGAATAGTAGCCTTCACTTCTGCATCATACAGTACATCCTGTTCCAGATGTTCCTCAACGCATGCTGACGCTGTCAGCAACGTCATACCGCACAATACGGTCCTAAATGTCTTGGTTTTCATAATAATGAATTTAGTTAAACAATAGATGGGTTGCATAGAGGTACACGACCTCATTGCAACCCATCGTGAGCTGTCACATTAAATGCCGTCGCCCTCGTCAGAGCCTTCGTCACCCTTACCGCTTTCTGTATTGCCAGAACCGATAATGATATGCTTGAAGTTGTTGGCGATGATCGTACCGGGCAGCGCATACGTTGCCGAGGTGGGATCATCCGACACATAATCCATGAGCACTACACCCGTGGGGCCAGTAGTCTGCTCCAAGCCGCAGTTGAGCACATAGTCATAGAAGTCGGGGTTAATCTTATCGGCCAAAGCCTTGATGTTACCACCTGAACCACCATAAGTATATCCTGTTGACGGTGTAATACTTTCCTCAAAATCACTGCCTGCCAAGTAGCCACACAGCGAGTTAATAAATACATAGCCCGAATACTCACCGCTGATAGCCATAGAGAACGTCTCGGTAGCATTATTGAGTTTCTCGGTATATGATTCAAACCAGTAAGTGTCAGGATTAGAGCCTGTATATACTACATCCTGCCCTACCACACGTGCCCACTCCTGGAACCAGCAGGTAATGTTGCTGTTGTTGGTAGCATAGCTAAACTGCGGCGCACCCTTTGCTACAGGAGTAGTGGTAGCTGTGGGTCGGAGATACTCGTCTTGCTGCATGTACTCTTCCATCACGTTAGTGGCATTGTTGGCCGCGTTATTACTCAAGTCAAGCGCTCTTACACCATCAATGGTATATCCGCGGGCGCCCCACTTGTCCTTACCTGTACCGCAACCATTGATAACCAATACACGGTCGGCATTATCGCCGGTGATTGCAGCCATCACGTTATCCCAATCCGATTCAGCATCCTCATCATTCTGTGTCGGGCGCACTACAATAAGCAGCTTACCGCGCACATCACCGAGTGTCATTCCTGACTGGAAGAGAGCCAAGTCGTCATGATTCAGGCTATTCACATAAGCCATAACCTTCTCCATATAAGCACCTGGGTCACGTGGAGACCACCAACTTGGTACAGGCTGATAGGTAAAGATAACCATAGCCCCCTCTTGGGTAGCGCCATCCAGATGAGTAAGAATTTGATTTACCACACCACTTACAGTAAGGTTCGAGATGGTCTGATTATTACAACGCAAAGGCTCGTTGGCAAAGTCATTTTGAACTCTATCTGTAATAATCTCAAACGCGCGTATACCCAATTGCCACTGTGCCTCAAAGTCCAAAGACTGGCTCTGATAATATTCACTCTGATTTGATGCGTATGAGAACGAGCCACCTGTGCCAGGCAATGAGAGTTGTGTGAGGCGCACGCCGTCAGGGATTTGCGACATCCAGTTCGAGGCATCAATCTCCACTCCGTTTGTAGGCAGTTTCAAGTTCTTGAATACATTCTTTTTCTTGGCCACAACGGTCACATTCTGCAACGCTTTAGTCACATAACCGGCACCTGTAGCCGACACGCTTACTCTCAGGTCATTGATGTCTGCCCCGGGGAGCAAGAAGACAGTAAAGGTAAGGCTCCCACCAGGTTGGATTGTTATAGCCTTATCATTATATATAGTAGTCAATTGTATGAGGTCACTGGCATTGCTATTTGTACATACCGGAGTACTGGTCTCGGCAGGATTCCATGCGGCAAGATCGGCAGTGAAGGCACCGGCAACACCCGTACCTGAAACCTGGATTTCCTGAATGGTCACAGGCTCCACCAGTCCTGTAGACGAAGTTGAGGTACTGGGGAGCACCATCTGTATCTCAGCCACTGTTACCACAGGCACAAATGAGAGGCTTACCGAAGCATCTTCTCTCGTAGCTTTGCTCTTGGCTACCATATAGGCATATTTCATGTCGGGATGAGCCACATAATGTCCGTCAGTCATCGTCACCGAGGCAGGCACCTGTGAGATGGGTACTATACCATTCATCGTAGTGCCATCCATATTGATACCTTGGGCAACAGTACCATCGGGATCGTCAAACATGCGTGCCGAAGGATACATGGCATAGAAGGTATGCACATCATCGCTACCCCACTGCAACGCGTTCTCATCCATCTTGGTCAAGTAAGCATAGTCTTCGCCATTGTTAGTACCATCTGCAGCCGACTCGTCACCAGCTGTCACTCCGCTGATGGCATATTGCGCCTTGGGTCCGTTGGCAGCTTCGGGGCTATGAATCTCTACAGCATCGCCCGCCACCCAGTTGATACGCTCATACTTTACACCATTATAGATATACTCTACATCACTATATTCGGTACGGGTCTTCGAGTCACCGTTCTCAAATCCGGCACGGCCACCGAAGAGAATCTCATCGCCCACTGCGGCAGGAGTCACTTCGCCACCATTGTTGACAACCTCGTTGTCCTGGCACGCGGTAGCAAGCAGTGCTACAGCAGCCATTGCATATATAAGTCTTGTTTTCTTCATATCAATATAGCTTTTGCGTTATTCCCAAGAACCATCATTCCAATCCTGCGTTGCGAAATCCACTTCATTGATTTCGTGTCCTGTAGTCTTCACACCACTCTGTGGCTTGTCCTGTACGACAGATCCACAGAATCCGCCTTCGAGCTCAACTACAGTATGCTCTACAAGCGGCGCTTCGTAAAATCTTTTCGTTTTCATTTTCGTCATTTACGTTTTTTTACTTTAGTATTGTGTTAGTAGTTTAATAAACTAAATCTATTATTTTCACATTTCACATATAACCTCGCTGTAACATTCTTCTAATCAACGCCATACGCCAATCCCAAAAGAATTCAGTACGAGATTATCGGCAAATTTACGTATATTTTTTCAAACTGCAATAGCCTTTCGGGATTTTTTATTAAAAAAATAGCCATCATAGAAAGTTTGTTAAAATTATCATTAACTTTGCCACACAAAAACCAAATGACCTGCATGCAGACGCTCCCCTCCATCCCCCCCATACAGCGCCCCGACGACTCGGTACGATGGTATGCCATGCGCGTCACCTACCGTCGCGAACTTGCCGTGCGCGACCAGCTCGAAGCACAAGGCTTGGAGGTGTTCGTTCCCATGCGCCATGCCATCAAAATCAAGAAGGGCACTCCTAAGCGCCAGCTCGTGCCAGCAGTCAGCAGTCTGCTCTTCATCCATGCGCCGCAGTCAATCATCCAGCAGGTCAAAGCCGCCATCCCCCATCTGCAGTATATCACAGACAAGAACCGACAGAAGATTTCCGTTCCCGAGCTGCAGATGCGTCACTTCATCGCCGCCTGCGGCAGCTACAACGAGTCGCTCCACTTCTTCGACCCATCGGAGATCAACCTTGCCAAAGGTACACCTGTCCGCATCATTGGTGGCGACTTCGAGGGCATGGAAGGTGTATTCGTAAAGATCAAGGGTAAGCGCGACCGCCGCGTAGTAGTAGCCATCCAAGGTGTCATCGCTGTAGCCATAGCCACCATACACCCCGACTTGATAGAGGTGATAGAAAAGTAAGGTCAACAGTCAACAGTCAACAGTCAACAGTCAACAGTCAACAGTCAACAGTCAACAGTCAACGATTAACGGGGAACGAGGAACGATGAACGAGGAACGATGAACGGTGAACGATTAACGGGGAACGATGAACGAGGAAAACCTTAAACACTAAACACTACACACTACACACTAAACCCTACACACTAAACACTAAACTCTACCGTACAAATTCACACATCATGTCACCCACGTCATAGCATATTATAACAGCTGTTACGAAACAGGTTGTCCGGCTGTCCTTATTGGATATATCTATCTTATTTACAGCAACTAATCAGGGACGGCCTGGGTTGTCTTAGGTTGTCCTTGATGACCTTGTATTTTTGTACAATATTGCAGTTTGTTTTCATCTCTATTTTCACACGCAAATTACGCACCTAATATTTTAAAAAAAGAGTGCAGTCTGCGAACAGAATTACACATCGTTTTTTGTTGCTGTTCGCGAAGCGCAGCGCTGCTCTTCGCGAACGGCAGCGCGGTTGTTCGCGAAGAGCAGCGCGGTCGTTCGCGAACGGCAACACAAACAGACAAAGAAATCAGAGAAAAAACCTCTATAGTTATATCAATTCGCACAGCACACTTTTGGCAGCACAAGCCAACAACAGCAATAATAATGCCATCTGCTTCATGGGGCACGCCTCGGACAACCCAGGACAACCAGGCTGTCCCCGTTAGCACACACAATATCAGCACGATACACTCGACAAGGACAGCCGGACAGCCTATTTCGGGAAACCGCTTATAATATCATTTCAGTCAATCGAGCACTGACTACCGTACAGAAAAGTTCAAACAAATTTGTTTTTTCGCTCGCCTTGTACTAATTTTGTATTTGCTATAGCATAGCTATAGAGTATTTGAGGAAGGCAGTTTGTGGCGATAAATGACGACATGGGAGAATTTGCCCAACAGACAAATCTCCGTAAAGTTTACAACAAACAAGCAAAACTAATTGGTTATCTTGCACTTAACAGATAACCAAAGCCCCAAAGGTATGCTCTATACTCGGTGAGAGGTGAGAGGTGAGTGGTG
>JAGAQY010000003.1 GCA_017622495.1 Bacteroidaceae bacterium | reverse complement strand
CTTTTTGTCATCCCCCCTTGGGGGGAGTGAGGGGGGCTGTGGAGACCAGACTCAATATCTCTTCCACCTCATCGTCCAGATGCAGCGCGAGGGTGCCATCCGCTTCACCCAGCTCATCGCCGAGAAGGATTACCGATGGCTACATATCTCCTATGTGCCGGGGATGTTGCGGAACCAGGTTATTGACGTTAACGCTTGTGCAAGTGAGCGCGATGCAAGCTCGCTTGCAATCGCACAGCGAACGCAGCCAAGTGTCTGTGACGAAGTCACTAACGATAACGATAACGTTAACCAACCATCCGCTAGGCAGTTAACGTCATCGCTAAAAAAGGACGAGGCCAAAGAATCAACACTCACCAATGACACTTCATAGGCCGAACGGGGAGGGGTAAATAGTCCAGTCAATTGACTGGACTATTTGTTTGGCCTGTCTAAACTGCTATAATACAATTGGATATATTGCTCTTTGTGTGAATCCTTCTGAAGGATTCACACAGTGTACTTCTCTGTGAGATTGTTTGTCTTTTTTCTCAAGGACTATACTTTCTGTTTCATCATGCGCCCGTGCCGTGCATACTGAGAATGGTCAGGTGAGGATTCCCTGAGATGTATGTATCCTATGCTACGATCGCTGCACAAACTTGCGATAGTCGATGACGATGCAGGCTGCCAGCAGCAGGGCGATGAGCGGCGATAGGGGATGGGCATCGATGGCTGCACGGAACTCCAGGCGCACCAGGTGTGTGAAGGCTGTGGTGAGTCCGCAGCCCGGGCAGGCACCGCCGAAGAGGCGGCGCCATAGGCAGGGAGGCAGTATGTCGTATGCAGTGAAGGCATCAAGCACGATGCCTATGCCTGCATAGAGCAGGATACCTGCCCACACGATGCGCTTGCGCAAGTAGGCGATGAGCATGTGTGGGAGAGGGGATTAGGAGTGTATCACCTTGCCGTTGCCGTCGGTAAAGGAGTTGGTCACTATCAGGATGAGGTCTATGAGTGCCCATATGCCGCATCCGCCAAGGGTGAGCAGCTGGACGATGCCGGTGACGGTGTTGCCCGTGTAGAAACGGTGGATGCCCAGGTAACCCAGGAACACGCACAGCAACAGCGTGGCAAGCCAACGCTCATCGGTGGCGCTGGCGCTACGCGGCGCCTCGGGCATGGGTTGCCTGACTCCGCACTTGGGACATATCTCGGCATTGATGTGGATGACCTCGCCACACGAGTGGCAATACTTCTCTTGTTCGCTTCGCATAATCTATAGTTTAATGGGGTTGTACTGTATGTTAGACGTAATAAGGGGGGCTTCAGGTTGCAAAGAAAGCAAAAAATATTCATTTTTCGGTTAAATAAACTAAACATTCCTGTGCGTGGGGCGTTTTTTACGACGTAACCTAACCCTAAATGTGATATATGAATACGATTCATCTAAGCGAAGAGGACTTCGTGAGGCGTGTAGCCAACTATCGTAAGCCGAGGGCCGAGTGGCACTACCTGGGCGACCGCCCCGCCATCGTGGATTTCTATGCCGGATGGTGCGGGCCATGCCGTATGCTGGCTCCTGTGCTTGAGGAGATTGCCACGGCCTATAAGGACGAGATCTATGTGTATAAGGTCGATGTGGACCAGTGCGAAGCCATTGCCGATGCCTACGACATACGGTCTATACCCACTACCTTCTTTATACCCTCTGCGGGGCAACCCGTGAAGATGGTGGGGGCTATATCGAAGAGGGAGATAGAGAGACAGATAAGCGAAGTGTTACTAAAAAACCAACCTCACCATGCAGAAGTATAAATGCCTTGTTTGCGACTGGGTGTATGACCCCGATGTGGGCGACCCCGAACATAACATCCCGCCCGGAACGCCATTCGAACAGCTCCCCGACGACTGGGTGTGCCCGCTGTGTTTTGTGGGCAAGGAGGATTTTGAGCCTTACGACGAATAGCCGAGTTCGCGTAGCGCGAACATACATGATACCGGTGCTGCACTATGGTGGAGCACCGGTATCAATGTGTGTGGGAGGGGGTTACTGCTTGTCGGTGAGGAAATCGAGCAGTGAGACCATTACCAGGTGGCGGTCGCTGGCGCTGAGTATGGCCTCGAAGGGGAAGCCCAGGAGGATGGAGCGGTAGGCACCGCTGTAGGCGACAGCTGCGCTGCGGCGACTGTGCTCATACACGAAGGGGGTGAAGGCATCGCCTGTGGGGATGAGCACCTCGGGGCGGGTGACGGGGTAGTGCTCGGGGTTGACCCAGCGGGGTATGTCGAGCGTGGTGCCCAGGCCGCTGATGCCCTGCTCGCCCCAGTCGGTGAGGCTGCTGTCGTAGCTGGCATGGAGCAGCCGCAGGAGGCTCTGGGCAGGGGGCTGTGTGAGACTCTCCTCGCCGAGGTATGAGCCGCTGATGAGCAGGGCGCCCCCACGCTGCGCGTAGGCCGAGAGGATGGTGTGCAGGGCGGGACTGACATTGTAGTATGAGGGGCGGGGGATGATGGCATCGCCACGCTCGCGCTGCAGACCCAGGTAGAGGTCTACGACATCGAAGGCGTGGGGCTTCACGGTGCCATCCTCGAAGGCCTGGCGCGAACAGGACACGAAGCTGTAGCCCGCATGCATGATGGAGGTGCCGTGTACCGAGGCGTAGTCCATGGTGTTGCCTGCCATGTAGGTGGTCTCGAGCTCTTCGCCGCTGGCGCCCAACTGCTCGGCCTCGTCGTAGTAGCCTGCTTGTGAACGGTCGAACTCGCGCTGCAGACCGCTGTAGGAGGTGGTGCCTATGTAGGGTACTCCGGGGTCGGCAAGGAGGTCGAAGCCCGCTCGATCGGCGGTGTTGACAACGGCAGGGCCATCGATGCGCTGGAATCCGTTGACCACAAGCACCCTGCCCTTGGCATCAGGGGCTATGTGGGCCGAGAGTACCTCGGAGGGGAAACTCTCGCCACCGCGGTTGATGGCCGATACCTTGAAGCTGTACATGCGGCCGGGCTCGAGGGTGATGTCGCAGGCTGTGGTGCTGAGGCGCTGCCCATTGTCCCACCCGCGATCGTCGGTGCGGGTGTAGAGGATATAGCTGTCGGGCACGGCCGATGGCTCGTATTCATCTCGGGTGGGGCGCCATGAGAGGCGCACCTTATGGCTGCCTGCAAAGTCGATGGCAAAGGCATAGATGGGGAGCGGCTGCACGGTGTGCTTCGCATCGTGCATCTCGGCGGTGTAGCGCAGTATGCCTTTATAGATGGCTCGCGAGGCGAGGAACTTGTAGTGGGGGTCGTGGGCGTAGCGCATGTCGGCAAAGTTCTGATGGGATAGCAGCTCGATGATGCACGATGGCACATCGGGCAGGCGCGACTCGCTGTAGTTGCGGTCCCACATGGAGCGGCGGGCGAGGGGAGAGACCTCCTGGAGGTATGACTGGACGATGTCGGTAAGGTCGCGCGAGGTGTGGCGCGAGAGGCTGCCATTGCCCAGACGGCCGTTGTTGTAGTCGGTGGTGTAGATGCCGAGGGTGCCCACCGTGGTGTCGTCTTCACGGATGCCGGCATCGGTGTGCAGGCCGAGCGCCAGCTCGATGGGGACACGCAGCCCGGCACTGTCGGGGCAATAGACCGAGCCGCCCAACAGGTAGTTGGTGACCAGGGAACGGCAGTTGATGTCTTCGGCGTAGTCGCGCTCGCCGTTGTAGTTGGCATAGCGCTCTGAGGGGAATCCGCTCCACTGCGACTGGTAGCGTGCCCCCTCATAGTAGCGGGGCAGCCGGCTGGTGTGGGTGGTATCAGATGCTCCGCGGCTCACGATGGCGCTACCGCCACCGAAGCGTATGGCATCGGCACTGACAACGCCGGTGTGGCTGCTGTGGTTGGTGAGGATGACCATCTGATCGTCGCGCTGGCCGCCGAGAAACTCGTATGTGCCGAGGTATACCCAGGTGCCTCCACCCATTTGCTGGTTTACCTTGATGCGGGTGGTGCCTCCGGCATGCATCACGAGGTACTCGGCATCAGGCACACTCGATGGGTAGCTCTGGTAGGTGGCATAGACGGCATAGTGGCCACGCTCGGGGATATGGGGAATCCATAGGGCAGCTCCCTGGCTATGCTTCTCGTGGTTGGCGGTGCGCAGTATGCGGCTGGTGCCCTCACGGAAGGGGTTGTCGCCATGGCGTAGCGCGTCATGAGGGATGGCAAAGCCGAGTGCACCGTCTTCCCAATGGGTCTTGCGCTGCTTCTCCTCTATATATAGGCCGCGGTCGTTGCCCGAGGCATCGTTGTCGATGATGATGTCGTGGGGCTGGCGGTCGCGCTCACGGGCGCTGAACACGATGGCACCGGCATTCTCGAGCATGGGGGTGAGGAAAGGCACTACGATGGACTGCGAGAGCAGGTCTTCGCGGGTGCAGTAGAGCGAGGGACGCTGCCATTTCCAGCGCTGCTCGTCGTTCTTGTAGTAGCGGCCGTGGCTGGGGGTGATGGCCAGATGGCGGCCCGAGAGGCCTTCGCTGATGGTGTAGGGACGTGAGGCATTGCTCACCCAAGGCGCACCGTGGTGGGTGGTCTTGCCCCAAAGCCGGGTGGGGTCTTTCACCTTGCGGTAGATGTTGGGGATGAGCTCGTCGATGCTGCGGTCGCCCACCAGAAGGGTGATGTCGTAGTAGTTGACGGGGCCGGGCAGCACCTTGCGCAGGTCGCTGTATATCTTCTCGGTGGTCTCGGGACGGAAGGGCTGATAGCCGAAGTTGGCATTGGCGTGAATGGTGAGGGTCTTCTTCCTGGGGTTGAGCTGGTAGCGTACCAGCTTGCAGGTGCCTATATCAACGTTGGCCGACTCGTAGCTGCGGAAGTACTCCCTCAGGCGGCGCTCCACAACCTTGTTTTGCGACTGGGCAGAGAGGTGCGGTAGGGCCAGGAGGCTCAGCAGGAGGGTGATCAGTATTCTTGTTCTCATAGGTCTTATAATAAAGAGAAGAGATGGAAGATTAGAGTGTCCATCGTTATAGAGAACTTTCATCTTTCATCTCTTCGCCTGCGACTTATCGTGGAGCTGGAGGGAATCGAACCCTCGTCCAAACGAGGAAATCATGTGCTTTCTACATGCTTATCTTTGCCTTCGGTTTTCGTGCACAAGCAAGACCAAAGCCACCAACTTGTGCCTTATCCTCTAAACCTTCGCCTATGCCGCGAGGCCGGCAACAGCTATTTCCGATTTTGCTGCACCACCATATCGACGAGCTTCGGAAAAACAGCGTTCGGGTGATGTCTCGTTTCAGCACCTTGTGCCGAAATAAAGCTTATCTACTGTACTTCGATTAAGCAGCGAGAGCGTAATTGTTTTCGCCAATTAATTCTTTGCAAGATTGATATTTAAGTGCTAACCAAGCAACGCACTGCATGCTTACACACCATCTCGGCCCGCTGTCAAATCCAGTCAACCCCGATAGTTTGTGCTGCAAAGATACAAATAAACGAGCGAAATATTAACAAGTTTACTTGATTATTTCTCAGCGAGTGCCTGTATCTTCGCGATTTTTACAATATATAGTCAACAGACAACGGTCAACGGTCGACGGGCATACTTCCGGACAGATACGCCTTCGCGATACTGTCTGTTGTCTGTTGACCGTCGACCGTTGTCCTGAACTTTAGCGTGCGTAGCTTACGGCGCGTGTCTCGCGTATTACCGTAATCTTTACCTGGCCTGGATAGGTCATCTCGTCCTGAATCTTCTTGGCGATATCGGCCGAGAGTGTCTCGGTGGTCTTGTCGTCGATCTTGTCGGCACCAACGATAACGCGGAGCTCGCGACCTGCCTGGATGGCATAGGTCTTGGTGACGCCGGGGTATGACATGGCCAGCTGCTCCAGGTCGTTGAGGCGCTTCATGTAGGCCTCTACGATTTCGCGGCGTGCACCGGGACGTGCGCCGGAGATGGCATCGCAGACCTGTACGATGGGAGCCAAGAGGCTGCTCATCTCTACTTCGTCGTGGTGTGCACCGATGGCATTGCAGATGTCTGGCTTCTCCTTGTACTTCTCGGCCAGCTTCATGCCATAGAGTGCGTGGGGCAGTTCGTTCTCTTCATCGGGTACCTTACCTATATCGTGCAAGAGTCCTGCACGCTTGGCCTTCTTGGGATTAAGGCCGAGCTCCGATGCCATTACGGCACAGAGGTTGGCTGTCTCGCGAGCATGTTGGAGAAGGTTCTGCCCGTATGAAGAGCGGTACTTCATCTTACCGATGATACGGATGAGATCGGGGTGCAAGCCATGAATGCCCAGGTCGATGGTAGTGCGCTTGCCGGTTTCGATGATCTCTTCCTCAACCTGTTTCTTTACCTTGGCTACTACCTCTTCGATACGTGCGGGGTGGATGCGTCCGTCGGTAACCAATTGGTGGAGTGCTAAGCGGGCAATCTCGCGGCGTACGGGGTCGAAGGCCGAGATGACGATGGCCTCTGGGGTGTCGTCAACAACAATTTCGACGCCTGTGGCAGCCTCAAGAGCACGGATGTTGCGGCCCTCGCGACCGATGATGCGGCCTTTCATCTCATCTGAGTCGATGTGGAACACGGTGACAGAGTTTTCGATGGCTGTCTCGGTAGCTACTCGCTGGATAGACTGGATTACGATGCGCTTGGCTTCCTTGTTGGCAGTCATCTTGGCATCGTCCATAATCTCATTGATGTATGATGCAGCCTGGGTCTTGGCCTCCTCCTTGAGTGACTCTACGAGTTGCTCTCGTGCATCCTCGGCAGACAGACCGCTGATGGTTTCGAGGCGCTCGCGTTCCTGTTTTTGCAGCGTGCTGAGCTCCTCTTGCTTCTGATTTACGATCTGTAACTGGTTGTCGAGGTTGGCCTTGATGGCGTCAATCTCGTTGCGCTTGCGCTGGTTTTCGCTCTGCTGCTGGTTGAGCTGGAGCTCGCGCTGCTTGATGCGGCTCTCGGCCTGTTGCAGTTTTTGGCTGCGTGCAGCGACCTCTTTCTCGAGCTCGGCTTTTTTGTTGAGGAACTTCTCCTTTACCTCGAGGAGCTTGTTTTTCTTCATCACCTCACCTTGTGCCTCGGCCTCGGCGAGGATACGTTTTGCTTTGGACCTGGCACCAGAAAAAGCAATGAGATAAGTGACTACGGCTCCGATGATGAGGCCTGCCACTCCGACAATTGCTGGTATTAAATACGTTGTCATAAATACTTATATATATGTTAATAAAAAAACACTACTTAATGGCGCTAAGGACTGTTGGGAACTTTGGCGCGTTAGTAGTGCGTGGTTATACCTAAGTTGTCTGGATAACTCAAACGTGCTCTTCGCTGCTGGCCAGGAAATCGTCGAGCTGGATGCTGAGCTCCTCGAACTTCTGCAGGAATGGGCGGGTATCGGTGCGCATTTTCTCCTGTTGATACATTGTCCCTATATGGAGGACTATCATGGCAAGATATTTCTCGGTTGTCTGTCCCGGGAAATGCTCTCGATACGCGTTTAACTTATCGTCTATGTGTTTTACTGCCTTTCGTATGGCTTCTTCTTCTTTGGGCTCAATCCGCAAGAAGAAGTCGAAGCCGGCAATATTCACTTTTATTCTCAGTCGGCCGGTCGGTGTCATAGCTTATCTTCTTTTTGCTCTGATGCATTGAGTAGTGCTATGCACTTGTCCACTTCACGCACTAACTTTGACAATCTCTTCTTTGTGGCACCTATTTCGGTGTCGTCAATGCTGATTATCTTGGCTAGTTTGAGGTCTGAATAGGATTTCTGCAGTAGGGTGTATTGTTCACGTACTTTGTCCAACTGAGCCGATTGTTGTGAAAGCTGTTCACGCAGAACTGCATTTTCCTTGGCAAGTTGCGTATAGCCTTCCTTCAATCTGCTTAGCTTCGACTCAAAGTTTTTGATAGCAATTTCATCTACTTCTGTCATCTTAATCAAACTTCGTTACAAATGTAATGTATTTTTTGAAGAAATGAAAGAATTGGGCAGAAAAAATGTGTAAAAATGCTCTCTGGGGACTTCTTTTGGAAATTTCTTGTCGATGCTGGTGGTTATGGCAACATCCCCAGGTCGTGAAACATGGCGTGGTAATATGCTGCTTTCTTCTCGATGCTGAGCGGATAGGCTCTGGATGTAGATGGCATCCTGTAGAGCGGGAGATTGCGTGTGCCGATCTGTAGGGTGGTGGCTTCTCCTATCTTGGGCTTGGATGCGTGATACTGTGCTATGAGCTCGTTGGTGGCTTTCTCGCCCGTGGTGGCTATAGCAAGGCATTGTGGCAGCTGTGTCAGTAGGGCTTCGACATTGGTGGGGCACACAATCTCGAGGTGATTGTCTGAGGCGTTGTCCTTGAGGCGGCGTACGGTCTCGGCAGTGTCGTAGAGTGCAATGCCCGTTTCTTTGGCAAACTGGACGATGGCTTCCTTGCAGAAACTTTTCTTCCGACTGTCAACAAAGATGCTCTTGTCTGCAAAGAATATCATCCCCATGATGCGCCACATGTCGTTCTGAAAATTTGGGTAAAAGAAATCCATGCTCCAACGTTTCTGCTGGGGCGGGAAACTGCCTAACATCAGGACCTTGGCACTCTGAGGTAGGAAAGGTTTCAAGGGGTGGCTCTCGAGGATGGGCATGGCCGCTGTTATGCGTCCTTCTTCTTGGGCTCCTTCTTGGCGAGGCGTATCACGTTGAATACGAAGTCGGTCATCCAGGCACTGGAATAGCCCAAGGCTTGCTGCAGCTGGCGTACGGCACCAACAGTCTTGAACATGGCCTCGTCTTTCCAGTTGTTCTTGGTGAGGATGTTGCTGATGGCAGCCTCGGTCTGCGTGTAGAGCATCTTCTTGAAGGGGATGCGCATGGTGTATTTCATCTCGTTGCTTACTGCCATCATCAAGCTCTCGTTGAAACGCTGGAACTGGAAGAAGTAACTGTTTACCATGTTGATGTTGCGGCAATTCTTCTTGATGGAATTGTCTATCTCCTTGAAGAAGTTCTCGTTCAGATTATAGATCTGCATGAGCATCTTCTTGCAACGTGACTTCTCGGCAATGCCCAACTTGTTGTTCTGGGTAGCCACCTTCAAGGTGCGCTTGAACATGGCGAGATCGGGCAACATGTTGATGTTGCTGATACCCAAATTGCTAGCCATCACGGCCTGATAATATACGCGGATGAGGGTCATGAAGTCTTCGATTCCTCCTACTTTGCCCTCTTCGCTTGTGGCTTTCTTGCGAAACAAATTGCTGAATAATCCCATAGTGTCATTGAATTTTGCGCAAAATTACACAAAAGTTTAGAGTTTGGCAAACTTCGGCTACTGATTTTGCGAAATGGCAGACTTGGAGTGATGCCCGGCAGAAGAAAATGAGCGATGATGAAAGTTTTTTGTTAATGACATATAATATTATGGAAAAATGTCGTAACTTTGCATGACTATTCTTAAATAGCACAAAAAAGGCTTTTTATATGAAAAAACTTAATCTGTTGTTTCTTGTAGCAGGCTTGTTGGCTCTGGCTTCATGTACTCCTTATGAGAAGGTACTTTACCTTCAGAATACTGAGGGTATTGACACATCGCGTGTGGTCGAACTCTATGATTCGCGCATTCAGCCGAAGGATATGTTGGCAATCACTGTCAGCAGCCTGGTGCCTGAGGTTGCCGAGCTGTTCAATATGCCGGAGGCTTACTTGGTTGATAATGATGGTAATATCAATTTCCCTACATTGGGTAGAATCAAGGTGGGCGGGCTGACGACCAGCGAAGCTGAAACATTGCTCATGGACAAGTTGGGTGATAACTTTACCACACCTCCTATCGTGAATGTGCGTATGGACAACTTTGAGATTACCGTGCTGGGTGAGGTATCACGCCCCAATACCTATACGGTGACCAACGGAAAGGTCAGCATCTTTGAGGCTGTCGCTATGGCTGGTGACCTTACGGTGTATGGTAAGCGCGATGCTGTGAAGCTTGTGCGCGAGAATGCCGATGGCACGAAACAGATTATCCCTATCGACTTGAATGACGCAAGCCTGATCTATTCGCCGCATTACTACCTGCAGCAGAACGACTTGTTGTATGTGGAACCCAATAGAGTAAAGGCAAGAGGAGCCGACTTCGGTACTCAGACATCGCTGGTATTCTCTGTGACATCAACAGCTATCTCACTGCTCCACCTATTCATAAATCTCCTAAGATAATATAATATTATGGTAAACGAAAATCTGAATTTCAACAATATTGAGGATGAAGAGCCTGGTTTTGATTTCAAAACCATCATAATGAAGCTGTTCATATATTGGAAGTGGATTCTCCTCTCTATTATAGTATGCTTGGGATGTGCTTACGTGTATCTGCAGATGCAGACCCCCGTGTACCGTGTCAGCGGTAGAATCATGATTCATGACAAGCAGAAGGGTGGATACCAGGACCAGATGACAGCATTGCAGCAAGACTTTGGTATCATGTCTTCTTCGGGCGGTTTGGACAACGAGATTGAAATCATGCACTCGAAGACTCTGCTTAAGAGAGTCGTGATAGACTTGGGCATGTATACAACCTATAAGATAGAGGAGGGATTTTTCAAACCCACCCGCGTGCTCTATAAGTCATATCCCTTGAATGCAGAGATAAGCAAAGAGGATGCCGAGAAGATGACTTCGGGCCTGTCTTTCAAGGTGACCCAGCCTAATCCTTCTACCTTTGTGATAGAGTATCCTTTATATAATAAGGAGACAAAGAAGACCGAGCAGGTAAAGAAGGAACTTAAGGAACTGCCCTATCAGCTGGAGACCCGCATCGGTACCATTACCTTTAGCAAGGGTACGGCTGCTCCATTGACCAAGGGGCAGGAGATGACCATCTCATTTATCCCTCCAATCAGCAGAGCAGGCTCATGTCTGGGTGCTCTGACCATCCAGCCTACATCAAAGAGCACAGCGATTGCCACAGTGTCTTACCTGGATGTTAATACACGTCGCGGCGTGGACTTCATCAATCAGCTCCTTGTAGTGTACAATCGTGAGAACAACAACGACAAGAATCAGGTGGCGCTCAAGACTGAGGAGTTTGTAAAGCGAAGACTTGAGATCGTGTCGAGAGAGTTGGATGAGGCCGAAGAGCAGATTGCACAGTTCAAGCGCTCGTTGGGTGTGGTGGATGTGAATGGTGATGCTCAGAAGAGCTTGCAGGGATCCTCTACATACGAGACTCGTGGGCTGGAAATCAATACGCAGCTCAAGCTCCTCTCTTATCTGCGTGAGTATATTATGGATCCGGCAAACCAGTTGCAGGCTATGCCCACTAATGTGGGACTGTCTGACGGGTCGCTGTCAGGTCTTATCGGACGTTACAATGAGGTCGTGATGGAGCGTAACCGCCTGTTGCGTACAGCAAGCGAAAGCAATCCTGCCGTTGTGGATTTGACTATGACATTGAATACCATGATTGAGTCTATCGAGACTTCTATCAACTCTTTGGAAAACTCACTGATGATACAGAAGAGAGTGGTAGACTCGCAGGCCAGCATGTATACCTCTAAGTTGGGCGATGTGCCCAATCAGGAAAAGATCCTGGCCGCTTATCAGCGTCAGTTGGAGGTGAAGTCGGGTCTGTACATGATGCTCTTACAGAAGAGTGAAGAGAACGCTATCGCCTTGGCTGCTACATCTGACAATGCCAAGATGATTGATGCTCCGTCGCCCAACTATGCTCCTGTGTCGCCCAAGCGCAGTTCGATTTTGCTTATTGCATTGGTAGCTGGCTGTGCCATTCCTATCGTTTTGATTTATTTGTCCGAACTGTTGCGATATAAACTCGAAGGCCGTAACGACCTTGAACGCCTGACCAAGGTGCCCATCCTGGGTGATGTGATTATGTCGCACGACCTTAAGGGACGTCGATGCCTTGTAGTGCGCGAGAACGACAACGACATCATGGCCGAAACCTTCAGATCTATCCGTACCAACCTGCAGTTCCTGCTCGATGGCCCCGACAAGAAGGTGATTCAGTTTACCTCATCTACTTCGGGTGAGGGTAAGACCTTCGTGTCGTCGAACCTCGCCATGAGTATTGCCTTGCTGGGCAAGAAGGTGCTGCTCGTAGGTCTCGATATCCGTAAACCACGTTTGGCCGAGATTTTCGACTTGAGAGACCGCAAGAAAGGCATCACGACATTCTTGGTAGGTGACAAGGAAGATCGCGACCTGCTTTTCAGTCAGATTATGCCCTCTGGTGCCAATGACAATCTTGATGTGCTGCCTGCAGGTGTGGTTCCTCCCAACCCGGCCGAGTTGCTTTCGCGTGATAACCTCGATTATGCAATCAAGTACTTGTCAGAGGCGTATGATTATATCATCCTTGATACGGCTCCTGTAGCGCTTGTTGCCGATACGCTTATTATCTCTCGTGTTGCCGATGCTACTGTCTATATCTGCCGCTCTGACTATACCGCGAAGAGTGCGCTGAAGCTTGTGAACTCATTGTATGCGGAGAATAAAATGAGCAATATGAGTATCGTCCTCAATGGTGTGGATATGACCAAGCCCAAGTACGAGTACTACTATGGTGCCAAGGGTTATGGCCGCTATGGCTATGGCCGTTACGGTTATGGCCGCTACGGTTACGGACGTTATGGCTACGGACGTTACACTTCGTATGGCTACAACGAGAATCCTGCAAAGAAGAAGAAATAATAGTGTGAACTTTCACATAGAATAGAAGAAGGGTGCGTCTGTTATGACGCACCCTTCTTCTATGTATTGATGACAATATCGGGCTATGCAGGGTACATGCCTGTTACCATGGAAACCACTTGCGCTTGGGCTTGGCATCGTATTCTTCCTTGCCCAGCTCTTCCAACAGGATGTCGCGGTAACTCTTCTTCTCAGTGACCATCTTGTAGATTATGCCCCAGTCGGGCAGGCCGCCTACGTTGCGGTCATCAATGAACATGCCTACCTTGATTTTGCGAGAGTAGTTCTTGTCGTCTCCGCTCTCTTCGGGGTAGTCTTTGTTCACGGCATAGAACTCCACACCGCGCTCGCGGCACCACTCCACGGCTTCGTCGAGGAGTTTGCCTTCACGTACCGACCATAGGATGAGTCTGTGCCCCTCCTTGATGAGCATCTTCAGTGTGTCGGTGGCAAAGGGTATCTCGCGTCCTATCTCCGGGTAGCGGTGCTCCACTATGGTCCCGTCAAAGTCTACTGCTATAGTCATATGTTGTCTCTTTCCTTTTTTTTAAGTATAGGCCGGGCCAGTCAAGGTGTACAAGACTGGTCCGGTCGTGCAATTGGTTGTTCTACCTCAGATTCTTACTCCCACTCGATGGTAGCGCTGGGCTTCGGTGACATGTCGTAGCATACGCGGTTGACTGTCTTCACCTCATTGAGGATACGTTCGGTAATCTTCATGAGGATGGGCCACTCTACGGGTTCGATGCTGGCTGTCATGGCGTCGATGGTGTTGACGGCGCGGATGATAACGGGCCAGTCGTATGAGCGGGCGTTGTCGCGCACACCTACCGACTTGAAGTCGGGCACTATGGTGAAGTACTGCCATACCTTCTTGTCGAGGCCAGCCTTGGCAAATTCTTCGCGGAGGATAGCGTCGCTCTCACGTACGGCTTCCAAGCGGTCGCGTGTGATGGCGCCCAAGCAGCGTACACCGAGGCCAGGTCCGGGGAACGGCTGACGGTATACCATCTCGTAGGGCAAGCCGAGCTCTACGCCGCAGGCACGTACCTCGTCCTTGAACAGTTGCTTGAGGGGTTCCACGAGTTCAAACTGCAGGTCTTCGGGCAGGCCGCCTACGTTGTGGTGGCTCTTCACCATCTTGGCAGTCTTGGTGCCGCTCTCCACGATATCGGGATAGATGGTACCCTGGCCGAGGAAGTCGATGCCGTCGAGCTTGCGTGCCTCCTCCTCGAATACGCGGATGAACTCGCCGCCGATGATCTTACGCTTCTGCTCGGGGTCAGCTACGTTCTCAAGCTTGGTGAGGAAGCGCTCTGTGGCGTCTACATAGATGAGGTTGGCGTTGAGCTGGTTGCGGAATACCTCAATGACATTCTCTGACTCGCCCTTGCGCATCAATCCATGATTTACGTGTACGCATACGAGGTTGTCGCCGATGGCCTTGAGCAGCAAGGCTGCCACTACAGAGCTGTCTACACCTCCCGAGAGGGCGAGCAGCACCTTCTTGTCGCCTACCTGACGGCGTACGAGTTCTATCTGGTCGGCCACGAAGTTCTTCATGTTCCAGTTGGCCTCGGCCTTGCAGGTGTCAAATACGAAATCCTTCACTGCAGCCTTGATGGCCTCCTCGTCGCCTCCAAACTCGGGCAACTTCACGCTGCACAGTGCCTTGTCGTGGCCTGCGGCCATTACGGGGAATCCAGCTTCGTAGATCTCGGGGAGCACGTCGATTTCCACACCGTCGATCACGTGATTGGGGCCGCCATTGATGATTATGCCCTTCACGCCGGGCAATGCCTTCAACTCTGCAGCAGTGATGTCGTGCGGATAAATCTCACTGTACACGCCCAATGCGCGTATAGCTCTGGCTACCACAGTATTTTCGTGACTACCGAGGTCCAGAATTACAATCATGTCTTGTTTCATAAGAACGATATAATAATTAAAAAGAGTGATGTCTAAGCCTTTTGCCCTCTATGTCTTTGAAGGGCAATTAACTTTTCGGCCACAAAGGTACGAATAAGCGAGCAAAATATAAAAATAATTTTTTATTTTTTTTTCAGTGCCGACGCGGAATGAGCGTCGGTTCTCAGACGAGCTGAGGGCTTCGCTATTGACGACGACTGCCGGTTTATCGGCACCAAGGAGTGCGGTTTACCGCTTCAAAGAGTACTTTCTTGGCGTAGCCATAAAGGTACGAATAAGCGAGCAAAATATAAAAATAATTTTTTATTTTTTTCAGCGAGCGCAAGTACTTTCTTGGCGTAGCCATAAAGGTACGAATAAGCGAGCAAAATATAAAACCACTTTTTTGTTTGCCCGATGACTCTGTCTGGCTTCTTCCGAGAATTTTCTTCAAAAAGAGTGGCTTTTTCGACCCGCTTTCGGCCAAAAGTGTCAAAAAATTGGACAATTTTCATCGAAAAAAGCGTTTTTTCGATTTTTTCTTGCGATAGTGCTTGCCCGTGTGAGTAACTTCGCTAAGCAAATCGGAACAAAAGAATTTATGCCAATCCATATGAGAAAAAACGAAAGCGTACAGCCAATAAATCGCGAGGACAAAGCAAAAAACTCGCGTAACCGCGAATACGTAATAAAATATCCATGGATACGTGATGAAATATCCGCGAATATTTAATGAAATATCCACGGATACGCAAAGAATTCGGCAAACCGAACTGTCTTTTCCTGATTTCAGTAGACGTTTTTTTGCTTCATTAGCTGAAAAGATTTACACCTTTTCAATTGCCATACTGACGAGGTTTACGCTTTCTCCGATTCCATGCTGTTCCGCTTGACATCTCGGCTGATGGGACAGCATGAGTCCGGCCTCGTTGTTCGGCAAGAATGGATGTCCCTCAACGGGACTTTCATTCTTTTTTG
>JAGAQY010000021.1 GCA_017622495.1 Bacteroidaceae bacterium | reverse complement strand
CCTCCTAGGTTAGGAGGAGTACCCTCGAAGAGGGGGAGGTGGTACGCTTCTCGTAGATAATACCCCCTCCGCTTCGCTCGTCCCCCTAATCTAGGGGGACAATACCGAGGCTTGGACAACATCTATATTATTACCAAAAATTAAGCCAATGGCAATAAAGCGGTGATTAAGTGATATCCGGTGCTCTCAACCAATAGACAGAGAGGGTGTGGCAATTGCCACACCCTCTCTCTATTCACTCAAACGAGAGGTAAGGCTGCAGGCGCTCAATATCGGCTTCGGTGAACTCGTCGAGGAAGAGGAGCTGGCGTGCCGAGCGGATATTGCCCTCGCGCTTGCGCAAGTCTACAATGGCTCGCGCCTGATAGAAGGTGAGGTAAGGATGCGAGCGCAGTTGGGTGACAGAGAGCCTGTTCACACGCAGTTTCTCAGTGGCAGGTGCACTCACATGCACCCAGTCGCCCAGGTCGTTGGGCAAGGAGGCATCGAGCTCACGCAGCTGGGCCACGCTATGGAAGCCACCCAGGCGCTGGCGATACTCCACAATCATACGTGCATACACAGGACCGATGCCCGGTATCTTCATCAGTTCGGCAGTGTCGGCCCTGTTGAGGTCAACAAACTCGCCCGGCTTGTGCTTGGCACGCATATACTCGGCATAGGGATGTTCGTGGCGTGGAGTATCAAGGGGCTCGGTGATGACTGTAGGCTGCTCATCGGGCTCGGTGTGCACACGAGGTGCATCGTACTTTCGCTCCATAGGCCGCTCTGAAGGGATCTCTATATAGGGCCGCACGCGGGCAAACGTCGTATCATGCAAGCCATATATGCGGGCAAGGTCATCGGGCCGACGGAAGGAGCCCCCTGCCTTGCGGTAGCGAAGGATATTCCTTGCCACATAGGGAGGAAGCCCCACGGAGAGCAGTTCCAGCGAATCGGCAGTGTTGGGGTTGAAGGGGTGCAAGGCAATCTGCACAATGGGCTGCGAGGCCTCAGGCTGCAAGCGAGCAACCATCACAGAATCGGTCGAAGAGAAAGAGACCGTATGGGTACCATGCCACAGAGGCTTGGTACATAGCACAGCCATCACAAGCACTATCAGCACCGTCAGCAGGAAGATAGCCCTGCGGTCTTGCCGGGAAAAGGTGAACCAATCGCGCCACATAAAAGTTATGATATCAAATAGGACAAATATTAGAGATTCTTCCTACCTTTGTAACGTATTTCATTACTTTTCCAGAATGAGTTATCTAAAGAAATATCCGCTCTCGATCATCATCATCGGTATCATCCTGTTTCTGTCGTTCTTCAATCCGCCCGAGACACCGCTCAACGAGGTGACCAACATCGACAAGGTGTTGCACTTCATCATGTACTTCGGCTTCTGCACGGTGCTGTGGTTCGAGTACTTCAAGAGCCACGAGCGTCCCCAAGCATCGCGCCTCATCCCATGGGCTATCATAGCGCCTATCCTCTTCAGCGGACTCATCGAGATAGGGCAGCAGACGCTCACCCCTACCCGTTCGGCCGATTGGTGGGACTTCCTCTTCAACACGCTCGGTTGTCTCGCTGCGGCTGTGTTTAGCCAGCTCGTCACACGCCACGTGGTGAAGCGCTGGAAGAGCACACGCGAGTAATCACATGGCTACTTGATTGCCTTGTCTATCTGCTCGGCAATCTGACGCATACCCTCCACATTGGGGTGGCCTGAGGTCTTGCTGATGTCCTGAAGCTGTATTAACGGCACATTGTAATGCTTGCAGATCTCTTCCATCGAACTGGTAATCTCGGGCTTCAGTCCGTCATTGGAGATGAAGTAGACATCGGCTGTGGGGTAGCGCTCCTGAATGCGCGAGAGCATGCAAGCCATGGCAGGGCGGAAGGTGTAGAGGTCGGCACGGCGCCAGCCCTCATATTTGTACTCGCCGATGGGCGAACCTGCCCATGAGTCATTCGTTCCACCGAAGATGAGGATGATGTCGGGACTGCCGAGGGCGGCAGTGCGCAACACGAAGGAGCGGTTGCTGTAGTCCTCGTCGCGATAGCCGGTGTAGCAGATGGTAGAGCCCGACCACGAGTTGTTGACTTCGAGTTTCCAGTCGCGTTTCTTGATAAGCTGCATCCACCAAGTCTCACCCACCTTGCTGACATCGGTGCGGCGGGCATCCTGCGGACCGGCAAAGTACCATATATCCATCGTGTCGGGCGTGAGGTAGCCCTCAAAGGTGGAGTATGAGTCTCCAAGGATACTTACCGAGGGACGTTGCGCCATGCCTGCCAAGGAGCAGAGCAGCACTGCGAGTGTGAGAAATGTCTTTTTCATAATCTTTATCTTTATGGTTTGTCATCCGAAGTCGAGCGACAGCTGCCCATCGCCCAAGAGGTTGTAGCTCATGCGGTGATAGGGCGTGAGGCCATGCTCCTTGATGCCCGCGCGGTGCTTGGCGGTGGGGTATCCCTTGTTGTGGTTCCAGTCGTAGTGGGGGTACTCCTCGTGCAGGCGGTTCATGTAGTCGTCGCGGTAGGTCTTGGCGAGGATCGAGGCCGCCGCAATGTTCATCAGCTTGCCGTCGCCCTTGACCACCGTCTCGTAGGGAGTGTCGCCATAGGGTTTGAACTTATTGCCGTCGATGACGATATACTGAGGGCGCAGGGTGAGCGCATCCAAGGCGCGGTGCATGGCGAGGATAGAGGCATTGAGGATATTGATCTCGTCGATCTCCTTGGCGGTGACGATGCCCAGCGCCCAAGCCAGCGCATCGCGCTCCACATCTTCGCGCAGGGCATAGCGCTGCCGCTCGGTGAGCTGCTTAGAGTCGTTGAGCAGGGGGTGCGAATAGTCGGGCGGCAGTATCACCGCAGCAGCATACACATCACCTGCCAAGCAGCCACGACCAGCCTCGTCGCAGCCAGCCTCAATAAGTTCGGGATGTAGGCAAGGCAAAAGCATATTATTCTCTTTGGGGATATCACATCATCTTTCCTGTCAGCAACTCATGTTCCAAGCATTCGTAGATATAGGGAGTGCTTTGTGAGTACAATCCGTTTTTTGAGTCAATCAAGCGTGCATAGGTGTCCGAAGTATACAATGTATCGAATGCTTCGCGTAACTCCATACCACGCTCCTCGACAAGCAATAAGATTAGTTCCTTGCTTATCTCTTCTATCATGAAATTGATTTCCTCCTTTTTCATCTTCGTTTCAATTGCTTGATAGCCCTCTCCGTACCGAAGAAGTACTGGAAACTGATACCCCTCATATACTGCAGTTCTTGAATGAAGCGCTCCATATCTATAATGCCTGCCGTAAAGCGACGTATCTGAAAGCCTACGGTATCATTGGCGATGGGGCCTATCACAACATCGTATGGATGCACAGCGTCACGGGTTCTATTTCTTCTGTTGGCCAATACGAACTCTGCCCACTCTCTGCTATACTCACCGAAGTTCTGTACCAATAGTTCATTACCTTGCAAGAGTGTCTCGTCAAACTCATATTCGTAAACATTCGGCTCACCCTCACCACTCTGTTCGGTTTTACGCTTGGCCAATTCCATGGCTTGTTCTCTATTTGCCGACAGGTAGAACCCACAACCAAAATCCTTTCCAACCTTTGATTTTGTGAGATCTATTTCGTTAAACTCTACGTTTGTGCCATGGTACAGTTTCATGCCAGTGCTCCTCCTTTCCGTTTGCAGTATGCCGTAAGGTCAGTTATTACATCCTCGAAGGGGAGCGTATGCTCCACCTCATAGTACTTATCAATGAATTCCAGACCCTTATAACGGTTCAAGTAGCGATACGACTGCGCGTTGCTGAGCGAATGCATCGCTGCAAAATCGCTTATCACAGCAATCATATAATTCACCTTATCTACAAATTTCTTATCCATACAGAAACTCCATTTGTATTTTTCACGGTGTAAAGATACTAAATACTTTGTTTAGTAAATACAAATAGCCGAAACTTTTTGTTTTTTCCTACAGCCACCAAGAAAGTTTCCCAAAAGTATGGATTTCTATATGATAAGAGAGAAAGACGAGCAATTTACTGTCTCCACCAAACAAAACGATCAGAAATCCCGTACAAAATTTTCGAAGCATATTGGTAGGAAATCCTACGATTTGCTTACACGCCACAGAAATCGGAAGCATAGACTTTTCAACTCCCGTGGCAGATTGTCATCG
The DNA here is from genome assembly GCA_017622495.1 of Bacteroidaceae bacterium. Classification (GTDB taxonomy): domain Bacteria; phylum Bacteroidota; class Bacteroidia; order Bacteroidales; family Bacteroidaceae; genus UBA1189. The sequence goes on along the minus strand of JAGAQY010000021.1, from coordinate 37,526 downwards.
GTTTACTATTTCTTGCTGACGCTTTGCATTTTCCTAACGCCTCGTGGCTGCGTTCTTTTTGATTGCCTTGGGGATTGGGAAGAGATAGCGCAAGGATGATGCATTTGCAATATACAAAAACAATTTTTACCTTTGCACAAATAAAACATCTATTGTCATGCAAAGAAAATTATTCAGCTTCTGTATCATACTTGGATTCTTGGCCTGTAATAATACGCCTACAGATACTATACCCTTGAAAGTCCCTGAAGAGCAAATGGCACTGCATGTGCAATTGGCCAACGATATAACCCGTTTGATGGAAGAAGACAGTGTTCAGTGGGATGCCGTAATGGCACTATCCGACTCTGCCCAAGCCATCTTTTGGTATGTTCCGGAAGTTTTTGCCTCCGAAGCATTTGCGTGGCATCATTTAGGTGAGAAGGCCAAGGCCGATTCAGTCTTCATGCACATGCGCAATCTTTATGACCGCCGTCTTCGCCAGCGGGCAGACTTCAGCGATGCTGTCAATCGTGCTTTCGTGAGCGGATATCTCTATGGTTCAGAGGCATTCATGGCTGAACTCGACTCGCTTGCAAAACTCAAAGCCTATCAGCCTAATTCCGCGGAACTGAATAATTGGCGCGAATTCGGGCCCGAAGCTTTAGAACAAATTATGGATAGAAGGTAGCCGTTCTATTCATAGTATCGTACAGGTCTGTATACATTATCAATCAGTTCAAACTTTAGTCGGTATACATCATCGATAAACAACGAATCGTCGCGCTCCACAAGGTCTATCAAGCGGTGGTTCTCGTAGCCATTCTCTATGAAATATATACGGTAAGTGTTGTCGTGCTCGTGTACGACCTTCATTACTTCATTAATATCATGCGGCCCGTCCTGATAGCCATTGATAAAGTTATAGAAACTCCACCATTCAAGACCAAGTTCCTCTTGTGAGATGATGTAGTCCTCTTGTAGCTGTTTCCCGTAGTCCTCGCCCAGTTTGCTTAGGAAGCGTGGCGTGCAGTATTTCGTAGCATCCAATTGGAAATGGGCAACGCCCCGCCCAAACAAATACCTGCTATAGAAGTCACTCAGCATCTTTATGGCCTTTTCTTGTTCGTTGCTTTCTTGCTCAAGACCAAACGTGTCACCCGCGGTCATCCTAAGGGGCTCTTTTGAAATCTGTACACCCGACAACGTTCCCCCTGCAAACTCATCATTCGTGACGATCTCCTGCTTGTCGTCAATGGTATATATCATTTTAGCCTCGTTCTGCGCCACTGATTGCATACAACACAGTGCGCACAATAGAATACTTGCAAAAACTCTCATGCCCGATTCATTTGTTCCGATTAAACTCCTCCAACCTTTCATTCAGCAAGTCGCACAATACTTGTGGCTTTATCGTCAGTTCAACGGCGGCGATAGACTCTTGTGCGCCCACAAGTTTGACATTAAAGTTGCGCACTGCTCGGCCCCACTGGCCGGCATTATCCAGCCGTTGAGTCTCAATATTCTTCTTGTATTTAATTCCTATCATCCTAGCAGTAGAGACACGAGTGAGGAAGAAGATTTCCACATCGGCAAACGATGCCTCCCATGGCTTCTCTCCGTTCATTATCACCTTCTCGTCCGTAATGACGAGATACGGTGTCCGCATCAACAGCTCCTTTAGCACAAGATAGGCAACAAACAATCCACCCAAACCAAAGAACAGGATACCAATCCATGCTGCAATGATAACCATCAAAGGTTTCTCATTCCCATCAAGCAAAATCAAGACACTGCCCGCTGCAAATGCAAGGCAACAGAGAATCAGTAGAGCATTCCTCCACACCGAACGATAGATTTTGATTTCTTCTTTCATTTATTTCTCGTTTTGTCCCGTAAAAGTAGTTACATAATTTGATATATGCAAACACACCAAGAGAACTCCTCTTCTGGCATCCATCCACTCGCAACAACCTATAAAGTCTGAAAACGTACTTTGATGGCTTCATCAGGTTTATAAAGAAAGCCCCACACTATCATTGAATGCGGGGCGTGCTATCGGTTTCGGCCAAGTTGACAAGTATCTTAATCCAATAGTTCCTTTATTCTATCAACTGTTATTGCAGATGACTTAATGTTGCATACCCTGAATACGTTCATACCAATCGTGAAAATCGTCTACTGTGGCGTAGGGATTCATTTCAATATAGTTTATAGCATAGTCGAGCGAGACGGAATAACCATAGGTTTCGTATAACTCTTCTATCAGTACTTCGGGATCAATGGGAACAAACATGCCCTAGTTGATTATATAGCTCGTTAATCACACTGCTCTCAGCACTATTCAAAATCTTTCCCTTATATTTTTCGTAGGCGCCTTTAAGTTCATCCTTTGATGCAGGAAGTGAAGAAGCATCAACGCCATATTGTTTCTTGATAAAGGGAACTACCTTGTTCAACGCGGAGAAACGAACCTTACTTTTCAGGTTTCTACTATTCAGTTCCTCTTCCACTAATGTTTTTAATTGTTCGATTGTCATAACAACTACTTTTAATTATAAAATTGGGAATCTGAAAATCTATTTCAATATATTATATTTTTTGGATCTTTAAAAGAAAATTCTTAAAGTTGATTTTCCAATATCCTTCCGCCAAGCATTGAAATTCATCACTACTGTCCAACACCCTTTTTAGGTTTCTTGCTACTGCGCTATTCCCTATGCGAGGCACATTGGCATCATATATAGTAAGATTAAAATCATAACCAGAGGCTAGTCTATTCCCTGCCGCCTCAAAATCCTGCTTTTTAAGTTGGATTTCCCCACCACCATCTTTCATTACCTCTATAATACGAGATAAGTTGTCCATCCAAATCTGAGTATACAAATTTTGTCTCATAACATATATATTAAAAGTTCAACCATTCAGTCTTGAAGATTAGCAAAGGGTCGCTTCCCATTATGATTCTTCTTAAATTCTGCAATCATAGCAGCCTCCACCCTTCGCGAATCTTCTACGCATTTCCAACAAACGACCAAATCATCAGAGTCAGCCAATTGCCAAATGTATCGGCCTCCATAATGTCCTACATTTTTACCACTTCCAAATCTCATGTACTGTTTGATTCGCTTAAAAAGTTCCGTTGCTTTCCCTATATATACAATAGGTTCTGCATCTATCCAATTATAGCGAAGTTCGTCAATACTGACATTAGGCTCTTTATCATTATGATATCCACCAGTTCCTTTTGTTAAGAATTGTGGTTCAGCATCTTTCAATCGCAAAATCTGATAAACTCCCTCAACTTTAGGGATACCACCACTCTCGAAGTTCTTCTTCAAATCCCTAACACTCACGAAGCCGTCGAAGCCTTCGCACATAAGTTTTTCCTTAATGTTTTCCATACTCGCTCCTAACATTTAATTATTTTATTAATAAACCTTGTCACTTTATTCCCATCCTGTTTACTCCAATCCACGTATTCGAAGAATCGTATTTTAATGAGTGCTTCTATGAGATCTACTGTCGCATCATAGATATTCTTAGCCCCACTGAACTCTTCGAATTCATGACCGTCGAAAGTGTAGAGAGGATTCTCTTCTGAACCTTCGCAGCAGATTTCCAGTCTTATTACAAACTGTAATGACCTCTTGGGGAGCATGTCTATTAGCCTATCTAGTGACCAGGCAGGTAAGGCCTTGTGCGAAATCGCTTCGCTATCAGGACTGCCAAAGCCAATATATTCGCTACCATTATGCTCATATACATACATGTCGGCCGTTTCTGGCAATACACCAGCCTTCACTAAGCGGTTTGACTGCTTGTAATTGGTGCAAATCTGAGATGGTTTTAATTTAATCATAGCCTATTCCTTTTTAATGCTTCTTGATAAACCTGATGTACTCTCTCACGCAAATGCAGTGGACGGATAACTGTCAGCGAGCGACTCCGTGAAAGGAGTTCCATGACAAAGTCATTCGTAATGCGTAGGCGTAGCGTGATTCGGAACTCTTCATCAGTGTCACAAACGATACGTTGCGAATGATGCAGCGGAAGGGACTTCAAGAACTTGCCATCCAAGGCATCATAAGACAATTCAATGTCCTCAACCAGTATGTCCGTTTGTTGCCAGATACCGTATGAATCTCTGAATAGTTCATCGATATTTATAGACTCGTCGCGCTTAAACTTTTCGTGCTCCATCACTTCGATATTGGCTATTCGGTCTATTCCGTAACTCTTCAATGTATCCCCAACCTTTGCCAAAAGGTACCACCGCTGGTTCGATTCTTTCAAGAAATGAGGATGTGCATTGACGCATATTACATTATCATTGTGCCTGACAAGGGTGTAGTCAAACTTTATTGGATGCTGCTTGCGTATGGCATCAATGAGTAGTGGCATTTGCTCACTGCCTACGGGGCGATGATGCTCGGCCAAGATATACCGATTGTCCGCACTCTCGCTGTTTATGGCATTGAGCAGGTCAAAATTCAGCAACATCTCTTCCGTATTCGTAAAGAATACAGGTTGGTCGGCCTGCAAGCAGTAGCCATAATTGTGTTTGTGTTCGATAGGGAATCCCAACTCACAGACATCTGCAATATCCCGTTGCAAAGTCCTCAGACTGATATCGGAGGGATGCCCACGATACTCCAGCTCCCTGTTTACGTGTTGCAGCAACTCACCTGCCATTACGTAACGACCTTTCTCTCTCTGCAATCTATTAATTATTAGCAGATACCTTGTCAATAATACAACATTCTTCATAGCATTACCATTTGTGCTGCAAATATATGTACTCCATGCGACATAACTTGTCACTTCATATACAAAAATCAGCAAATTGCACATTATTCCAATAAAAAAAGGAACGTGGACAACAACTTATCCAAACGTTCCTGGGTACTTGGCCGAAACCCACAGCGACAGATAAATTGCGCCCACGTATAACGTAGGCGTTTAACCAACTTACTCTTGTCGCTGTTCTTTCCACGGCCAAGTTTCGGAACATTTTTAGAATAAATAGCAAACGCTAACCAATATGTCTCTCGAACTGCGCTGATAGCTCCTATCCGCACAATTCAATCGCAAAGATACACTTTTTATCGGAACATCAGTGCCCTTACACCAAATTATTATTCCACACCCCCTACAACTCATCCGTAGCAGCCCCTTAATCAAGCAGCCCATGCGTCCACTCGCAACAACCTATAACGTCTGAAAAGAATAGGCGTAGGCGTACTTTGAAGGCTTTGTAGGTTGTTGTGCCAGACAAGATGCTTTCACATCGTCGAAGCTTAGTTTGCTGTCGTTTGGATAAAGGCAAACTGGTGTTTGGAGCCTTTGATAAAAAATTATCACAGGCTTGACAAAATTTTGTCGCACCTGTGATAAATTTTTATCACTACTGTGAAAAACTTTTTTCACACCTATGAAAATCCTTGCAAAAAACGTGCGAATGCTCCAAACGCACTGCTCCGCTCAATTATCGGAACTAACGATTCACGAGGGTAGAAGTCTGCATCAGAACATCTTACGCACTCTATCCACGGCGGCTACAAGCGCGTCGACCTCCTCCATTGTGTTGTATAGGGCAAATGAGGCGCGTACGGTGCCGGGGATGCCCATGCGCTGCATCAGGGGTTGGGCGCAATGGTGACCGGTGCGCACGGCAATGCCGAGGCGGTCGAGCAGGGTGCCGAGGTCGGAGGGGTGTATGTCGCCCACGTTGAAGGAGATGACGGCGCCGCGCTCCTCGGCCTCGCCGATGATGCGCATGCCGGGAATCTCGCGCAGGCGTTGCAGGGCATAGTCGGTGAGTGCCTTCTCGTGGGCGGCGATATGCTCCATGCCAAGTGCCGACACATAGTCGAGAGCGCGGGCAAAGGCGGTGGTACCTATATAGTCGGGCGTGCCGGCCTCAAACTTGTAGGGCAGTTCGTTGAAGGTGGTGCGCTCGAACGAGACGGTCTGTATCATCTCTCCACCGCCCTGATAGGGGGGCATGCGGTCGAGCCAATGCTCCTTGCCATACAGCACGCCGATACCCGTGGGGCCATATACCTTGTGGGCACTGAAGGCATAGAAGTCGGCATCGAGGTCCTGCACATCGACGGCGATATGCGGTATGCTCTGTGCACCATCGACGGCAAAGGGCACATCGTGCTCGTGGGCGATGCGTATCATCTCACGGATGGGGTTGACGGTGCCCAAGACGTTGGACACGTGCATCACAGAGACGAGGCGTGTGTGCTCGTTGAAGAGCTTGACGTACTCGTCCATACAGATTTCGCCGCGGTCGGTGATGGGTATCACGCGCAGGCGGATGCCCTTGCGTGCCTCGAGCAGCTGCCAAGGCACGATGTTGCTGTGGTGCTCCATCGTAGAGACAATCACCTCGTCGCCCTCGCGAAGGAAGGCCTCGCCAAACGAGGAGGCCAGCAGGTTGATGGCCTCGGTGGTGCCGCGGGTGAAGATAATCTCATTGGTGGAGGCGGCATTGATAAAGGTACGCACGCGCTCGCGCGATGCTTCGTGCAGACGCGTGGCCTCCTGCGAGAGGAAGTGTACGCCGCGATGCACATTGGCATTCACCGAGTAGTACTCCTCGGTGATGGCATCGACCACCGTGCGCGGCTTCTGCGTGGTGGCACCATTGTCGAGGTATACCAACGGCTTGCCATACACTTGGCGGTCAAGGATGGGGAAGTCGGCACGGATAGCGTTGATATCGTATGTCATAGCATATTCTTACTTACAGGCATTACACTCACGGCATTGGCCGAGTTCACCGCGGAATCGTTTCTCCACCAGATGGTGCAGACGGTCGCGCAGGGCCTCGAGGCCTACCTCATCGATGACCTCGCCCACAAAGGCACGCATGAGGAGCTGGCGGGCTTCGGCATGGCTGATGCCGCGCTGCTGCATGTAGAAGAGGGCATCTTCGTTGAGCTGGCCTACGGTGGCTCCGTGGCTACACTTCACATCGTCGGCATAGATCTCGAGCTGCGGTTGGGTGTACATACGGGCCTGACGGGTGAGACAGAGGTTGCGGTTGGTCTGCTGGGAATCGGTGTGCTGAGCTCCTTCGCGCACGAGCACCTTGCCGGCAAAGGCACCGGTAGCCTCATCGTCGAGCACATACTTGTATAGCTCGTGGCTGGTGCAGTCGCTCACGGCATGGTCGATGAAGGTGTGGTTGTCGACATGCTGATGGCTATCGGCAATGGCCATGCCGCAGAGGCTGATATGGGCTCCGCGACCGGCGAGAGTGACACGCGTGGTGTTGCGGGTGGTGCCGCCCATGAGGGTGACGCCATTGACCAACACACGGCTATCGGCCTGCTGGTGTATGTAGAGGTTGCTCAGTCGGCAGGTGCGCGGGGTGGTCTCCTCCAGTTCGTAAAGTTCGAAGGATGCGCCGGCACCCACGAAGACCTCGATGACCTGATTGGCGAGGAAGTCGACCTCGTCCATAGCATGGTCGCACATCAAGAGGCGTGCCTGGGCCATATCCTCCAGGATGATGAGCACGCGGCGGTTGACCATGAAGTTGACATCGGCACGCAAGATATTCACGAGCTGGATGGGCTTCTCTACCACTACGCCCTTGGGGATGTATAGCAGCAGACCGTCCTGTGCAAACATCGTGTTGAGGGCTGTGATGGCGTTGGACCTCGTATCGGCAAGCTGGCCATAATATTTGGACACAAAGTCGGGGTACTGCTCAGCTATCTCCTTGAGACTGCCGAGGAGCACGCCCTCGGGGAGAGCGACCTTAGGCAAAGCCTTCATATAGAAACGATCGTTGACGATGAAGTAGAGCGAGGTGCTCATGTTGGGCACATCGCACTTGAACACATCGTAGGGGTTCACGGGGATGTCGAGGCGACCCAGGTTGATGCCATAGTCGGGAGCAAAAATCGCCTCCACATCAGTATACTTGTATTCCTCATCCTGCCGTGTGGGAAAGCCCATACGGAGCAGCTCGTCGTGAGCCTCATCGCGCAAGACATTCATCACGGGAGCACTGTGACGACCGATTAGACTGCGGCACTCACGGTAGAGGTTGAGGTATTGGGCTGAAGACCCACAGCCCCCCTCATTCCCCCCAAGGGGGGATGACACGACCAGCTTATTATCTATTGTTGAATTGCTCATATATATTATACTTAGCTTTGTCACCTCCCCTTTGGGGAGGTTGGGAGGGGCCTCTCCCTACTCCACTTCCTTCTTTATCCAGTCGAAACCGCGGTTCTCAATCTCAAGTGCCAGCTCGGGGCCTGCAGTCTTCACGATGCGTCCCTTGTAGAGCACGTGCACCACATCGGGCTTGATATAGTCGAGCAGGCGCTGGTAGTGGGTGATGACGATGGTCGATGTCTCGGGAGTCTTCAGCTTGTTTACTCCCTCGGCCACGATGCGCAGGGCATCGATGTCGAGGCCCGAGTCGGTCTCGTCGAGGATGCTGAGGCGAGGCTCCAGCATGGCCATTTGGAAGATTTCGTTCTTCTTCTTCTCACCGCCGCTGAAGCCTTCGTTGACGGAGCGGTTGGCCAGCTTGCTGTCGAGTTCCACAAGAGCACGCTTCTCGCGCATGAGCTTGAGGAACTCATTGGCGGCCAAGGGAGCAAGGCCGCGATACTTGCGCTGCTCGTTGATGGCGGCACGCATGAAGTTGACCATGCTCACGCCCGGTATCTCTACGGGGTACTGGAACGAGAGGAACAATCCCTCGTGACTGCGGTCTTCGGGCGACAGCTCCAGCAGGTTCTTTCCGTTAAACTCTACGGTACCTTGCGTCACCTCGTAGGAGGGATGTCCCACAAGCACGTTGCTCAGTGTACTCTTGCCCGAACCATTCGGGCCCATGATGGCATGTACCTCACCGGGGCGCACCTCAAGGTCTATACCCTTCAATATCTCTTTGCCATTGATGCTGGCATGCAGGTTGCTTACTTTTAGCATTGTCTTTTATTTGTTTTTCAGAATTCCCGGAGGACTCGGAGTGCTCTGAGAACTCGGACTTTCAATTTTCAATTTTTAATTTTCAATTTGCTTCATCCCACGCTTCCCTCCAGCGACACTGAGAGCAGCTTCTGTGCCTCCACGGCAAACTCCATAGGCAGCTTGTTGATGACCTCCTTGGCATAGCCGTTGACGATGAGGCCGATGGCATCTTCGGTCTTGATGCCGCGCTGGTTGCAGTAGAAGAGCTGGTCCTCGCTGATCTTCGAGGTGGTAGCCTCGTGCTCCACTACGGCCGTCTCATTCTTGATATCCATATAGGGGAAGGTATGGGCTCCGCAATGGCTGCCCAGCAGCAGCGAGTCGCACTGGCTGTAGTTGCGTGCACCATCGGCACGCTCACCCACCTTCACGAGTCCGCGGTATGAGTTCTGACTCTTGCCGGCCGAGATGCCCTTGCTGATGATGGTGCTCTTGGTGTTGCGGCCCAGGTGTATCATCTTGGTGCCCGTGTCGGCTTGCTGGTAGTTATTGGTCACGGCTACGGAGTAGAACTCGCCCTGCGAGTTGTCTCCCGAGAGGATGCACGAGGGGTATTTCCATGTGATGGCCGACCCTGTCTCTACCTGTGTCCACGACAATTTGCTGTTGGCGCCACGGCAGTGGCCGCGCTTGGTGACGAAGTTGTACACACCGCCACGGCCCTCGGCATCGCCTGGGTACCAGTTCTGTACGGTGCTGTACTTCACCTCGGCACGCTCCATCACTACAATCTCCACGATGGCGGCATGCAGCTGGTTCTCATCACGCATCGGAGCTGTGCAGCCCTCGAGGTACGACACATAGCTGTCGTCATCGGCCACGATGAGCGTACGCTCAAACTGGCCCGTATTGGCCGCATTGATGCGGAAGTAGGTGCTTAGCTCCATAGGGCAGCGCACGCCCTTGGGGATATATACGAACGAACCGTCACTGAACACGGCCGAGTTGAGTGCGGCAAAGTAGTTGTCGCGGTAGCTCACCACAGAACCCAGATACTGCTTCACCAAGTCGGGGTATTCGCGCACAGCTTCGCTGATGGAGCAGAAGATGATGCCCTTCTCGAGCAGCTTCTCCTTGAAGGTGGTCTTCACGCTCACCGAGTCCATCACAGCATCCACGGCCATGCCCCCGCTCAGTGCCAAGCGTTCTTCGAGAGGTATACCCAGCTTGTCGAAGGTCTTCATCACCTCGGGGTCTATCTCGTCGAGGCTCTTCGGCCCCTCCTTCTTCTTGGTGGGGTCGGCATAGTACGAGATGGCTTGATAGTCGATCTCGGGAATCTGCAGATGCGCCCAATTGGGCATCTCCAGTCCCAGCCAATAGTTGTATGCCTTGAGGCGGAAGTCGAGCAGCCACTCAGGCTCGCCCTTCTTGGCCGAGATGAGGCGCACCACCTCTTCGTTCAGGCCCACGGGAATCACTTCCGTGTGCACATCGGTGGTGAAACCGTATTTATATTTCTCCTCGGTAAGCTTACGCACAAACTTATTGTCCGTCCGCTTCTTCGGGGCCTTATCTTTATTGTTGTCTTTAGCTTGTTCCATACTGTACTGTTAGGAGGCACGAAATTACAGCTTTTTATCGAAACGTGCAAACGCGAGGTTTGTTTTTAGCTACCGCCCCATAATTAACTACAAAATATTTGTAATGAACTACAAACTTTCGTATCTTCGCAGCAAACACCTAAAAACAAGGATACCATGATTAAGATTTACGTTATGGAAAGCTGCCCTGACTGCACGGAGGTCAAAGCTCTATACAACGGCAACCCTGAGTATGAACTCATCGACATTGGGAAGCAGGCCCGTAGCCTGAAGGAGTTTCTCGCCTTACGTGACCACCACCCCGCCTTCACAAAGGTACGCGAGCGTGGCAACATCGGCATACCGTGCTTCGTGCGAGAAGACGGTTCGGTAGCCATCTCGCTCAAGCATTACGATGCAGCACACTTCATAGAGGGAACACCTGTAGCGCACGAAGGCGCCTCGTGCAGCTTAGATGGCACGGGGTGCTAACGCTATTCCGCAACGAAGAGACGCTCCGCGCTAGCTCTTAGTATAAAAACCTATCAGACTTTTTCAAGAGAAAGGAATTCCTCCTTGATGCCGTTGAAGAAGATGCCAGTGGCATCGTAGATAGGATAGTAGAGTACTGAGGTCTCTTTCTTCTCGGCAGCAATAAGGCTGTCGTGCTGGTCGAAGAACTCGATACCTGTGATGACAACACCCACGAGTAGAGCGCACTTGAGCACGCCTACCAGGCCGCCCAAGAGGCGGTTGACCCATCCGAGGCAGATAATGCTGAGCAACTTCGACACCAGCCACCCCACCACGCTGAATAGCAAAGGCACGACAATCAGGATGAGTATGAATGCCGTAACATAAGCCACCTCGACAGAAAGGTCGAGAGTGCTGACCAGCCACTCTCCTACAGGGAGGTAGAAGGCACGTCCGAGGAGCAAACCTCCGATGAGCCCTGCCAATCCGGCTATCTGCTTCACTGCTCCGTCGTGCATGCCGCTGATGAGCCCAAGGGCGAGCAACACGGCGATGATGATGTCAATCGTTTGCATGGTTGTCTATTATAAAAACCACGGATTACTCGGATTTATCAGACTTCTTTATCTATATGGATAAATAATCTGTGTAATCTGCGTAATCCGTGGTTGTATTTGTAATCAGAGGTTACAGTGTTGCCTTCACCTCGATGGTCTTGAAGGTCTCGATGATGTCGCCTTGCTTGATGTCATTGCAACCGACAAGCGAGATACCGCACTCGAAGTTGGTACCGACCTCCTTCACATCGTCCTTGAAACGCTTCAGGGCATTGATGTCGCCCGTGAAGATAACGATACCGTCGCGGATGAGGCGTGCACGGTCGGAGCGGGTAACCTTACCCTCACGCACCATAGCACCGGCCACATAACCCACCTTGGAGATGTGGAACACCTCGCGCACCTCGATGGTAGAGGTAACCTCTTCCTTGATGGTGGGAGCAAGCATACCTTCCATAGCGGCCTTCACCTCCTCAAGGGCATCGTAGATGATGCTGTAGAGGCGGATGTCGACACCGGCCGTCTCGGCATACTTGCGGGCTGCCTGTGAAGGACGCACCTGGAAGCCGATGATGATGGCCTGTGACGCCGAGGCGAGGGTAACGTCGGACTCTGAGATCTGACCCACAGCCTTGTGGATGACATTGACCTGAATCTGCTCGGTAGAGAGCTTGATGAGCGAGTCGCTGAGGGCCTCGATAGAGCCGTCCACGTCGCCCTTAACGATGACATTGAGCTCCTGGAAGCTGCCGAGTGCGATACGGCGGCCCACCTCGTCGAGGGTAAGCATCTTCTGGGTGCGCAGACCCTGCTCGCGCTGCAGCTGCTCGCGCTTATTGGCAATCTCGCGGGCCTCCTGCTCGGTCTCGATCACGTGGAAGGCATCACCGGCCTGCGGTGCGCCATTGAGACCGAGGATGAGCACGGGCTCGGCAGGACCGGCCTGCTTGATGCGCTGGTTACGCTCGTTGAACATGGCTTTCACGCGACCGAAGTGTGTACCAGCCAATACGATATCGCCCATCTTGAGCGTACCGTTCTGCACGAGTACGGTAGCCACGTAGCCACGGCCCTTGTCGAGGGTAGACTCGATGATGGAACCTGTAGCACGCTTGTCGGGGTTGGCCTTGAGGTCGAGCATCTCGGCTTCGAGCAGCACCTTCTCGAGAAGGTCTTCGACACCGATACCGGCCTTGGCCGAGATGTCTTGCGACTGGTACTTACCGCCCCAATCCTCTACGAGGAGGTTCATGTTGGCCAGCTGCCCCTTGATCTTCTCGGGGTCGGCATGGGGCTTATCAATCTTGTTGATGGCGAACACCATAGGCACGCCTGCTGCCTGAGCGTGGTGGATAGCCTCCTTGGTCTGGGGCATCACGTCGTCGTCGGCAGCCACGATGATGATGGCGATGTCGGTCACCTGGGCACCACGGGCACGCATGGCTGTAAAGGCCTCGTGACCGGGAGTATCGAGGAAGGTGATGCGACGGCCATCCTCAAGCTTCACGTTGTAGGCACCGATGTGCTGGGTGATACCACCAGCTTCACCGGCAATGACGTTTGACTTGCGGATATAGTCGAGCAATGAGGTCTTACCGTGGTCAACGTGACCCATCACTGTTACGATAGGTGCACGGGGCTGGAGATCCTCCTCGCGGTCCTCCTCCTCAGAGATGGCCTGAGCCACCTCGGCGCTGACAAACTCGGTGGTGAAGCCGAACTCCTCGGCTACGATATTGATAGTCTCGGCATCGAGGCGCTGGTTGATAGACACCATCATACCGATGCTCATACAGGTACCGATAACTTGTGTTACACCGACATTCATCATGCTGGCCAACTCGTTGGCGGTAACGAACTCGGTGAGCTTGAGTATCTTACTCTCGGCACTCTCCTGCGCCATCTGCTGCTGCAGACGGTCGGCTGCCTGATTGCGCTTCTCCTTACGGTGCTTGGCACCAGTAGACTTGGGCTTGTTGGTGAGGCGAGCCAGCGTATCCTTCACTTGCTTCTGGATCTCCTCCTCGCTCATCTCACTCTTTTCGAGGATGCGCTTGGCGCGTTCCTTATCGCGGTCGAACTTGGCACGATGGGGATCATTGGCCTTACCATTATTCTTACCACCCTGATTGCTGTTGCGATTGTCATTGGCTACAGCCTGACCTGCCTTGTTGATATCGACACGCTCGTTCTGGATGCGTGCACGTTTTTTCTTCTTTCCGTCACCAGCTGCAGCTCCCTGACCCTCTTTCTTGGCCGCTACTTGCTGCTTGCGCTGTGCTGCCTGCTCTTCGCGTTCCTTGCGCTTCTCTTCCTTCGACTTTTTCTTAGGACGAGTAGACTGGTTGATGGCTGAGAGGTCTACCTTACCAATCACGTTGATCTTGGATACAAACTCGCGCTTAACAGCAAACACCTCAGGCTCGGCCTTCTGTTCGGAGAGCATCTCGTCCTCTGGGGCCTGTTCCGGTTCGGCAGCTTCAACCTCAGCAACATCTTCTGCCACCGGAGCCTCTACCACCTCAACTACGGGTTCCACAGGTTCTTCAGACAAAGGGACCTTCTCCTCTACCACGGGCGCTTCAACAACAGGTTCCTTTTCTTCCACGACAGGAACTACCACCTCCTCAACGGGTTGTGCAGGAACCTCCTTTTGCTTGGGTTCGGGTTCGCTCTTGGGAGCATCCAAATCAATCTTTCCCACCACCTTGAAGGCAACCGAGGGCTTTGATTCTTCCTTCTTGGGCTCCTCCTTCTTGGGTTCCTCAGCGACCATTGAAGCCTTAGCCTCCATTTTGCTGCTGAGACGCTCACGCTGTGCCTGCTCGGCCTTCTGGCGCAGGTCTTTGTCTTGGCTAAACTGCATAACAAGCAGTTCGTACTGCTCGTCATTAATCTTGGCGTTCAGCGAATTCTCGACCGTATGTCCTTTTTTCTGCAGGAAATCGACACATGTCTGCAATCCTACATTCAGTTCTTTCGTTACTTTACTTAGTCTAGGCATTCAAAAAAAATGTTTTTTAATTCTGAATTATGAATTATGAATTCAATGCTAACGCTCTCCGTAGAGGACGAACAATTCATAATTGAGAATTCAGAATTCAGAATTATACAACTCAATCTTCGTTCTCAAACTCGGCACGCAGGATAGCGAGTACCTCATCTACAGTGTCCTCCTCCAGGTCGGCCTTGTTGATAAGCATCTCACGAGGAGCGTTGAGCACACCCTTAGCAGTGTCGATGCCGAGAGCACGGATTGCATCAATAACCCACTGGTCAATCTCGTCGGCAAACTCCTCAAGATAGATATCCTCCTCCTCATTGTCATCGTCGAGCTCACGGAATACGTCGATAGTGTATTCTGTCAGCATAGAGGCCAACTTAATGTTCATTCCTCCCTTACCGATGGCCAATGATACTTGGTCGGGCTGCAAATAAACCTCCACCTTGCGTTCCTCCTCGTTAAGGATGAGCGATGACACGGTAGCAGGGCTGAGCGCACGCTTGATGAAAAGTTCGATATTGGATGTATAGTTGATAACGTCAATATTCTCATTACGCAACTCGCGCACGATACCGTGGATACGAGAACCCTTGACACCTACACAAGCGCCTACGGGGTCGATACGGTCGTCGTATGACTCGACTGCAATCTTGGCACGCTCGCCAGGGATTCGAGCAATACGCTTGAGGGTGATAAGACCGTCGTTGATCTCGGGAACCTCCTGCTCAAACAGGCGCTGCAGGAAGAGCGGTGATGTACGGCTCAAAATAATCTTCGGATTATTGTTGAAGTTATCAACACGAAGCACTATGGCACGCACAGTGTCGCCCTTGCGGTAGAAATCGCTGGGGATCTGTTCGCTTTTAGGAAGCAACAGCTCATTACCCTCATCGTCAAGGAGCAAGATTTCCTTCTTCCAAATCTGATACACCTCTGCAGCGATAATGGTACCCTCCATATCCTTATATTTGTGATATAGGCTATCCTTCTCAAGTTCGAGAATCTTAGATGCCAGTGTCTGACGCAGGGTAAGAATAGCACGACGGCCGAACGACACGAACGACACCTCCTCAGTAACTTCTTCACCAACCTCATAATCCTCATCAATCTTCAGAGCATCACTCAATGCAATCTCCGAGTTGGGGTCTTCGAAATCCTCATCATCTACTACCACACGATTACGACGAATCTCAAAGTCACCCTTGTCAGGATTAACAATAACGTCATAGTTCTTGTCAGAGCCGAAAGTCTTCGCAATCACACTGCGGAAACTCTCCTCCAACACATTGATCATCGTGGTACGGTCAATGTTCTTGAGCTCCTTGAACTCCTGGAATGTATCAACCAAGTTGATTACATTTTCATTTTTCTTTGCCATATATTTTAAGTTTATTAGTTTTTCAGCTTATCAAAACTTTATCAGATACTTTGTATATTTGACATCCTCGTAGCGCCAAGCATACTCTTTATCAACCAACACGGGGCGCTTGGCACCTTCTGGTTTCTCCTTCACCTGTATGGTAACCGCAAACTCGGCCTCATCGGCACGGGCCATTATGCCACGGTATTTCTTCCCGTCCTTGGCAAGCACTTCAACCTCCTTGCCGATATGGTTGATATATTGTCGCAACACCTTGAAAGGCTGACCAATGCCGGCCGAACCGACTTCAAGTTCGTAATCCTCTACATCGCGATCGAGATTGGCCTCTATATGCCTACTGAGCAAGACACAATCCTCGATCCACACTCCATCGGCGTGATCAATTTCCACTGACACACAATTGTCGGCACTCACCGATACATCGACCAAGAAATACTCCTTCTCGGCTAACCATTCATTAACGATTTCTGTAACTTTTGCTTTGGATATCATACACTATAAATAAAAAAGACCCCCGAAGGAGCCCCTCACATATCATCTAAATCGATGCAAAAGTAGTATTTTCTTTTGTCATGACCAAATATTTGCATAGTATTTTATACTTTTGCAGAACAAAAGCAGCAATCATGAAAAGAAAGGCCCAACAATCCAACCGTTCGTTCATGCTCGGCACCTTAGTGCTGGGCATCTTGGTCATAGGCATAGTAGCCCTCTTCACCGCACTTGCCTATAACCTAAGCACCCAGAAGGAGCACCAACAAGCACAAGCCCTGAACGAAAAGGCGAAGCACTACTTCCACCTAAAGGAAGGTTTCTACCCATCAGGATGCGACGTATACCTAAATGACATCCTTCTCTATTCAGGAAGAACAGAGAAGGACACGACTCTCGCAGCCGACAACGTAGGCAAGGAGGACGTCATTATCATCGTAGATCACGCTACTGACAAAATGAAAATTGTAGAAATCCCACAAAAAGGAGATACCTTCCTCTTCATACAGGACAGCGAGGGCATACGACTAACAGAATGACATCATTTTGCAGCAGGAACAAGCATAGCACGATAAGCCACACTATCAGCGAGCAAGTCACGAGCGCAAAATACCGTAGAGTCGCTCTTAACAGCCTGGATAATGGCACCTCGTTGATAATAGTAGCGCGACACCAACTCATCGGCAAGTAATTCACGAATCCGTTGGTCGAAATATTCAAAATCCCGATCTATATCATGACTAAGCTGTTTTTCCAAGAGTGCAAATGTCTCTGACGCTTCGTCCAGATACCCTTCAAATGCAGCCACCTCCTTAAGTGCAGCAAGCGCCTTCTCGCTTTGGCGGTCATATTTGAAATCCGAGGCTTTCACTGCCTCCTTGAACGCAGCATACAGGCTGTCATTGACGACAAAATCGTCAACTGGCGCTATCGTCGGATGTGAATGGGCATAGTCTGTAGCAAAATCAAACAGGATATCACTATTAGCCAGATAGAACAGCAAGTTAGGCACAGCCAGCTCTTTCAGTACCACATCCGGTGTGATACCTCCTGCTGCTTTTACGGGACGTCCCGATAGAGTATAAAACTCTCCAGGAGCAGACTCCGTCTTATCCTCTTCGCCTTTCGACCGCACGGCTTTGGAATAATCAATCTTTTGCACGCAGCGTCCTGAAGGGGTATAGTATTTCGAGGTCGTAATCTTGAGCGAACTATTATATGGCAACTCGCGCACACTCTGCACCAATCCCTTGCCAAAAGTGCGCCATCCCATAACTACACCACGATCAAGATCCTGAATGGCACCTGCCACTATCTCAGAGGCCGATGCACTCTGTCCGTCTACAAGCACCACAAGCGGAATGGTAAGGTCAAGCGGCTCGCGTTGCGTTTTGAATGTCTGGGATGCCTGAGACAACTTCCCTCTTGTGGACACTACCTGCGTTCCCTTAGGAACGAAGAGACCTACAATATCTACCGCTTCAGCAAGCGACCCTCCTCCATTACCACGCAAATCGAGAATAAGCTTTTTAGCGCCTCTATTCTTAAGATCAACCAAGGAGAGGCGCACATCACGTGCACAGTTCTCCGTGAAACTGTTAAGAATGATATACCCGACACTATCGGCGAACATCGTATAGTAGGGTACTGACGGCAAAGCAATATTGGCGCGAGTAATCTTCACCTCCAGAAGACTATCGGCAACCCCTTCTCGCTTGGCTCTCACTAACAGCGTCGTTCCCGATTCGCCGCGCAACTTCTCGCTGACTTTGTCTACTGGCCACCCCTTGAGATCCTCGCCATCTATAGAAAGCAATATGTCGCCAGCACGAAGACCTGCACCAAAAGCAGGCATCCCCTCATAGGGTTCCACTACTACGACACGATCATGCTTGGCATGATAGCGTACGACAGCACCTACCCCCGCATATTTACCTGTCATCATCATACGCAAATCTTCATCCTCATCCTCCGGATAGAATACTGTATAGGGATCCAGGTTGGATAGCATACCATGAATAGCACTTTCTATCGTCCTATCGACATCAATAGTATCCACGTACATCATTTCCAACTCACGGAATACCGAATGAAACAAATCCAGATTTTTCGCAATGAAAGAATTTCGTTTGTCTCCCTTGAAGGACATCAGTACAAGACAAACAGCCGAGAATAGCAAGAAACCGACTATACATCTACGACTCTTTTTCATATACCTTATCTTTAAGATTCCACACCTGTAATACGAGAGACCTCCATTCGGATCTCATCCCAAGAAGCGGCATCAAGTTTAGTGCCCAATGTCTGAATGACGTGTCCTGCCAATAAGGAGCCAATCTCTGCACATTGGCGCAACCCATAGCCATGCAGAAGGCCATACAACACTCCTGCCGCATAAAAATCACCCGCAGCAGTGGTATCAAGCACCTCAGATACAGGCATGGCTTCCACGGTAACCTTTTCGCCTTTACGCATTATCATAGAACCACCAGCACCCAACTTGACAACAGCTATCTCACACAGCTCATGCAGTTGTTCAAGTGCTCTTTCCGGAGTGGCACCCGTGAATGCACGGGCCTCCTCTTCGTTTGCAAATACAATGTCAACATATTCCGTCAACAAAAGGTTGAAGAATTCCTTATCTGCTTCTACGACATTATAACTTGCAAGGTCTAAACAAATCTTGAGCCCCATATACTTAGCTAGTTCTACAGCACGAAGAATAAGCGCATGATTCTGCACAAGATAGCCTTCAACGTATAGATAATCGTAACCCTCAAACATAGAACCGTCGATGTTATCAGGAGCCATCATAGCTGCAGCACCAAGATATGTAGCAAAGGTGCGCTCGCCATTGGGTGATATAAACGTATATGCTATACCCGACTGCTGAGGCAGCTTAACAAGATAAGGAGTGATACCTTTATCCGAACATGTTTCCACAAAGAAATGCCCAGTAGTATCATCACCTACAGCACCGATAAATCCCGGCTGCATAGACAGGTTAGCCAAAGCCAACATGGTATTGCCTGCCGAACCTCCTGTAGCACGCTCTACGTCGAGTGAAGCGAAACGCTCTTGTATACGCGACTGCTCCACATCGCCTATGAGGGTCATACCGCCTTTTGACAATCCAAACACTTCTAACAACTCATCATCTTGCAACTTGGCCAAAACATCCACCAAAGCGTTGCCTATACCTATAATTTTCTTCATTTCTTGCTTTAATTTTCTCTTTTTCGTATTTTTTTCTGCAAAGTTATTGCATATTTCAAAATATCCTACTAATTTTGCACCGCAATTGAGAGAAAAAAATCGAAAATTCCTCAAACGCGACAAAACTACTTTACACTATAGTAGCAAAAGAAAGTGATATTCTTCGTTAGCTCAGTTGGTTAGAGCATCTGACTGTTAATCAGAGGGTCCTTGGTTCAAGTCCAAGACGAAGAGCAAGATTTAAGGGTTAAACAATTATTCTTCGTTAGCTCAGTTGGTTAGAGCATCTGACTGTTAATCAGAGGGTCCTTGGTTCAAGTCCAAGACGAAGAGCGGAAGAGGTTCGCCGTGAAGGCGAGCCTCTTTTTCTTAATCACATAGGCTAGTAGCAAAAAAGGAAGACGGAGAATACTCCGCCTTCCTTTTTATCTAAGAGAAAAATAGTTAATCCTCTTTCTCGCTAAAATCAATCACATTGCGTTTGTTCGCCTGCATACGCTCGTAATCCTCAAGCGAACCTACTACAATCTTCTCGAACTCACGCTGACCAGTACCAGCAGGTATGAGATGTCCGCAAATAACATTCTCCTTCATGCCCTCAAGGCGATCGCTCTTACCATTGATAGCAGCATCATTAAGAACCTTTGTGGTCTCCTGGAACGATGCAGCCGACATGAAGCTAGAGGTCTGCAAAGCTGCTCGAGTGATACCCTGCAGAATCTGTGTAGATGTAGCAGGTACAGCATCACGCACCTGTACCAACTTAAGGTCGCGGCGCTTGAGCGCACTGTTCTCATCACGAAGCTTGCGAGCTGTAACGATTTGACCAGCAGCCAGATTTTCTGAATCACCGGCATCTACAACCACTTTCTTGCCCCAGATACGGTCATTCTCTTCCATAAAGTCGAGTTTATCAACTATCTGAGCCTCAAGGAAGCGAGTATCACCAGGTTCATCAATCTGCACCTTGCGCATCATCTGACGCACAATAATCTCAAAGTGCTTATCATTGATCTTTACACCCTGCAGACGATATACGTCTTGAACCTCGTTAACAATATACTCCTGCACAGCAGTGGGACCCTTAATAGCAAGGATATCCTGCGGGGTGATGGCGCCATCAGAGAGCGGCGTGCCAGCACGTACATAGTCATTCTCCTGTACAAGAATCTGCTTAGAAAGCGAGATGAGATATTTCTTTACATCACCAGTCTTAGAGGTAACGATAACTTCGCGATTACCACGTTTAACCTTACCCATGGTGATTTCACCATCAATTTCTGATACAACAGCGGGATTCGACGGGTTACGTGCCTCGAAAAGCTCTGTAACACGGGGAAGACCACCGGTGATGTCACCAGCCTTACCCTGTGCACGAGGTATCTTCACGAGAACCTCACCGGCCTTAAGAATCTGACCATCATCAACAACCACGTGACCACCCACAGGAAGGTTGTAGGTACGAACTATCATACCATCTTCATTCAAGATATGAGCAGAAGGAATCTTGGTCTTATCCTTAGACTCGATGATAATGATTTCGCGCAGACCTGTAGATTCATCAGAGTCTACACGATAGGTAACGCCTTCAATAACAGATTCGAGTTGTACGCGACCTGCAGTTTCTGTAATAATAACTGCATTGAAGGGGTCCCACTTTGCAATCATTGTACCCTTCTCTACAATAGTCTTATCAGCAACAAACAATGTAGCACCATAAGGCAACGATTGTGCAGAAAGTGCGATACCTGTATTTTGATCTACGAAACGAACCTCACCCAAACGGCCAACCACAATCTTCACCGCCTCACCTGTTTCATCGACAGCATCAACAGTGCGAAGTTCATCAAACTCTACACGACAATTGTTCTTAGCCACGATAGTAGCATTAGCGGCAATGTTAGAAGCAGTACCACCGGCATGGAACGTACGAAGAGTCAGCTGTGTACCCGGCTCACCGATTGACTGAGCTGCAATAACACCGACAGCCTCACCCTTTTCAACCATACGGCTGGTAGCCAAGTTGCGGCCATAGCACTTAGCGCAGACACCCCTCTTGGACTCACAAGTGAGAACCGAACGGATTTCAACACTTTCGATGGGCGAATTTTCAATCTTCTTGGCAATATCCTCCGTAATTTCTTCACCACCGGCAACAAGAAGTTCACCTGTAGTCGGATGAATTACATCATGAACAGATACACGACCAAGTATGCGTTCAGAGAGTGAAGCGATAACCTCATCATTGTTCTTCAATGCAGTACATACAAGACCACGCAAGGTACCACAGTCCTCTTCATTGATAATAACGTCGTGAGAGACGTCAACAAGACGACGTGTCAAGTAACCAGCATCCGCAGTCTTCAATGCGGTATCGGCCAAACCCTTACGAGCACCGTGAGTAGAGATAAAGTACTCAAGCACCGAAAGGCCTTCCTTAAAGTTTGACAAAATGGGGTTCTCAATAATCTGACCACCTTCTGCACCAGCTTTCTGAGGCTTAGCCATAAGACCACGCATACCTGAAAGCTGACGAATCTGCTCCTTACTACCACGAGCTCCAGAGTCAAGCATCATATATACAGAGTTGAATCCCTGATCGTCGGTAGAGATAGTCTTCATCAAAATGCGAGAGAGGTCATCATTCACGTGAGTCCATACATCAATAACCTTGTTGTAACGTTCATTATCGGTGATGAAACCCATGTTATACTCGTTCATAATCTCCTCAACCTCTTCGTTACCCTTAGCTACGAGTTGCTCCTTCTCCTCAGGAATAATGATATCACCCAAGTTAAACGACAAGCCACCCTGGAATGCCATCTTGTAACCAAGATCCTTAATGCCATCAAGGAATTCTGCAGCACGAGCTACACCAACCTTCTTGATAACATCGCTGATGATATCACGCAATGATTTCTTAGAGATAATCGTATTGAGGAAGCCTACTTCGTCAGGAACAATTTCATTCACGATAACACGACCAACCGAAGTCTCGCGCATCATCTTCACGATATTGCCATTCTCGTCAAGGTCATTAACCAACACCTTCACTGGAGCATGGATATCGACCTTACCCTCGTTATAGGCGATAAGAGCCTCTTCAGGTCCGTAGAATGTGAGGCCTTGACCCTTAGCACCTTCACGCAGCTTAGTGATATAATACAAACCAAGTACCATATCCTGAGCAGGCACTGTGATAGGAGCACCATTGGCAGGGTTAAGAATATTATGTGACTGAAGCATCAACATCTGAGCTTCAAGAATTGCTTCATTGCTCAGGGGCAAGTGAACAGCCATCTGGTCACCGTCGAAGTCGGCATTGAACGCCGTACATGCCAACGGGTGCAACTGAATGGCCTTACCCTCAATCATCTTGGGCTGGAAAGCCTGGATGCCGAGACGGTGAAGTGTCGGAGCACGGTTGAGAAGCACTGGATGGCCCTTCATCACATACTCAAGGATATCCCAAATGATAGGATCCTTGCGGTCAACAATCTTCTTGGCCGACTTAACGGTCTTTACAATACCACGCTCAATCAATTTACGGATGATAAACGGCTTGTAAAGCTCTGCTGCCATAAGCTTGGGCAGACCACATTCACCCATCTTCAACTCAGGACCTACGACGATAACCGAACGTGCAGAGTAGTCAACACGCTTACCCAAAAGGTTCTGACGGAAACGTCCCTGCTTACCCTTCAGTGAGTCAGAGAGTGACTTCAACGGACGGTTTGCCTCAGACTTCACAGCACTTGCCTTGCGAGAGTTGTCGAAGAGAGAGTCTACAGCCTCCTGAAGCATACGCTTCTCATTACGCAAGATAACCTCCGGAGCCTTAATCTCAATAAGACGCTTCAAACGGTTATTACGGATAATAACACGACGATATAAGTCATTAACATCTGATGTCGCAAAACGGCCACCATCCAACGGAACCAACGGACGCAATTCGGGAGGTATCACGGGTACGATTCTAAGAATCATCCATTCAGGACGGTTGCGATGCTTTGATGCGCGGAATGACTCCACTACCTGCAGACGCTTCAGCGCGTCATTCTTACGCTGTTGTGAAGAATCGCTGTTCGCACGATTACGGAGCTCGTAAGAGAGAGCATCCAAATCCAAACCTGCGAGGAGGTCGTATACGGCCTCTGCACCCATCTTGGCTATGAACTTGTTAGGATCGGTATCCTCAAGGTATTGGTTGTCTTTCGGGAGTTTATCAAGGAGATCGAGATATTCTTCCTCAGCAAGCAATTGAAGCTTTTCGATGCCCTCCTCAGCAGCTGCACCAGGCTGGATAACAACATAGCGCTCATAATAAATGATAGAGTCAAGGCTCTTGGTAGGCAATCCCAACAGATAACCAATCTTGTTAGGGAGCGAACGGAAGTACCAAATATGAGCTACGGGCACTACGAGCTGAATATGACCCATACGTTCACGACGAACCTTCTTCTCAGTAACCTCTACACCGCAACGGTCACAAACGATACCTTTATAACGGATACGCTTGTACTTACCGCAATGGCACTCGTAGTCCTTGACCGGACCGAAAATGCGCTCGCAGAAGAGACCATCACGCTCAGGTTTATATGTACGATAGTTGATGGTTTCTGGTTTCAAAACCTCACCACTTGAATTCTCCAGAATCTCTTCGGGAGAAGCCAAACCTATCGAAATCTTCGTGAAATTATTCTTAATCTTTGTATCTTTTCTAAAAGCCATAATTTTCTAATCTGAAAGATGAAACGTCTTATTCGAGGGTTACACTCAAGCCCAAGCCTCTTAACTCATGCAACAATACGTTGAGAGATTCCGGAATACCCGGTGTAGGCATAGGATCGCCCTTAACAATGGCTTCGTATGCCTTAGCACGGCCTACTACGTCATCTGATTTGATAGTAAGAATTTCCTGCAAGATGTGAGCAGCACCAAATGCCTCGAGTGCCCAAACCTCCATCTCTCCGAAACGCTGGCCACCGAACTGAGCCTTACCACCAAGGGGTTGCTGAGTAATGAGTGAGTACGGACCGATAGAACGGGCGTGCATCTTATCCTCAACCATATGACCGAGCTTCAGCATATAGGTCACACCCACTGTAGCCGGCTGGTCAAATCTATCACCTGTACCACCGTCATAGAGATATGTCTTGCCATAACGGGGAAGACCAGCCTTGTCGGTCCATACCGAGAGATCATCTAATGTAGCACCATCGAAGATAGGTGTAGCAAACTTAACGCCCAACTTGCGGCCTGCGTGGCCGAGAACAGTCTCAAAGATCTGACCGATGTTCATACGTGAAGGCACACCCAGCGGGTTCAGTACGATATCTACTGGCGTACCATCCTCAAGGAACGGCATGTCCTCTTGACGCACTACGCGCGACACAATACCCTTGTTACCGTGGCGACCAGCCATCTTGTCACCCACGCCAATCTTACGTTTCTTGGCTATATATACTTTTGCCATCTGCATGATACCCGAGGGCAACTCGTCACCGATGGTGATGGCAAACTTCTTACGCTTGATTTCAGCATCAAGTTCCTTATATTTACGGATGTAGTTGATGATGAGCTGACTTATCATCTCGTTCTTGTGCTCATCGTTGGTCCAACCACTGAGCTGAACTGAGGTATAGTCAAGCGCCTGCAATTCTTTCTTTGTAAACTTAGCGCCCTTAGCAACCACCTCTACACCTACATAATCCTTCACACCCTGTGAAACGAGACCATCGGTAAGAGCGAGCAACTTATCTACAAGAATCTTCTTGAACTCACCCGCACGCTCATCAAACTCCTCGTCGATCTTAGGCATCAAAGCCTTGTCAGCAAGTTTTGAACTACGTGTCTTGATAGCTCGTGAGAAGAGTTTCTTGTCAATCACTACACCTTTCAATGACGGAGAAGCCTTCAAAGAAGCATCCTTCACGTCACCAGCCTTATCACCAAAGATTGCACGGAGCAGTTTCTCTTCAGGTGAAGGATCTGATTCACCCTTAGGAGTAATTTTACCGATAAGGATATCACCGGGTTCTACGGTTGCACCAATACGGATAATACCAGTATCATCCAAGTCCTTGGTTGCATCCTCGCTAACGTTAGGAATGTCAGAAGTCAACTCTTCCATACCACGCTTGGTCTCACGCACCTCAAGGATAAACTCCTCTACATGTACTGAGGTCAGAATATCCTCACGTACTACACGCTCGTTAAGCACAATGGCATCCTCATAGTTATATCCCTTCCAAGGCATATAAGCTACCAGAAGGTTCTTACCCAATGCCAACTCTCCATTTTCGGTAGAGTAACCTTCGGTAAGGATATCACCCTTCTTGACACGCTGTCCCTTTTCGCAAATAGGACGCAAGTCGATGGTCATATTCTGGTTTGTACGTTTGAACTTAGGAATCTGATACTCCTTCAATGCAGAGTCGAAGCTTACAAACTCCTCTTCTTCAGTGCGGTCATACAGAATCTTGATTGTAGCAGCATCTACATACTCTACTACACCATCTCCTTCAGCAACCAGCTGTGTTCGAGAGTCTTCAGCCAACTGTTTTTCAATACCAGTACCAACAATAGGAGCCTCGCTGCGCATCAAGGGCACAGCCTGGCGCATCATGTTAGATCCCATCAACGCACGGTTAGCATCGTCATGCTCCAGGAACGGGATAAGCGAAGCTGCAATAGAAGCAATCTGTTGAGGCGACACGTCCATCAATTCTACCTGATCGGGATCAACTACAGGATAGTCGGCATCACGACGAGCCTTAACTTTCTTGCGGATGAAACCACCTTCTTCATTCAACGGAGCATTGCCTTGAGCAATAATTTTGTCTTCCTCCTCCTCGGCAGAGAGATAAATCAGACCTTCGGGAGAAAGGTCAACCTTGGCATTCTCAACCTTACGATAAGGAGTCTCAATGAAGCCGAGATGGTTAATCTTTGCATATATACACAAAGATGAAATCAAACCAATGTTCGGACCTTCAGGGGTCTCAATAGGACAAAGACGTCCATAGTGTGTATAGTGTACGTCACGAACCTCAAATCCTGCACGTTCACGAGACAGACCACCAGGACCGAGAGCTGACATACGACGTTTATGAGTAATCTCAGCCAAGGGGTTGGTCTGATCCATAAACTGTGACAGAGCATTCGTACCGAAGAATGAATTGATAACAGACGATACAGTCTTTGCATTAATCAAATCTGTCGGTGTGAATACTTCATTATCGCGAACGTTCATGCGCTCACGAATAGTGCGTGACATACGTGCCAAGCCGATGGCAAACTGGTTGGCCAACTGCTCTCCTACAGTACGTACACGACGGTTACTCAAGTGGTCGATATCATCGACAACAGCCTTAGAGTTAACCAACTCAATAAGATACTTGATAATCTCAATGATATCCTCTTTGGTGAGTACACCTACATTGATATCTGTAGTAAGATTGAGCTTCTTATTGATGCGATAACGACCTACCTCACCCAAATCGTAACGCTTATCAGAGAAGAAGAGGTTGTTGATAACCTCACGAGCACTAGCATCATCAGCAGGGTCAGCATTACGCAGCTGACGATAGATGTAGAGCACTGCCTCCTTCTCAGAGTTACTGGGGTCCTTCTGCAGGGTGTTGAATATAATTGAATAGTCAGACTGATTAGCACCCTCATTGTGTACGAGGATTGTCTCAGCACCTGACTCAAGAATTTCAGCAACAACGTCTTCATCCAACACTGTCTCTCGATCAAAAAGCACTTCGTTACGCTCGATTGATACAACTTCACCGGTATCTGCATCAACAAAATCCTCGATACGAGTCTTCAAGATTCTTGCAGCCAACTTACGGCCAAGAACCTTTTTCATGTTGGTCTTATTAACCTTTACTTCCTCTGCCAGATTGAATATCTCAAGTATGTCCTTGTCATTTTCAAAACCGATGGCGCGCAACAATGTTGTAACGGGTAACTTCTTCTTACGGTCAATGTAAGCATACATCACATTGTTAATGTCAGTAGCAAACTCAATCCAAGAACCCTTGAATGGAATAATACGTGCCGAATAGAGTTGCGTACCATTAGCATGAACGCTCTGACCGAAGAATACACCAGGAGAACGATGAAGTTGAGAAACAACAACGCGTTCAGCACCATTGATGATGAACGTACCCTGCTCGGTCATATAGGGAATAGGACCCAAGAAAACATCTTGTATTACAGTATCGAAATCCTCATGATCAGGATCGGTGCAATACAATTTCAACTTGGCTTTTAAGGGGACACAATATGTCAATCCGCGTTCCAAGCACTCTGCTATCGAGTAACGAGGCGGATCAATATAATAGTCCAAAAACTCCAGAACAAAGTTATTTCGGGTATCTGCAATGGGGAAATTCTCTGCAAACACCTTATAAAGTCCATCATTCTTACGTTTTTCGGGGGGAGTGTCTAACTGGAGGAAGTCTTGAAATGACTTCAATTGTACTTCCAAGAAGTCCGGACATTCAACCGGGTTCTTGATAGAAGCAAAGTTAATTCTCTGATTTACAGTATTTGAAGACATTGGGTGATGGTTTTAAGAACTTAAATTAAGATTAGGCACAAAAAGGTTAAGAACCCCAAATCGAGGGGATTCTTAACCGTTTTCCTGTTAGCAGGCTGCTGTTACTTAAGTTCTACCTCAGCACCAGCCTCTTCGAGAGCCTTCTTCAAGTTCTCAGCCTCGTCCTTAGCAAGACCTTCCTTAACTACGTTGGGAGCGCCGTCTACCAAGTCCTTAGCCTCCTTCAAACCGAGACCACAAACTTCCTTTACAGCCTTAACTACCTGGAGCTTAGCTGCGCCAGCGCTCTTCAATACTACATCGAATGATGTCTTCTCCTCAGCGGCCTCAGCGGCACCAGCTGCGGGACCAGCAGCAACAGCTACAGCTGCAGCAGCGGGCTCAATACCATATTCTTCCTTAAGGATAGTTGCAAGTTCATTAACTTCCTTTACTGTCAAGTTAACTAATTGTTCTGCAAAAGCTTTCAAATCTGCCATTTTCGTATAATTTTAAGATTAGTTTTAATTTTAATTTATTATCTCTCACCGAGTGTCTTAAGTACTCCGTGAATGGTGTTACCACCAGATTGAAGAGCTGAAACAACGTTCTTGACCGGTGATTGCAGCAATGCAACAATTTCGGCAATAACTTCGTTCTTGCTCTTGATGCTTGTAAGAGCAGCGAGCTGATCTGCGCCCACATAGAAACCTTCCTCAGCATATGCAGCCTTGAGTGCAGGAGCCTCGGCCTTCTTGTCAGCATATTCCTTCAACAAACGTGCAGGAACATTAGCAGTCTGACAGAAGAACAGAGCTGTAGTACCCTTCAGCGAGCCGTACAAGGGAGAATAGTCGCCTTCAAGAG
This sequence comes from Bacteroidaceae bacterium, assembly GCA_017622495.1. Classification (GTDB taxonomy): domain Bacteria; phylum Bacteroidota; class Bacteroidia; order Bacteroidales; family Bacteroidaceae; genus UBA1189. The sequence goes on along the minus strand of JAGAQY010000021.1, from coordinate 8,470 downwards.
TCTCGAGAGCCTTCTGAAGAAGCGTGTTCTTCACAACAACCATCTTGATTTCCTGCTTGAAGCACTTTCTTCTCAAATCGCTTGTAGCAGTTGCATCGAGTGCAGTCACATCTACAAGATAGAAGTGAGGATATGCCTGAATGGTTTCAGCCAATTGAGCTATAATCTGTCCTTTATCTTCCTTTTTCATAACTTTCTACGTTCATTAAATTTCATCACATGACTTGGGATCAATCTTGATACCACGACTCATGGTACTTGAAAGATAAATGCTCTTGATATAAGTTCCCTTAGCTGCGCTGGGTTTGAGCTTATTGATAGTAGCAATAAACTCCTTAGCGTTCTCGCGGATTGCTTCAGGTGTGAAAGAAACCTTACCGATAGAAGTATGTACGATACCAGACTTGTCTACCTTAAAGTCAATCTTACCCTGCTTAACTTCCTTAACAGCTTTGGCAACATCCATAGTTACAGTACCACTCTTGGGGTTCGGCATCAAGCCACGAGGACCCAATATGCGACCGAGGGCACCAATCTTACCCATGACAGATGGCATAGTGATGATTACATCAATATCAGTCCATCCACCCTTAATTTTCTCAATATATTCATCGAGACCAACGTAATCGGCACCAGCTTCCTTAGCAGCGGCTTCCTGATCAGAAGTACAGAGTGCAAGCACACGTACAACCTTACCAGTACCGTTGGGGAGAGATACTACACCACGAACCATCTGATTTGCCTTACGGGGGTCAACGCCCAAACGTACGTCAATATCAACAGAAGCGTCAAACTTGGTAGTAGTGATTTCCTTTACCAAGCTTGCAGCCTCCTTCAAGGTGTATACCTTACCTTCTTCAATCTTGGAAGCGGCCAACTTTTGATTTTTTGTCAGTTTACCCATTCTAATTGAAGTTTTTTAGTTATTACCGGGGAATTCGCCCTTTACACTGATACCCATGCTACGTGCTGTACCAGCAACCATGGTCATGGCAGCCTCTACAGTGAAGCAGTTCAAGTCGACGAGTTTATCCTGAGCAATCGTTCTGATCTGTTCCCAAGTGAGTTCAGCAATCTTCTTACGGTTAGGCTCAGCAGAACCACTCTTTTGCTTTGTTGCTTCGAGCAACTGAATAGCTACAGGAGGGGTCTTGATAACGAAGTCGAAAGACTTGTCTGAGTAATAAGTAATGATTACAGGCAGAACTTTACCCGCCTTGTCCTGGGTTCTGGCATTGAATTGCTTGCAAAACTCCATGATGTTCAAACCCTTTGAACCCAAAGCAGGACCAACGGGAGGTGATGGATTTGCAGCGCCTCCTTTAATCTGTAATTTGATTATTCCAGCAACTTCTTTAGCCATTTTAGTAAATTTATTTATATATGAAATATACGAAAAATCGTGACTCAGCACGTAACTGCTTCATCACTCTTTCTCTACCTGCATAAAGCCAAGCTCAATCGGAGTTTTACGTCCGAAGATCTTAACCATGACCTTCAATTTGCGTTTTTCCATGTTGATCTCTTCAATGACCCCAGTAAAGCCAGAGAAGGGACCATAATTTACCTTGACACTCTCGCCGAGGGTATATACAATAGTGGGCTCTTCAGCTCCAATCTCTTGCATTTCATCAACGGTGCCAAGGATGCGGTTTACTTCAGATACTCTCAGTGGCGTTGGATTGTCAAGACCTCCTAAAAAGCCCAATACATTGGGCACATTACGGAGATGATGAGCAACTTCGCCGACCAAAGCCACTTCTACGAGGACATAGCCTGGCAGATAACTCCTCTCCTTCACAACTTTCTTTCCGTTGCGAACTTGAACAGTCTTCTCAGTAGGAATCAAAACCTGAGACACAAAATCTCCAAGGTTAGTATGAGCAATCTCGTAATCGATATACTCTTTTACCTTGTGTTCTTTACCACTAATGGCACGCAGTACGTACCATTTCTTCTGAATCTCTGACATTGCTAATAAATTAATGGAGACTATAAACTAATTCCATACCCCATTGCAGTACCTGATCCATAGCAAACACCAATAGCGCGATGAGGAGGGAAGCTATTAATACGACTCCCGCGCTACTACGCAATTCGCTCATTGTAGGCCACGAAACTTTATGAACAAGCTCGTTATAAGACTCTTTACAGAAATTTCCTATTTTCTTAAACATACGTTTTTTCTTTTCTTGCACGGGAAGAGAGGCTCGAACTCCCGACACCTGGTTTTGGAGACCAGTGCTCTACCAACTGAGCTATTCCCGTATATAGGCCCACCTTTACGGAAGGGCCTACTATGTATCATTTTTTCAATGATTAGTCGATGATCTCAGTAATCTGACCTGAACCTACTGTGCGACCACCCTCGCGGATAGCGAAGCGAAGACCGAGGTTCAAAGCAACCGGATAGATGAGCTCAACCTGAATCTCAACGTTGTCACCGGGCATTACCATCTCAGTACCTTCAGGGAGGTGAATCTCACCAGTACAGTCCATAGTACGGAGATAGAACTGAGGACGATACTTGTTGCCGAACGGAGTGTGACGACCACCCTCTTCCTTCTTCAACACGTAGATAGAAGCCTTGAACTTAGAGTGGGGCTTGATAACACCGGGGTGTGTGATAACCATACCACGCTTGATCTCGTTCTTGTCGATACCACGGAGGAGCAGACCTACATTGTCACCAGCTTCACCCTGATCGAGGAGCTTACGGAACATCTCAACGCCAGTTACAACTGACTTCTTGTCTTCACCAAGACCGAGGATCTGAACTTCGTCACCTACCTTGATAACACCAGTCTCAACACGACCTGTAGCAACAGTACCACGACCAGTGATTGAGAATACGTCCTCAACAGGCATCAAGAAGGGCTTATCCTTATCGCGGGGAGGCTCCTGGATCCATGTGTCGCAAGCTTCCATCAACTCCATTACCTTCTCTTCCCACTCAGGTACACCGTTAAGTGCACCAAGAGCAGAACCACGGATGATAGGAGTATCCTCTTCGAAATCATAAGAGGTGAGGAGTTCAACCATCTCCATCTCAACGAGCTCGAGCATCTCAGCATCGTCAACCATGTCGCACTTGTTCAAGAACACAACGAGACGGGGAACGTTTACCTGACGAGCGAGAAGGATGTGCTCACGAGTCTGAGGCATAGGACCGTCAGTAGCAGCACATACGATGATAGCACCGTCCATCTGAGCAGCACCAGTTACCATGTTCTTAACGTAGTCGGCGTGACCCGGGCAGTCTACGTGTGCATAGTGACGATTAGCTGTCTGATACTCAACGTGAGCGGTGTTAATAGTAATACCACGCTCTTTCTCTTCAGGAGCGTTGTCGATTGAGTCGAAAGAACGCAACTCAGAGAGACCCTTCTTTGCCAATACAGTGGTGATGGCAGCGGTCAGAGTGGTCTTACCGTGGTCAACGTGACCAATAGTACCGATGTTTACATGCGGTTTTGAACGTTCAAATTTTTCTTTTGCCATAGCTTTTTGTAACTTAAGTATTTATTAATAAATGTATTTCTACTTATTACACACAAAAAAGAGCTGTTAGCGGGAGTTGAACCCGCGACCTCTTCCTTACCAAGGAAGTGCTCTACCACTGAGCTATAACAGCAACATCAAAAGAGCGGAAGACGGGGCTCAAACCCGCGACCCTCAGCTTGGAAGGCTAATGCTCTATCAACTGAGCTACTTCCGCATCTTTCTGAGTGTGGGCAAAGATGGATTCGAACCACCGAAGTCGAAAGACAGCAGATTTACAGTCTGCCCCATTTGGCCACTCTGGAATTTGCCCATTTCAATATTTTAAAGATCTCATCTTCGTCTTGAGCCTCTTGTCGGATTCGAACCAACGACCCCGAGATTACAAATCACGTGCTCTGGCCAACTGAGCTAAAGAGGCGTTTTAATGCAGCCGCTTAGCATATCGGCGCTAAAACGGCTGCAAATTTAGGCATTTATTTCAAACCTGCAAAAGGTTTCGGCTTTTTTTTTACTTTCCGCGCAATTTTTCTTTATATTTCTCGAGTTGTATGCGCAGTGCGTCTATACATTGGTCTATACTCTCCTCAAAAGTATCACATATCTTCGATGCAAAGAGGTTATCGTTTTTCACCACTACTTTCACGTCCGCCTGCTTATTCATGGCGGTCTCAGGCTTCACTACTTTGAGGGTTACCTCTACGGTATCTATTTCGTCGAAGAATCGTTCGAGCTTGGCTGTCTTCTTCTCTATGAACGCTTGCAGTTGCTCACTTGCATCAAAATGGATGCTCTGGATGTTCGTTTTCATACTTACCTCCTATTATTAATGGTTAATACTCGCCCTGGGATGGGCCTGCTTATATGCTTTTTTCAATTCTTCAAATGTGGTATGCGTATATATCTGTGTGGTGCTCACGCTCTCGTGCCCCATCAGTTCCTTCACGGCTTCCAGCTCGGCATCGTTGTTGAGCATGGCTGTAGCAAAGGTGTGACGCAACACGTGCGGACTCCGTTTCTTGAGAGTCACCACCTGCGAAAGTTCCCGGCGCACCAGCTTATACACCCAGCCGGAATAGACTCGCCGTCCCTTGTCGGTGATGAAGAGAGGGGATTGGCAATCACCTTCAGCACACCGCTGTTCCTTCTCTTCCATATACTTCCTCAAGCTCTGTACCAGTCCGTCACCAATGGGGATGACACGTTGTTTGTTGCGCTTGCCCGTCACCTTGATAGCCATGCGGCAAAAGTCCACGTCGGCATCATCAAGCCCCACCAGTTCGGACAATCGAATACCTGTCTCGTAAAACATCTGTATGATAAGCCTGTCACGCGCCTCCTGCCAGTTGCCAGGGGCAGAGGGTTCACCAAGCAAACGTTCCATATCAGCCTCACGCACAAACTGAGGTAGCGGCTTCGTCTTTTTGGGACCACCCACATTCTGCATGGGCGACACCTTTATCACCTGCTTCTTTAGTAAGTATTTATAGAATGTACGTAGCGAGCTCAGCTTGCGGTTTACCGAGGTGGCCTTCATGCCCGATGCCATAAGATCCATCGCCCACCCCCTCACGAGGTCGGCATCGGCATGAGGCAGCTCAATCGGGTCTTCGGTATTCTTAAGGTATGTGTCAAACTCACGCAGGTCGTTCCCATAGCTTGTCACCGTATGGGGCGAGTAGGCTCTCTCGTGAGTCAGATAGTCCAAGAAATCATTTATCAATTTCTCTCTCATGGCACACACCTTATTATATATATAATATAGGAGAAAAGGCCAATTTGTTTCCTACTGGCGGGACACTTGCCTTTTCAAAGGACGAATATAGCGATTTTTCCTGATTATGCAAAAAAAATCACAGATTTTCTTCTTCTCCGATGTTAAGAAAATAAATTCCACAGTTTGTCTAGAGTCTAAAACTATAGCGTTTTTCAGAAAAGCATCAAAAAAAAAGAAAAAAAAATTGCAACGGAGTGTAACAAATCCGTTGCATCGACGTATTATGGGCAAATGATGTTTAAAAAAAGGAAAGTAAACCGTATTTTTGCAGAACGTAACAAGCACTCAATACGCAATGGACAGACAGGACTTTGAGAGAGTCGTCCCTGAGTTGAGATTGAAGCTGCAACGAATCGCTCTTTTCTATCTGGCAGACGATGACGAGGCCGAGGACGTGGTGCAGGACACGCTGCTGAAACTATGGACAGCACGTGACGCCATCCGCGAAGGCCAGGGAGGCATGGAGGCGCTGGGTACTACCATTGCCAAGAACCTGAGCATCGACCGGCTGCGAACGATGCAGCGACACCGGCACGACGAACTCACCGACCCCATCGTCCACGACAACGGGAGCAATGCCCAGACTCGTCTGGAGCAGCAGGAGGATGAGGATTGGATAAAGGCCATCCTCCGCAACCTGCCCGACAAATACCGCGCAGTGCTCCAGATGCGACAGGTAGAGAATATGGAGTTTGCCGAGATTGCCCGCATCATAGGCACCTCGGAGACTTCGGCAAGAGTGATTCTGTCAAGGGCACGCGCCAAAGTGATGGAACAATTAAGACAAAGGAGGACTTGAGAAATGAAAGAGAGTATACATAAGATTACGGACCGTGAGGAGCTGCGCTTACTGCTGCAGCTGTTTATGGACGGCGCCACGAGCCTCGAGCAGGAGGCTGCGCTGGCCGACTACTTCCGCACGAACGAGGTCGACGACGAGTTTGCCGACTATCGGGACATGTTCCTCGTGTTTGAGAGTGGTGAGCTGGCACCTACCTTCGAGCTCCCTGTCCCCGAACCCGTAGCCGAGGAGGAACCCCACGAGGCCGCGCCTCTCCCTAACGAGCAGAAGTCCCGCAGCCGCATCGTGCCGCTCATCGTCCGCTACACCGCCATAGCTGCATCTCTGGCTGCGGCCTTCTTCATCGGTATGCGCTTCAGCGCCACGGACGTCACCCCGACTACTGCCGACCCCGGCACGCTGATGGCAACCGCTACGCCTGAGGTCAAGACCATTGTCAAGACCGACACGGTGTATGTAGAGAAACATATCGTGCATACCGTGAGGGAGACGACACCCACCGCTCCGTCGGCCCCTCAGCAGGGCGACTTCGCGCAAGCAACGCCCAACATCTTCTATGGCATCACCGACGAGCAGTTGCTCGATATGCAGCAGGACATCGAGCAGGAGTTCGAGCGCATGACACGCGAGATGGACCTCTTCGAACAAGAATTGATGAACTAACAAGTACAAGAATAAACGCCCACAAAAATGATTTTAGCCTCACACAGATCTCACAAATCCCACAGAAACATACATCGCTATCGCTCGTATGTGGCCATCCGGATGGCAAACGCGAGTGAAACGATGCGTTCTTCTGTGAGATTCGCGAGATCTGTGTGAGGCAACAATCACTTGCCTGAGAAATTCCTTTGTGTGATTATTAAAAAGAATTCAAACAACATACACTATGAAACCTATAGTATCATTTATAGCCGCATTATTCACCGTGAGCCTCTTTACGCAATGCACCCCCAAAGCATCTTCCGAGCAGCCACGAAGCAATATAGACATCGCGACAGAGATTGTCGAAGAGGTTTTCAACGCTTACCCTGACTCAGCTTGGGCACATGAGTCTTTTCTTTCTGATATACTGATTCTAAAAGTCGGTACAACGATTGGCCACCAAGACAATGACACGCTCAAGTTTCTCGACCTCGTCACCCGCATCAACCAGAAGATTGAGAGCATCGACAGCTATCGCATCTTCTCTGACCGTCAGAATGATGACAAGGGAATCAGTGGCCGCTACGTTGTCAGCGTTCGTCCTGATAGGGAAGGCGATGAGACATCTACCCTCTTCTATAAATACAATAGGGCAACCTGCTCCTGCCCACACAATAAGAAGGACTCTATTTCCTTTGTCTTTACCATTAATGCCGGCACCAACAAAAGCGTCATTCACGACACTAAACCAGGAGTGAGAGGATTAGGAGAAAGGTGGAAGATAGAAAATCTGGAGTCGACAGAGAGTATCAAACCTATGGAAGATTTCTTTCTGGCACAATACAACGACCCACGTGCGATACGCCATCAAGAGACGCATGTGTATCCATCTGCAACCAACTATATATGGGATGCATTTCTTCCGAATGATGCTTATTACAAGGATGGAGACACTCTCACGACCCATCTGCTTTATAGCCAACGTCCAGCCGCAGATGACACCGACTACAAAGAGTTTAAGCGTATTGTAGACCAGTACAAGCATGTACCTAAATATGATGTAGTGGAGTTTAGGGTAGGCAAAGCTTATGGAATGGTCGCTTGCTATTTCATGGATGAGAATGAAATTCTGAGTCTCTATTCTGGTATTCTCGCAAATGGCGTATTCTGCGTTACAAAAGCTACAGCAGCAGACAAGAAAGGCCTTTGCATAGAAAGCAATTGGTGGAGATAACTACCCATCCACCGAGTAAAAAAGTTTTATTTTTGGCCTGGCACGGTGCTGCAGAAGTTGACAAATCCTCGATGAAATGGGTGTTTTTTAGATGTTCCCTATTGGCGAAAGTTCATAAATCGGTTGGCTTTGGCAGGGGTATGTCATTTTGAGCATAGCGAAAAATCTCGCAGAGATCCCTCGTCGCTATGCTCTGTCGGGATGACGCCTTTAAGGAAAACTCCAGCACACCTCGCGAAAATTCAGCAACTCTTCACGTAATTTCCAGTTTCCCCGTACACAAAAACTCAAATATCCACGGATATTTAATGAAATATCCGCGGTTACGTAATGAAATATCCACGGATACGTGATAAAATATCCGTGGATATTTGAGTTTTATACACAGAGATCTGTCTTTTCCTGATTTCAGTAGACGCTTTTTTGCTTCATTAGCTGAAAAGATTTACACCTTTTCTCTAGCCATACTGGCGAGGTTTACGCTTTCTCCGATTCCATGCTGTTCCGCTTG
>JAGAQY010000020.1 GCA_017622495.1 Bacteroidaceae bacterium | reverse complement strand
GGAATAATAATCCCGAAGAATGGAAAGACATTCTTCTTCACTGTAATGTTCTCGTTTTTCTCTCATACTGTTTACACATCTTTAATGGTTATTAAATGTGTCTACCTATAGCAGTATAAGACATTACGTGATTTTTCTGATTTGCCGTGTGCCATCGTTGCCAATATATAGCTTTGCTTTAAGGTGCAATCTCTGCCAATATAAAGCTATGCTTTAAGATGGCTTGCTTGCTCGGCAATAATTAAACAAGTTTATCATTGCTCTCGCTTCACTCTGCCAATATAAAGCTCTGCTTTAAGATGGCTTGCTCGCTCGGCAGAGATCAAATGAATTTGACTCTGCTCTCGCTACGCTGCGCCATTGCCAACCGATTTATGAACTTTCGCCATATAGGGAAAAGAGGGGTGATGTGCTTGTTGCATTCAAAAAACGCCGATTTCATCGGGATTTGTACTCTGCCAGGGCAAAAATATTTCGACCTGTACGATTGGAAAAGCTTCATTCACATGGCTTTTTATCTCACGCAGAGGACGAGAAGAGCACAGAGGCGCGTCGCTTCGCCCGCGCTTGTCGGCGGAACGCCGAGTGTACACACCCGGATGGGACATACAAGCGCCAGCGACGTATGCTTTGCGTTCTCTGCGCCCTCTGCGTGAGACAATATCATTTTCGCGAGAGGAAGATCCAATCGTACAGGTCGAACTTCTTTACTCGAGATGATTCAAGGGAGATTCTCAGTCCACGAAGTTGTAGCGCTCCTCGTAGGCGTCGAACTCGAGGTGGGGGAGCCCTATTGAGGTGAGCACTTCGCGTATGTAGGCTATCTCTTTGGGTGAGCAGAGGCGGTCGCCACGGCGACGCTCGTAATAGCAGTTGCGCGAGAAGTATTTTATCAGTTTGTCGCTAAACTTGGTGTATTGCGCGGGCAGCATCTGTGCCTGCATGCCACGGAAGCCGCGGGCATACACCTCCTTCTGTGCAGGGCGGTAGTGGCGGCAGGTATCATCGGGCGTTGTGCATGTGGGGTTCAGCACGTTGAGCTGCTCTTGGCTGTCGGGCACGGTGTCCCATACCAGGCGGCGTAGACAGGTGCTGGCCATTGGGCACTGGGTGTGTAGGCAGAGTGCAAAGTTGTAGGGTACTTGGGTGTAATCGATGGTGCTCATATTGGTTTGTTTTTTGTGAGTTTATTCATTGGTAAGTGATTATTTCTGTGTGCAGACGGGGGTGCTTATAATACGAATATCTGCAGCATCATCCAGGTGGCTATCATGTGGCAGATGTCGCCAAGGATGACGAACACGTGGAAGACGGAGTGTATGTAGGGTATCTGCTTGAAGCTGTAGAGCACGGCTCCCACGATGTAGGCCACACCTTCGCCCACTACCCATAGCACGATGGGGAGTCCGCAGGTGTCGTAGAAGGGCTTGAACGCCACGAGGATGGTGAGCCCCATGAGCACATAGCAGGTGGTCTCGAGATAGCTCTGCGCCTTCATCTTGCGGAAGCTGAGTGCTGTGCCCACGATAGCGCATAGCCATACGAAAGCAAATATCGCCCATCCCCAGACGGGTGCGCCGCCATCGCGCATGGCAATGAGCGTGAGTGGGGTATAGCTGCCGGCAATGTGCCAGTAGATGGCTGCGTGGTCGAGCTTGCGTGCCCGCGCCTTGGCCTTGGCCCGAGCAGAGGGGATGGCATGGTAGAGCACCGAGGCGGCATACGAACTGACCACACCAAACAGGTAGAGCGTCAGGCTGAAGGGTACCAACCAGGAACCACTGCAACTGCTCTGCACGAGGAAGTATATGCACACGGCAAGAGCCATGGCAAGTCCTACGCCGTGGGTGCTCATGTTGACAATCTCTTCGGGTAGGGAATAGGTGTATTGCTTTTGCATAGTTGCCAGGGTTAGTAGGTTGCTTTTGCAAATGTATATATTTTTGGATAAAAACGTTGCTGTTTGCACTAATATTTGCTTGCGCAAACAGAAGATTCTCAGACGAGCTGAGCGCAAGCATTCATTGTGCCTCTAGATAAAAAAATAAATAAGTTTATTTTGTTCTCCTCTCGGCTTGTTGTATCTTTGCATTTGATTTTGTTTGTAAGTTCGAATACTAGGGCCTTTTATTAAAAGACTCAAGAACTTATAAACTCAAAAACTCAGAAAAGAATATATGCAGGACATCAGAAACATTGCCATTATTGCGCACGTAGACCACGGTAAGACGACGCTGGTCGACAAGATGATGCTCGCCGGAAACCTGTTTCGTGAGAACCAGAACGGTGGTGAGTTGGTACTCGACAACAATGACTTGGAACGTGAGCGAGGAATAACGATTCTCTCCAAGAACGTATCAATCAACTATAAAGGGACTAAGATAAATATTATTGACACGCCGGGTCACTCGGACTTTGGCGGTGAGGTGGAGCGCGTGCTCAATATGGCCGATGGCTGCATCCTTCTCGTGGATGCTTTTGAGGGTCCGATGCCACAGACACGCTTCGTGCTGCAGAAGGCATTGCAGATAGGCCTCAAGCCTGTGGTGGTAGTCAACAAGGTGGACAAGCCCAACTGCCGCCCCGAGGAGGTGTATGAGATGGTATTCGACCTGATGTTTGCCCTCGAGGCTACGGAGGACCAGCTTGACTTCCCCGTGGTATACGGCTCGGCCAAGAACAACTGGATGGGTGCCGACTGGAAGACTCCGACCGACAACATCAACTACCTGCTCGACGTGATTCTGGAGCATATCCCCGGCCCTGAGCGCCTGGAGGGTACACCGCAGATGCTCATCACCTCGCTCGATTACTCTTCATACACGGGCCGTGTGGCTGTGGGCCGCGTGCACCGTGGTACACTGAAGGAGGGCATGACCATCACATTGGCCCACAGAAACGGCTCGACCGAGAAGGCCAAGATCAAGGAGCTGCATACCTTCGAGGGGCTGGGACGCAAGCGTACCGATGCGGTGAGCTCGGGCGATATATGCGCTATCGTGGGCTTGGACAACTTTGAGATTGGCGACACCGTATGCGATGCCGAGAATCCCGAGCCACTGCCTACCATCGCTATCGATGAGCCTACGATGAGCATGCTCTTTGCCATCAACGACTCGCCCTTCTTTGGCAAGGAGGGTAAGTTTGTTACCTCGCGCCATATCCACGACCGTTTGATGAAGGAGCTCGACAAGAACCTGGCTCTGCGTGTGGTGAAGGAGGAGGACAGCGACAAGTGGATTGTCTATGGCCGTGGCGTGCTGCACCTCTCTGTACTCATCGAGACCATGCGTCGCGAGGGCTACGAGTTGCAGGTGGGCCAGCCGCAAGTAATCTATAAGGAGATTGACGGACAGAAGTGCGAGCCTATAGAGGAGCTCACCATCAGCGTCCCCGAGGAGTACTCAAGCAAGATGATCGATATGGTGACCCGCCGCAAGGGTGAGCTCACCTCGATGGAGACACAGGGCGACCGTGTGAACATCGCCTTCAACATCCCCTCACGAGGCATCATCGGTCTGCGCACCAATGTGCTGACCGCCTCGGCTGGCGAGGCCATCATGGCCCACCGCTTCAAGGGCTACGAGCCCTACAAGGGCGATATCGACCGCCGCAGCAATGGTTCTATGATTGCTATGGAGTCGGGTACGGCCTTTGCCTACGCTATCGACAAGCTGCAGGACCGCGGCAAGTTCTTCATCTTCCCGCAGGACGAGGTATATGCCGGACAGGTTGTGGGTGAGCACGTGCATGACAACGACCTTGTCATCAACGTCACCAAGAGCAAGAAGCTCACCAATATGCGTGCCAGCGGCTCTGACGAGAAGGCGCGTATCGTACCGCCCATCATCTTCTCTCTGGAGGAGGCGCTCGAATATATCAAGGAGGATGAGTATGTGGAGGTTACGCCCAAGTCGATGCGTATGCGCAAGATCATCCTCGACGAGCTGGAGCGTAAGCGTGCGAATCGCTCTTAAATTGAAAGTTGAGAATTGAAAATTGAGAGTTGGATGAGACGGCTGTTCTCTATACTGATGGTGTTGCTTTGTCTTTGTTCGTGCAAGGACAAGGCAAGTGTCTTTGTGCTCGAGGGCAACGTAGGTCGTCTCACACACGATACCATTTATATATATGGAGCCGATGCCTTGTACGAGCATATTGATACGATAGTGGCTGCTGACGGTATATTCCGCTACACGGCCGAGATAGATACGGTGACTCCGCTGTGGGTGCTGTTCCCCAACAATCACCGCGAGATGCTCTTTGCCGATAAGGGGCTGGAGGTCACCATGCAGGGCGATACCGCATCTACGGGGCATGTGCGCATTGTGGGCGGTGAGCAGAATGCGTTGTTGCAGGAGTTTCATCTACAGACCGACAGCATCAATGACACGAAGGCGCTTGCTGCCGTGGCCGACTCGTTCATCCGTGCCAATCCCTACTCCGAGGTGAGTATTCATCTGTTGCGTGAGTACTTTGTCAACCTCCCTCATCCTGACCAGACAAAGATAAAGACCCTTATCGGCACGATGAGTGGCAACCTGCAGGACAACAATTATATACAGCAGCTACAGCGTATGCTCAATGCTCGCAAGCCTCTGGTAAAGAACAGTGTGGTGACCAACTACAACGTGCGCGACAGTGAAGGTGAGAATGTGAGCACAGCCGACTACAGGGATACCTACCTGCTCATAACCTTCTGGGCCTCGTGGGATGAGGAGAGCCGTGAGCGGCAGCGCGAACTCATTGCTGTGAAGGAGAAGTATGCTGAGCACAATTTTGACATCCTCAGCATATCGCTCGATACCAACCGCGAGAAGTGGCTACAGGCTATCCACGAAGACTCCACCACTTGGCGTCAGGCATGTGACTTTGATGGATGGTCTACAGGAATCGTAGAGCGTATGCAGATAGAACAATTGCCAGCCAACGTGCTGCTCAATCCCTCGCGACGCATACAGGCTATAGACCTCTATGGAGAGGCACTGGACAAGAAAATCGACGAACTCACCGAAATCAGGAAACCCGAGGATAAGGCTAAGAAAACGCCCACCAACATCAGGGCACTAAAAAAGAAATAAAACAGATTCTAAAAATATATGCTGGTCAAAGTCTATGGTGCTGCCGTACAGGGCGTAGATGCTACCATTGTTACCATTGAAGTGAACACATCGCGGGGAATCAAGTTTTTCCTCGTAGGATTGCCCGATGCAGCCGTCAAGGAAAGCAGCGAGCGTATACGTGCCGCATTGCTCAATACCGGCTATAAGTATCCCCGAAACCAGATTACCGTCAACATGGCACCTGCCGATATCCGTAAGGAGGGTTCAGCCTATGACCTTCCCATAGCCATCGGCATATTGGCTGCAGGCGACATAGTCAGTACCGACAAGCTTTCGCGCTACCTTATCATGGGCGAATTGGGGCTCGACGGCAATCTCATGCCCATCAAGGGAGCTCTGCCCATTGCCATCAAAGCACGCGAGCTGGGTTACGAGGGTTTCATCCTTCCCAGTCAGAATGCACGTGAGGCTGCGGTGGTCAACAACTTGAAGGTTTACGGCGTAGACAATATCGTGCAGGTGGTGCGCTTTTTCAATGGTGAAGATACATTGGAGCCTACTATCGTAAACACACGTGAGGAGTTCTATGCCCATCAAGACAGCTTTGAATTTGACTTCTCGGATGTCAAGGGGCAGGAGAATGTGAAGCGTGCCTTCGAGGTGGCTGCTGCCGGGTCGCATAATATCATTCTCATCGGTCCTCCCGGATCGGGCAAGTCGATGATGGCCAAGCGCCTGCCATCCATACTGCCTCCTTTGTCGCTTTCAGAAAGTTTGGAGACCACCAAGATACACTCCGTGGCCGGACGCCTCGGTAAGGATGCATCGCTTGTGGCTGTACGTCCCTTCCGCAGTCCGCACCACACGATTTCGTCTGTAGCCCTTGTCGGGGGAGGCACCAACCCGCAGCCGGGCGAGATAAGCCTTGCTCACAATGGAGTGCTCTTCTGTGACGAACTGCCTGAGTTTAATCGCAGTGTATTGGAGATGCTGCGCCAGCCACTCGAAGACCGCCATATCACCATAGCACGTGCCAAGTACAGCATCGACTATCCGGCGAGTTTCATGATGGTAGCCTCGATGAATCCCTGCCCTTGTGGTTACTATAACCATCCTACCAAGCCCTGTGTGTGTACCCCATCGCAAGTGCAGAAATACCTCAACAAGATAAGCGGTCCCCTGCTCGACCGTATCGATATACAGGTAGAGATTGTGCCCGTACCCTTTGAGGAGCTTACCAGAAATAGCCAATCGGAGAGTAGTGCCACTATCCGTGAACGTGTCATCCGTGCCCGCCAGATGCAGGAGCAGCGCTTTGCCGGCGAACCGGGCATCCACAGCAATGCACAGATGACGCCACGTATGCTGCAAAAGTATGCGCAGCCCGATGAGCGTGGTAAGGCAATGCTGCAAAGTGCTATGGATCGGCTGAACCTCTCGGCACGTGCCTATGACCGTATCCTCAAGGTAGCTCGTACCATTGCCGATCTCGATGGCAGTGATACCATACAGTCAATGCATATAGCTGAAGCTATCGGTTACCGCAGTCTCGACCGCGAGAATTGGGGTGCGTGATGTGTAGACCTACTCTATCAATAGCTGTCGGGCAAACTCCCAGATGACAATGCCTGCCGTGACCGACACGTTGAGCGAATGCTTGGTGCCGTACTGCGGCAGTTCGATGCATCCGTCGCTCATGTCCACCACTTCTTGCTGCACACCCTTCACTTCGTTACCCAAGATTACGGCATATTTCTTCCCTTTCTCCAGTTGCAGGTCTTGCAGTGCTATGCTTCCTTGTACCTGCTCAATGGAGTAAACCGTGTAGCCTTCTTCACGGAGCTGCTCCACTGCCTCGCGCGTATCTTTATAGTAGTGCCATGCTACGGAGTCTTCGGCTCCGAGTGCTGTCTTGTGTATTTCGGCCGATGGTGGGGTAGCGGTGACTCCACAGAGATAGATGCTCTCTACGCGGTAGGCGTCGGAGGTGCGGAATACCGAACCTACATTATGCAGGCTGCGTACATTGTCGAGTACCACCACAAAAGGTACTTTTTGTGCCTCACGATAGTCGGCCAGCTGCATGCGGTTGAGCTCGAGGATATTGAGTTTTTTCATTGCTTGATGTGTCTTTACTGATTAATGGTGAAGATATGCTTTCCTTGTTCGAACGAGTAGCCTACCTTGAGGTTGCTTACCTCGCATATAGCTTTCACTATGGAGAGGCCCAGACCATTCGAATGTTGCTTGCCGGGGTTTCCGCAATAGAAACGGTCGAAGAGGCGTGACGTATCCAGTGTATCGTTGTCGCCAGTATTGGCTATGCTCAGTGCTCCCTCCTTTATATATATGTCGATTGTGCTGTGTGGCAAGCTATGTATATAGGCATTGCGCAGAAGGTTGCTCACGAGCGAAGCCATCAGTTCATCGTTGGCAGTGAGTCTCCATTGTCCCTTATCGTAGAGGTGTGTGGTGATGTTCTTTGATTCATACACTTCGGCCAGCATCTCCATCTGGCGTCTGATTTTGCTGTTGATGTCTACATCGGTTTGTTCGATGTATTGATTATTTTCTATTTTGGACAGGAACAGCAGCGTTTTATTGAGGCGTATGAGCTCGCTGATCGTCTGCTCTATTTTGGCCAGCTCCATCATTTGTTGCTCGGTGAGTGTATCATCATTCATCATCATCTCTATGCGGTTTTGGCATACGGCAAGCGGTGTCTGCAGTTCGTGCGAGGCATCGCCAATGAATCGGCGTTCACGTTCGTATACCTCTTCTATACGATGTATACAGTCTGTGACCGAGTCGTTGAGTCGCTGGAATTCAGTCACGTCTGTTTCATTATCCAGTGGTTGGGGCTTACCTATGGCATACGAGTCAAGGTAGTGGAGCACCTTATATAGCGGACGTGTATGCCGTACGAATACCCATGCAAATACGCCGATGATGACCAGCATCATCGCTACAATCAGTATGAAGGTAGCTACCAGTATGGTACTGATCACTTCATTGCGCTCGTATACGGGAGTTATTACGGTGAGTTTCCACCATGTGCCATCGTTGTGCTCGAATATGGTGTGCATCACACGGGCTGGCTCCTCTTCGTGTCGTGAGGCGATGTAGATATTCTTGTATTCATACTCCACTCTTTCGTCGATGGTCAGTTCTTTGGGTGTAATCTGTCGTATGTAGTAGGTGTTGTTCGAGCCGTCGGTAGAGTCGGGTAGGGATTCTCCCGAAAGCCATTGGCGCATGATACGCTCAGAGTATACCTCCAGTTGGTCGTCCACCTCGTCGATGAGTTCATCGCTTAAGATGAGGTAAAACACTACCGACCATACTCCAAAGATTAGGAGCAGGGGAAGGATCAGACTGCGTATGGCGTGAGTGGTTAGCTTCATTTGAGTTGTGAGTTGTCAATTCTCAATTAACTTATATCCCATTCCATATACCGATGCTATTTCGATGCTTGCATTCCATGCTGTGAGTCGCTTGCGCAGGTTCTTGATTTGGGCATATATGAAGTCGTAGTTGTCCACATCGTCGAAGTGGTCACCCCAGATGGCTTCGGCCAGCATGCTCTTGCTTACCAGTCGGCTTGGGCGTTGCATGAAGTAGAGCAGTAGGTCAAACTCCTTGCGCGAGAGCTCTTGTTTTGTATCACCCACCCAGATGTCGAACGTGTGGGGGTTGACCTTCACGTTGCCGTAGCTGACGTATTGCTCTCCACCGTGATTGTTGCGGCGGATCACGCTCTTGATGCGTGAGAGGAGTTCGGCCAAGTGAAATGGCTTGGCCAGATAGTCGTCGGCCCCGAGGTCGAGCCCCTCTACCTTGTCTTCTATGCTGTCGCGAGCCGAGATGATGATGAGGCTACTCGTCTTTTTCATCTCCTTGAGTTCGCGCAGTAGGTTCAGTCCATTGCCGTCGGGCAGGTTGATGTCCAGCAATATGCAGTCATACGTGTAGTCTGATAGTTTGATGAGTCCCGTGCGATAGTTGGGAGCCACCTCTACGATATACCGCTCCTGCTCCAATGTGCGGCGCAGTATCTCCTGGAATGAGAGGTCGTCTTCGATGATGAGAATCTTCATACCATGTAAGAATCAGTTTTATGTTGCGAAGATACGAAAAATCTTTACTGTTTGCTGTAAATAAGCAGATTTTTTGTAAGTTTGCAGCAAACAAGTAATCAATGTGGCCATGAAGAAAATAGTCGTTCTCACTGGTGCCGGCATGAGTGCCGAGAGTGGTATCAGTACTTTTCGTGATGCGGGTGGGTTATGGGACCAGTATCCTGTAGAGGATGTGGCAACGCCAGAGGGGTATGCCCGTAATCCCCAACTTGTTATAGACTTCTATAATGCTCGGCGCAAGCAGCTGCTCACCGTAGAGCCCAACGAGGGGCATCGCCTTGTGGCAGCATTGGAAGAGCGGTACGATGTCACTGTGGTGACACAGAATGTAGATAACCTGCATGAGCGGGCAGGGAGCACTCGGGTGATTCATCTGCATGGCGAACTCACCAAGG
The DNA here is from genome assembly GCA_017622495.1 of Bacteroidaceae bacterium. GTDB lineage: Bacteria > Bacteroidota > Bacteroidia > Bacteroidales > Bacteroidaceae > UBA1189. The sequence goes on along the minus strand of JAGAQY010000020.1, from coordinate 17,618 downwards.
TGACCTCGAGCTTCAGTCCCAACAATCCGCAGTACATACGCGAACTGCGCCCCGAGGAGTACGAGGTGCACATGGGCGACTGCGCTGCTGATGGTAGCCAACTGCGACCCTTCATCGTGTGGTTTGGCGAGGCTGTGCCCGCTATCGGGGTGGCGGCAGACCATGTGATGCAGGCCGATATCTTGATTATCATCGGCACATCGCTCAATGTATATCCAGCAGCGGGACTCGTTCAGTATGCACAGTCCCATGCCAGGATTTATCTTATCGACCCTGCCGAGGTGAATGTGCCCTACAATCGCCATATACATACGATACGCAAAGGGGCATCGGAGGGTATGCGCGAGTTGAGTGCGATATTGTAAGGTGTTGTAGTCAAAGTGAGGTGTTTTTTATTATGCGATGTGGTTGAACGGTAAGTTTAACTACAATAAACCTATATTAAGACTGAAAACGATGTGCCGTGTCATTTAATTGCGTACCTTTGCGGCCGAAAAAAACGGGTTTATAAATAGTAATCAACACATGATGCGACGTATTCTACTATCTCTACTGACGACAATTCTTTTCGCGACAGCCATATCGGCACAGGACTTTCACACATACCAAACGGGGAAGAGTAAGTTTGCTATTAAGGTGCAAACATTCAAAGGATCCTACCTTGACAATAACCATCACTTTAAGGGACTCGGCTTGGATGAAAATAGCGGTTTGAATCTCGGTATAGAATTTCCTGCCATGCAGCAACGCCCTTGGCAGCAGTACCTGAACAATCCTACTTTTGGTGTGGGCCTCACACACATGAACTTTGAGAACGACATGGTCGGGCACATGATAGCCATGTATCCATACATCATGCTTCCGCTCATCCGTTGCAACTTCTTGGAGTTTAATATCAAGTTGGCTCCGGGTTTGGGCGTGGTAACCGAGCACTGGTATACTCAAGAGGATCAGAATCCCGACCACTATGGAAATTATGAGAATGGCCCGACTACTGATCCTGTTTTTGGATGTTACGTCAATGCTTACCTCACTGCAGGAGCCAACTTGAATATCATCCTCACCCGTAATGTGAAGATTAATGCAGAGTTCGGCTACTCGCACATGAGTAACGGCCGTACCTTTATGCCTAATTTAGGAGCCAATGTCATCTATGGCGGTTTGGGACTCATCACCACCTTCAATGCGGATGTAGAGAAGGAACCCATCCAATTTCCTGGCAAGCCATACAAGTGGAGCCTCAACATCACTGGAGCCGCCGGACCTCATCAGGCTGCTATCAAGGATGGCCATAGGTTCCTTACCAGCACATTCCACGCAGGAGCCATCTATCAAGCCACTAATTGGTATGGCGTAGGTATCGGTTTGGATGTGTTCTATAACGGTGCCATCACTTCCGAGACCGACCGTTCACTGTATCGTAAGGATCACGTGTATACTACTGCCGAGAAATTCCGTGCCGGCCTTTCGTGGGACAATGAGTTTCAGTTTGGCCGCGTGACTGCCATTGCCGACTGGGGTGTATACTTCTATAATCCCTCGCGCCACTACTATGATTGCAACCATCCCATCTATGGCTATGGCAAGCGTCCTCTGTTCTATAAGAACGATGGTGCCGGTAATGATGAAGCTTTCCACTACATTCGCTTCGGTGTGAAGACTCGCGTATGGGATAACCTATACTTGCAAGCCACCTGTAAGACTCATCTCCACATTGCCGAATACGTAGAGTTTGGCGTGGGTTATCAGATACCTTTCCTCAAGAAGAGCAAGCGCAAGAGTGGTGAGAGCATCATATTTCACCACCGCAAGGATTGGTGGACAGAATAATCCATTTTCATATCGGCGAATAAAAAGTACTTTTACAACCTTCCGTAAAAGTACTTTTTAGGTAATAATATAGATGTTGTCCACATCCATTAAATTCTCCTCCTAGGTTAGGAGGAGTACCCTCGAAGAGGGGGAGGTGGTACGGTTCTCGCCAATATTACCCCCTCCGCTTCGCTCGTCCCCCTAATCTAGGGGGACAATACCGAGGCTTGGACAACTCCTATATTATCCCCACTTTTTATTTGTAGTGAATTAAAATCTTTGTTTATTCGCTCGCTTTTTCGTACCTTTATGAGATAATCAAGAAGGTACTTTGGCGCTCGCTTAGAATAAACGTTGTTTATTCGCTCGCTTTTTCGTACCTTTGTCTTTCATTTAATACTAAAAAAGATATGGCAGAAGATATAGTGATGACCCCGATGATGAAGCAGTTCCTGGAGCTTAAGGCCAAGCATCCTGATGCTATCATGCTGTTTCGTTGTGGCGACTTCTACGAGACATACTCTACCGACGCTATCGTAGCCAGCGAGATACTGGGCATCACGCTCACCAAGCGTGCCAACGGCAAGGACAAGCAGCTCGAGATGGCTGGTTTCCCTTACCATGCGCTCGACACCTATCTGCCTAAATTGGTGCGTGCAGGACGCCGCGTAGCCATCTGCGACCAGCTGGAAGACCCCAAGATGACGAAGAAGCTCGTCAAGCGCGGCATCACGGAGCTGGTGACACCGGGCGTGTCGATCAACGAGAATGTGCTCAACTATAAGGAGAACAACTTCCTCGCTGCCGTACACTTTGGTAAAGGAGCTTGTGGCGTATCCTTCCTTGACATCTCTACGGGCGAGTTCCTTACCGCCGAGGGCCCCTTCGACTATATCGACAAGCTACTGGTCAACTTTGGGCCGAAGGAGATACTCTTCCAGCACGGACTGCGTAGTCAGTTTGAAAGCATTTTCGGCACCAAGTACTGCACCTTCGAGCTCGATGACTGGGCCTTCACCGAGTCGTTTGCCCGGGAAAAACTCATCAAGCACTTCCAAGTAAAGAATCTCAAGGGATTCGGCATCGAGCATCTCAAGAATGGCATTGTCGCCTCAGGCGCTGTACTCCACTACCTGGAGGTAACCCTGCATACACAGATCAAGCATATCACCACACTCTCGCGCATCGAGGAGGAGCGTTATGTGCGCCTCGACCGCTACACCGTGCGTAGCCTTGAGCTCGTCCATCCGATGAACGATGGTGGTAAGTCGCTGCTCGACGTCATCGACAAGACCATCAGTCCCATGGGCGCTCGCCTGCTCAAGCGCTGGGTAGTATTCCCACTCAAGGAGGTGCGCGCCATCAATGAGCGATTGGATATTGTGGAGTACTTCTTCCGCCATCCCGACTTCCGCGAACTGCTCGACGATGCCCTGCATCAGATTGGCGACCTCGAGCGCATCATTTCCCGTGTGGCCGCTGGCCGCGTGTCGCCCCGCGAGGTGGTGCAGCTGAAGGTGGCGCTCAATGCCATCGAGCCCGTGAAAGCGGCCTGCGAGGCATCGGACAATGAGAGCATCCGCCGCATCGGCGAGCAGCTCAACGTGTGTCGCACTATACGCGACCGTATAGCCCGTGAGGTGAAGCCCGATCCCCCCCTGCTTGTGGCCAAGGGAGGCGTCATTGCCGATGGCGTGAATGAGGAGCTCGACGAGCTACGCCGTATCGCCTATTCGGGCAAGGACTACCTCTTGCAGATGCAGCAGCGCGAGAGCGAAGCTACCGAGATACCCAGCCTCAAGATTGCTTTCAACAACGTCTTCGGTTACTACATCGAGGTACGCAACACACACAAGGACAAGGTGCCCGAGACCTGGATACGCAAGCAGACGCTCGTCAATGCCGAGCGCTACATCACGCAGGAACTGAAAGAGTATGAAGAGAAGATTCTCGGTGCCGAGGACAAGATATCGGCTCTCGAAAACCGCCTCTACAACGACCTCGTCTTTGCACTCAACGAATATATCCCAGCCATACAGATCGATGCCAACCAGATAGCGCGGCTCGACTGCCTGCTCTCCTTTGCCAACGCCGCGGCGCTCAACCGCTACGTACGCCCTGTGGTTGACGACAGCACCACGCTCGACATCCGTCAGGGGCGCCACCCCGTCATCGAGCAGCAGCTCCCCGTGGGCGAAAGCTACATTGCCAATGATGTACTGCTCGATACCGACCACCAGCAGATACTCATCATCACGGGTCCGAACATGGCCGGTAAGTCGGCCCTGCTGCGCCAGACAGCCCTCATCACCCTGATGGCTCAGATAGGCAGCTTCGTGCCTGCCGAGGCCGCCCATGTAGGCTTGGTAGACAAGATATTCACTCGTGTGGGTGCCAGCGACAACATCTCCGTAGGCGAGTCCACCTTCATGGTTGAGATGACCGAGGCATCGGACATCCTTAATAACATCAGTCCGCGCAGCCTCGTGCTCTTCGATGAATTGGGACGCGGTACCTCCACTTACGACGGTATCTCCATTGCGTGGGCCATCGTCGAGTATATCCACGAGAATGCCAAGGGCCGTGCACGCACCCTCTTTGCTACCCACTACCATGAGCTCAACGAGATGGAGAAATCCTTCTCGCGCATCAAGAACTTCAACGTCGCCGTGCGCGAGGTCGATAAGAAGGTCATCTTCGTACGCAAGCTCCAGCCCGGAGGCTCCAACCACTCCTTCGGTATCCATGTAGCCAACATGGCCGGTATGCCCAAGAGCATCGTGCGCCGTGCCGAGAAGATACTTAAGCAGATGGAGGGCAATGCTGCCGCCGAGGGCATAGGCAAGCCTACCGAACTCATTGCCGACAGCCGTGAAGGCATGCAGATGAGCATCTTCCAGCTCGACGACCCCGTCCTCTGCCAAGTGCGCGACGAGATACTCGGCATCGATGTCAACAACCTCACACCGCTCGAGGCCCTCAACAAGCTCAATGAGATAAAGAAGATTGTGCGGGGAAAGTGATTTATGAGCTTCGCTAAATCCCCACAGATTTTTCTGGTGCGTCTGCCCTGGATTTTGCAAACGCGTTTGCAAAATAAGTTTTGATACAAAAAATAATAGGGTGACCATGCGGTCACCCTATTATCGTTTATGTTAATCCTCGTGGGATTAGTCCTTCATCTTAGCTTTGAGGAACTCGCGGTTGAGGCGAGCGATGTTGCTGATGCTTACGCACTTGGGGCACTCGGCCTCGCAGGCACGGGTGTTGGTGCAGTTACCGAAGCCGAGCTCATCCATGCGGGCAAGCATAGCCTTGGCACGGCGTGCAGCCTCTACCTTACCCTGGGGAAGGAGGGCGAGCTGGCTCACCTTGGCTGATACGAAGAGCATGGCCGAACCGTTCTTACAAGCAGCTACGCAGGCACCGCAACCGATACATGCAGCAGCGTCCATAGCCTCGTCGGCGATGGGCTTGGCGATGGGTATAGCGTTGGCATCGGGGATACCACCGGTGTTCACTGACACGTAACCGCCAGCCTGCATGATCTTATCGTAAGCAGAGCGGTCTACCATCAAGTCGCGGATCACGGGGAAGCCAGCCGAGCGCCAGGGCTCTACGGTGATGGTGTCGCCATCCTTGAAGCGGCGCATGTAGATCTGGCAGGTGGTAGCACCTGTAGCGGGGCCGTGGGGGTGACCATTGATGTAGAGTGAGCACATACCGCAGATACCTTCACGACAGTCGTGGTCGAAGGCAATGGGTTCCTTGTTCTCGTTTACCAACTGCTCGTTGAGGATGTCGAGCATCTCGAGGAAAGAGGTATCGCCGGGGATATCTTTCATCTGGTAGGTTTCAAATGCGCCTTTCTCCTTAGGACCTCTCTGGCGCCAAACCTTAAGTGTGAAACTTATATTCTTGTCCATGATTTTCTTCGTTTTTTAAGATTTATAGTTACGTGTCTGTACCTTGATGTACTCGTAGTTGAGCGGCTCCTTGAGGAGTTCAGGCTTCTTGCCCTCACCCTCGTACTTCCAGCAAGCAACGTATGAGAACTCATCGTCGCGACGCAGTGCCTCGCCTTCGGGAGTCTGGTACTCTTCACGGAAGTGGCCACCGCATGACTCCTCGCGGTTGAGCGCGTCGTAAGCCATGAGCTTGCCGGTCTCGATGAAGTCCCACAGACGGAGTGCCTTCTCCAGCTCGATGTTGAGTGAGTTGGCTTCGCCAGGAATGCGGAGGTCGCTCCAGAATACCTTCTCGAGGGCTGTGATCTTCTCGATAGCGGTCTTGAGCGATGCGTCGGTACGGGCCATACCCACGAAGTCCCACATGATGTGGCCGAGCTCCTTGTGGATAGAGTCTACAGAGCGTGTACCCTTGATAGCCATGAGCTTGTCGATCTTGGCCTGTACCTCCTTCTCGGCTTGCTCGAACTCGGGCAGGTCGGTAGAGAAGCGGGGAACCTGGATCTGGTCGCTGAGGTAGTTCTGAATAGTATAGGGGAGCACGAAGTAACCGTCGGCCAAGCCCTGCATGAGGGCGGAAGCACCGAGGCGGTTGGCACCGTGGTCAGAGAAGTTGGCCTCACCGATGGCAAACAAGCCGGGGATAGAGGTCTGCAACTCGTAGTCAACCCAGATACCACCCATGGTGTAGTGGATGGCGGGGAAGATCATCATAGGAGTCTTGTAGGGGTTCTCGTCGGTGATCTCCTCGTACATGTCGAAGAGGTTACCGTAGCGGGCACGTACTACATCCTCGCCCAGACGCTCGATGGCGTACTTGAAGTCGAGGAATACGGCCAGACCCGTATTGTTCACACCGAAGCCGGCATCGCAACGCTCCTTGGCAGCACGTGAAGCCACGTCGCGGGGAACGAGGTTACCGAAGGCGGGATAGCGGCGCTCGAGGTAGAAGTCGCGATCCTCATCAGGGATGTCGTTGGGCTTCTTGGTACCTGCCTGCAGGGCCTTGGCATCCTCAAGCTTCTTGGGCACCCAGATGCGGCCGTCGTTACGGAGCGACTCTGACATCAAGGTCAGCTTTGACTGCTTGTCACCATGTACGGGGATACAGGTGGGGTGGATCTGTGCGAAGGCGGGGTTAGCGAAGTAAGCACCCTTGCGGTAGCACTGCATGGCAGCCGAACCGTTGCTACCCATAGCGTTGGTAGAGAGGAAGAAGGTGTTGCCATAACCGCCGGTACCGATAACTACGGCGTGGGCAGAGAAGCGCTCGATCTTACCTGTCACGAGGTTGCGTGCGATGATACCACGTGCACGGCCATCGATGATAACGAGGTCGAGCATCTCGTAGCGGGTGTAGAGCTCTACGTTGCCCAGCTCTACCTGACGGCTCAGTGCAGAGTAGGCACCGAGGAGGAGCTGCTGACCGGTTTGGCCGCGGGCATAGAACGTACGGGATACCTGAGCACCACCGAATGAGCGGTTGTCGAGCAAGCCACCGTATTCGCGAGCGAAGGGAACACCCTGTGCCACGCACTGGTCGATGATGGCGTTTGACACCTCGGCGAGGCGGTAAACGTTAGCCTCACGTGCACGGTAGTCACCACCCTTGATGGTATCGTAGAAGAGACGGTATACAGAGTCACCGTCGTTCTGATAGTTCTTAGCAGCATTGATACCGCCCTGTGCAGCGATAGAGTGTGCACGGCGCGGAGAGTCCTGGATGCAGAAGTTCTTCACCTTGAAGCCCATAGCGCCGAGTGAAGCGGCAGCAGAGGCTCCAGCCAAACCTGTACCCACAACGATAACATCGAGCTTACGCTTGTTGGCGGGGTTCACCAACTTCTGATGTGCCTTGTAATTGGTCCATTTTTCTGCCAATGGGCCTTCAGGAATTTTTGAATCTATTGTAGCCATAGTAATGTATTTAATTCTGAATTATTATTCTTGTAGTTAGAAGGAGATGATTCTTTTGAGGAGTTAGAGTAGTTAGAGGGAGATATCACTTCGCTTTCGCTTCGTTAGGAAGATAAACGCCAAATGTCCTTTCGATGAGCATTACTATTGGCCTTTAACTCCTTTTATCTCCATTTTACTCCATTTATCTACTAAAAAATACCTCCATTTACCTTCTTAAAACTTTAGCCCAAAGTAGACTTAATGTATTCAAACACGAAGTTGGGGTCCATCAAGCTCTGTACGAAGAAGAAGATGGGCACTGCGATGAAGCCGAGCACGATGATGGTGGTGTACACGTTGCTGATGCACTCGAGACGCTTGATCCAGTTCTTACCGTTCCAGCCGATGGTGTGCAATGCACTCCAGAAACCGTGAGAGAGGTGGAACCAGATAGCTGCCAACCATACTACATAAAGCACTACGATGAGGGGCTGTGAGAAGTTGTAGGCAATCAGCGCAGCACCGTTGGTGGGAGCGATTACCAATCCTTCATACACGAGAGCCTCATGGCCACCGAGAATCTCAGTGAGCTGCATCTTTGACCAGAAGTGCACCAAGTGGAGTGCCAAGCCAAGGATAACAATGATACCCAGCACGAGCATGTTCTGTGAAGCCCACTCTACGCCCTTAGGCTTAGCGGTCACTTTGTAGCGCTCGCTACCACGTGCCTTGCGATTCTGAATCTGCAGAATGAAGGCATACACAATGTGAATAACTACGAGAGCTGCCAAACCTACAGTAGCCACCAGGGCATACCAGTTTGCTCCCAAAAACTCACACACCATGTTGTACCCTTCGCCAGAGAAGAGCGCAACAGCGTTCATCGCCATGTGAAACGTCAGGAAGAGGATGAGACCCAATCCAGAGATACTCATCACCAACTTTCTTCCGATTGATGAATTAATTAACCACATAAATGTTTTGTTTTTAATGAATTAAGTTATTAATAATTGTTTATAGTTATCGATTCTTGGCAAATTTAGTTAAAAAGATGCAATAAACAAACCTAAAATCAAAGTTTTCCACCATAGATATGAATAAAAGTCTGCCATGGGAAGCAGACTTCAGATATAATTATAATTAACATGTCGCGGGATGGTCGCTCGATGAGCGTGATTTTTCACTCCAGCATATCCTTGACTCCTTGCTGTAGGTCGTATTGAGGCCTATAGCCGAGCTCGCGCATGAGTGGGCCGATGTCACAGGTCCAGTTGCGCTGTTTGAGTATCCGATACTTGTCGCCGTTGAACGTAAGGCTGCATCTGGTGATGCGTGAGATACCATCGCATACCCATGCTGCTCCTTGTGCCAGCCATAGAGGAACAGTGAGGCGCCACACTCGCTTTATTCCCAGCACTTGCTGCACGGTGTCTCCAAAATCGTGCGCTCCATATACATTGCCGTCGGTGACAAAATAGCAGCGGTGCACCACCTCCTTGTCTATAGCCAGGAATATGGCTTTCACGAGGTCGGCAATATATATAAAAGTTATTCTTTGCATGCCGCTACCCAGGGTGAGATCCACGTGGTGGCGGATGCTGTCGATAAGTATTTGATAATCCTTGTCGCGCGGACCATATACTCCCGTAGGGCGGAAGATGACGTAAGGGAATGCCGGTAATGACATCAGGTGCTCCTCGGCCATGCGCTTGCTGCGGCCATAGTCGGTATTGGGATGCTGGCTATCGGTGTCGCCGATGGGCTGGAAAGGGCGTGCCTCGCGAATGGGACCGAAGGTGCCTAACGTACTGATAAATATGAACTGGCGGGGCACCATGTCAAGGGAGATGAGGGCATCGGCCAATCGTCGTGTGTACTCATAGTTGATAGTATAGAAATCTGCCCGATGTATGCACTGGGTAGCTCCGGCACAATGGATGACAACATCCCATTGGCCATGCGAGTCATGGACATCACGAAGCTGCGAGGCCAGTCTCCGGTCGTCAGCATAGTCGAGCTCTATGATTCGTACACGTTTGTCCTGCAGGTAACGGCGACTGCTCGTAGGGCGCACAGCAGCCCATGTGTCATAGCCCTGCCGTAGGGCTTCAGCTACGATATGACTCCCTATAAATCCGGATGCTCCAGTGATTAGAACCTTCATAACACGTACACATTGGAATGGCAAATTTACGTACCTTTTTTCCTTCATAGAACATTTCTCTACAAAAAAAGGTTAACAAGTAGTTACATATTCCAATAATAATCGTAACTTTAGCGACAGAAATACTTTAAAAACGCTACAGATATGGGAAAATCAGCCAAGAAAACCCATCAGCGCATGACTAAGCGCATGATGTTCGATGCACTCATCAACCTCTTCCAAGAGTATTCTGACCGCTCGCTCACCTATAGCCGCATCTGGAAGGAGCTACACCTCACCACGCATCCGCAGAAGATGCTGTGTGGCGACATCATAGGCGACCTGCTCATCGACGGCACCCTCGTGGAGACCTCCAACGGACATTTCCGCCTCGTATTCCAGAAGCGTGAGCTCACGGGCATCATCCAGCGTTCGAGCAATGGCAAGATTCTCTTTGCCCCCGATGAGGATGACGAGTCGGTATACATTGCCGAACGCCACTCGATGCATGCTCTGCATGGCGACCGTGTGCGCGTGAGCCTCTTTGCCCGTAGTCGTGGGCGTGGCATGCCCGAGGGCGAGGTGGTAGAGATCATCGAGCGGGCCAACGACACCTTCGTGGGCATCCTCAAGGTGGAACGCAACTATGCCTTCCTGCTTACCGAGAGCCGTACGCTCGACAACGACATCTTCATCCCTCGCGACAAGCTCAAGGGCGGCAAGAGTGGCGACAAGGCGGTGGTGAAGATAGTGGAATGGCCCGAGGATGCACGCAACCCCATAGGTCATGTGGTGGATATCCTTGGTCAGGCTGGTAACAATGATGTAGAGATGCACGCCATCCTTGCCGAGTTTGGACTCCCCTACAAATACCCCATTGCCGTGGAGAATGCGGCCAACCATATCAGCGACGTCATCCCTGCCGACGAGATTGCTCGCCGACTCGATATGCGCGATGTGCTCACCTGCACCATTGACCCCCACGATGCCAAGGACTTCGACGATGCCCTCTCCATCCGTCCCCTCGGCAAGAACCTTTGGGAGGTGGGCGTACACATTGCCGACGTCACCCATTACGTGGGCGAGAACGGCATCATCGACAAGGAGGCACAGCACCGCGCCACATCGGTATACCTTGTCGACCGCACCATCCCCATGCTGCCCGAGCGCCTGTGCAACTACATCTGTTCGCTGCGCCCCAACGAAGACAAGCTCACCTACTCCGTCATCTTCCACATCGATGACAAGGGTCGTGTCAAGTACAGCCAGATAGCCCATACCATTATTAATAGCAACCGTAGATATACTTATGAAGAGGTGCAGGCCATCATCGAGCGTCAGCAGCGCGGCACCAAAGAGGCCTTGCCGGGCGATGAATATGCCAACGAACTGATGATTCTGAATGGGTTTGCCCAGCAGATGCGGGCCGCACGCTTTGCGGGCGGAGCCATCAACTTCGACCGCGTGGAGGTGCGCTTCGACATCGACGAGAAGGGACATCCCGTGAGCGTACACCTCAAGGAATCGAAGGAGGCCCACCAGCTCATCGAGGAATTCATGCTGCTGGCCAATCGTACCGTGGCCGAGACCATCGGTAAGGTACCCGTGAAGAAGGCCAAGGTATTCCCCTACCGCATACACGACGTGCCCGATGCCGAGAAACTCGACAACCTTGCACGCCTCGCCCTGCCCTTCGGACATAAGGTGCGCACCACGGGCGACAAGGTAGACATAGCCAAGTCGTTCAACAAACTGCTGGCCGATGTCAAGGGCAAGCGCGAGCAGCACCTCATCGAGACCGTTTCACTACGTGCTATGCAGAAGGCTCGCTACAGCACCGACAACATCGGTCACTACGGCCTGGCGATGGACTACTACACCCATTTCACCTCGCCCATACGCCGCTATCCCGACATGATGGTACACCGTCTCCTCTCGCGCTACCTCGAGGGTGGTCGCTCGGCCTCGAAGAGCAAGTATGAAGAGCTGTGTGAACACTCCTCGCAGATGGAGCAGCTCGCCGCCTCGGCCGAGCGTGCCAGCATCAAGTACAAGCAGGTAGAGTATATGGCCGACCGCATGGGCATCGCCTACGACGCCATCATCAGCGGTGTCACCGAATGGGGACTCTATGCCGAGATCATCGAGAACAAGTGCGAGGGCCTCATCCCCATGCGCGACCTCGACGACGACTACTACGAGTTCGACGAGCGCAACTTCTGCCTCGTAGGTCGCCGCACCCATAAGCGCTACGCCTTGGGCGACACCGTCAAAGTAGAGGTAGCACGGTGTAACCTTGAGAAAAAGCAACTCGACTTTGCTCTGGTAGAGTGAAACCTACAGGAGCAAAGGTGAGTTGAATCTACTTCACTCGCCGACTTTGCTCTGGTAGAGTGAAACCAGATTATATATAAGTTTAAGGCCAGATGTTTTGCTAAACATCTGGCCTTAAATTAAATGCGACTAAGAATGCGTGCCTTTTGTTTATAAAAGGCACATTTTTTATTAGCTTTTTGAGGCTCACGAGTATTGAAATTAGTGTAAACCGAATGATACCCTAAGTTTAGAAAGTATTATTTCTCTTTAACTTTGCTCAAGCCTCAAATTATATAGGAAAGACAGTTGATAGATTCCAAGGCAACAAAGAATTGTAAATAGAAAAGATATCCTTATTTCGAAAATCTTCAGATGAACATGCATGCAAAATGATATGGTTCTGTAACGATATCAGAAGCTAAAAACATACAGTTTTAGAGTACAAAAGATTATTAAGGAAATGATAAGGATTAATTAAGTTAATTTGTGAGTATGCAAACGTAAGGTTATACTTTCTTTGTAAAAAATCACAAGAACACGTGCAGTTATCCAAAAATACTATTGGGCAAATAGCCACATATATCATCCAAAATTCGGCCGCACTGACAGCATCTGGTCTGTTTGAAGGGAAAGCTGGTCATGCTCTATGTCTTTTCGAAATAAGTCGTTTGACTCATGATGAAAAAATTGAAGATTCAGCATTCCAGATTCTTCAAGAGGCACTGTTGACAAAGACCCAATCTATCGCTTTTGGTAATGGGCTGTGTGGTATTGGGTATGTCTTGCTCTACCTTATAAAACACAAGCATATTGAAGCAGATTTCAACGACTTGTTTGAAAAGCAACATTTACACATAATGAAAGCCATAGAAACAAGTTCATATAATGCAAGCAACATATCTGTCTTACCTTATCTCTTGATTTATCGTGAGGTCGTCAATGTAGATTGTGCGAGAGTCGATAAGGCTATAGAGAGTTTGATTGATAATGCTATTCGCGAGATTTTGGATTACCTTGTTCCTGAGAAATGGTTAGGCTGTACGAGCAAACTGGCAGTTATTACCAAGCTTAATCAGCTGACACAGGCTTTATTCAGGTTTCTGTCACTTACTTACTGTAGATGTGGTAACCATTCGTCGCTTGCTACATTCATGCAACAGCTCCAGCACCTATACATGCATTCCTATGTGGTATTGGATGTAGAGACACTTTACTATATACATGTGATTTGTAACCGCTATGACATTGACATCACTTTCTCAGACATACCTATAGAGATTGATTCAATCGAACTGTCCACAATGAACTTGTCAAAAATCATTAATCTGCATATTCTTCACCATTTGGATAGTAGCATGCTAAGACTCGATGCCCCCCTGCCTTTCGATGCGTTGGATGATATCATCATTGAAGACAGTATCTATCGCTTCATTGGCAGCAATAACTTGCTATGTACATACGATAGTGGGTTGCTGAGAATTATGATTTATTATGCTTTGCGCCATGCTTCGAATCATGGCTGCAGAGAAAAATATTTGGAACTATTGGCCTAATGAAATGCTCTTATGAAATCCACCAACCTTTATCTGCTTAATATAACTGATACAAAAAACACCAATGGAGTAGACCGCTATGTCCGTTGCCTATTATCGGGATTGGCCACCCATCAACAGTTTCATAAGGTCTACCACATTTGTTTCGTGTTCCGTGGCCAACGATTCTTGAGACATGTCGTAGAGCATACAGGATATACCGAAATACGCATTCCGCTTCCCGAACAGTTTCGCAATATCATTGATAAAAGTTATTGGCTACAGCAATACAATGATTATTTATACCAAAGTATTGAGCATTTCTTCGATGATGCCTATACCTCCATTCTTCATATCCATACCTTGAATCTAATTGATTTGGCAAGGTTTATCAAGCAACGTCGCAAGGCTATCAAGATAATCACTCACCTTCACTGCATCTCATGGAAAAACCTGTATGGTATCGCTCCCGAGCGATTCAACCGCTTGTATTGGTACTATCATACACGTTGTGACTATACCACGGCATACTACCTTACCAATTGTAGCGAGGAGCAAGCTTATACAGCTTGTGATCATCTTATAGCCTGTGCACAAAGCGGGAGTCAATATGCTACCCATGTAGGACATACTCCTAAGGAACACATATCCGTTATCCCCAATGGCATTGCAGACATGGCTGTAGGATTCGACCGGGCGTACCCTGATTCATCGGAATGTCTGAATCTACTATTTGTAGGCAGTGTCATCCGTGCTAAGGGCATATTCTTTATTCTTGATGCGCTCCAACGGGTTGTACAAGCTGGATATACTGTAAAACTATATATCGCAGGGGCCTGCAACGATACCATGCGAAAAGAGATTACCGAGAGGTACGCCTCATTGCCTATCGTCATGTTGGGGACGGTATCGTATGAGGAGCTTAATCACTACTATCGCACATGCGATGTGGGCATCATAGGTTCTCTGTTCGAGCAGAACAGCTATGTAGCAATAGAGATGTGCATGTTTTCCATGCCTATTATCGCATCCTCAGCCGAAGGACTGGATGAGATGTTTGTCCATGAAGAAAACGCCCTGAAAGTCCCGGTCACATTTGACCGTCTTGCAGGATTAACCTTGGATATAGAGTCCATGAAATCACATATTATCCGCCTCATAGAGACACCCGATTTGCGGCTTCACCTATCCCATGCAGCCCGTAAGCTGTATACAACCCATTACACATTGGACAAGATGATAGAGCGCACCTATGAGGTATATTCCCATATTGTAAACTCATAAAAAAAAGAAATACCCATGCCACAAGTAACCGTATTGATGCCCGTATACAACTGCGAAGAGTATATAGCTGAGGCCATAACCAGCGTACTGAAACAGACCTTCCGCAGTTTCCGGCTTCTTATCCTTGATGATGGCTCAACCGACCGCACTGTTTCCATCATCAGACGCTTCAATGACCCACGTATTGTACTGAAGCGCATGAAACACGATTACATCAATACACTTAACAAAGGGCTGGATTGGGTAGATACTCCCTACTTTGCACGTATGGATGCCGATGACATCATGCCCAAAGAGCGGTTGGCCATCCAAGTAGCTCTCATGAACGAATTCCCCGAAATAGATATTTGCGGCGGATGGGTGACCATCTTCGGCAAGGGAATAGCTCCCACGGTAAAGCAAACCCTTGCAGGATATATCAAGGAGCCTCTGGTAGAGATGCTGCGAGGAAACATCCTGTTCAATCCTACGACCATGTGTCGCACAGCATTCTTTCGCCGCCATGACATACACTACAAGCGCTATGTCCATGCCGAGGATATGCAGTTCTGGTGTGATGCTGCAAAGCATGGAGCAGGCTTTTTTGTAGAGTCACAGATACTCAATTATTATCGCCATCGTCAAGAGCAAATCAGCTGTGTTTACAATCAGGAGCAACAAGCTACAGCCCTCACCATCCGTGCAGAATGTCTTGAGTGGCTGATGATCCACCGCATCCATGACACCGACATCCATGCCTTCTATCAAGCAGCGGGCACATTAAAAAATAAGGCATATCTCGACGACATGCCTTATTATGCGATGTTTTATAATCTGATTAAAGATTACTTGATGAAACACTAATAATCTATTTTACAAAATATAGGTGACGTTACTTTTCCTTTTTTGATTGTTAGTTTACAACGAATATTACCATGTTGGGATTGTGTCTTATTGGGCATAATATAAATATTGCCAGAAATAAATTTTGCGAACATGCGATTCCCTTTATCAAACTTTCCACCTGTAAACTCTTGCATCTTTACATATATGTCTTTATCGCTATAATGTGGATTATTATATACCGTTTTTTCCTCGAATGATGTTCCATTCCACTTCATTACAATCTCATTTCCCTCAAACTGGAAAACTTTTATTTTATCTAAATACATTTTTCCACTTTGGATACTCCAAATGCAATAATAGTTCTCTGAAAGGAAAGGGACGTTATACAGTGATTTATAGTTTATACTATCCACTAAGCACAGAGGTGATACTTCTAATGCATAAGATTGATTGTTGATGACTATTGAGTCCCTATGCTTTGATTCTATAGATTGGTGACCAATATTTTCATGCATCCCGAAAAAACATGTGCATAAGAACAAAAATATCGCACTTTTCATCACTTAGGCTCCCTTCCTATTATGTGTCCTATATAATCGTCTTCAGTAACTTTTCCGTTTTCTAACATTTGTTGGAATAAATCATCATATAGTCTTCTTGTTGCGGTATAATATTCGTTAGAACAATAAGTCATAGCCATAGTGTCATTCAACATTGCTACCATAGCTTCATATTCTATGTCTACAGATTTTGATGGGAGTGTACTTGTCAAATGTGTCTTTTCATGCAGTAAAGTTAATGAAAAATCAAAATAGTTTTCAGATGCCTGATACAAAGAGCTATTGGTATTTATTCGTATCGCCCCACTATAACTACCAGTTTCATCCTCGATTTCACCTCTTTCAACTGCAGCAAATGTATTTTCGTCATCAGGGAAAGGCATAAAACTAAATCTTGCATCTTCAAGCTCTCCTTGGAAGAAGCCTTTCGCATAAGCTATATTTGTAATTACTGCTCTTTTTATTTCATCATTCTGCTCTGACAAATTACCACTTGACGCAGGGTTTGTTAAATAATCTGTGGGAAGTGATTCTGCAATGAGGATATCATACGATCCTCCATCATAACCTAATATAGTACCACCGGAATTCATGTATAGAACTCCCCCCATACAAACTTGTTGTTCAGTCTCACTCAATACAGGCATCACTGCTGCCAAAGCATCCAGATTCTTTCTTGTTAATTTTTTCATAATTGTATGTTTTATAGTATTTCATGACAAATGTAGAAATAAAGAATGACATGGGAAATAGAGAGTATGTTGATTAAGAAAAAATTAAGGAAAGCATAAACAAAAGTGAAACTTATCGTACTGAATAAGCCTCACTGTTGTTAAATTTCTATCCACTGTCATGATAATCCTTTTTGGGCGATAACGTTGATAATAAATTGTGTTCTGCGATGTCTGTCAGTCTATACGGCTTGTTTACGTTATCGTCATCGTTAACATTGACAATCTGACTCTGCAGCATCCCTGGCACATAGGAGACATGTAGCCATCGGTAATCCTTCTCGGCGATGAGCTGGGTGAAACGGATGGCGTGGGTAGTCTGCATGTCTATGATAAGGGCAAAGAGCATCGTATTATTCTCGATGCTTCCTGTGGTGATATCTGCCGCACAACCCACGATATGGTGGCTGTTGGCGACTCCGCCCACGGCGGTGTTCAGTGCCGGGCAGCGGTAGCCCGAGGTGACGATGATGGGTGCGCCGTAGCGGCGGCGTATGGGGTCGAGCAGCTGCTCCACAAGGATGGTGAGCATCCGCTGTGCCGCACGG
>JAGAQY010000019.1 GCA_017622495.1 Bacteroidaceae bacterium | reverse complement strand
GCGTACCACCTCCCCCTCTTCGAGGGTTAAAGGCCTTCGGCACTCCTTTGTGAAGCTAAAGCTTCAGTCGTCGCTACCGACGCTAATGCTCCGCGTCGGCCTCCTAACCTAGGAGGAGAATTTTAAGAATGTGGACAACTCATATATTATTGCCTAAATTTGACTCTGCTCTCGCTACGCTGCGCCATTGACTTAAGCCCCTACGGGCGTCGACCTAACGGTTGCCAACCGATTTATGAACTTTCGCCAATAGAGTATACCTCAAAACTTCCGATTTCATCGAAAACCAACTGCGATTGATTCTTTTACATCCATCATCTCACAAGAAAACAACGCAGTGACAGTACGAATGAGCCGTCGCCGTTGGAATCATCTTCAAAAGTTGGAGGAGTCATATAAAGTGGCTGTTTCTATCCGCAAAGGAATGGAACAAGCTGAAAAAGCACCTGCCCTCAGCATTGATGAAACGATGAAGATGCTGAACGCTTTATGATGACAAATGCCTTAATCCCCGTTTATCTGCGCACCAATAGTTTTTTCACCATACCAACACACCAATTATACAAAGAAGCTATAGCATACGAAGAAAAAAATACCAAGGGAACTACAACAAAAAAGACAACCAAAAACTGTGATTGTGAATAGAAGAGATGACTTCTGAACCACGGATAATAGATTTGGTCAAACACAAAACAGCAAAGATACATTTCTAATGAAACGCTTGAGCAATGGGTGAAAAACTTTCTTAAAGGCTTCATGGAAATATCTGTCTTGTACAACATCAGAAATAAGGCAACAGCAATCCAGGTGTAGAAAACACCTCCTGGTCCACCTCCTATCTCAACAATATCGCCACTACCTCTGAAGAGTATAACATTGGCTATAGGCGTAATCAAGCACATAGATACTATCACACTACATCCCAGCCATATATTAATACGAGGTTGATATTCACGAATAAATGTACCAATAAAGAAAAATAATAGCGGATAACATGCCGAAGCAAAATATGCAGGAAATATATAAAGGCCATACCTGTTGCAGAGATCGGGCAAAGAGGTCATAATAAACAAGGAAGCTATCAAAAGCAGCTTTTCATTTATCGAAGGAATAGCCTTGTATAAATAATTGAGGAATGGAGTCAACAAAGCTAAACCAATCCACATCTCAATATACCATGCATAAGGAATAGCTGAATAGTTTAGAATCCTTAAAATCCATTGTACTATACTATATTCGTCACCAAGATAATATACCCGAAACAATATAGTAATCACACTGAAAAGAATATATGCCACAATCACACGCATCATACCCTTATAATATGCTTTGACTGGTTTCTTATTTACATTGAGATAACCTGTAAGCATCATAAATAACGGGACTCCTACAGAAAACAAAGTATTCATCATACTCTGTACAAACATGGATAACCCGACAAACGGGACTACCCTGAAAGAGGTGTTCAATGAAAAGAAATGTCCTGCAATGACAAAAAAGATAGCACAAACTCTAATCAAATCCAATCCACAGATTCTTTTGGATGCCTGCTCTACATTATTACGCTCGGTAAGTTCCTGTTGCGCAAGTGTGATAAACTTATTTTGCATTTATCAACCAATAGCCTATAAGTTCACCGAATTCGGCCATTAGATATTTAAAAATAAAAAAGCGTGAGAACCTGTACCTGTTGCCCGTCTCACTCTTTGAGGCCTTCGCATTGCCCTGTTCGTCGAAACGAGCAACGCAGACCCCACGCCGATATGTATATATAAATCATATAGCCATACAATATACTGCATTTGCAATATAGTATGACTTATGGATATATGACATACCCCGTGGCATCTACCGTTGCTTTGTTTTTGACGAACAATTTGAAGTTTGCGAAGTTCCAAAGAGTCAAAACCAAAGCGTCAAGTAAACGCCTTTTCCATAATGTCATCCCCACCCTACTCCATAATTCTAAAAGAAGAATCAGGGTATCGGCATGAGAACAATGCAAAGTTAAATAAAAATCACTATCAACTATTCACAATTGCTAATATTTTTTTTTAAGACAACAAACAAATAACAAAAGAGGCCGCATCGTATGATGCAGCCTCTTTAATTTCGCTAAAACAGCACAGATTACTTACGCAATCCGAGAGCCTTAACGATAGCACGATAGCGAGCGATATCACGATCCTTCAAGTAGTCGAGGAGGGCGCGACGCTTACCTACGAGCTTAGTCAGTGCTCTTGCAGTGCTATAATCTTTACGGTTCTTTTTCAAGTGCTCCGTCAAATGGGAAATACGGTATGAAAACAATGCAATCTGAGCTTCAGGTGAGCCAGTATCAGTGTTAGACTTTCCGTATTGTCCAAAGATTTCTTGCTTTTTCTCTGGGTTTAAATACATAATTTGATGATTAAAAAAGGTTTGTTTGCAAAATGCGGGTGCAAAGATAGTGCAAACCGAACGAAATACCAAATTTATTTGGGAATTTCTGAGCCGCAGCCTAATTTTCCGTTCTCACCGATGCCAATTTAGCTTTCGCCACGCCAAACTTTAGTATAAGGTCGAGCTGCACAGGCAAGTGCTGCTCATCATCGGTAGTGTAGAAACGGATGATCTCGCGGTCTTCGAGCTCACCATCCTTATTTTTCTTCTTCTGCACAAGGCTAAACACCTGGCATCGGTATATGCTACCCGAAAGTGTCTCCACATCTTTTTTACCCAGGTAGATAAGGTTCTGCTCCTCTACTCTGACACCTGTCACCATAGGAAACTGTAGCTGCTGACCTATGGTCAATGAATCGGTATCAAAAGAGCGCGAGTAGAGCAGCAGACTCACCATATCATATATGCAGCGGCTATCGTCGAAAGAGGTTTCACGCACACGACCGTCGTCGTATATCTTGGTCTGCCGTGCGGTGCACACACCATCTCCATAGTCAAACCATGCACGGTCGTATATCATCTCCTTACCCTCGTCGCAACGCTTCACAAAGTATAGGGGTACTATCTCGGGAGTGACAACGGTGCGTATGGTATCGCGCAGACGAAAGATGAGGTCGGCACGCTGATTGGTGCTGGCCAGCAAGGTGCTCTCGTAGGCCGGAGCGCCCTGATAGGTGGTAAGGTGTGTGGTAAGCGTAGCTTCACCCGCCTTTATCCAGATAAACTTCCAGTTGAAGAATAGTTCGTAACGTATCTCTTCACCATCAGTGAGCAGACCTTCACGTGCTGGACATTGAGCATGACCACTCAGCACAAGTGACAACAGACAAAGTAGAGACAATAGCTTTTTCATTACTTTTTGTTTTGCTTGTTTTTCTTCGCTTCACGCTCGGCATTCTTTGACTTGCGCTCCTTCGTGTCAGACTTTTGCTTCTTTATATCGTCGGGTTTCTGACGCTCGACAGGCAATTTCTTAGGATCCCACTCTTGCGTGTAGTCCCAATTCTCGCGCATCTTGATAGAGCCGGGGAAATAGTATATCTCTTCGGCATGTGCCTTGTCTTCGTAGAGTCCGGTATCCCACTCACCATTTCCATTGCGGTCATTGAGCACACGTATATGATAGGTTCCCGGCTTGAGGAAATAGAAGTCGGCCTGATTCTTCACCACACGCTTATGACGCACTACCTTGTCTTCGTCGAGCAGCTGCACCACATAGTTGGGTTCTGCATTGGGAATGGTGAGGAAGAGGGTGCTGTATTGATCGAGTCGCTTAAACTTGAAGGTATTCTCCTGACGCTTGATGTGCAATCCGTAGAGTCCCGAGAAGGCTACCGAGTCGAGCACAAGTTTGTATTCGGTATCAGGTTTCCACTCGCCCAGCAACTCATAGCCCATGAGCTCATGCTTGCGTTGACGGAATAGATGAGGTTCGCTCACCCACAGCGTATCAACCTTTTTATATAGGTGTATGGCGGTGTCATTGACCTGTACGATTGGCTCGGCAAAGTCAATCAGCACATTGGCAGTGAGGTCCATGCTCGTACTGCTGTTTATCTTGATGCTGAGGAACTTGGTCTGTGCCTTAGGTTCGGGGATAGTATCGCCACGCTTCATGCGTTTCTCACGCTCCTTCTCGGCCTCCTTGCGCTTCTTCTCCTCTTCCTGCAATATCTTGGCACGGGTTTTCTTAGGCACCAGATTGAGTGTATCGGTACGTGGCACCAACTGGCCCAAAGTATCGGTATACTCATAGGTAAGGGCAAACGAGAGCGTATCCTTATAATAGGCCAACGTATCTTTCATCCAATAGGTGATACTGTCGTAATCGGTACTTGACTGCACGATATAGGCATCTTCTGCTTCAAAGTTGAGCGGAGTAAGCAGCGGTAAGCTGTCGGCACCGAGAGAGAAATAGATAGAGAATCTGTTCAGATCAGGACGCTCGGTCTTGATAAGATAGCGCTGTACAGGTGCTTCCATGAAAGCAAGCAGCACCAGATCTTCGGGCAGATAGTGCACACGAGGCACACTGCGTATGGTATCGATGGTGAGCGAGTCAATCCACGTAGTGTCTTGATGCATGCGTACCTCTGTATAGGGTGTCACCAACGAGTCGAGGAAAGCTATCATCTCATTCTTCTGGTCGAAGATGAAGTTCTGGTTGGCATCTTGCAAAGCATACGCTCTATAACTGCCAGGAGCAATGCCACGTATCGTAAAGCGACCGTCAGCATCAGTACGCGACACACGGTCGAATGGTTTCTTGGTGAAAGCACTGTCGGCAAGGTCACTGTGCAAACCTACCAATATACCTTTTATAGGCTCCAGATTGGAAGCATTGAGCACCGTGCCCGACACAGCCAGCGTATCTATCCTGTCACCTGTAGAAAAGAGAAAAGCAAAATTACCCAACGGATTGCCCTCGTTATTGTCAACAATGGCATCACTGAAGTCGATACAGTAGGTGGTATTCGACTTCAGCGAGTCGTCCAGCTCCACTACAATACTCTTACCACTGGTCTTGATGACGGGTGGTGTAATCTGCGGAGGCGAAACGACTACTTTCTCGGCCGCCTTCTCTATCTTGATAAACTCGTCAAACTTGAGTGTCACACGCTTATCCTTCACCCCCAATGCAAAAGGATCGGGCGTACTACCAAGGAATACGGGAGGAGTCTCATCGAACGGCCCCCCATCAGGCGAACCGATAGAGGCACATGCCACTATCATCGACACTATGGAGACAAGGGTAACTAAATGCTTTATCTTTGCTTGCATGGTATGCTCCTATTTCACCAACTTCTCAGAAAGCTGCAGCATACGCTCGATGGGCTTGATGGCTTTGGCAGCAATGTCGGCATCAACCTCGATTTGCGGATACTCGTAACGGAGGCAGTTATATACCTTTTCAAGGGTATTGAGGCGCATATAGTTGCACTCGTTGCAGCTGCAAGTAGCACCGCCTTCGACAGTTTCGGGAGGAGCAGGGATAAACTCCTTGTCGGGACAGCTCTTCTGCATCTCGTGCAGGATACCCGACTCGGTGACTACGATAAACTGCTGCTTGTCGCTCTTCTGGGCATAGGAGAGCAAGGCAGCCGTAGAGCCTACGACATCGGCCAGCTTGAGGATGACGCCCTTACACTCGGGATGAGCCAATACGGCAGCATCGGAATATTGCTTCTTCAGGTCTATGAGTGCCTCCACGGAGAATTGGCTATGCACATGGCAAGCACCATCCCAAAGCAGCATATTGCGACCTGTAATACTATTGATATATCCACCGAGGTTGCGGTCGGGACCAAAGATGAGCTTGGCATCCTGCGGGAAACTCTCTACAATCTGTCGGGCATTGCTTGAGGTGACTACCACATCGGTATGTGCCTTCACTGCAGCCGAAGTATTGACATAGGATATCACCTGATGATCGGGATGTGCAGCTACGAACTCGGCAAACTTGTCGGCCGGACAGCTGTCGGCCAATGAGCAACCTGCATTAAGGTCGGGCACGAGTACCATCTTGTCGGGACACAGTATCTTAGCTGTCTCGCCCATGAAATGCACACCACATACCACAAGCACATCGGCCTCTACCTTGGCAGCCCATTGCGCCATGGCAAGGCTATCGCCTACAAAGTCGGCAATGTCCTGAATCTCGCTACGCTGGTAGTAGTGGCCAAGGATCACAGCATTCTTCTCACGCTTGAGCTGTAGGATCATCTCCACCAAGTTTTCCTTATTCTCTATGGGTTCGTCGGCAAACCCTTTGGCTACCCATTCCGATTTCATCATATCAGTATATCTTTTATATTATCTTTTTCGTATCTTTGCGTCAAGCGGCAAAGGTTTCCCACTCTATCCGCAAAAACTATAAATATTATTCCTCTTTTTTATTTTCTAAAAAAATGAATGTGTGTATGGTGATAGCTTGTGGAAACGGTGAATAAAATATTTGTTCCAGATTTGCATATCTCGTACCACACATTAGGTTTTATGCTATCAACAGGTTATCCACTATCGTTATTCTATGTTGAATACTGAAAACCAGTGCCAACGTAAAAGTTATCCACAACCTGTTCACAACGGGCAAAGTTAATAAATTAGCTCCGAATATCTATGCTAAAATTGGTGAAAAGTACCGTTGATAAGTCATTATTAAAAAAGAGCTAACTTTTTTGGTGGTTCCAGAATCCTGTTTAAATGCGTCAAGAACTTGGAACCACCAAATTTTTTATATGTTTTTTACGAAAAACTTTTCCACAGTTATCCACCGATATTAACACATTTGTTGTGGATATTGTTCGGCAGTTTGTTTATTTTTTTTCATCCTCAGTGAGGAACTTTACAATCTGGTCTATCGACTCCTCAAACTCTTTCGGTTTGAATCCGTGGCCAGCTCCGGGGATGACGTGCAGGCGTGCATCCTTATATATCTTTACGGCACGCTCAGAGTCCTTCATCGACACGACGGGGTCTTTGTCACCCTGCACGATGAGCACTGGACGCTTATACTTACCAATGCGCTTGAACACATTGATATCGCGCACCTCGGTGAAGAAGCGGCGACCCATGGGCACATTCCACAGGCGTGTGGTGTCGGGGATATCGCTCAGGTTGGGATAGCGGGCTGTCCAGTTGTCGGGGATGCACAGTGCGGGGAAGATGAGTATGGTGCGGCTGATATCCTTGGGCATACTTGCTGCAGTGAGTGCCGATACGAGTCCGCCTTGGCTCTCGCCGATGAGCACGATACGACTGGCATCCACGTCGGGCTGCTGCTTGAAGTAGCGCACGATGGCTTCGAGGTCGCTCTGCTCATCGAGGATCGACATGTTCATCGTGTTGTTGTCGCTACGGCTGTTGACCGATCCGCAGGCAAAGTCGAAGGTATATACCTGATAGCCCAGTTTGTTGAGGGCATCGAAATAGTTGCGGCCAAAGTGGTGTGTACCATTGAATCCGTGGGCAATGATAGCTACTGGCATCTTGCCTTTGGCATGTGCGGGGCGACTGAGCACACCATACAGGTGACGCTCTCCGTTGCGTATCCACAGACTTTCAAAATTCTTGTTGGCCCGTATGAGTGCATCCTCAAGCGCAGGTTTCACATAGTTCCAGTCGTGTGCTCCGGCGTCTACATGCATAGAGTAGTGGATACCTTTGTGGCGCAATGCCTTCACCATATCCATATTGCCTTCCAGCGTGAAGTCCTGGTCGCCTACGTTGATCACCCAGTCTACCTGCTTCCATGCCTTTACCTCGTCGTCGCTTCCCCCAGCAACGCGCTTTATAGGGTTGTTTGCTTCCACAGCCTGCTGCCTCCACTCGGCAGAAGGGTCATTCTTCAGGAAGTCGAGCGGCTGGCGACGCAAGTAACCACTTATATTATATACCATGGCAAACTCTTCGGGATGGTTCACGCCATATACCGTAGCGGCACCGCCACCCATCGAAAAGCCTGCAATGGCGCGTCCTCCTTTGTCGGTGCGCACTCTGTAGTGCTTCTCTATATAGGGAACAAGTTCTTTGAAGAAGTAGTCCTCGTAACGCCACTGCGGTACGTTGAAGTACATCATGTTTTGCTTGTTTCCTTCGGGACACACAATCACCATATCCTCTATGGCATTGCTGTCGGTGAGGCGGTTGACCATCTCACACAGGCCCGCATGTCTCTCCCAATCGGTATGTGCACCGCCACCACCGTGCATCAAGTACATCACAGGGTATTGGCGCAGGGTGTCCTCCTCGTAGCTTCCGGGCAGATATACCGAATATTCACGCTCGCTAATGCCGTCGAGCAGCTGGCAAGGCATGGTATGCTGCTCTACTCTTCCTGGACGTTGCTTGAAGTTCTTGGCCTTGATGGTCCATCCCTCATACTTGTCGAGCTTGCCATCAAGGAATATGGCAGCCTTGGCCTTCTCGCCCTTCAGTTGCCAGTCGAGCCAATCAATAACCATACGCCCATAATCGCCTCCATAGGGATGCTCGTAGGTGCCTCCGTGCCCTGAAGCAGGATGATCGGCCAGGGCAACAGGCGTGTCGGTGATGCGTTCATAGTCCTTCTGCGCATTCTCGAAAGCCACGTCGCTGGGGCCTCCCACGATATAGAGCGCTGGTCCGTGCATGTTGGGCAGTGAAGCCTTGCTCGCTCCCGCCATCTCCATATCTCCCATTCCTGCATTGAGTATGAGATAGGTTTTCAGTCGTGCATCGGCAGCGTTGGCCAGCACCTGGGCTCCTCCGCACGAGTGCCCTGCAGCGCCTATGCGTGCAGTATCTATATTCTGGTAGTAGTCGCTACCCTTCGTCACGCTCTGCTGCACTATCCAGTCGAGTCCGCGCTTCAGCTCCGACGAGGGGGTGTGACTCTCTTTGCGGTCGTTGCGCACATCCTGCATCTCACCTATGGCCATCACGATATATCCGTGCGAAGCTATCTCGGTGAGCATACGCTCATAGCCGATGCTTGTATCCATGCATCCTCCGTTGGCAAACATCAGGAGTGGCAGTGCGCCACATCGGGCGTGAGCATGCATCAGGTCTTTGGGGCGATAGATGACAAAGTCGGGCATACCGCTTTCCTTTACTGCAATGGCTTTGAACATTCCTGTACCACCATTGTCAATGTTTTTTGTCTTCAGAGGTTGCGCCAGCAATGACGTGCACAACACCATGCCGAGGGCAAATAAGAGGCTTCGCGTTTTCATAATAGACATTGTTTATTGTTTAGGCTGTAAATGTACGAAAATATTTCTACACTGCCACATCTCTACCCCACTCCATTTGCGAATCCGTGTTTTTATTGCGTAATTTGCATCAATCGTTTGGTTTTCTATTTATTTTCTTTATATTTGCACCATAAATCCTTTACACAATGAGAAACTTCCCTATCATACTGCTTTTCATCGTAGTTATTGCTCTTCTAAATACACTTATCGGAGGTTTAGCAGGTCAAGCATTGGCAAGTCTATTCTTTGCAATCATTCTCTTCACAGGCAAAGGTGACATCTTGATAGCGGGTTACAACACCGCCAGCAAAGAAGAGAAGGAGAAATACGACATCAAACGCTTGCGTTTCCTTGGAGGTTCTATCTTTATCTTATTGGCATGCCTAATAGCATTACGGGACATGGACATTATGGGTCGTGGCCTGTTTGTCATTTCTTCCATAATACTAGTTATTGTAACCTTGATTTTGGCCAATACTTGGGCTATGAAGAAATAGACCACTGCTCCGTCTTCCGATGAAACTACTCTTACGAACTTTTACCGCCTTCCTTCTTGGTCTGGCCATTACAGCTGCCATGCTTTTCCTTCCTGCCGGCACAGGACACTATCCTGGTGCATGGCTTTTCATGGCACTGCTCTTCATCCCTATCCTTATTATGGGAGTGGTGTTATTGATTAAGAATCCCGAGTTGCTGCGCAAGCGCTTGGAGATGAAGGAGCGTGAGAAAGAGCAACGGAGCGTGGTGGCGCTGTCGGGACTGCTTCTTGTAGGTTCGTTCATTGTGGCAGGGCTCGACTTCCGGTTCGGTTGGAGCCACGTTTCATCCGTCGTCGTCATCATCGCCTCTATAGCATTGCTCGTAAGCTATGCGCTCTATGTCGAGGTGTTGCGCGAGAATGTGTATCTTTCGCGTGTGGTCGAGGTGCAGCAGGGGCAGCGCGTCATTGATACAGGATTGTATGGTATTGTGCGCCACCCCATGTATTCGGCAGTCAGTCTGCTCTACCTCTCCATTCCGCTCGTGCTCGGCTCGTGGTGGGCACTGCTGGTGATGTCGCCCTGCGTGCTCCTGCTGGCTGCACGCATCAAGAATGAGGAGCAGGTGCTGCGCCAAGGCCTTCCCGGCTACATAGCGTACACCCAGCGTGTGCGCTATCGCATGATTCCTTTTGTTTGGTAGAATAGAATCCTTCTACTGCTGCCACCGCGCGGTCTTCCGATGAAACCATACGGCAGTGCGGCGTCCTATGCAGCTGAGCAGCGGTATCCATAGGCGGTTGTACCAGCCGGGGATGATGTATTCGCGTCGCTTGAAGAGCGCCTTCACCACCCTGCGGGCACAAGTCTCGGGGCGCATCAGAAAGCCCGTCTTCTTTGCCAAGCTAAACACCTTGGGCGGCAAGCCCATCAGCTCCGTAGCCACACCGGCCGGTGCCGCCGTGGTCACCACGATGCCCCGCGAACGCATCTCGCGGCCAAAGGTGATGGAGAAGTTGCGCACGAAAGCCTTGCTGCCACTGTAGAGCGACCAGCCGGGCAGACGCATATATACGGAGTAGGACGAAAGGTTGAGTATATAGCCATGCCCACGCGCTGCCATCTGCTCGCCAAAGAGGCGGCACATCATCGCCACGGAGCGCACATTGAGACTGACGATACGCTCCACATCCTCTACCGGGAGCGCCACGGCATCGCGAAAGAAATACATCCCCGCATTGTTTACCAGCACCTCCACGGCATAGCCCATCTCGGTGGTCCAGCGCAGCAGTTCGGCCGGTGCCTCCGCTTGCGTGAGGTCGGCAACACGGAGTGCGACGCACTCCTCTCCCCTACCCGTCTCGCCGAGCAGCCTGCGGCGTGCCTCCTGCAAGCGCTCCTCAGAGCGGCTCACCAATATCACCCGATACTCCCTACGCAGCAGCTCGCGAGCGATGGCAAGCCCTATGCCCGCACTGCCTCCAGTGACCAATGCCCAGTGTGATGTGTTCATATCTTCTCCGTTTGTTTGGGTTGTTTTCAGTGGTGACTAAAGATTATAATTGTTAATTATCATAGGCAAATGTATAAAAATCTGCTTCGGCTTGCAAATAATCACAGGCATTTGTATTGTCTATCAAAAAGATTTGTTACATTTGCACCGATGAGTCGAAAGATTCGTCAAGACATTTTGGAATAGCTCAATCGCTCTCGAATCACCACCTCGAACAAGAACGAGCTAAAAAGAATATACATTGGGTATGTGCTTTAGGTGCAGACTTCCCATTGTATATTCGGCTTGTGGTGAGCCTGAGAGCGTATGGCGATAGTCTGCGCTTTTTATTTGCAGCTTTCGCCTGCAAACAAGGCAATAGTGCGAATAATAATAAAAAAGAAAAAGTTATGAAAAAGAATCTCTTCAAAGCCATCGCTTGTGCAGTATTTATACTGTTTCCATTGAGTTCGTTTGCACAGAATGAAAGTGCTGCAAAGACTTTGAGACCAGAGTTTACTGCGAGATTAAATCTTGGGCTCTATAATTCCGGTGCGGTATTATCTGGAGGTGTACGTTTGGACGAGAAACATACTGTAGGCTTGATGGTGGGTCCTCACGAAACCTATTATGATGACTTCCCTGCTAATGTAAGGTCTATCACTACCAGTGTGTTTGCCCGCAGATATTTCCACTTAGGCCAGCGTAAAACCTTTGCTATTTACAGCGATCTCTCGATAGGTGCAGGATGGATTTATGAAGTAGATGGCAAGTACTGGATTGAACCGACTCCAGATGGCAATTACGAAAGGGAAATGATAGACGAGGAGCCTGGTGATGCTTACTTTGTCCTCTCTTGGCAACCCGGCATCAGAGTGCGCTGCTACAAGAATCTGCATATCTTCCTCGGCCCCACGATTGCTACAAACTGCCTTGGCGTGCATCTTGGTATCGGATTCTGATGGCATGAATGCTTCTTAATAGGAAAAGGTGGACTACAGAATCCGCCTTTTCTGGTTGTAATAAATTATAGCTTTTAGGTTTATGTCTTAACCAGTTTGAGATCACAAATTGCGACCTCAAAATTTGCGTCTCATTCGTCACTCCTTATCATACTCCGTAAACCCTATCGGCTTACGGTCAATGGGAGTTTGCTTTTGTTTATCGGCCAGTTGCGAAAGAGCCAAATAGATATCATCAAGTTCGCGGCGTGTGTCTTCGCTAAGGTCATTGATGGCGGCAATAGTATCTTCGCTACCCTGTTCCAAAGCCTTCATCCGTTGCTTGAGTTCTTCAATCTCTTTAATAGTGCCATTGGCTGAGGTGAGATACTGGCGCACGGTAACGAAAGCACGCATGATGTTGATGTTAATTTCAATAGCTGTTTCGTTGTTCAGCACCGATGAGAGCATAGCCACGCCCTGCTCGGTGAAAGCAAACGGCATGTAACGTGTGCCACCCCGTTTGTTTGAGATCACAAATTGTGACCTCAAACTACAGAATTCTTCTTTCGTCAATTCAAACATGAAGTCTGTAGGGAAACGTTTGATGTTTCGTTTTACAGATTGCTTGAGCACTCTTGTCTCCGTACCATATAACTCCGCTAAATCGAAGTCGAGCATCACACGCTGGCCGCGAATCTCGTATATCTTGTTCTGTATTACCTGCAACTGTTCCATAAGAATTGAATATTCCCTACAAATATAGACATATAGAAGTGTTAATGCAAGCTTTGAGACATTTTTCTATGAAGAATACCAAATAATCAGGTGATTATATATGGTATATAGAAAGTTTGGCTATCTTTGCAGTGTCCCTTAATGTCAACATCAAACTATAAATACAGATTACTATGAAAAAGCATCTCTTCAAAGCCATCACATTCGCGGCTTTCTTAGTGTTACCATTCAGCTCATTGTCTGCCCAAAGCATCAAGGAGAGTTTCTCTGCCGAGGGAAGAGAGAATTGGAAGCCGGAGTTTACGGTGCGTGGGAATCTGGGCATCTACGCTGGCGGATTCGCAGTAACAGGCGGTGTACGTATCGACGAGAAGCGCACATTGGGCCTAATGGTGGGGAAGAATGTAAATGTATACACTGTTACTCATGGTTATTCAGACGTCAATAGCTTTAGTGCAGCTCTGTATGGTCGCAGATATTTCCATTTAGGTGAGCGCAAGATATTCTCATTCTACAGCGACTTGGCGTTAGGCGCTGCTGTTGTGACAGATATCGAAGGAGCGTATTGGGTTGACCCTGTAGACGGGACAACAAAGGTGGATGATATTAGTGTCGAGAAAGGAGATGTGCAATTTTATATCTCTTGGCAGCCCGGCATCAGAGTGCGCTGCTACAAGAATCTGCATATCTTCCTTGGCCCCACGCTTTCGACACATTGCCTTGGCGTACATCTTGGTATCGGATTCTGATAATGTCAGGAGCTTGCAAGTGGAGGTAGACTTCTAAATTGGCGATGCTATCCATCAGGTTTACTCCTTCTCCTCGGTCAGTTCCTCTATTTGGTCAATAACTTCGTTGACGGTGTTTTGTCCTTTCTTATATATATGCCAACCGATGATACCGCCGATAGTACCGCCAATAAGGCCGCCGATAAGAATATTCTTAACGAAAAATCCACCCATAGAAGTAGCTTCGTAAACAAACCACGGCAACCATATACATAGGAATGGTATACTGAACCAATGCCATTGCCTGCCGAGTTGCTTGTAACGGTTGAGCTTGCGAGCCTCGTCTACCAAACTACCAGTGATGTAGTTCTGTGTACTCAGCAGTTGGTTGCAATAGATTTCATAGACGACAGCAATAAGCAAAAATGCTATCGTTACTCCTATAAACCATGGAGAATGGAAGTTAAAGATTGGAGTTGTCCAAACAGGGCATGAGATAAGTACTATAGCACATAAAATGTAAGATCTTAGCTTCACCGCCTTCAACTTGTCCCGCATACTTGTGCGAATAAGCTTCTCATTCACGATGGTTTCTTTCTCCAGCTTGCGGCGCAGCAGGCTGATCTGTTCCTTCATCTCATTGAGTTCGGCAGTATTGAATAGTTCTTCCATAAGGCTTGATGTTTACAGGTTCGACATTTGTTTGAGTTGTTCCTTGATGCGATAGAGGCGCACCGACACGTTCTTCACCGTGATGCCCACGATAGCGGCAATCTCTTCGTAGCTCATGTTCTCGAGCCACAGCAACACAATGGCGCGGTCGAAGGGCTTGAGCTGATGGATGCGCTTGTAGAGCATCTGGATCTGGCGCGTGTCTTCGTCTTTATCTTCGAAGAGGTTGATGTCCATCGTCAGCGGCACAGTGGCACGCAGCTTCTTCTTCCGTTCCCACGAGATGCAGGTGTTGAGGCTCACGCGGTAAATCCACGTATCCACTTTGCTCTCGCCGCGAAACTGCTCAATTCCATTCCATAGGTTGATGAGCACTTCCTGGAAGAGGTCGTTCACTTCGTCGCTGTCGTTGGAGAACATATAGCACACCGTATATATCGTCTCTTTGTGTGCCCTCACCATCTGCGCAAATTCGGTTTCGTTCTTTTTCATCGTTTGTCTTCGCAACAATTTTTATTCGTTAGACGCAAAGGTAACGGAAAAACTACAAAAATGAGAGAAAAACATCACTTTGGCGACACTTTTCGCGAGACGGAGAAAAATCCCGACAAGAAAAATCGGGGTTAATCGGGTGGGGGAGTGCACGTTAAACCGAAAAATGGCTTCTGAGAAACAAAGTTCGCCGCCCGAAGGGGCCAAAGGCAATTGTTTCTTTTCGTTCGCCTCGCCCATCGGTCGGGAAAATCGCAAGGATGAGGGCTTTCATTCTGAGTACAACGAAGAAACGTATTCGCTCACAGTACGCTGTTTCTTTCACACGGACTAATGTCTCACACAGATCTCACAAATCTCACAGATAGCGCGTCGCTTCGCCCGCGCTTGTCGGCTTTGCCGAGTGTTCTCAGCTGGATGGCACACACAAGCGTTAGCGCGTGTGATTCGTGAGATTTGTGAGATCTGTGTGAGACATAAATCATTTGCGTGAGGCATCTATGCCAATCGTACAAATCGAACCAATTCGTTATCCAAGTTGATTCTTACCCCTGCAACCCCTCCTTCACCATCTTCGCCTTGCTCTTACCAATGACAGCCTCTAACTCTTCGATGGGAGCCTCCTTGATGCGCTTCACCGTCTTGAAGTGGGCGAGCAGGGCCTCCTTGCTCTTTGCGCCGATGCCCTTGATGTTGTCGAGCGCCGAGGCGGTCTGCCGCTTGCTGCGCTTGTCGCGGTGGAAGGTGATGGCAAAGCGGTGCACCTCGTCCTGTATGCGTTCGAGCAAGTGGAAGAGTGCGCTCTGCTGTTTCAGCCCGATGCTCATCGCGGGGAAGCCGAAGAGGAGTTCGGCTGTGCGGTGGCGGTCGTTCTTGGCCAAGCCGGCAATGGCGATGTGCAGCCCCAGCGTGTCTTCCACCACTTCGCGGATGACCTCCATCTGTCCCTTGCCACCGTCGGCAATGATGAGGTCGGGGAGGGGAGTGCCCTCGGCAATCATACGCGAGTAGCGGCGATACACCACCTCGCGCATCGAGGCATAGTCGTCGGGGCCCACAACGGTCTTGATAGTATACTTGCGGTACTCCTTCTTGCTGGGCTTGCCCATTCGGAAGACGATGCAGGCCGCCACGGCATCGGTGCCCGAGATGTTGGAGTTGTCAAAACACTCGATGTGAACGGGCATTTTGTCGAGCTTGAGGTGCTCCTGTATCTCCTTGAGCAGGCGTGTGCTCTTCTGCTCGGGGTTGAGCTTGTCGGCCTGCTTCAGGCGGTCGAGCTTGTATTGCTTCACGTTGAGCAGCGAGAGGTCGAGCAACTTCTTGCGGTCGCTACGCTGCGGCACGGTGAAGGTGACGCCCTCCAGGTCGATGTCCACGGGGAAAGGCACCACAATCTCCTTCGACTGACTCTTGTAGCGCTCACGCATCTCCACGATGCCCAGCGTGAGCAACTCCTCGCGCGTCTCGTTCATCTTCTTCTTGTACTCGAAAGTGAAGGCCTGGTTGATGGCTCCGTTGGTGATGTGCAGGTAGTTGATGAAGGCGCTGCCGTCGTCCTCCTCGATGGAGAACACGTCCACGTTGTCGATGATGTGGCTCACCACCTCGCTCTTCTCGCGGAAGCGCTCCAGGGCATCGTACTTGCGCTTCAGCTCCATGGCCTCCTCGAAGCGCATCTCCTCGCTCAGGCGGCGCATCTCGTCCATCAGGCTACGGCTCAGCTCCTTGGTGTTGCCACGCAAGATTTCCCTGATTTCACCGATCTGTTCCATGTATTCATCGTGGCTCTGCAGCGCGATGC
The DNA here is from genome assembly GCA_017622495.1 of Bacteroidaceae bacterium. GTDB lineage: Bacteria > Bacteroidota > Bacteroidia > Bacteroidales > Bacteroidaceae > UBA1189. The sequence continues at coordinate 2,135 of JAGAQY010000019.1, read as the reverse complement.
ACGGGGCCTTGCAACGCTTGATATGGTAGTCGAGGCAGGGCTTGAACTTGCCGCTGCGGATGTTCTCGGGAGTGAGCGCGAGGTTACACGTACGCACCGTATAGAGCTGCTTGATGAGCCCGAGTATCTCGTTGAGCGTGGGGATATGGCTGTAGGGGCCGAAGTACTGCGAGCCGTTGCGGATAATCTTGCGGGTCTTGAACACCCTGGGGAAGTACTCGCTGGTGATGCAGATGGAGGGGTATGACTTGTCGTCCTTGAGCAGCACGTTGTAGCGCGGCTTGTACTTCTTGATGAGGTTGTTCTCGAGCAGCAGTGCATCCTCCTCGCTCTTCACCACCACGTAGCGAATATCGGCGATTTGACCGACGAGAACACGCGTCTTGCCCGTCTGCTCCTTCTGGAAATACTGGCTCACGCGCCGCTTCAGATTCTTCGCCTTACCCACATAAATCACCGTGCCCTCCTTGTTGAGATACTGATAGCACCCCGGCGTGTCGGGCAAGTTCTCCACAATGGACTGCAAGTAGGGATTCTTCTTTAGTGGGCTTTCAAACATAGTACACTACTCTTGTTCTTTGTCATATTGCACAAAGCCTATCGGACGGCGATTCGTTGCACCCTGTCTCTGTGATTGCAACTCGGCAAGTGTCTGGTTTATCAGTTCTAACTGTACACGGGTATCTTCATTGATATCGTTATAATCGGCAAAAACCTCTTCGATATAGGCTTTCAGTTCCTTTACTTCGAGTTGCAACCCGGCCAACGTTCCGCTTGAAGGTAAACTTATCATTTGACGTACTGCGACAAAAGCTCGCATAATACCCATATTAATCTGAACGGCAGTTTTTGAACTAAGCACACTGCTCAACATTGCCACTCCCAATTCAGTGAAAGCATAAGGATTACGTCTGACTCCCATCTTAATGGAATTGGAAGTCACAAATTGTGACCTCCATTCTTGTGTCTCCTCCGCTGAAAGTTGAAACATGAAATCTTCGGGGAAACGCTCAATATTGCGCTTGACAGCTTGATTGAGGACTTTTGTGGGAACTCCATACATCTCAGCCAAATCACGATCAAGCATAACTTTCTGACCTCGAATCTCGTATATCTTATTCTGTATTACCTGCAACTGATTCATTGGCTACATTTTTATATCAAAGCAAATATGCACAAATGCAAATTTAGTCACATCGTTATTCTGTGATTACTTAAGTTGTTGCAAAGATAATCATAAGCGAGTGAACAAACAACAAAGTAGGACGAGCAAAACTCGTTTTAGCGAGTAATATTTTGTTGTTTGCTCGCAACAAGTGGGATTATCTTCACGACTTACCGTAAAGATACTGTTTTATCAGATATATAGGACTATTGCTGAACGAAAATAGGCATATTTTCCGGATTATACAGCCTCAAAAGTAGCGCTCATACCAAAGAATAACTCCGACGGAGCAAACGAAAAAACTAAATATCCACGGATATTTCATTACGTATTCACGGTTATTTCATCACGTATCCATGGATATTTCATTACGTATCCGCGGATATTTAAGTTTTTGAACATGCAGATTGTCTTTTCCTGATTTCAGTAGACGTTTTTTTGCTTCATTAGCTGAAAAGATTTACACCTTTTCAATTGCCATACTGTCGAGGTTTACGCTTTCTCCGATTCCATGCTGTTCCGCTTGACATCTCGGCTGATGGGACAGCATGAGTCCGGCCTCGTTGTTCGGCAAGAATGGATGTCCCTCAACGGGACATTCATTCTTTTATGTGGGGAATACGGAGTGATGGTTGCAGCCTTCATCCGACCCCGTCGTTCGGCACGGCAAAGGTATGTCATTATTTCCATTGTTGTACACCTTTTCAGGATAATTCTTCTTCTTCCACATCTTTTTCTGTTCCCCGGTCTCCATGTGGGCTACTGCCGGTATCTTGTAGCCGATGCTCATGTGAGGACGGTTATAGTTGTAAAAGTGTATGAACCGTCCGATGACGTTCCTTGCGTGCCCGATGCTGTTGAACGTCTTCCTGGAGTAGACGGTTTCAGTCTTGATGATACCATTGGTGCGCTCTGCGATGGCGTTGTCCGTCGGGTTATAGTCTTCGGTCATACTGATTCTGATGTCATG
>JAGAQY010000018.1 GCA_017622495.1 Bacteroidaceae bacterium | reverse complement strand
GGAATGATGGAAACATCAAACTGCAAATAGCACTGAAAAGAGAAGAAACATCCTTTATTGATACGCTTTGAGCGTTAAGAAACAATAAAAACGTTAAATCTTCACCTTTTAGAATGCGCCCTTAAAGGTTATGACCATATTTCTGACTTATTACTCGCAAAATATTGAGTAATAACTGGTTGTAAATACTCTAGTTGTAACAGTTTAACCTCTGTGACTATTCCTGGAAGTGTTAAAGAAATAAAAAAGGGCGCTTTTTTGGCTTGTGGAAATATAAGTACTATTTCTTTGGGTAATGGGGTGGAAATAATTGGGAATCATGCCTTTCAAAGTTGCAAGAAACTAACCTCTATTAATATTCCAAATAGCGTGAGGACGATAGGTGAATATGCTTTCTCCTTAAACGAATGTTTGGTGTCGGCCACAATTTCTGAAAACATTGATTCGATTGCGGAATGCTTGTTCTGGGGATGTTCTAGTCTCACTTCTATTGAGATACCAGAGAATATCTCGCTAATTGGGCGTTCTGCATTCTACGGTTGTAATAGTCTTTCCTTAATTGATATTCCTAATAAAGTGACGGATATAGGAGATTGTGCATTTTATGGCTGCAACAACTTGGTCTCTGTTACTATCGGTGGAAGTGTGTCTAAAATAGGAACCGGGGCCTTTTATGACTGCAACAATCTTCTCTCAATCAGTATTCCAGATGGAGTTGTAGAGGTAGCTGAAGTGGCATTTGGAAGGTGCTCAATGTTAAAAAACATAGAATTAGGAAGCCATATCGAGACATTTGGAAAGAACGTGTTTGTTGGATGCTCTGGAGTGGAATTGTTAATTGTAAAGGGAAACTTAGTCCCTTTGATTCCTTCAGATGTTTTCACTCGCATAATTCTTTATAGTTTAGATCCTCCTCAAACTGAAGAGTTCGCAGATGCTGTGTATCAGAACTGTAAACTTTATGTTCCGCAAAAGGTGTTAGATGAGTATTTGAATGCTGATGTCTGGAGTAAGTTTTCCCACATAATGACTATCGAAGGTAGCAGCATAGGCAATATCTGCAACGAAGAGCCTGATAAGGTGATTTACGATTTACGAGGTTTTCGGTATAGTGATGTAGAGACACTGGAAAAAGGTGTATATATCGTCAATGGCCGTAAGGTTGTGGTTGACAATAAGTGATTCTTGACCATATGACTTAATCAAGCGGACTCGTCTTCATACAGGCCAGTCCGCTTGATTCATTTATATAGTCCCCAACGACATCCGCTACCAAAGCGCAGAGTAACCCATAAGGTTTTCAAGGAATAGGCGTAGACGTACCTTGAAAGCCTTATGGGTTACTGTATCAAACACCACGCTCGTTCAAATATAACGCTCACTCTCATAGATAATCAATAAACCAAGCCACTCCCTTTATGAGAAGGAGTGGCTTGTGTTGTCTGTGTGTATGGTACGACTACTGTTTTACCTTAGCGATAAACTTGCGGATTTTCTTCTCGGTTTTCTTGAATGCCTTGGGAGTGTTTTTGGTGGCCATTACTTGAGAGGCATAGGTCTCCAGATCCTTACGCTTGGCCAGTTCGTCGAGCGTGTAGCATGGTACAGCTATCTTTGCCATGTCCTGCACAGCTTCGCCCAATGATGACCAAGCTTCGAGCCGCTGGCGCTCGGCATCGGTGATATGGATTACGGAGCCGTGGCGGGGAGTGAAGGTGCCGCGGGTGGGGGTGTTCTGCACATAGGTGAAGTTTTTCAAGTCATTGCTCTTGCAGAACTGGTAGTGGCCGTTGGCGTAGCAGTCATACATGAGGATGTACTCGTCGCTGCCGATTAGGGGGAATACGCTGGAGCCTTCGGTGGGGTATTGCCCAGGCTTCTGCAGGTGGCGGTACTCTACCTCGTAGGGGCCGGTGAGCGACTTGCTGGTGGCACGCATCACACCCTGGCGAGTGCGGAAATTGCCTTTCTTGTTCATCACCGAGCGGCCTTCGTCCTTGAAGAAGAGTACGTACTCCTCGTTCTTGGCATCGTACACGATGTCACCGTCGATGGCTGCCGTACCAAAGTCGAAGAGCAAGCGGGGTTCAGTGATGTCGGTGAAGTCCTCGTTGGCATACGAGTAGTAGATGCGGAAGTAGGGCTGGTTGAAGTTGGGGTCTTCGGTAGGATATTCCCAGTCGTGGCGGCCGATGGAATAGTAGATCATGTACTTGCCCACCTTCTCGTCCCAGATGGTCTGCGGTGCCCATACGGCATGGAGGTTCTTCTCGTCGAAGCCCTCAAGATCGGGGAATCGGGTGGGGAAGTGTATGGCGGTGTGCTCCCAATGCAGCAGGTCGGTACTCTTCATCAGGATGAGGCCGTCGTTGCTCTGCCATCCCATATCGGAACGCATGTCGGTAAGCACCATGTAGAAGGTCTTGCCATCCTCGGCACGGAGGATGTGGGGGTCGCGCACACTGCGTTTCAGGGCGATAGTGTCAGAGGCTACTACGGGGCGACCATAGTTGAGGGCATGGTAGTTGTAGCCGTCGTCGCTCAGGGCGTAGCGCACCTGCTCGCCGTCGGGCCAGTTGCCCGAAAAGTAGGCAAACAGGTAGGTGGTGTACTCTTGTGCTTGCATGCCGAATGCTGCGGCAATGCCAATAAAAAGGGTGAGAATTCTGTTTTTCATTGTTTTAAAATATATTATATTGCTGCGAAGATACGAAAAAGAAAGACAAAAATAGCATATTTAACAATAAATGTTTATCTTCGCCAATAGTTTCAAACGATAGGCTAAAAGAAAATAAAAACATACATATCATTATTCAACAACATTAATCTCAAGAACATGAAAAAGTTATTGTGCTCCCTGGCACTCCTTTGTGCCATGCCTGCAGTAGCGCAGCGCGAAGCATCCCTGACACTCCATCCGGAGGAGGGTAAGAATGTGATTAGCCGTCATATCTACGGCCAGTTTGCCGAACATCTCGGTACCTGCATCTATGGTGGACTTTGGGTAGGTGAGGATTCCTCTATCCCCAATACCAATGGCTATCGCAACGATGTGCTGGGTGCTCTCAAGGAGCTCAGCATCCCCAACCTTCGCTGGCCAGGCGGCTGCTTTGCCGACGAGTATCACTGGATGGATGGTATCGGCCCGCGTGAAAACCGTCCCCGCATGGTCAACAACAACTGGGGCGGAACAGTTGAGGACAACAGCTTCGGTACACACGAGTTTCTCAACCTCTGTGAACTCCTTGGCTGCGAACCATATGTGTCCATGAACGTGGGTAGTGGCTCGGTAGAGGAGACTGCCAAGTGGGTAGAGTATATGACTGCTAAGGATGGCCCTATGGCCAAGCTGCGCAAGGAAAACGGCCGTGAAGAGCCCTGGAAGGTGAAGTACATCGGCGTGGGCAACGAGAGTTGGGGATGCGGTGGCAACATGCGTCCTGAGTACTATGCCGACCTTTATCGCCGCTATCAGACCTACTGCCGCGAGTACAATGGCAACCGCCTGTTCAAGATTGCCAGCGGTGCCAGCGACTATGACTACAATTGGACAGAGGTGCTTATGCGCAATGCAGCCGGTCACATGCGTGGTCTCTCGCTCCACTACTACACCGTGCTCACATGGAGTGGTAGCAAGGGCTCGGCGCTCAACTTCACCGATGATGACTACTACTGGTGTCTCGGCAAGTGCCTCGGCATAGAGCCTGTGCTGAAGAAACATATGGAGATTATGGATCGCTACGACAGCCGCAAGCGCGTAGGACTCATGGTCGACGAGTGGGGCACCTGGTGGGATGAGGAGCCCGGTACCGTACGTGGTCACCTCTTCCAACAGAACACCATGCGCGATGCTTTTGTGGCAGCGCTCTCGTTCAACGTGTTCCATAAGTACACCGACCGTATCCAGATGTGTAACATTGCGCAGATAGCCAATGTGCTGCAGTCGATGATCCTCACCAAGGGCGACAAGATGGTGCTTACTCCCACCTACTATGTATTCAAGATGTACAAGCCTCATCAGGACGCTACCTTCATTCCTATGGATATCACATGCGATGAGATGCAGGTGAAGAACGAGCGTTACCAACCTGGTCGCAGCGATGAGGAGCCTACCCGTACACTTCCCATGCTCAGTGCTACAGCTTCTAAGAACAGCGAAGGCGTTATCCATATTTCTTTGGCCAATGTGGATCTCAAGCAGAAGCAAGAGGTTGTCATCAGCCTTCCTGATGTGAAGGGAAAGAAGGTGACAGGTGAGATCCTTACCTCGAAGAATGTGGGCGACCACAACTCATTCGAGCATCCCGATGTGGTGAAGACCACCGAGTTTAAGGGTGCTAAGGTGGCCAAGGATGGTATTAAGGTTACTCTCCCCGCTATGAGTATTGTGACTCTGGCAGTGAAGTAAGCCTATACGGTATAGCTGAAACAAATAATAGGCAGGACCTGAGTCCTGCCTATTATTATATGATGATGTCGTTCGTGCGTTACTTATGACGCTTGGCCAGTTCATCTTCGAGGTCAGAGAGTGAGCAGCCCATCTGCTCGGTGAGTACGAGGAGGTGGTAAAGCAGGTCGCCGGCTTCGTAAAGGTAGCGCTCGCGGTTACCATCGATGGCCTCGATGACGGTCTCTACGGCCTCTTCGCCTACCTTCTGGGCTATCTTGTTCACGCCCTTATTGAAGAGGTAGGTGGTGTATGAGCCCTCGGGCATCTGGGCGTGGCGGTCCTTGATGCAGGCCTCGAGGGTGCCGAGGAATCCTTCGTTGTCGCGTGTGTCGAAGCATGCTGTGGTGCCACGGTGGCATGTGGGACCGTCGGGGCGGGCTTTGATGAGTAGGGTGTCACCATCACAATCGGCAAACATTTCTACTACGTGGAGGAAGTTGCCGCTCGTCTCGCCTTTGGTCCAGAGGGTCTGGCGTGTGCGGCTATAGAAGGTGACGCGGCCTTCGGTCAGTGTCTTCTCGAAGGCTTCCTGGTTCATGTAGCCGAGCATCAGCACCTTGAGGCTGTCGGCATCCTGGATGATGACGGGGAGAAGCCCGTCGGCTGTCTTGCTTAGGTTGAAATCTTGGTAGGTCATATTATATCTTTTTATTATACTTTCTAGGGGTTCCTAGGAAATCCTAGGGAGTTCTAGAAAATCCTAAAATACAATGATTCTCTTCTTTATCTCCGCACCGCTATGCCTCTTTCGCTGAGTGCCTGTTTGAGCACGGGTATGGGTATCTCGCCGTAGTGGAAGATGCTGGCAGCGAGTGCGGCATCGGCACGTCCGTGGGTGAGCACATCGGCAATGTCGTCAATGCTGCCGGCTCCGCCTGAGGCGATGATGGGTATGCGCAGGTGTTCGGCCAGGCGAGCAAAGGTATCGCAAGGGTATCCCTGACGAGTGCCGTCGTGGTTCATTGAGGTGAAAAGCAGTTCGCCCGCTCCGCGTTCCTGTGCCTCGTGTGCCCAGGCAAAGAGTTCCTTGTCGGTGGGGCGGCTGCCTCCGTGCGTGGTGGCCAGCCAACGTCCGTCGATGAGCTTGGCATCAATGGCGATGACAACAAACTGTGAACCATACTTTGAGGCAATCTCGTCGATGAGGTTCGGGTTGCGTATGGCGGCACTGTTGATGCTCACCTTGTCGGCACCGGCATCGAGCAGTCGGGCGGCATCGTCGAGTGTGCTGATGCCTCCTCCTACGGTGAAGGGGATATCTATCTCCTCGGCTATGCGGGTCACGAGATGTGTGAAGGTACTGCGTCCTTCGCGTGTGGCACTGATGTCGAGGTAGACGAGCTCGTCGGCTCCTTCACGAGCATACTGGCTTCCGAGGGCTACGGCATCGCCTACGTCGCGCAGGCCTTCAAAATTGATGCCCTTGACGGTGCGTCCGTCCTTGACATCCAGGCAGGGTATGATACGTTTGGCTAACATCTTCTTATCTCCTCTAAACTAATCCGTCCCTCATAGATGGCCTTGCCCACGATGACGTGGCGCAGGTGCATCTCATTGAGGCGGTATATGTCGTCCATGGCACTGATGCCGCCACTCACGATAATGTCCAGCTCGGGGTATGCCGCCTGCAGGCGGGCATAGAGGTCGAAGGATGGCCCCTGCAGCATACCGTCCTTGGCTATATCGGTGCAGATGACCTCGCGCAGTCCATGGGGGGTAAAGCGGTCGATGAGCGACTCGATGGTCTGCTCCGACTGGTCCATCCATCCGTTGATGGCTACACGGCCATCATTGACGTCGGCACCGAGGATGAGGCGGTCGCCACCATACTGCTCGAGCCAGCGGGCAAACAGCTCGGGTCGGCTCACTGCCACGCTACCTATGATGAGGTGGTGTGCGCCGGCGTTAAAAGCATCGCGCAAGGCTTCGTCGCTCTTGATGCCACCGCCCCATTCGATATCGAGTGAGGTGCGCGTGGCAATCTCTTCCAACACGTGCAGGTTGCGTGGACTGCTGCTCTTGGCACCATCGAGGTCTACGAGGTGCAGACGGCGTATGCCTATGTCCTGATAGCGCAGTGCCATGTCGAGCGGTGAGGCATCGTACTGCTTCTTCTGGCTGTAGTCGCCCTTGGTGAGGCGCACGCACTTGCCGTCGATGAGATCAATGGCAGGGATTATATTAATTGACAATTGACAATTGACAATTGACTGCTTATCGTTCGAGTCTACCATTTTGTTCATAGCTCCAGGAAGTTTTTAAGGATTTGTGCTCCTATGGCTCCGCTCTTTTCGGGGTGAAACTGGGTGCCGAAGAAGTTGTCGCGGCCGAGAGCACCACTAAACGCGTTGATGTAGTGGGAGGTGGCGATAGTGTCGTCGCACAGCTCGGGATAGTAGGAGTGTACGTAGTAGATATAGGCTCCTTCGTCAATATGATTGAAGAGTGGTGTGCGCAGGTCGGTAATCTGGTTCCAGCCCATGTGGGGAACTTTCTCAATAGTCAACGGTCTACGGTCTACGGTCAACGGCTTATTGGCAGGCTCCGTGCAGTGTGTACATCCGGATGGCGACTGTTGACCGTTGTCTGTTGTCTGTTGACAGATAAACTTCTTCACTCTCGTGCGGAAGATGCCCATACAGTCCACATCGCCTTCCTCGCTGCTTTGGCACATCAGTTGGGTGCCCACGCAGATGCCCAGTACGGGTTGCGTTAGGGTGGGGATGAGGCTGTCGAGGCCGCGCTCGGCGAGCTTGGCCATGGCAGTGGAGGCTTCGCCCACACCTGGCAGTATCACCTTGTCGGCAGTGGTGAGTAGGCGCTTGTCATCGGTATACACCCAGTCGGTGCAGCCTACGCGAGCCAAGGCGTTGGTTACCGAACGTATGTTTCCTGTGTCGTAATTTACTATAGCTATCATAATACTCCCTTGCTACTGGGTAAATCGTAGTTGAATGGTTGGCGGTGTAAGGCGGCACGCAGGCTGCGGGCAAAGGCCTTGAACACACCCTCGATGAGGTGATGGTTGTTGTCGCCGCGAGCACTGATGTGGAGGTTGCACTGCATGGCTGCGCAGAGCGAATAGAAGAAGTGGCGGAACATCTCGGTAGGTGTGTCGCCCACATACTCGCGGGTGAAGGTAACATCCCAGTCAAAGTCGATACGTCCGCCAAGGTCGAGCAGTACGAGCGCCTTGCACTCGTCCATGGGGAGGGCAAAGCCGTAACGCTCTATGCCGCGCTTGTCGCCCAATGCCTCGCGCAGGGTGTTGCCGAGGGCGATGGCTACATCCTCCATCGTGTGGTGCTCGTCTACCTCGAGGTCACCTTGACATTGTATCTGCAACGAGATGCTGCCATGGTGGGCTATCTGGTCGAGCATGTGGTCAAAGAACTTCAGTCCCGTATCGATGCTCGTGGGCAGGTGTCCGTCGAGGTCTACGGTCACGGCAATCTTCGTCTCGCGGGTGTTGCGCTCCGTTGAGGCTACGCGGCGCGTACGGCGCAGATACTCGGCAATCTCATTCCACGAGGTGGTGCACAGGGCACATGTCTCAGTAAGGCCTTGCTCGGCGAGTGCGTCGGCGGCCTTCTCGGGCGACTGCAGCAAGATGGCGCGAGCACCAAGGTTCTTGGCCAGCATCACATCGGTGAGGCGGTCGCCAATCACGTAGCTCTCTGCAAGGTTGTAATCGCCTGTGAGGTATTTGCCAAACATGCCTATGCCCGGTTTGCGCGTAGGAGCATTCTCCTCGGGCATCGTAGGGTCGATGAGGATGTCGTCAAACTGTACACCCTCTGAGGCGAGCACCTTGAGCATCATCTCTTGTGGGGGCAGGAAGTCCTCCATGGGGAAACTGGCAGTGCCGAGTCCGTCTTGGTTACTGGCCATGACGAGTTGGTAGCCAAGGTTGCTGATGGCTTTCATGCCACTGATGGCACCGGGCACAAAGTCCGTTTTTGCTATACTATCTATCTGATAGTCCACGGGCGGCTCCACGAGAATAGTGCCGTCGCGGTCAATGACGAGTAGTCGGTTCATACAATCTTTTTACTTTAAGAAGCTGTTTGGATTTTATTTCGAGTTTAGCTGAGAGGCATTTGGGGATAGATTTATCCTCTCGGGGCGAAGCAAATAGTGGTCTATTTGCAAGAATTGAGAGGGTAAAGATGCCCGAAATGGTCTCAGATAATCCGAAAAGTTCTTCAAATACATATTAACGTTAAAATCCAAACAGTTTCTAATCCGCAAAGATACAATATGCAGATAGGACAACAAAATAAATTGTTTATTTTTTTATTTTCCGGGCTTGTTGTACCTTTAGCTTGTAGCTACAAGCAGAAGGGACACTGCGCCTCGGAATAAAAAACAAACAAGTTTGCTTTGTTCTCCGCTCGGCTTGTTGTACCTTTGCACTCGCAAAAGACAATAGGATATTTATGATAAGCCTTTGGCAGATATTCCTCGTATTCGGAAAGATTGGTGCCTTCACCATTGGCGGTGGCATCCCCATGATAGCGGCGATAAAGAGCGAGCTCGTGCAGCGCGGATGGCTGGGCGATGAAGATTTTGTAGACATCATCACCTTGGCACAGACGGCACCCGGACTCTTTGCCGTCAACATCTCTATCCTTACCGGTCACCGTCTACGCGGCACCAAGGGCAGTGTGGTGGCTACCATTGCCAGCTGCTTGCCTCCCTTCCTTATCATCCTGCTGGTGGCGATGTTCTTTACCAGTTATAAGGATAATCCTTATGTCATCAAGGCCTTCAAGGGCATCCGCCCCGTCGTGGTAGCCCTCATTGGTGTGCCCATGATCGACATGCTCAAGGCTACCAAGATGCGTTGGTGGTCGTGGATAGTTTGGATAGCGTCGATGGCGCTCGTGTGCCTTCTCAGTGTGTCGCCTATATATATCTTGATATGTGTCATCGTCGTTGCCGCCTTCATCAGTTGGTACAATGGACGACAGACAACAGGCAATGGACAACGGACAACTCATAATTCATAATTCAGAATTCAGAATTAATATTATGATCTACGTAGAGTTGTTTCTGACCTTTTTCCTCATCGGCATGTTCACTATCGGTGGTGGCTATGCCATGCTTTCGCTCATCCAGAACCAGGTGGTCACGGTGCACGGCTGGATTGACGACACCACCTTTACCGACATCGTTGCCATCTCGCAGATGACCCCAGGGCCTATCGGCATCAACTCGGCCACCTACATCGGCTACGAAGTGCTGGCCAAGGCCGGAGCGTCAGAGTTCATGAGCGTTCTCGGCTCGTTCACCGCTACCTTTGCTGTGGTGCTTCCCTCGTTCATCATTGTGCTGTTGCTTGCCAAGGTCTACGCCCACTGGAAAGACCACCCCATCTTCCGTGGCGTGATGAGTGGTCTCCGTCCCGCCGTGCTGGGCCTTATTGGTACCGCAGCCCTCAGCCTGGCCACCCCCGAAAACTTCATCGACTGGAAGAGCTTTGTCATCTGCATCGTCGCCTTCATCGCCCTGTACCTCAAGAAACTCGGCCCCTTCTCCGTAATAGGTATAGGTGCCTTGGTGGGGCTGGTGATATATTAGCAGATAACGTTCTCTAGTTTTCTAAGGCTATAATTCCACAGAAGGCTTTCGAAGTACGTCTGCGCCTATTCTTCGAAAACCTTCTGTGGATTTTGGACTATTCTCTCGGGGCTCAGACCCTGATACTCGTTAGCAGCGGATATCTATCCGCTGTGACGGGAACACACTACCCGTCGTAATAATTTGCCTGTATATGCTTTATTATTACGGCTTCTTTGTAATTTTGCAATATGATTCAAGAGGAATTTAAGTTTTACAAGCCATGTGAGTTGTTACAACCTTATGTAAGGTATTATTGGGTATTCAGTAGTATTCAATTGCTGAATACCTATACATTCCCTATTGGATGTCCTCAAATCATTTTTCATAAGCGAACGCCGCTATTTATACCGGAATTGGGTGCAACACAAAATAAACTGACAATCAGTGGGCAAGTTAATTTTTCTTCACACCTGCAAGCTGACGGTAATGTCGAAATGATTGTTGCTGTATTCTATCCGCATACGATGAATACATTCCTGAATGCTCCTGCATCATCTTTTTATAACCAAGAGGTTTCAGGCTATGACATTGAGGATAAACAACTGAACGAGTTGGCTGCACAAGTATTCGAATGTAAGGATAACGACATTTGTATAAACCTCATCGAGAAATGGTTATTGTCACGACTATCAAATACGACATACGATACGACATACAGAGTAATGCGGATAAATGCAGCCGTAGAGAAACTTTGTGTTGCTCCTCATACCCTTGTAACTGAGTTGTCTTCAATTTGTTGTTTGGGCAAGAAACAATTCGAACGCGAGTTCTATTTGCATGTAGGGATGAATCCCAAAGAGTATTCTCGTATTGTCCGCTTTCAAAAGGCATTATGGCTGATGCAGCATCAGCAGGGTAAAACCAATCAAGCCGATTTGGCATACGCAAGCGGTTATGCAGACCAGTCACACCTCATACGGGAGTTCAATAAGTTGTGTGGATACACTCCTTTATCATTGCTCGAAGTTTCAACTCCCTATTCCGACTTGTTTACTACTCCTATATAGAAGTCTCATTTGTTCTATCCTATGTCGGATACTTCATCTACTTTTGCAACTTCATTTACAAACTTAATGACAGAAAAGTATGAAAGAAGTCAATCCTCAAACAACCACTCGTGCTTACGCTTTTGAGATGTGGATGAACGCCCCAATGCCGATGGTTACATTTTTCAAGACACTTGATGTCTCCAATCTTGTAAAAATCAGCAGAAAGAAAAGATTGAAATTTAATATGCTGATGTGCTATTGCATTGGAATGGCAGCGAGCAAAATCAAAGAATTTTATATGCTTCCCGTGAGTGGTAAGTTGATGCGGTTCGATACTATCGCAGTAAATACCATCGTTGCTAACAGCGCTGGCGAAGTAAGTTCGTGCGATCTTCCATTCAACGACGATTTACAGCAATTCAGTAATGATTATCTACGCTTAACTCAACAAGTAGCACAGAGTTGTACCGACCACGACCTTTCACATCAGAGTATGGTGATAGGCACTTCTGCATTGGCACAATATGAAATTGATGGTGCAGTAGGTATGTATAGTGGCATTTTCAACAATCCGTTCATGATTTGGGGCAAGTACAAACGTGCGTGGTTCAAAACCACCTTGACCGTTTCTTTCCAATTCCACCATACGCAAATGGACGGAGCACATGCTGCACGCTTCCTGGATTACATTCAAAAAGAGATTTACGAGGTGCGTTTTTATTAGAAAGTTGTTTTGACAATAAATAATAAACCTCCGTCCCCTCAATCTCTATACTGCGATACTCCAATCTCTATGTGGTGAGACTGGAATTTCTGTATGTAGAGACTGCAATCTCTCTATGGTGAGACTCGAGTCTCACTTCGCTGAAATTATTTGGTACTGGGAGTGCGGAGAGAATTTCTAACCATTCTATCGACAGAATGAGGACTATATGAGACAGTATGATATGTCTATCATATTGTCGCCCAATCGACAATGTCTGTAGCAAAACGTCAAACTTCGAGAGGCCGAAAAAGGCGATTTTTGAATCGGACAAAGAGATTTCGGAAAATGGACAAAGAGATTTTTTGAAATGCAAGGCTCTGACATTTTGATCAGAGCCTTGCGTTTTCGCGGTACATGTATGTACTGGTTTTGTCGCATGTTTGTAATAAATCTATTGCATGTATTAGGTTGATTTATTATTGCGAAAAAACAAAAGCGAGAGGTGCATGTGCAGCCTCTCGCAGTTTTTACTCTCAGCCCTCAAGGTTCGTGCCAGTGAGCGAGAGTCAAACTTGTTTGAACTCTCACAGCGAGCGCAGCCGAAGCTCAACAACGAAGTTGTTAACTCCAAGCCCTCAACTCCCGTATCAGTCTGTCGTTCTCCTCGGGTGTGCCGATGGTGATGCGCAGGGTGCCCTCGCAGCCTGGGGTGCGTGAGCGGTCGCGCACGATGAGTTCGCGGGCGATGAGGTAGTCGTAGAGCTCGCGCGGACGGGCGGTCTTCACGAGGAGGAAGTTGGCATCGCTGGGGTATACCTTCTCTATATAGGGTAGCTCGGTGAGGGCTGCGGCTACGCGCTCGCGTTCGGCGATGAGGGTCTGCACCTGTGGGGTGATGTCCGTCGCGAGAAGGCGCAGGGCGAGTGCCAATGTGTCGGTACCGATGTTGTAGGGGTACTTCACCTGCTCGAACAGGCGGATGATGCGCTCTTCGGCAAAGGCAAGGCCCATGCGCAGACCGGCAAGGCCGTAGGCTTTCGAGAGGGTCTGCAGGACGATGAGGTTGGGGTATTGGTCTATCAGCTCTACCATGCTGGGCACAGAGGAGAAGTCGATGTAGGCCTCGTCGACCACCACGATGCCGGGGAAGCGGCTCAGGAGCGAGACGAGTTGTTCGCGGGGGAAGGCATTGGCTGTGGGGTTGTTGGGTGAGCACACGAAGAGCAGCTTGCTCTGCATGTCAGTAGCGCTCAGGAGTGCCTCTACGGGCAGACTGAAGTCCTCGCCGAGCATCACCTCGCGGCACTCGATGTCGTTGATGGCAGCACACACGCTGTACATGCCGTAGGTGGGCGCTATGCTGACGATGTTGTCGATGCCGGGACGACAGAAGATGCGGAACAGGAGGTCGATGGCCTCGTCGCTACCGTTGCCGAGGAAGAGGCGTGTGGGATTGACGCCCTTCTTCTGTGCTATGGCGCTGCGCACCTGCTCCTTGAGCGCGGTAGAGGGGTAGCGGTTGTAGCCATTGTCGAAGGGGTTCTCATTAGCGTCGAGGTAGATGCCGATGCTGCCCTTGTACTCGTCGCGGGCGGTGGAGTAGGGTTTTAGGGCGGCGATGTTGGGGCGAACAAGAGCTTGGCCCCCCTCATTCCCCCCAAGGGGGGATGAGACAGACTGCGATGTTTGCAGTCCCTCCCCCTTGGGGGAGGTTAGGAGGGGGCCTTCCACCCTTACCTTCACTGCATTGGCATGTGCGTCCAGTCCCTCGGCTTCGGCCATGCGGATGATGGTGTTGCTGAGGCTGTTGAGGCCTTCCTGGCTGAGTTCCTGATAGGTGATGGCGTGCATGAAGCTGTCGAGGCCGATGCCGCTGTAGGCGTTGGCGAGTCCCATGGTGGGCAGGGTGTGGTTGGTGCCTGAGGCGTAGTCGCCGGCACTTTCGGGAGAGTAGTGTCCCACGAAGATGCTGCCTGCTGCAGTGATGCGGTCGGCCACAGCCCACGCATCGTCCATGGCGATGATGAGGTGCTCAGAAGCGTAGGCGTTGGCAAAGGCAATCATGGTGTCGATGTCGTCAAATACCACGATGCGGCTGTTGGCAAGCGAGCGTGTGGCAATATCGGCACGGGGTAGCAGAGCGAGCTGACGCGCTATCTCGGCATTGACCTGCTCGGCAAATTCTTGACTGCGGCATACGAGCAGCGATTGGCTGTCGGGGCCATGCTCGGCTTGGGAGAGGAAGTCGGCCGCCACGAAGTCGGGACGGGCGCTGTCGTCGGCCATGATCATCACTTCGGAAGGGCCTGCGGGCATGTCGATGGCGGTGCCCTGTGCACTGACCATCTGCTTGGCCTTGGTCACGTAGCGGTTGCCGGGGCCGAAAATCTTGAACACGCGCTCTATGCTCTCGGTGCCATAGGCCATGGCGGCAATGGCTTGTGCGCCACCCAATTTATATATGGTGTGTACGCCACACAGTTGGGCAGTGTAGAGCACTACGGGATTTACCTTGCCAGTGGTGCGGTCGCATGGGGTGCAAAGCACAATCTCCTCGCAGCCTGCAATCTGGGCGGGAAGTGCCAGCATCAGAATGGTGGAGAAGAGTGGGGCACTGCCACCCGGTATGTAGAGACCTACGCGGCGTATGGGGAGCACGCGGCGACGGCAGTGCACACCGGGCATGGTGTAGACATCTACGGCAGGAGTCTGCTGCGCCTTGTGGAAAGCGCTGATATTGCTTGCTGCCTGGCGGATGGCCGATTGGAGTTCTTCACTCACCAAAGACTCGGCTTCGGCAAACTCGGCCTCAGATACTTGCAACGACTCGGGGCAACGTCCGTCAATCTCTGTGGTGATGGCACGCAGGGCCTCGTCACCTCTCTGGCGGATGCGCTCAAGGATGGCGCGTACACGCTGTTCGATGACAGTATCGTCATCGGTGGCACGGAGCATCAGCTCTGGCCAGGTATTTTTATCGGGGGAAATGTGTGTTTGTAGCATATAAAATTAAATGGAGGCCTCCCCCTTTAAACTCGCAAGCGAGACTCCTTGTTGCCGATAAATCGACAGTCGTCGCAAACGACGCTCTATTTCGCGTCGTCCCAAGGAGGGGTGACTCGGTCATCGTGGAGAAGGGCTTTTCTTTTATAATATATATTACTAATGTTGTTAGGTATACTTTTTGTGATGCCTGCAAGCCCCCTCTCCTTGGGAGAGGGCGGGGGGAGAGGCCTCTCTTTATTCAATTACTTTGTCCAAATCCAAGACGAGGATGCCCTCGGCACCAATCTGCTTGAGGCGCTCTATCTTGTCCCACAGCTCGTCGGCTTTCACTACGGAGTGCAGTGAACACCAGGACTTGTCGGCCAGAGGCATTACCGACGGACTGCGCATGGCGGGGAGTATGGCGATGGCCTCGTCGACCTTGTCGGCGGGGAGGTTCATCAGGATATATTTCTTTCCACGGCTATTGGTGACAGCATCGATGCGGAAGAGCAATGAGTCGAGGATGGCGCGCTTCTCGGGCGAGAGGTTGGGGTTGGCGATGAGCACAGCCTCGGACTGAATGACCTGCTCCACCTCCTTGAGACCATTCGACACGAGGGTGCCACCCGACGATACGATATCGAAGATGGCATCGGCAATGCCTGCTGCGGGGGCTATCTCTACCGAACCCTTGATGACGCGGATGCTGGCCTCGATGCCCTGCTCGGCGAAGAAGCGGCGCAGGATGTTGGGGTAGGAGGTAGCGATGCGCTTGCCCTGGAAATAGGCAGGCGAGGTGTACTCATCGGCTTTGGGAATGGCCAGCGAGATGCGGCAGCCACCGAATCCCAATCGACGCACTACCTCTACTGCAGCATCTGTCTCGGCCACCTCATTGAAGCCTACGATGCCTATGTCGGCGGAGCCGTCGGCCACGACTTCGGGGATATCATCGTCGCGCAAGTAGAGAATCTCGAGAGGGAAGTTGCCTACACGATCGAGAAACTTACGTTTCTGGTCATTCACATTCATGCCTGCATCTTGCAGCAGGTCTACGCTCTGCTCGTTGAGTCGTCCTTTCGATTGGATAGCTATTCGTATCATATGGTTCTTTCTATTTAATCTTTTTATGAGTTAGGTGTATAAAACAAGAAGGACCTGCCTGATAGGTAAGTCCTTCCTGTATGATGAAAACAAACTACATACATCGCTTACCTTATCGGCTGATAGGGTGATGATAATGGCGATGTAGGTGAGCTTGCTTCATTTTTTCTTTTTACCTTAGTTACCTGGTGCAAAGGTATGGGTTTGTTTTGACTGGTGCAACAAATTGGCAAGAAAATTTGCGTTATCGTGAAAAATTATCATTAAAACCAACAAAAATCCGTCAATTTGGTTCTTTTTGCTTCTTGTGTTAGGCCATTTCGAAACTCTTTAGCAGCTGTATCTCTTCGGCCCAGCGTGTTTCGTCGGGAGTCTCGAGGATGAGCGGAATGTTGTCGAAACGCGGGTCCTGCATGAAGCGTTTGAAGAAGTCGATACCCAACAGCCCCAGACCGATGCTCTCGTGGCGGTCTACACGTGAGCCCAATGCCTTCTTCGTGTCGTTGAGATGTATACCTTTTAAATAAGAGAAACCTACTACCTCGCCAAACTCCTGCCATACGGCCTCATAATTGTCCTTGATATCGTATCCTGCCGAGTAGGTGTGGCAGGTGTCGAGGCATACGCCCACGCGACTCTTGTCTTCAACCTGCTCAATGATTTGTGCCAGGTGGTAGAAGGAGAAGCCCATGTTGCTGCCCTGTCCGGCTGTGTTCTCAATGACTGCCGTCACTCCTTGTGTGCGGTCGAGGGTGATGTTGATGCTCTCGGCGATGCGTGCCAGGCAGGCGTCCTTGTCTATTTCGTTGAGGTGGCTGCCAGGGTGGAAGTTGAGCATCGAGAGTCCAAGCTGCTCGCAGCGGTGCATCTCGTCGTAGAAGGCTGCGCGTGACTTTTCCAGTCCCTCCTCGTGTGGATGCCCCAGATTGATGAGGTAGCTGTCGTGAGGCAAGATATAGCGTGCATCATAGCCATACTCGGCGCAGCGTTCCTTGAAGAGGGTAATGCTCTGCTCCGATAGGGGTTTCGATACCCATTGGCGCTGGTTGCGGGTGAAGAGGGCAAAGGCTGTTGCGCCCAGTTCCTTGGCATTCACAGGGGCAAGTTCTACGCCGCCCGATGCCGATACGTGTGGTCCTATATATTTCATAAATATTCGTTTCTGGAATTAAATTCATAATTATAGCCCAAAGGTACAAAAGTTTTTTGTATTTTTTTGCCATACATAATTTTATTCTATACTTTTGGGGTCTATAAACCTATTTGTACAATCTATAATATTTATTATCATGGAAAAAATCTTACGCAAGGTTGCCGCAATGGCATGTTGTGCAGTGATGCCGATGTTCGGTTATGCACAGTTGGGAGAAGATGTCACTTCTCTCCTGGTAGATCCAGGGATGGATGCGATTGCATCTTGGACCAACAATGGTTTCAAATCAAGCAGTAAAGGGGATGACTACAAGCCTATGTTTGGCAAGAACTTTATAGAGCAGTGGACATCCTCTAAAGCAGAGTCTACAGCCAATCTGGGCGATATCTCTATTGAGCAATCCTTGGCAGACTTGCCTAACGGTGCCTATCTATTCTCTGCAGCGTGTATCGCTTGTCAGCAGGGTGATGATACCTTACCCGTTGAAGGCGCTTATCTTTATGCCAACGAGTCAAAGACCTCTGTAGTCACAGGCAATGGTGCTCCTGAGCGTTTTTATGTGTTGGCTGTTGTGGCCGATGGTAACCTGACAGTAGGTTTCAAGACTGAGTCTACTACAGCCAACTGGCTTGCATGGGATAATGCCCAACTTTACTATTATGCTGATGCAAATGTTGATGTGGATCAGGCTGTTGCTATGCTTTCGTTGCAAGCGAGCGTGGTGGCCAGTGAGAATTATACCGATAGCATCAAGATGCAGGTGAGCGTATACAATGATTTGGCCAATGCAGTAACTGCAGCTAAGGATCTTCTTGCTAATGGCGCTTCTACTGATGCCGCTATTGCAGCTAAAGAGGGGCTGGATGCTGCAATGGCTGCCGCTGATGCCTCAATCGCAGCTTATAAGAACCTTATTGCCGGGGTGGCTGATGCTACATCAGTATTTGACAAGTATTCAATGTCTGAGGATGCTGAGTTTGTTATCAATGAGTTGGAGAACTTGCAGAGCAATATTAATGCTTCCAATTCGATGTATGAAGCTGCCGAAAGTGATACAGCAACCGTTAATGCTCAGATTGTCAGCTTGGGCAGTGCCTCTGCAGCTGTTGTTGTAGGTGTTGAATTATATGCTTGTCTCGACTCACTTGACTTTATCCTTGGTTCATGTGAGGTAGGCACCACTTATGGTTGCTTCTCACAAGCATGGTATGATAGAGTAGAAGAGCTCTCACAAGAGATGAACAACTACTATGAGGATTATAAGGCTGGAAATATTGCTCCCACCGACTTGCTGCCCTATATTGAGAGTGCTTATGCTCTTCTTTCCAACTTCTGGGCGTCTATGATAACCCTCGATTTCTCTATGCCTCTCAATGACCGCATGTTCCCCTACTCAGCCGATATTGAGAGCGAAGCCAATGAACATGAATTTGCTTTTACCGGCAACGGTGGTCTTTGGAGTTTTGGTAAGTATATTGTAGCAGACAATGCCATTGAGGAGTGGAGTTACGATAATGCTACTTGTGATAATTCAGCAGCCAATGCTGAGGGTAATCTTGCTTGGTATCAAACCGAAGCATGGCTGTTTGTACGCGTCGACGGTGTATTCCATCCAATGACGGCTACTCCTATCGCCGCTATCTTTACAGCACCAGAAGATGCCATTTACATGATTAAGTCGTCTGTGTCCTCACAGGATGCCAATCGTGTCAGCAAGAATCGCGGAGACCTAAGATGCTATGCCTACTTTGTGCAAAACGGTGCAACTACAGCCAATCAGATAGGTGATTATGTGTCGTATAACTATGATACTGATCCTGCTCAGCAAATGTTTTATATCAATATGAAAGCTGGTGACAAGGTGGCTCTTGCGGTAGGTGATACCCGTCACAATGGCAATGGAAATGCGCTGTCGAAGATTGACACCCTCTATGTGCTGGGACAGAAAGACCAAGATACACGATATACCAAGGCTGACGCCGAGGAGAGCGGACTCCTGTTCTTCAATGCCTACACTCCCGCCGAGGATTGGAGCGCACTGCCTGAGGCCATTGAGAAGGGTAAGGCCATCTTGGCAGAAACCAAGGATGAGGTAGGCGTTGGCTTTGCAAAGCTTGATAGCGCTGCTTACGCCGCCCTCGACTCTGTTGTTGTAGCTGCTGAAACAATGCTCGCTGTTCAGCTCGCCTCTCAGCCCGAGGTTGACCATGCCGTGAAGTCTGTTGATGCCTACATTGAGGCTCTCTACGCATCTGCAGGCTATGCTATCTGCTTGGCTTCTGATGTTCTTCCTAATGATACCTTGGTAGACTTTACCGATTGGCAGATGTTGCCCGACGGGCTCTATTACATCCAAGATGCTGCTACAGGCAAGTACATCACTGCTCCAAATAGCGATGCCGACAAGCAAAATGTGTTGGTTAGCGATCTCATCGATGCTACTATGACCCAGCAGAATGCTCAGGTATGGCACCTCGCTTATGCCGACACTTGTGGCGCTTATGCGATTGGTTCTTATAAAAACGATGGTAGCACTTGGACTATCGAGCAGGAGACCGAATGTGGTATGAGCCAGAACCTTGGCTTCTATCATATTGCAGAGAATATCTTGGCTCGTACAGGTAGTGTGCACTTCGTCCTTGATCCCGCGAGCGTGTTGTGGCGCACCTTCCGTATCTACTTCAACGGTACACGTTACTGTCTCGTAGGTGGTACAGGTGACTTTGCCAAGGGATGGACCAACGTGATGCTCCCCGGTGCCGACAAGGCAGGCCGTGGCAATGGCGCAGCCTTCAACTTCGGTTGGAATCTCATACCGTTCGATCCAAATGCAACTCCTGGTGAAGGTGTCGACAATGTAGCGGCTCCTGTAGTATCGGTAAGCTATTACAACCTTATGGGTGTACAGGTGAATCAGCCTGAGGCTGGTGTAGCTATCAAGCGCATTGTACGTGCTGACGGCTCTATTGAGGCTGTAAAGGTTTTGATCAAGTAATACCGGCAATCATGTGACTTCAGAGCCCTTTCTCTTCGGAGAAGGGGCTTTTTTTGTTTGTTAGCAAAACTAAAGTTGCTGTTGCTTGCATAATGTCATTTTTTTACACTATTTTTGCGAAATAATTATACTAATCAACTAAAACTATAACTAAAAACCATTGTTATGAGAAAAACTTTTACACTTTTCTTCATGTCAATGTTCCTGATGATAGGAACAGTAGTGGCACAAGAAGACAATGCATTTAAGCTTGTCTCTGTCAACCCCAGTAGCGATAACCCAGTGACCTCTGTCTATCAGATTCAGCTTGAGTTTTCTAAAGATATCAGCGTGACACTCCCTGAGGGAGGTATCGACGTGGTGAACAACGAGACGAAAGAAGTACTCAAATTGACACGTCTCTTTGAAGCCGAGTGGATGCCAAAGAATGTGGCTGCATTCTTGTTTGAGCAGAAAGCGGTTACTGATAAAGACGGTAAGGAGGAGATGCAGGATCAATACCTGCAGACCCCTGGCACATACTCCTATACCATTCCCGCTGGATGCATCAAGAGTGTCGATGGCGAGGAGTTTGCTGGCCAAACATTCACGTTCAGTATCGTAACTACATTCCCTATTGATGGCTATTCGCCCGTCAACACAGACAAGCTCGAAAAGATAGAACTTACGTTCAGTGAAGAGATTGTCAAGGTAGTGATGCCCAGTGCTGGTATGTCTGTTGTTGACAAATACTGGACACCCGTGGTAGCCATAAAGAATGATGTTGTTATCAGTGAAGACAAGAAGACTGTGACATTGGAGCTGGAGACACCTATCACCACTCCCGGACAGTATAATCTTGACATCTATCAAGGTGTTTTCGTTAGTAATAATGGAATAAGCGCCTATCACTCTTTGTTCTTCAATGTGATAGATACTAATCCCTCATTCTCTCTTAACTATGAGAATGGCGACAGAGTGCAGGAGCTCGGTAATCTTGAAATCACATTCAATAATGTCAAGGAGGTTAAGCTCATTGAGAATGGTCCTAAGGTAGCCGCATACCTCCCTGGTGGTGGCGAAGCAGAGGGCACAGCAACTTTGGCCGATGGTAAGATAACGGTCACTTTCGAGCAGAGCTTTACTGAGCAGGGTGAATATTGGTTTGTAGTGCCCGCAGGTATGTTCACTATGGACGGTGTGGCTAACGAAGAACTTCAGGTTGCAGTTACCTTGTACACATTGACCATTACTCCGCTTGAGGTTGTGAGTGTTACTCCTGCTGTAGGCGAAACAGAGCAGCTCGAAAAGATTGTTGTTAAGTTCAACCAGCCCATACAGCTTTCTATGGACGAGAACTGGCAACAGATTTCACGCGAGATTAAGCTCACATGCGACGATGGTAAGGAGTACATCCTGACAAACGACCCCGGTTTCGGTACCAATGCTGCTGATGAGTTGGTATATCTGGCGAATGCCGAGTGGGTGGATAATGCCTACAAGTCTACTCCTATTACTGTAGCAGGAGTCTACACCTTGAATTTGGCAGACATTGTAGTTGACCATGCTGCTGAGGAGGGAATCGACGAGTGGGGTTATCCTGCTACAATCTGGCATGCAAAGAAGCAGTCTTGCGCAGGTACTTGCGTATGGACAGTCACTGGAGGCAGCGCTGTAGAGAAGATTGAGGTTGCCGCTGGCGAGCAGGTTATCTACGACCTCCTTGGCCGTCGCGTCGAGAAGATTGCCGGTGCCGGTATCTATATTGTCAATGGCAAGAAAATGATTGTAAAGTAACGTTAGGGTATATATTTATTCCTTATATATGTAGTGATAAAGGAGGGCATCTGCTCTCCTTTATTTTTGGCAATAATATAGGGGTTGTCCACATTCTAAAATTCTCCTCCTAGGTTAGGAGGCCGACGCGGAGCATTAGCGTCGGTAGCGACGACTGAAGCTTTAGCTTCACAAAGGAGTGCCGAAGGCCTTTAACCCTCGAAGAGGGGGAGGTGGTACGCTTCTCGTAAATAATACCCCCTCCGCTTCGCTCGTCCCCTAATCTAGGGGGACAATACCGAGGCTTGGACAACATCTATATTATTACCTTATTTTTTGTCGGTATATGCTGCCTGCTCTTACCTCGGCAGGCATAGTGTGTCGTGTGTGGGTGGTGCCGAAAAAAATCCTCTTATTGCGCTATTTTTCAAAAGGATTTGTTTATCTTTGTACACGCTAACGTTAAAATGCCGTTTTATGTGCGCATTTTATTGATAAGCAGCAATAGCTAATTTAGTATGGACGACGGTATAAGTTATAAACGGAATGAAACAGGTAAAGCCCAAGAAATTTCTGGGACAGCACTTTCTGAAAGACCTTTCCATAGCGAAAGCCATAGCAGATACTGTCGACAAGTGTCCCTCGCTGCCCATCCTTGAGGTAGGGCCCGGCATGGGTGTCCTCACCCAATTCCTCATCACCAAAGAGCGTACGGTCAACGTGGTGGAAATCGACTTCGAGTCGGTGGCCTACCTGCGTGCACACTATCCCGAGCTGGAGGATCATATCATCGAGGACGATTTCCTGAAGATGCATCTGGACCACTTGTTTGACGGCAACCCCTTCGTGCTCACCGGCAACTACCCCTACAACATCTCGAGCCAGATATTCTTCAAGATGCTCGACAACAAAGACCGCATCCCCTTGTGCACAGGTATGATACAGCGCGAGGTAGCGCAGCGATTGGCAGCCTCACCGGGCAGCAAGACCTACGGCATCCTGAGTGTGCTGGTGCAGGCTTGGTACGACGTGGAGTATCTGTTCACAGTGAATGAGAACGTCTTTAACCCACCACCCAAGGTTAAAAGCGCCGTCATCGCCATGCGCCGCAACGAGGTCACCGACTTGGGGTGCGACGAAGCACTCTTCAAGCGTGTGGTGAAGACCACCTTCAACCAGCGCCGCAAGACCCTGCGCAACTCCATCAAGCCCATCGTGCCGGCGGGACACCCCATACTGGCCAATGAGATATTCAACAAACGCCCCGAGCAGCTCTCGGTGGCCGACTTCGTGGAGCTGACGAAGATGGTGAAAGAGGCGGTCCCCCAAGGAAGGAGTGACTCGGACACCGCAGAGAACTAATTTTCAATTTTCAATTCTCCATTTTCAATTGAAATGAAAGATTCCGTAATACTCACCCGCGAATTCATAGAGCTGATAGAGCAGCTCGTAGCTGAGAAGCAGGCCGAAGAACTGAAGCGCAGGCTCGATGAGATGCACCCTGCCGACATCGCCGAGATGTGCGACGACATGTCCGTTGAGGATGCCCGCTACATCTATCACCTGCTCGATGGCGAGGATGCTGCCGACGTGCTCATCGAGATGGACGAGGATGCCCGTAACGAACTGCTCGAGGAGGTGCCCTCAGAGACCATCGCCAAGAAGTTTATCGACTACATGGACACGGACGATGCTGTAGACATCATCCGCGACATGGACGAGGAGAAGCAGGAAGAGGTGCTTGCCCACATCGAGGACATAGAGCAGGCAGGCGACATTGTAGACCTGCTGAAATATGATGAGGACACCGCCGGTGGTATCATGGGTACCGAGATGGTGATTGTGAACGAGAACTGGTCCATGCCCGACTGCCTGCGCGAGATGCGCCTCCAAGCCGAGGACCGCGACGAGATATACAACGTCTACGTGGTAGACGACGAGGAGCGCCTGCAAGGCGTGTTCCCGCTGAAGAAGATGATCACCAACCCCTCGGTGTCGAAGGTGAAGCATGTGATGGACCGCGACCTCATCAGCATCCATGTAGACACTCCCGTGGAGGAGGTGGTGCAGCTCATCGAGAAGTATAACCTCGTGTCGGTACCCGTCATTGACAGTATAGGCCGCCTTGTGGGACAGATTACCGTCGACGACGTCATGGACGAGATGCGCGAACTTGCTGAGCGTGACTACCAGTTGGCATCAGGTCTCTCGCAGGATGTAGAGAGCGACGACAGCATAATGAAGCAGACTCGCGCACGTCTCCCCTGGCTGCTCATCGGTATGGTGGGCGGACTGGGCACTTCGGCCATTCTGGGCCTCTTCGACGGCGTGTTTGCCCAATATCCCGAGATGGCGCTCTTCATCCCCCTCATCGGTGCTACGGGTGGTAACGTAGGTACCCAGTCATCGGCTATCGTGGTGCAGGGCCTTGCCAACAACTCGCTCGACATCAGCAATACGGGCCGCCTGATACTGAAGGAGTCGCTCGTGTCGCTCCTCAACGCCGCCATCATATCGCTCGCCGTATTTGGTTATAACTGGTGGCGCTATGGGGTAGGGTCGCCAGCCACCTATTCGGTGAGCCTCTCGCTCTTCTGCGTGGTGATGTTTGCCGCCCTCTTCGGCACCTTTGTGCCCATGACACTGGAGAAGCTCAAGATAGACCCCGCCATTGCTACCGGTCCCTTTATCTCCATCACCAACGACGTCATCGGCATGCTCATCTACATGGGCATCACGGTGTGGCTGGCGTAGGGTATTAATAGTCAACAGTCAACGGTCATTATTGTTGGGTATAGGACATTGACATAAAAAAGCACCCCGCGTGGGGTGCTTTCTGTGTTTATGGGGGAAGCGGGGTTCCTTTATTTTCTGGTCTTGTACTCGCTTAGGCCCTCTTCGAGGAAGTTGATGTAGGCATCGATGTCCTCATCGTATGAGCGCGGTGTGTTGAGCGGGTGGCCCTCATTGTCGAGCAATACGTAGAAGGGCTGTGCGTTGGCACCGAACTTGGTACGCTGCAGGTAGCTCCACTTGTCGCCGATGCTGCGCAGCACTACCTCCTTGCCGTTCTCGGTGAGGCGGATGGGCTCGGGGAGCGGAGTCTTGTCGTCCACGTAGAGGCTGATGAGCACGTAGTCGTTGTTGATGAGGTCGAGTACCTTGTCATCGGCCAGTACCGACTGCTCCATCTCGCGGCAGTTGACACAGCCATAACCGCTGAAGTCGAGCATCACGGGCTTCTTCTCCTGACGGGCAATGGCCATACCCTGGTCATAGTCCATCGACTGCGGATGCAATTCCTGCTCGTAGAGGTTGAAGTCCTGCGTGCTCATAGGAGGAGCAAAGGCGCTGATAGCCTTGCAGGGAGCACCCCACAAGCCGGGCACCATATAGATGGCGAAGGCAAATGACACGAGGCCGAGCATGAAGCGGGGCACACCCACCTTGCGGTCGTCATCGTCGTCGTGGGGGAACATAATCCACTTCATCAGGTATGCGCCGAGCAGTGCAAAGAGGGCAATCCACAGGGCGAGGAAGGTCTCACGGTCGAGGATGTGCCAGCCGTAGGCGAGGTCGGCCACAGAGAGGAACTTGAGCGCGAAGGCCAGCTCCACGAAGGCCAGTACCACCTTCACGGTATTCATCCAGCCACCGCTCTTGGGGGCAGCCTTGAGCCATGCGGGGAAGATGGCAAACAGGGTGAAGGGCAAGGCCAGCGCGATGGCGAAGCCGAGCATTCCGATGGTGGGGGCCAAGATGTTGCCTGAGGTAGAAACCTCTACCAGGAGGAAACCGATGATGGGGCCTGTGCATGAGAACGACACCAATGTGAGCGTGAAGGCCATGAGGAAGATGCCGAGCAGTCCGCCCGTCTTCTCAGCCTTGCCATCCACAGCAGTAGTCCACTTCTCGGGCAGGGTGAGCTCGAAAGCGCCCATGAACGACATGGCGAATACCACCAGCAGGAGGAAGAAGAAGAGGTTGGGAATGGCAGCCGTAGACAGGGCGTTGAGGGCCGAGGCACCGAACAGCAGTGTCACGAGCAAGCCCAGCAGCACGTAGATGACTACGATAGATATACCATATATATAGGCATCGCGACGGCCCTTCTTCTTGTCGCCACTGCGCTTGAGGAAGAAGCTCACGGTCATCGGTATGATAGGCCATACGCAGGGTGTCACAAGCGCCACGAGTCCGCCAGCAAGTCCGAGCAGGAAGATAGCCCAGAGCGACTGGTTGGCCGTGTCGGCTGTGCCCTTCGGCTGGCCCAGCTCATCGATGACAGGCTCCCACAGGGCGCCAAACTGAGAGGCGCTTGCTTTCTCGGTGTCGACTGCTTGCTCTGAGTTCTCGGAGATTTCTGAGTTCTCTGAGGGCTCTGAAGTCTCTGCAGGAGCAACTACCGGGGCAGCGGGGACAGCCTTGACGGGCTTAGTCTCGGTCTGTTGACTGTTGACTGTTGTCTGTTGACTTTTTACCGCTGCAGGCGCGGTATATTTCCCTTCATACTTGAACTCCACGTTGGTAGGCGGCAAGCAGCTCTCGTCGTCGCAGGCACCATAGGTGAAGTAGCCCTGCACGAGGTAGTCGCCTTCGAGGATGAAGCGCTGTACGAAGGTCACCTTGTCCTCAAAGTAGCGCACGTCCATACCGAACATGTCGTCATACTTGGCAATCTCCTTACCGTCGGTGAATCCCAGCTTGCCATCGAGGCGAGCGCCCTTGATGGTCTCTACGGTGAGCGCCGCAGCGGTAGGGCCATCCTCCAGTTCGGTAGAATACACATGCCAACCGGCATCAATCTTGGCAGCAATGCGCAGCTCGGCCACGCCTTCGCCCACCATAGCCCACGAAGCTTCACACTTGATAGGCTCATGAATCTGTGCTTGCATCATCACCGCTACACACAGCAGCGACAACATTGCACTCATACGTTTAATCATAGATTTCATTATTATATTTAAATTTAGTGCAAAATTAGTGCAAGACGAGCGAAAAAGCAAGTTATCTTGCATTTTTCCGAGGCGTAGCCTAATTTCTGTTATTAACTAAAGTTACTACAAGACAAGCGGAGAACAAAATAAATTTATTTATTTTTTATTCCATCGACGCGAGGTAAGCTCATGCAAGAGTACTCCTTCAGCAGTATTTTTCGTGTGGATAAATGTACAGAATTAACGTGTAAATATGTACACAAATCACCTTGTTTGACATACAAACATAAAGCGCCATAACAACATTATGCACAAATTAGTAACCATTATTTTATAAATGATTTTCCAAGCAAAAAAACAATTTTATTGACAAATATAACAAGGAGAAAATCAGCGACAATTCGTGTATGAAAATCCAACTAAAAAGACGGATTTCCTTTTCTTCAAAAAGGTTATTGCCTGATAGTACTATTGACAATCTACTTCCCCTCATTTTGTACATTGCCGAAAAACGACTATCTTTGCTATCCAAACATACGATTATACTCACAAAGGTATCTATGAATAGACTCTTCATCATATTCTCCACGTTGCTGGCACTGCTCTCCTCTTGCTCGGGGAAGCAGCAGGGCGATGCGCCACAAGCAGGCGAAGGATTTGACATTACAGGGGCTTGGGTGCTTATTAGTCAAACGCTTCCCAGTGGAAGAGTCGTTGAAACGAATCTCAAAGACTACTCACGCTGTAAGATTTATGGTTCTGACAGTTCTTACTATTGTGTACAGCTAAAAATCTTTGGAGGTGATGTTTTCGTATCTCCTCACGAAGAAGGACGATTCTCGCTGCACGATACTCTCTATGTAGAAAACGGACGTCCTACGCCTTTCAGCGTGATTGATGACAGTACCATGACCACTGCTTTCATGGGTATTATTGAGACTTGGCGGCGCTCTACTACCATGACAGAAAGTAGGAAAGAGGAAATTCGCAATATATTCCGTTACCACCAAAAGAAGGCTACAGCAGAGGAGCCGCTGCTTGGATACGTGCTTTCGACCGGCGAACGCAAATTGCAGCACACCATCAGCATATACCATTACTTGTTTATTGCACTGCTGTCCGTCATACTCGTCATTATCATCTATGCAATAGAGCTTGCCAAGCGCAAGCGTCGTGCCGAAGCGAACCTTGCAGCTATTAAGGAGGAATTGCATCTGCGTCCTGCTGTGATTACCGATGCCATCAAGCAGGTGGAGGACGATTTCTTCCAGTCGGACTACTACACTGCGCTGCGCATCCGCATAGCCGAAGGTTCCAATATGACCGATGAGGACTGGCGCGAGATGGAGCGTCAGGTGAATGCAATATCGTCGGGCTTTACCCGCAAGCTGCGTTCGCTCTATGACTTCTCCGACGTGGAGTACCAGGTGTGCCTGCTCATCAAGCTGCGCATACCACACAAGGATATTGCTGCCATCACCCATCGTGCTCCCGATAGTGTGTCGAGCATCCGTAGCCGTCTGCACAAGAAGATTCTTGGCCCCAACGGAGGAGCCAAGGAATGGGACTATTTTGTACTTTCTCTTTGACAAAGCAAATCCTTTCCATCGTAGTTTCTTCCAATCGTAATCTAATCTCACGCGAATCTCGCGAATCACGCGAAAACGCATCATTACACTCGCGTTCGCCTGCCGGATGGCACATACGAGCGATAGCGATGTATACTTCGCGTGATTCGCGAGATTCGCGTGAGGTATCCCTCCCCAAAACAGCTTTGTGTAAGATTGTTCATGCCTACAATCGTATAGGTAGACGACTTCGCAACGCTTTTTGATAAATCTTATATTTAAGTTCATTCTACTGGTATATAAGCTGTTCCTTCTTCCTGCAAGAATCTTGCAAGGCCCTTTTCATTTCCAAAATCAATTGCAAGCAAAATGCAAGGATGATTTCTTGCCCCTTTAGCGCAGGTGGGATAACTTTACATTCACAAACTCCCCAAAGCTACGATTATGAATGTAAAGAAACTTATCTCTTTTGCTCTGATTGCTCTATCTGCAACCTTCACATTTGCCCAGCAGAAGCAAGGCCATGCGCGTGCTCCTTTTAAAAAGAATCAAGGCAAGATGTCTGTCATAGACTCCACGCGCCTCCGTGTGTGGTATGCCATGAATGCCGACAGCATAGCCGATATGAACACCTACATCGACTATCAACGTCTGGATGTGGGTGACAGCATTTCGAAATATTACAGTTGGTTTGTATATAATAGTGACTCGTTACTGCGCGAATGGCACAAAGCACACCCCAAGGCACAGTCAGCTCCATCGTGGCAAGGGCCAGGTGGAAAGGACAAAAGTACATGGATACAATATGAATTCTCCGATTTATATATGCAGAATGGTATGCTTACCGAATACGCCTGCATGCCAGGGTGGCTACATAAGTACAACTCACAGTATTCCGAGCCTATTCCCCGCCAGTCGTGGATTATCTCCTTTGAGATGCAAGAACTATTGGGCTATACTTGCCAAAAAGCCACGTGTCATTTCCGTGGACGCAACTATGTGGCATGGTTTGCTCCCGACATTCCCGTACGCCAAGGACCGTGGAAACTTGGCGGTTTGCCAGGCCTCATCCTCAAAGCACACGATGCAGACACACTCTATACTTTCGAGGCCGTAAAAATAGAGACAGGCAAACATCCTATCATTCGCTACGAATACAAGGACTACAAGGTGGAAAAGCGTGAGAAGGTGCAGAAAATGCAACGAGAGTTTGCCGAAAATTGGTATAAAGCGGTAGATTATCATCGGGCAGAGATTATGCCCAATGGCAATGTTGAAGCAGGCGAGGCTGTATCTATCTACACCCCCTACGAACCCCTTGAACTGGAATAACCAACCCATAAAACAAAGCACAATGAACACGAAACTTCACCACATACTACTTGTCGCCTTCTTGACGGCGATAACGCTGGATAGCGTTGCCCAAGACAAAACGGTTATCGACGGCTTCGTGAAAGGTGCCGACGGCAAGGCCGCCGATGCCTACGTCACCGTATCGCCCAAGGGCAAGGGCATCATCCTCGGCTTTGCCGATGTGGATGTGGCGAGCGGGTACTACAAGGTGGAGTTTGCCTTCGACACCGACTCTGTGGCGGTGACGGCGGCAGGTATGGCCATCGGGCAGAACATAAAGATGGTGCCCAACCGCTCGCAGCGGCTCGACTTCCTTACCGTGGAACAATCGATAACAATCAAGGAGGTGAGCATCGTGGCCGACAAGATACGGCGGAGCGGCGACACCATCAACTACAACGTGGCCGCCTACAAGCAGCAGGACGACCGCGTGATTGCCGACGTCATCAAGCGCATGCCCGGCATGGAGGTGAGCGAGAGCGGAGGCATCAAGTACAACGGGCAGAACATATCGAAGTTCTACATCGAGGACATGGACATGCTGCACACACGCTACGGACTGGCCACGAAGAACGTCAGCGCACAGGATGTGAGCACCGTGCAGGTGATGGAGAACCACCAGGCCATCAAGTCGCTGCAGGGGAAGGAGATTACCGATAAGGTGGCCGTCAACCTCAAGCTGCGCCCCGAGGCCAAGGGCACCTTCTCCGTCAACGCCATGCTGGGTGGTGGTGCCCAGCTGCAGGGTAACGTAGGCAGTAATCCGCTCATGGCGGGCGAGGCCACGGCGATGTACTTCGGCAAGCGCCGCCAGCACATGACCGTCTACAAGGGCGACAATGCGGGCAACGACGTATCCACCGAGCTGACCGAGCAGTACACCATGGGCGGCGTGGGGCTCTACCCCTTCTGCCCCATGGGCGCGGTGATGCCCTCCAGTGCCGGACTGCCCAAGCGGCGCTACCTCGACAACCGCACCCATGCGGTGGGACTCAACCATCTGGAGAAGCTCAACAAGGACACCGAGTTCACGCTCAACGCCACCTACCACAACGACGATATACGCCGCGAGGGCTACACGATGAACGACCGCTTCGTGACTGCCGACACACGCCTCGTGACGGAAGAGACGCTCACATCTGAAACCCACCTGCACAACCTCAATGCCCAGGCACACTACCAGTGGAATGCCGACGAGGGATTCTTCAACAACCGCTTGCAGGTGAAGGGCTCGTGGAACCGCGATGCCGTGACGGGCACGCTCACCTCGAACGCCCTGAGCGGTGCGCAGCGCGTGACACAGCGGTTCGACCGTCCCGAGTTCTCCATCAAGAACACGGCCAACACCATCCGCAGCATTGGCGACAACAACTTCCGTCTCAACTTCTCCGTGGGCGCTGCCCACAGGCCGAGCACCCTTGGCGTGAGCATCGACAGCACCGCCCGCTACACGCAGGACATCACCTCGCAGCACTACGCCGCCACGTTCCACACGGGCTATGGCATAGGGCTCGGCAACTTCCGCCTCAACTACGGCATCAACTTCGTGGGCGGCATACACCACGTGGAGAGCGACCTCGACGGCTACACCCCGCTCACGGGCAGCGCCCTGCAGAACGATGTGTGGTACCGCCTCTACGAACTGGTATTGGGGCAGGAGTACACCTACAGGTACGAAGACTTCAAGGCTACCCTTACCCTGCCGCTCAACCTCAACACGCAGAACCTCGACGACCGCATCCACTCGGGCAACTATCACCACATGCAGCTGCTCGTGGCACCGTCGTTGGCACTCAGCTACACGGGCAATGAACTGTCGGGCGGAGCCAGCGTGCGCTACCACCGCAACGTGGGCAACCCCAATGCCATCTATCAGGGAGCCATCATGACCAACTACCGCACCTTCCAGCGCGACTACGTGGACCGCCTCTTCAATCGCGGCACACTCGCCGCCAATGCCGATGTGCGCTATGCCAACAGCCTCTCGGGCATCTTTGCCAATGCCGGGTTCGGTTACACCCGCCTCGACGAGAATGTCGTGTACGGCTACCGCTACGACGGGGTCACCTCCATCGTCGAGGGCATAGAGCAGGACACCCATTCCGACACCTACCGCGCCGGAGCCAGCCTCAGCCAGGGTTTCAACTGGTGGCAGGCCACGCTGAGCCTCTTCGCCAACGCCTCGCTCACTCAGGACGAGCAGTACATCGGCGGCATCATCTACCCCATGGAGTACCGCAGCCTGTCGTTCGGCGGTGCGGGCACCGTCACGCCCATACGCCAGATCAACCTCGTCTTCAGCTCGGGCTGCGGCATGAGCCAGAGCTACGTGCAGGGCGGTGCAGCCTCGGCACGCACCATCACCACCGCCACCCATCGCCTGACGATGAACCTGCACCTGACGAAGAAGCTCACCCTCTCCGCCTCGGCCGAGGACAGCTACAACAACCTCACCGACGAGAACCGCCACCACTGGTTTGCCGATGCCAAGGTGAAGTACAAGATGAAGCGCATCGACCTCGAGGTGGAGGCCAGCAACCTCTTCAACCAGCAAGCCTACACGCAGGTCAACTACAGCAACCTCAACATCTACCGCAACGTATGCCAGCTGCGCCCGATGAACGTGGTGGCCAAGGTGCGATTCAAACTGCTGTGATGGCATAGCCGCGGATGTAATGAACTATCCCAAAAGTGTACATAAAGTGTAAATCTTTGTGTACATCTTTTTGGCATAGTTTATATGATGCTCAGTGTGTTAGGCTATAGAAAGTGTAAATTTGCTTTTGTTGTGTGTAACTATGCCGCAGAGGCAGATATAGTCTTTCCAAAGGTGCAAATCGTCTCTTGATTGCACCTAATGAGTGCATAAATGCCGTAAATATTGCACTCAATAAGTGCATTTTTTTCACAGACTCCTTGCTTTTGTCATTTTTTTTATAGACTTTTGTGCCGATAAAAATGTATTCATCCGTATGATTGACCAGCAATTACATGCTTACATGGAGCTGCAATTGGCTCTTACGACCGATAGATTCTTTCGGTATTTATACAATCGTATCGCGTGGGACGATCGCATGATAGGAATCATAGGTCCGCGCGGTGTGGGAAAGACCACAATGGTATTGCAATATATCAATGCACATCGGGACACCAAGAAGTCGCTGTATGTATCGGCAGATATTGCCTATTTCACCACGCATACACTTATAGAAGTTGCCGACGAATGGTCAAAAGAAGATGGCAAGCTGTTGGTGATAGACGAGGTGCACAAATATCCAGACTGGTCGCGCGAGCTGAAGCAAATATACGACACGCACCCCGACCTGCAAATCATCTTTACGGGGTCATCCATTCTGGACATACAAAAGGGAACAGCCGATCTCAGCCGTCGCGCACTCATGTATACGATGCAGGGACTGTCGTTCCGTGAGTACCTGCAACTGTTTCGCCAGATAGAAACGCCTGTCTTCAGCCTGGAAGAGATACTCGCAGGGAAAGCACATGTGGAAGGACTGCTTCATCCGCTCTCCTATTTTAGGGAATACCTGAAGTCGGGATACTACCCCTTCGCCGTCGCTGGAAATTTTGAGGGGCGTATGCAGAGCACGATAATACAGACAATCGAGACAGATATCGCCATGTTTGCCAACCTCAAAGCTTCGACTGCCCGTAAACTAAGAAAGATGTTGACCGTCATAGCCTCTCTCGCCCCCTTTAAGCCGAACGCTGATACCTTAGCCGCAAGCATCGGCGTCAGCCGCAACAATATCCCCGATTACCTCATTCTGCTCGAACAAGCACAAATGATAGGACAACTGCGCGATGACACCCAAGGCATACGAGGATTAGGCAAAGTGGAAAAAGTGTATCTTGACAATCCCAATCTGATGTATGTCCTGAACCCAAGCGATGTCAATGTCGGCAACTTACGCGAAACCTTCTTCTATAACCAGCTACGTGTCAACAATGAAGTCATCAGCTCGCGCATTTCGGACTTTACGATAGGCAAATATACCTTCGAAGTAGGTGGAAAGAATAAGACAAAGAAACAACTGGGCGACACACCCGACTCCTTTGTTGTAAAGGATGACATAGAGTTTGCCCAAGAGAACATAATCCCGATCTGGGCCTTCGGGCTAAATTATTAAGGTGCCTCATGCATAGCCGCTGCTGTTATAAACAAAAGCGGCCTTGGTCAAACAGACGGCTCTGATTTTCCTAACGAAAGGCTGCAATAAATCCATCAAAAGGCTTTGGCGATTCTGTCAGAAGGCTCTGATTCAGCCAACTGGGCGCATTGCAAATGTATTTCCACAAAGCAGGGCAGACGCATCAGAAATGTCTATATGGATTTTACTTGCTATTATCAGAAAATCTAATATTTGCGAGAGTATAGTCTGTCGAAACATAAATTATTAAGACATCTTTTTAGTGCGATTTTATAATGCGTTTTCCCTGTTTCTGTGGTTTCAACTGATTTTCTATTCGCGGTCAGAATATCTTCTGCTCGCGGGTAGAGTACTTTCTACTTGCAGATAGAATGGTTTCTACCTGCAATTAGAA
The DNA here is from genome assembly GCA_017622495.1 of Bacteroidaceae bacterium. Classification (GTDB taxonomy): domain Bacteria; phylum Bacteroidota; class Bacteroidia; order Bacteroidales; family Bacteroidaceae; genus UBA1189. The sequence goes on along the minus strand of JAGAQY010000018.1, from coordinate 18,638 downwards.
GCATTTCTGCTTGCAGGTAGAAACACTTATCTCTTTATCCACCAGGGAAAACGCATTATGAGGTTTACGGGATTCTTGGTAGTTAATCATTGATTGTTTGCGCTTTACAAACTCCCCCTCTGTTTATAGAGGGGGTGCCCGTAGGGCGGGGGCGTTATAAGCGAAGCGCGTAGTATGTCTATTTGCGGCTTTTTCTCCGCACTTCGTTTGGAACTCCCTCCGCTTCACTACGTTCTGCTCGTCCCTCTATAAACAGTGGGACAGTTAGTTGGACGTTTTCATTAAGATGTTTTTATAATGCGTTTGCCCTGCCCCTGCAGGGAGAGTGGATTACCTCTGCAGGGAGAGTGGGCATTCATCGTAAAGAAAAGCTGGGAAGAGATCTGATAAGCAGAGAAGCCGCTTTTCATTAAAAATATATACCGAAAGTAAATTTACACTTTTTACAGTGCAATGCATTGAGGATATATAAGATAACTCAAAAAGATGTACACAAACATTTACACTTTTTGTACACTTCTTGTACACTTTCTCGTGGATCTTTTCGTGGATCTTTGGATGTGCGATGTAGCCACAATGTAGCTATGAGTGCGTTCTATCTAAAACTAATGCTGCAATATTTTCCCCATTCAATAAATTATCATTACTTTTGTACACATTTATACAAAAACAAACATGAAACCTATGAAAAAGACATCAGCACTCCTGCTCGTTGCTGCCTTGACGGGCATACCCGCAACATCGCAAGACATTGTTACAGAAGAGATGACGACACGCATCTACGATACCTTCAGCACCTCGCTCAATGGTGAAGGCTCTGCGTATGAAGAGAACACCGAAATACCGGCGGAGCAGATATCGGCCACTCGCGACAAGGTATGGAGCATATGGAAATCGGCAGTAGAGAACTTCGACGAGGAAAAGCTGTTCGAGGTGACCGAACTGGAGAAGAGAGAGAAGAGTTCGTGGAAACTGCCTGCACACCTGGAGGCCAATGCCACCATGCCCTTCTACTGGGGATGCAATGCCGTGGAGGTGGTGCCCGACACCAAATATCCGCTGTTTCTCTACATGCACGGCTCCGGCGACAAGAACCAGGAATGGGAAACGGGTATCGGCCTCAGTCTGCGCCGTTTCTACAGCCCCGGCATCTATTTCGTGCCGCAGATTCCCAACACGAGCGAATACCGTTGGGCCACACGCAGCAAGCAGTGGGCATGGGAGAAGCTCCTGCGCCTGGCCTTCCTCACCGACGAGGTGGATGCCAACAAGATATACTTCTTCGGAATCTCCGAGGGCGGGTATGGCAGCCAGCGCCTGGCAGCGTTCTATGCCGACTACCTTGCCGGAGCAGGCCCCATGGCCGGTGGCGAGCCATTGAGAAATGCCCCTATGGAGAACGTGGCCAACATAGCTTTCTCATTGCGTACAGGAGCGCTCGATGATGCGTTCTACAGAAACAAGCTCACCCAGAAGGCACTCGAGGTTGCCGATGAGCTGCAGAAGCAACATCCGGGATACTACAACCACTTCATCGAGGTCATCGAAGGCGACGGCCACTCGATAGACTACCGCCCCACAACCCCTTGGCTCGCCGAGTACACACGCGACCCGCACCCCGACTACTTCTTCTGGGAGAACTACGACATGTATGGTGGCCGACGCACGGGATTCTACAACCTGAGAGTCATCGAGCCCAGCCTCACCAACGACAATCAGGGACGCGCCTGCTATGAGATGACCCGCGAGGGCAACACCGTAACACTCGACGTGAAGAAGGTGACCTACACCACAGTGTATGCGCCAAGTGGCATTGAAATCGATTTCACAAAGAAATACGAAACCATCACCAAAGGCAAGGTGCGCCTCTACCTCAACGAGAAGGAGTATGACCTCACACAACCCGTCAAGGTGGTGCTCAATGGCACGGAAATCTTCAACGGCATGGTGGGCACCAATCTGAAGACCATGGTAGAGAGCTGTGCCTACTACTTCGACCCCGAGCGCCTCTTCCCCGCAGCCATCGACATCGACATCGAGGAGATGAGTGCCACACCTACAGCAATAGACACTGTAGAGGCCGAACACGGCAAGGATATGGCTACGGTGGTTTATGACCTTGGCGGGAGGAGAGTAGAGCAACCCGTAGAAAAGGGTATTTACATCCGCGACGGCCAGGCTGTCATGGTAGGCCAGTAGCATCTGTGTTAAGTTTTTTTAGGTATATATTGACGGCCATTACATACAATTATCGTATATTTGCCTTGATTAAGTAAAATTTGGATTTTAACAATAAACACACAACTGATATGATGAGAAAGAGTATATTCGCAGCGTTGCTGGCCATGGGCGCAGCCCTGCATACGACGGTGGCAGCTCAGGAGAAAGCCGTGCTGAGCGCACAAGTGTATGGCTATCAGCAGGAGATGGTGTATTTCGACTGTCTGCAGACACCGCTCATAGCGGCCGAGTTTCACACGAACCCCGGCGAGGAGCACCTCTACAGCTTCGAGTGCGAAGGGCTGATGTGCCTCACCATCAATGGGCGCACGACAGTGATGCTGCTCCCGGGCGACAGCCTGCACGTGGAGATGAACTACGAGGGCAAGAATGCCAAGGTGGACTATAGCGGCACCGAACGTGCGGTACACAACAACCGCCTGCTCAAGAGCATCGACAACCTGAAGCGCAGCATGCGCTACCGCAGCGACCTGCTGGGCTGTGTAGTGCTCGACATCAAGCCGAAGACACGTATCGACGATGCACGCACACTGATGGAGAAGGCCACGGCACTCATCGAGAAGAGCCAGGCAAGCGAGGAGGCCAAGAACTACGCGCGCGCCATCATCGACTACGACGTATACATGTCGTTCATCGAGTACCCGGTGATGTATGAGAGCACCCGCGGACTCTCGCTCGCCGAGCAGGAGATAGGCGACTACTGGAGCATTGCCGAGGGCTATACCCTGCGCACCGACAAGGAGGCGCTGCGCTGCCCCGAATATGCGAGCCTGCTGATGCGCTACTGCTTCTACCAGAACGAGAAGGCAGCCAAGGCCAAGGGCGAGCAGTATGCCATGCCCACGAAGATGGAGGACATGTACCGGGAACTCGTGGCCTGCTACGAAGGCGACCTGCGCGACTATGTGCTGTATACCCTGCTGCGCAACTTCATCATGAACGGCAAGGAGATAGAGCGTGCCGACGCACTGTACAAGGACTATATAGAGAAGTATAATACCAGCACATTCCACAAGGGGATACTGGAGATGCTGCTGCAGTAGTTTTTTTAGAAATTAAGGAGATAAAGAAGTTAAAAGGAGATAAATGGAGTTAAATGCCAACCTTTAGGTCGCCGCCCGTAGGGGCCAAAGGCAAATGTCCTTACGCGCGTAAAAGCTATTGGCCTTTATCTCCCAAAGGAGCTGAGCGACTAACTCCCTTTAACTCCTCAACTACAAAAAAATAATTATGAAATCATTCCACAAAATACTCATCGCCGCCGTCCTGCTTGCGTGGAGCGTTCCCACGTTGGCGCAGACGGAATGGAAAGACAAGCCCGTGACCCTCAGGGTGAGCAACCAGCCCTTGGGTAAGGTGCTCGAGATGGTAGCCGACGCTGCAGGCGCCAAGATTACCCTGCAGGATGTGTCGCTATGGAACATCAACAAGCCTACGAGCATCGCCGTCAAGGACAAACCGCTCGACAAGGTGCTGGGCGAACTCATTGGCAACCAGAACGTGGTGATACGCTACGAAGGTGAAGGCCAGATCATCGTAGAGCCCGACCAGCAGTTTGCCTCCGACAAGGTAGAACTCAACGTCTCGGGACAGGTCATCGACAAAGCCACGGGCGACCCCCTCATAGGCGCCACAGTGCTCATCACCGACGGCACAGGCAAGGACAAGGGTGCCCGCGGATGCATCACCGACATCGACGGCAAGTTCAGCATACGCGTGGGCAAGAAGGAGTCCGTCAGCATATCCTACATAGGCTACGAAGCTGTGTCAAAGCAGATTACAAAGGAGGAGCATAGCCTCATCATAGAGCTGAAACCCAGTATCGAGCTCGACGACGTGGTGGTCACCGGTATCAGCCGACGCAACAAGAACAGCTTCACGGGTAACTACGTGGAGGTCAAGGGCGATGCGTTGCGAAAGATGAGCCCCACGAACATCCTCAAGGGATTGCAGTTCTTCGACCCCAGCTTCAAGGTCATCGAAAACAACAAGACAGGCTCCGATCCCAACGCCGAGCCCGACTTCCAGATACGTGGCGACCAGTCGCTCGGCACCAAGTCGATGAACAGCATGGACCTCATGCTCGACAACGTATCGAGCCGTCCCAACACACCGCTCTTCGTGCTCGACGGATTCATCGTGCCCATGAGCCGCATCCTCGACCTCGACCCCGAGCGCGTAGAGACCATCACCATACTCAAGGACGCTGCCGCCACATCGGTATACGGCTCGCGTGCAGCCAACGGCGTGGTAGTGGTAGAGACCAAGGTAGCCCCCGACGGCGACCTCTCAGTGTCGTACAACGGCACGATGACCGTGCAGACACCCGACCTCACCGACTACAACATGATGGACGCCGCCACGAAACTCGACACCGAATGGCGTGCCGGACTATACAACCCAGGCAGTGCAAGCGACATGAACCTATACAACAGGTATCGCCGCAACGTGCTGGGCGGAGTCGACACCTACTGGCTCTCGAAACCCCTGCGCACAGCCTTCCAGCACCGCCACTCGGCCAGCGTATCGGGCGGTACCGAGGTGTTCCGCTACAGCCTCGACATCAATGCAGCCATGCAGCCCGGTGTCATGAAAGAGTCGGCAAACAACACCAAGGGAGTCAACTTCAACATGAGCTACATGAAGGAGAAGTTCATCATGCGAGCCAACGTAAGCCTCAACGAGTCGAACAGCAGCAACTCGCCCTACGGCTCGTTCTCGCAATACACCCGCCTGAACCCCTATTACATCCCCGAAGATGCCAACGGCAACCAGCAGAAAGTGCTCGACAACAATACCGTGAGCGGACAGAGCACCGTCATCACTAATCCGCTGTACGATGCCACCTTGGGTATCAAGGACCTCAACAACAGCCTCAACATGACCACCAGCCTCAACCTCGAATACATGGTGCTGCGCAACCTGCGCATCACCGAGCAGCTCTCCTACACACGCGGCATGGCAGGCACCGACAAGTTCCTCCCCGCCGACCACACCAGCTTCGAGCTTGAGGACGACCTCACACGCAAGGGAAGCTACTTCAAGAGCACCGGAGAGATGACATCGTGGTCGAGCAACCTGGGTATCAACTACAACCTCGTGCTGGGCAAGCACCTCTTCAGCACCTTTGCCAACTGGACCATCAGCGAAGACCGCAACGACTACGTCAACCTCTCGGCTACCGGCTACCCCGATGCCCACATGGACGACTTCATCTTCGGCAACAAGATGGAAACCAACATGAGCAACATCGGAAGCGAGAACATCTCACGCTCGATAGGCCTCATCGGGCAGTTCTCCTATAGCTACGACAACCGCTACTCTGCCGACTTCAACCTCAGCGGTGAAGCCTCGTCGCGCTATGCCAAGCACGACCTCGTACCCTTCTGGTCGGTGGGCGGACGATGGAATGCCCACAATGAGAAGTGGCTGCAGGGCTACCTGTCGAACCTCGTGCTGCGTGCCAGCTACGGTATCACCGGCGAACAGAACTTCAGCCCCGCCGATGCCATAGAGTACTACTCCTTTGCCGGCACCATGCGCCCCTACCAGTCGTTCCCCGTGCTGGGCGCCCTGCTGAGCGGACTCAACAATGCCGAGCTGGGCTGGGCCAAGACCCACAACACCAGCCTCTCGCTCGACTTCGGCTTCTGGAAAAACCGCATCAACACCACCTTCAACTACTACAACAACATCACCAAGGAGCTGCTCACCAACTACGACCTGGCTCCCTCGACGGGATTCTCATCCATGGTGATGAACGCCGGTGAACTGCAGAACCGCGGCTTCGACGCATCGCTCAACATCATCGCCATGCAGAACCTGCGCAAGGAGTTCTTCTGGACCATCAACGCCAATGCCAACCACAACCGCAACCGCATACTCAAGCTCTCCGACTACCTCAAGAAGGTCAACGAAGAGCAGATGAAGTCGCCCGGAGCACCCCTGCCCCAGTACCGCGAGGGCGAGTCTACCACCACCCTCTACGTGGTGCGCTCGCTCGGTGTCGACCCCGTCACCGGCAAGGAGGTGTACCTCAAGCGCGACGGCACCAAGACCTTCGTGTGGGATGCCAACGACAAGGTAGCCGTAGGCGAAACCACCCCCACGGTGAGCGGCACACTCTCATCGAGCATCAACTGGAAAGACCTCTCATGCACCCTCGGCTTCACCTATAAATATGGTGGCATCGTCTACAATCAGACCCTTGCCGACAAGATTGAGAACCAGAACGTGGCCTACAACCTCGACAACCGTGCCGGACAGGGACGTTGGGAGCGCCCCGGCGACGTGACCTCCTACGTAGGCTTCAGCCCCACAGGAGCCAACACACCCGCCAGCACCCGCTTCATCATGAACGACAACGAGGTGCGCCTGGCCACCATGAGCGTGGGCTACCGCTTCACCGGCGAGGACTTCAAGGCGCTGAGCAAGGCCAGCATCGACGTGCTGTCGCTCAACTTCACTACCAACGACATAGCCCGTCTCTCGCGCATACGCATGGAGCGCGGCCTCGACTACCCCTTCGCACGCTCCTACACGCTGTCGATGTCGATAATGTTCCGTTGAGTTTAGTGTTTAGAGTTTAGTGTTTAGTGTTTAGAGCCTAGGAAACCCTAGGAAACCCTAGGAGACCCTAGAAAAAAAAGAACAACAACCATATTATATAAAAATGAAAAGAACCACATACCTCCTCATCGCCCTGCTCACCCTCATCTCGTGTGAGAAGTGGCTCGATGTAATGCCCAACACCGATGTGCCCGCCAAGGAGCTCTTCACCACCGAGAATGGATTCACGAGCGCCCTCGCAGGCCTCTACATCTCCATGACCGAAGAGAACACCTACGGCAAGAACCTCAGCTTCGGGCTCCCCGAGCAGCTGGCACAGTTCTACGACAAGCTCCCCGACGGCACCACCGACCGCAACAGCGTCTACATCTACGACCGCGAGACCAGCGGTGCCTACAACACCAAGGGAGTGCTCGCCAACACCTGGCAGGCACAGTACCACATCATCGCCAATGCCAACAACCTGCTCAAGTGGTGGGACCTCAATGGCGCTACCGTGCTCACCGACCCCACCACCCGCAGCATGATACGTGGCGAGGCACTTGCCATGCGTGCCTACCTCCACTTCGACCTCCTGCGCGGATGGGGCCCCATGCACTATGCCGCCAGCGATGAGGCCAAGAGCGTCAAGTGCATGCCCTACCGCACCGTGGCCGACCACTCCAAGCAACCCCTGCTCGCCGCCGGCGAGGTGGTGAGCCGCATCCTCAGCGACCTGCACGAGGCACGCGAGTGCATGAGCTACGAGAAGGAGCTCAACCTGAGCGACCCTACCAACGACCGCCAGTTCCGCTTCAACTATCACGCCGTGGGTGCCCTCCTTGCCCGCGTATACAACTATGCCGGCATCCGCGACAGCGCAGCCCTCTATGCCCGGATGGTCATCGACGAGTGCGGACTTGCCCTGCAGAGCGGCAACAGCAACGACCCCATACTCTCGCGCGAGGTCATCTGCGGACTCAGCATGCACGAGCTTGAAGACAACCTCTCAGCCTACTTTGCCTATGGCGAGAAGATGAACACCAAGTACTACCTCGACATCTCCACCCTCAACGCCCTGTACGAGACAGTAGGCTCCGAGAGCGAGGACATGCGTGCCCAGGGCACCGCCTTCCACCGCAACAACGAATTGCAATATGCCATATCGCTCAAGTATATCGACAACGACAATGAGGTCATCCCCCTCATCCGCCTGCCCGAGATGTACTACATCGCCTGCGAGTCCACCGAGGACAATCGCCAGGCAGCCACCTATATCAATACCGTGCGCAACAAGCGTGGCATCTCGAAGGCCAAGGACGTAACCTGCGACACCCCCGAGCAACGCATTGCAGCCCTCAACCGCGAGTACCGCAAGGAGTTCTACGGCGAGGGACAGTACTTCTGGTTCCTCAAGAGCCACGGCCTCACAGGCACCCTCACCCATTGCCCCGAGGTGACGCTCGTGGAGGAAAACTTCATCTTCCCCCTCCCCGATGCCGAGGTCGAGTATGGCTGGACACAAGAGAATGAGGAGGACGGCGAAAACAGCGAGAAGTCTGCCGACAATGACAATACCATCATCCCCAAAGCATAAACATGTGACACTATGAGAAAGAATATTCCCCACATAGCCTGCCTGCTGTGCCTTGCCTTTGGCCTGGCAGCTTGCGAGAAGATAGAGCCCGACTTCTACGACGAAGGGGCCAACGGCGCCTACTTCGACTACGGGTATGCGTCTGACTTTGAGCGCGTGCTCAACTTCAGCGACCACATCGTGGGCCACCCCGACACGGTGAGCCTTCCGCTCAAGGTGAAACTGCTCGGCTACCTCAAGGAGGAGGCCCGCACACTCGCCATCAAGACCAAGCCCATCGAAGGGTATGCCCTGGCCGACGTCACCATCGATGAGGTCATTTTCTCCGGCAACGAGTATGAGAAGACCATCGACATCAAGGTGTGCCGACCCGAGAAGGAGGACTCCACCTACGCCATATGCATCTACCTCGACGGTAGTGGCGACCTGGGCACAGGCATTGCCGGCAAGGATGAGGTGAACCTCTACGTGACCGAGTCGTACAGCATGCCCTCGGTATGGTACAGCCACATGGATACCTACCTGGGGCAGTGGACGAAGGAGAAGCACTTCTTCCTCGCCCAGCACACCGGCAACGACCAGTTCTATGCCACCCTCTACGACAGCAATCTCGGCATGCACCTCTTCGACGCCATCCTCGCCCTCAACGTGAGCGCCGTGAACGCCCTGTTGGCCCAAGAGCCCGCCGAGCCCATTGTTGTAGACCTCCCCATCCTGAAGGAGAGCGACTACCCCGACTACCACATGCCCTACTTCTGGACACTCCATGAGGGGCAGCTGGGCATGTATAGAGCCAGCAAGTTCTGCCGCTTCACCACCATGCTCGGAGGCTCCAACACCCGTGACATCGCGGCCCTCTATGCCAGCGAGGCAGGCCAGCAGAAGATGCAGGAAGAGGCCAGTGACTTCCACAAGGACGATGTGCTCTACATGCTCAATGAGTATTACACCTATGCCCCTCAGGGCTACCCCATAGCCGAATACAGGAACCTCTGCTGGGTAGAGATGAAGAGCAATGTAAACTACAATGTACGCATCCCCTACTGGTGGGACGACCCCAACGGCCTGGGCACAGCAGCCATCGTGAAGAAATACTTTGGCGACTACGAGGACGAAAAATACCAGTTCATGCTGAAGACCATGATGAAGGACGATGGTGCGGACACGTTCATCGCCGCCTCCATACTCCCCTTCATGTACGACACGGCAACCGGCACCTACATCTGGGACCCCACACCGCTGGGCACCAAGGAGCTGGTTGGTGAGGAGCGCCTCAAGGAGTGCTACCGCCTCATCAAGGCCGCCAACGACAAGCGCCCCGCATCACGAAGATATGATATACCGGAAGTGGAATTGTGATTTTAATGGAAATAAACTCATGAAAAAGATAACCCCCTACCTCCTGCTGGCCCTCCTGCTCACAGGCTGCTACAAAGACCAAGGTAACTACGACTACACCTTAGGTACAATGAACGAAATACGCTCCGTCACCTTCACCCCCTCGGCGACAACAGCTGCCGGAGGCGATGTCATCGAGGTGCAGCAGGCACTCAACGACTCAGACAGGGTGCGCCGTATCGAGGCCACCGTGGAGCAGTCCATCGCCACCACCCTCGACGAACTGGACTTCTACTGGTGCCGCACCTATGCCAATGAGCAAGGCAGACAGGTGCGCGACACGCTGCGCACCAAGGGATACCTCGAAGTGACACTCCCCGTAGGCCAAGCCATGGAGTACAACATCTTCCTGCAGATCTACGACCGCTCCACCGACCTCTCACACTACTCCTCGTTCAGGCTCGCCACACGCCCCCTGTTCAAGAACAGCCTCTTCGTACTCCACGGACAGGAGGGCCAGCGCAAGCTGGGCAACATCGAGGTCATCGGTAACGAAACCAAGATCTACACCGACGTCAAGCACGTCACCAACGACAACAACCACTACGAGAACGCCACAGGCCTCGGCTATACCACCTATTACAACATCCCCGAAAATCTGGCTAACATCGGCACCACCAGCACCCTCACTCTCTTCGGCAACCAGGGCGATACCCGAGGCTACAACCCCCACGGCATGAACGTGAAGTTCACCTCCGAACAGATGTTCAAGCCCGAGAGCGAGACCTTCGCCTACCGCCGCACCATGCAGACGGGCGACCCCGCCAATTACACCCAGTACAAGGTCGTACTCACCGAGACGGGCGAGGTATACGTAGGCAACTACGTGCACGCCCTCTACAAGCCCGGCCTCGCCTGCGAGGGCAACCCCGACCTGCCCCATCAGACCGACTACGACATCACCGCCGCCACCATCACCCACAACCGCTTCCTCCTATGGGATGCCAAGCATGGCCGTTTCCTCTATGCCGCCAAGGAAGACCAAGGGTTTGCCAAGGACGAAGGCAACTCCATCAAGCCCGGCTACATGTCGCAGAGCCCCCTGCTCGATGCCCATGTCAAGCTCGCCACCCTGCAGCATTCGCCCGCCACGATGACCGCCGTGATGGGCTACATCAACTATCGCGACAGCTACGACCAGCAAAACGCCTACTTCATCTTCAAGGATGAGGCCACCGGCCACTACTACCGCTACGAGCTCCGCATGGAAGACATTGGCGACGGCAGCAAAGTCCCCCAGCGCCGCGGTGCCCCTGCCGAGAACGAGCCACTGGCCGCCTACACCATCATCAGCGAGAAGCAGCTCACCGGGCTCACCCCCACCCACATGAGCACCATCACCTACAACGCATGGTTCACCACCTCGAACCTCTTCTTTGCCGAGGGCGGCACCGTATACCGCTACAACGTCTCCAACGGCGACAAGTATCCCGTCTACCAAGCCCCCGAAGGCTATGAGGTCACCCGCATCAAGTTCCGCACCGAGGAGAGCTCCACTTTCAGTGACGACCTTGGCCTCCACCTCACCATCGCACTTCACGACGGCACCCACGGCGCCATCGCCGAGGTGAAGTTCACCACCGCTGCCGACATCGACGAAGACTTCCCCACACTCTTCTACGACCGCGACAACGACGGCAACCGCTGGGGCGAAATCCACGACATGCAATTCGTATACGACTATATATACAAGATGGTATATTGATAACTATCGAACAACAATAGTATAGAGAACAGTCCCTACCAATAATATCACGTAAGATATTTCTTGGTAGGGACTGTTTTGATATTCCTATATACTCTTATACAGGAGATAATTCGTAAGGATTAGCAATAGTGCGACGTCCAAATCGACGTAAGAGTGTGATTATATCCTCCCGTGGCATATCTTTATCCAACTGTAGTTGGGCATTACTCGGAATACGCGATGTAAAGAATGGCCACAGCTCCCGAGTAGAATACTCCTTTTCTTTGGAGGGGAAGTTTGCCAAAGGCAATATCTTGTTCTGTATTTTGAACTCGTTGCTATAGGTAAACACCCAGATACCTTCACTATAGTAAAGCGTACCAATGCACAACTTACCCAATTTTAGATTAAACTCCGCTTCGTCATTGGAAGTCAACACCACATCTTGTTGGCTTTCCGACCAAAATAAACGGGTAAATATTTTCTTTATTTTTGTCATAACATCTTTCTTAAATAATTAAAACGGTATTCTAAACACTTACAAATCATTGTGGTTCGATTCGGGCTGATAAGATCTCCAAAATTTTGTTTCACTTCAGCAATCATCTCTTCATAACTAAACATAGCGTCCATAATACTTGTTCCAGCTTTAGCAGCGTGGAATTTTGCGTTTAATGCATTCCGGCAGTCATTTTTCCATTCTTTTTCTATTATGGGCTTAGCAATTAAGTCGAACCAACGTTTAAAAGGGATTAATGGCAATAATGTACCGTTTCAATTTTTCCATCATGACTTAACGCACAACGAGGAGTTATAACACAACCAAAAACTTCCTCGCCTGGAAGTAGCTCCGCGATACAACCATTGATTATACTTCCTTGAGTAAGTTGACCTATTATGGGGGCCTTAAATACTTTTCTTTCTCCGCTCATTCGTTCCTAAAATTCAATGCTTCCTAATTATTATTCTAAATTCAAACATGGAATAATTCTGTCACAAAGTTATATAATAATATGGAATATCATTATAAATGAAACGTTTTTTCTGTCAAAGCATTTAGTTCTGACATTATTATAAATTCATTTTCACATGTTCTCTTTTGCAAAAAACACAAAACTAAATAAGATTACGATATGATGGCTTTATTAAATAATACAGAAATAAGTAAATATGCCAAGGAGAAATTTCCCCTTGGCACTTCCTAAATGAAGACAAGATTATCCACGTGGTGGGAATGGATCGTTACCATAAGAATTTCGTTCTCTAATACGACCATCGCGTCCGTGGATGAACAGTTCCGAGCCCTGATTTATTGAGATATCGCGAGCACGTGCAATGGCTTCTGCTTGTGTGTCGTGATAAGATGTCATTCGGCTATTACCTGCTCCTTTCACTCCCCATCTTCCATTGGATGGAACTACGTGTTGATTTTTACCCATTCAAACACCTCCTTTCTGGGATTGTATTTACATAATCATTTGTAGATCCCATAATAGGTAATATAAGCAAATGTTATACCAATCTTTCTTCTCGGTTAAAACAATCGTAGATTCCTGTTCTTTGTGACATTCTGGCATTCGTTATTTGGCATATTCACTTACTTAAGTGGCTTAATGAAGAATTTGCTTTTCATTTTACTTGTACAAGAAAAAAATTGTAACTTCGTTAAATCTTTCTTTCGAGTTTCCTCTCTTTATAGTAGGAAGCTCAAGATTCGTAATCTGATAAAGTAAATAATGAGACAAGACAAGATACAGGAAACTATAGCTCAGGTGATGGAGGCAGAGAAGAAAAACCTCTTTCGTTATGCATGCTGCTACTTAGGTGATGTTGAAGAGGCGAAAGACATGTTGCAGGACCTTTTCATAGGTCTGTGTAGGACACCAGGTATAGTAGAAAACACGAAAAATCTGAAATGCTACATCTTCCGTAGCCTCTTTAATAATTGCAAGGCTTTGATGTTACGTAAACGAGAGGTAATCAGTCTAAACATTGACTCTGAAGAAATAGCAGAGATTGCAGACTCCGACCCTCATAATTTCGAACAAGAGTATTTCCTTATAAACAGACTGCTCAATACTATTCCGCAAGAGCAGAGTGAGGTGATAAGGTTGCACATACATGGCGAAAAGACTTTTCAGGAGATAGCTGAAATCTTTGATATTCCCGAAGCTAGTGTAAAATCACGCTATCGCTATGGCATTGAGAAGCTCCGCAGAATGATGGACAAAAATAAACTTTCCAGATAGTTACTAGTATGAATAAGATGGATTCAAGACAAAGGGGTAGAGACATCGAAGACATTTTAACACCAAAGCATTTGCCCGAATGTGATATGTCTTTCGGGAGCAGTAAGAAAAAAAGAAATAGTATTTTGGTGATATTTGTGCGTATTACCACAATAGCAGCATCTCTTGCTGCGGCAATTTTTATTGTTTCTAAAGTTAGTCTTATCCAACAAACCCACGCAGCAATTTCCCCAATAGAGATTATGAGCCGTGGACTTGAAAAGTTGGCTAACCAGAAAAGCATGCGTATTGAATTCAAGACATGCGACAAGATAAAAATCGGGTTGCCAGTCAAGAATGATAATGAGCCTGCGACTTGCAAACTCTATTTTCTCAAAAAAGACTCTGTGATATATATGCGCGAAGAGTGGAACGACGAATATAACTCTGTTGCTATATACGATAAGGACTCCTTACGACTCTGGCAGAACGGTAAGTTGCAAAGGACATTAGAAATCCCTTTTCATCCGGCACGATACGAATTCCTTTTCGATTGGTTTACAAATATACTCAGCAAGTTTAGTGGCATTGTAGATGAACATAAAAGTGGATATTCCAATGTTTCAGTCGAAGACTTCAAATCGGTTCAAATAGCTAAAGACGGCAAGACAATAACCATTGAGACCCAACCCCAAAAATCACAATTCTACATCTTGGTGTTTTCTACCGAACGAAATGAACTGATAAATATCAAGTTAGTAAAAGAGGACAAAGACTCATCTGTGATAGAAACATTGTCAGAGTATTCAAATATCGTATATGACTATCCTACCACATTGGAAGAGATGATGAAGGCTCCTTGTTTAAGGTAAGTGCGATATTTCAATTATCCGTATATGTAGTAACTCGTAAAAGCGGCAACAAGAATATTCGATATGAACAAACAACATTTGACGCTATCGCTTCTGTTATTGGGAAGCGTACTGACGCTAACTGCTCAGACAGCAGGAAACATCTATCAATGGCCCATCGAAGACGCAAAGGCAGGCGAAGGAACACTTTATCGTCCACAGGACTATATTGGCAACGAGCACAATTTTGAGAAATTGATTATTGGCGCAAAACCGGGAACTAATGTAGTCAGTCCTTGCGATGGAGTGATTACTTATGTAACTATGGTGTACTATTTGTCTTTGAACAAATCATTCAGCAATAATGGTTGGAAAGGCAAATTTGAAGATATCATAAAGCATAACAAGGGAAGTATGGCAAAAAGGATGCAAGATGCCAAATATTTGTCATATATGTATTTTATAAAGAGCAATGATGGCAGGACGATACATATTAGCGGTTTGAGAACCGACACGCCTTTCGCTACAGGACAGAAGGTAAAGAAGGGCGAGGTGTTGGGTCAGGTACACTATTGCTACAAGAAAATTCCTCAACCCAGTATCTGCTTGACAATAGATAGAGGTGGAAAGCCTGATGACCCTATGGCTCCGTTTGGACTGAAGACAACATTCATTCCTCCCGTAAAGCAAAAACCTAAAGCGATATTGACTCGCGCTGAGGCTATCGCCGACTACCGCCAAATGGCAAGTAGCGTCAAGGAAATATACCCATCACTCGAAGACTTTATGACCGAGGAGGAATACGACACCTTTGTCGAAGAGGAAATTGCCAAAATTCCAGAGAATATTACATTAAAAGAGTTTGCATATCTAATAATGGATTTCAACCGGCAGGTTCATGACTCTCACATGTGGTTCGACTATGGAATACCATTTGATAATGATGGGACCATTTCTCCATTGATGTTTGCAAGAGTGAATGATAAGGTAAGAATTATTGTTACAACAGATGAATACAAGGCATACACAGGACGTGAAATCACGCATATAAACGGTAAACATGTAGACACATTGTATATGGAAATAGCCCCTCGTACCAGTATGATATATGATGTTCAGGTTGAATCGGTCTTGGAGCAAGAATTAGCAAGCCCGTATACCAATCATTTATATTATAAAGGGGATAAAGACGCGTTTAAAGCAGACAAAGCAACTCTCACATTTAGTGATGGTGAAGAACTGACAGTTCCATTAATGAAACTCAACCAAAATACAATATCACAGTTCGACCGAAAAACCATGGAGAATTGGTTTGTATCCCAATACATGGTCTACAGAAAAGGGAATTGGGAGACTATGAAGTCTAATGATAGTACGGCATGTATGCGTCTCAATAATTTCGAATTGATGGAGACAGAAGTGGACTCAATGCTTGTATTCCTTGATCTTCTTGAGAAGAAAGGTTATAAAAACCTAATTATAGATCTACGTGGCAATCCAGGTGGCAACCCTGATGTAGTATACAAATTGGTGGATGCCCTGATGGATGAACCGATAAAGCGAGAGGGAGGCTATATGAAAGTGAATATGCAGACAATCAAGAGTTCCACACTGAATTACCCTGCAGGAACGGTAATGTTTGAGGACTACAAGGAGATTCCTGGACGCAAAGGCTACTACAAGATGAACGAGCCTAATGACAATGCGCCAAGTGATACTATAAAGGCCTTGTATACGGGACGTGTATATGTCCTTATTAATGCCAATTCCGCCTCAGCCTCCACTGAGTTTGCCGGTATAATGAAGCGTAACGCCCGCGGTTACGTCATAGGACGAGAGACCAAGACGGCATATCACACGATGAATGCATTGAAGTTCGCAGAGATAGGATTACCCAACAGTCATTTTAAATGCCATATCCCTATGGTACGCATTGTAAGCGACGAGTTTGTCAACGAGGACTTCCCTTATGGCAGAGGCGTTATCCCACACCTCACTATCCCATTCACTTACGAGGAGATGACAAGTGATGGCGAAATGATATACAACAAAGCCTTGGTGCTGATTCGCGATGGCATATACCTTGAAGAAGATAGCAAAATAGAGAATCCGGATATTGAGAATGAGAGAAATATTCCGTATTGGATATTCCTTTCTGTTGGAATACTGTTGTTCATCGGAGGATTTATAATGCTATATAAGCGTTGAAGTATTATTTTTTAATGACAGAATAGTCTCTATTGCCTTGGTTGGGATGTAGAGATGTGGAACGGATTATGTCTTTGTTCCGATAAACGCATCAAGGAACCGTAGTTCCCATTCACGCGACTCTTGTGCTGTATGATACTCCCTCATACAGCGCAGGAGCCTGCGGTATACCTCAATGGATTGCCGTTTCCTTTAAGGAGGTTGTAGTAGCTCTTCTTGCTGATGTGTGCTGTTGCGCACAATGCTCTCACGCTGATGCCGAGGTTTGCCACCTCATCAGCGATTACTTGACCCACGAGGGACAGATTTTGGAGTCGTCTTCCCATAAAAAATGTTAAATATCGCAGTTCGTAACCTTCGTGTTCCCCCACATGTGGGGGAACACATTTATTTTTTAATGCCTTACTTAGCAGCGTAAAAGTAACCATAATTTTAACGCTATGCAAGTAAGTCTATTTAATGGCTTCGCCGACAAGAACCCGAAGCC
The DNA here is from genome assembly GCA_017622495.1 of Bacteroidaceae bacterium. Lineage (GTDB taxonomy): Bacteria > Bacteroidota > Bacteroidia > Bacteroidales > Bacteroidaceae > UBA1189. The sequence continues at coordinate 1,393 of JAGAQY010000018.1, read as the reverse complement.
AATTACCATCCGTGAGGTGGTAGAGATTATCCGCGCAGACCAGCGTCTGCAAGTACTCACTGAGAACCACCGCCGCTACCGCGCCCAAGGCGATACCGCCCGTGCCGAGGCCGAGAAGCAGCACATGCCCTGCTACTCTGTGGCGGTGCTCTTCAGCGGTGGCAAGCAACAGAAGCATATCGTATCCTACACAGAACTGTGCATCGTGGACCTTGACCATATCCCCAGTGAACGTATGGCTGAAGTCTTGGAGAAGGTGCGAAGCGATGAGCATACGCTGCTTGCTTATACAACGATTTCAGGGGAAGGAGTACGTGTAATAGCACGCTTCGCTTTCTCAAAGGAAGATAACGAAAACCGTGAATGTTTGCTTCGTGCAGACAAAAGTTCCTCAGCATTGTACACAAAGGTATTTGCTATCGTCAATTCCTATTACGAGAATCTTACAGGATTATCATCCGATGAGAAATGCAAGAATGCCACACGCATCTCAGGCATGGCACATGACCCGGAGGTATACTACAACCCCGATGCAGTGCCCATCGTCGTGGATATGACGAAGAAGCCCGTGGGAAGACCGAAGAAAGGGAAGAGTGAAGAGGTAAGAGTGAAGAGATGTGAGGATGCCGTGCTGCGCGAGCTGGAGCGGCGAGGCGTGGTGTACGAGGCGGGCACGTACAACAAGTATGTGAGTGCCGCTTGCTATGAGATGAACCGCTACGGCGTGCCCGAAGAGCAGTGCCGCGAGTGGGCGGTGAACCGATTTGCCGACTACGACACCCCCGCAGTGGAGGCCATCGTGCGCTCCTGCTACCAGCAGACCGAGGAGCACGGCACGGCGCGGTTGCCACGTAGGCGTCAGTCCAACCAAGCCACGGTGGCCGACATACAGCGCTTCCTCACTGAGAGTGGCGTGAGGGTGAGGTATAATGTGATTACCCGAAAACGAGAGATGGCCCCCCTCTTATCCCCCCAAGGGGGGAAGACCCCGACATCGATGACAGAACTCCTCCCCCTTGGGGGAGGCTGGGAGGGGGCCACCGAATTGACCGACGATCACGTGAACTCGCTCTACTGCCGCTTCTGCCTGAGCACGGGACTCACGACACGCCCCAAGGAGTTCAACACCATCATCGAGAGCGACTTTTACCCTACCTACAACCCACTGCACGAATACTTGGAGCATTTGCCGGCGTGGGACGGGGTGACGGACCATATCGACCGCCTGGCCTCGATGGTGCACGTCACGGGCTGCACGCAGGATATGCACAACCGCTTCTTCAAGAAATGGATAGTGGCCATGGTGGCAGCGTGGATGGACGAGAGCGTCACCAACCACGAGATACTCACCTACATCGGTCCGCAAGGACGTTACAAGACCACCTTCATGACG
>JAGAQY010000017.1 GCA_017622495.1 Bacteroidaceae bacterium | reverse complement strand
TGTCCCCCTAGATTAGGGGGACGAGCGAAGCGGAGGGGGTATTATCTACGAGAAGCGTACCACCTCCCCCTCTTCGAGGGTACTCCTCCTAACCTAGGAGGAGAATTTTAAGAATGTGGACAACTCCTATATTATTGCCTTAAAAATTGGGGAAAGAGCCATCAAGGGATTCCTTGATGGCCCCGTCATCCATAAAACAACCTACCTTAAGAATACTATATCATCTTACAAAATACTTGTCCACAATCGTAGTGCCACCTGCCAGAGTACGGCGACGGATTACGATACCCTTCTCGGGCGACAGTGTGCGTGTGCCGCTGGGGGTGAAGTACTCGGTAGTGAGCACCACGCCACTGTTCTCGGGATTCACGATACCCGCATCCTCTGAGCTCTCGAAGCGGAAGGTATAGGCGGGTGTATCGGTGGTGTTCATCTTGTCGTAGGGCGACTTCCAGGTATAGGCACCTGCCCAGTAGAGGTTGTCGCTACGCTTGATGCAGCAAGCCTCGTCTTCCAGCTCATACTTATATATAGTAAAGGTGTGCACGGCTGTGGTGTCTTCGCCGGGTAGCACATAGCCATCGAGTGTCATGTAGCCATCCTCCGAGGTGATGACTGTGGCCGAGGTGCCATAGGGCTGTGCGAAGGTGAAGAGCTGCTTGTATACCGAGAGGTCTACACTGTTCTTCTCGGCATCGGCAATGATGGTAGCCGAGTCGGCCACGGCAGCGTAGAAGTGGTTGCCCGCAGAGTTCTTCTGGGTGATGTACTTCTCGGTGCCCACGAGGTTGATCTTGTAGTTACCGGTGATGATGACCTCGTAGGGGATGCGCGATGCGGCAAACTGGTCGGCCATGTTGATGATGTCTCGTGCCCAGCGGTCATATACGGCCTGCGTATTCTCGGGGCTGCCAACCGCCTCGATGAGTGCCTTGGCCTCGGTGATATAGTCACCCAGCGTGGTGTACAGAGCGATGGAGTACTGTCCGCCATCGATACCTACATTGTCCTTGTGGGCATTCATGATGCTGTCGGCATAAGCCACGGCAGCGATCAGGGCTGTGGGGTCGCCCACGCCGTAGGGGTCGTAGAGGTCGAGCCCCAGTGCACGCACGGCATCGGCCGTGAAGATAGAGTCCTCATTGGCCCTTGAGCAGGCAGCCAGGCGTGTCACCTGTGTGCCGGCACTACTGTTGCGACCTGTGGTATAGCAGTCCTCCTCGAAGGTCACGCGGTCGCCCTTCTGCATGCTCACGTAGAAGTTCATGCTGATGGGGGCCTTGCCACCCTGTCCGTCATTGGCTACGCTACCATACTCCTTGGCAAAGATAAACTCCTCCTTGGCCATGTTGGTCACGCCGGCCTTGACGAATCGGCTACGTATCCAGAGCGGGTTCTCCACCTTGGGGTTGGGGTTGGGGCGGAAGCAGGCAAACTCAAACTTATACACGCCAGTCTCGGGTGCCACAAACACGATGGCGGGGCTATGTGCCGTAGTGGGGTGTATGTTACCGTCGTCGGTGATGTAGAGCCAGTCGCCTGTGCCCTTATACCAGGCCGAGATGCTGTCGCTGCCAAACTTGCTCTTTAGGTCGTGGTTGGCAAAGAGGTTATAAGTACCGGCAGCCACATCATACCAGCTAAACTCCCAAGGCTCACCGTTGTTGGTGTCGAGTGCCGTCTGGTTGCCGGTCACCACGCCCGTAGCCTCATCCTTGCTGAAGAGCACGTAGTTGCCCTCGCAGGTGTAGTCGATGACGATCTGTGAGAGTTTCAGCAGGCGCCACGCCTCGTTCAGGCGGTCGAGGTAGTTCTTGTAGTTGAGGTCATATATCAGTCCGTCTTCCGATACGGCCACGATCTCTCCGATGAGTGCCATGAGCGCATCGTACTCCTCCTGTCCATACTCGCCAAAGCCCGTGCCTACCTCCATGTCGAAGGCCAGTGTCTCATACTCATCAAGGATAGCCCACATCTTCTCCACCTCGTCTTGTCCGTAGGCATCCACATAGCCCTCTACGGCCTGTGCGGCAGCAGCGTCAACCTTCTCCACGGCCAGGTTGCGGTAGAAGGTGCGGCTCCACCATCCGTGTCCCCAGTCGCCACCGGCACCGTTCATCTTGGCGGTGTTGACCTCAAAGGATACCTTGTCGCCTGCCTTGGCACTGAAGGCCATGGTGAAGTCGGTAGGCTCCTGTGCCACGAACTTCTGCATGGCGCCGCCTGCGAGGTTGCCGCTCGCTCCGTCGTAGTCGGGGTGCAAACCGCTCACGGCGCCGTAGTTGAAGGCCAATCCCATGTGAGCACCCTTGTCCTGCTCGTCGAAGGCATAGCGGAAGCGCGGCACGATGTCGAGCGAGGCAATCCAAGTGTCGCCATCCTCGCGGATGACCGTACCGTCTACCTTATAGTATCCGTCCTCGGGCACCGTGAAGGTGATGACCGATGTGTACACGTCGTTGCCTATCACCTCGTAGCCGAAGCCCTCGCGAGGGTCCTGCACCACGTAGATGAAGCTCTCCAGGCTGTTGGCACGCACGGGATCTACAAACTCCAGGTCACACCATGCCCAGCGCACGTTGCTGGCCCAGGTAAACTCACCCGCAGGCTCCACGCCGTCAATCTCGGTGATGAGCTGTCCGCCCACACGCTCGGGCTGGTAGATGTCGAGGTAGTTGCAGGTGCTCTTGTCGGTATACAACGACAGCTTGCTGTATGCACCCGTCTCGTAGGTATATTTCTCAAAACTCCACTGGGCATCTCCGCCATTGGCGAAGGCCTCAGTACTCATGTCGTTCAGCCGATAGGTTTGGGCCGATAGGGTGGCCGTCAGTGCGAGGCCGATAAGTAACAGTTTGTTTCTCATAACGATGATGTATTAATAGTATTTGTTGATGTTATCAATGCGTAGTGTCTACGGTAGAGGTCTTGTATATGATTTCCCTTTCGGGATCGAAGGGGCGCCCGTTGACGGTGACATTCTCGAAGGTGATGTCCTCTACCCTGCGCTCGGCATCGTAGTGGGTGATGTCGCTGGGGATGAGGTGCGACTCGTCACCCGTGAAGTGGATATCCTTGAAGCTCACATCGCTGATGCTGTTGCCGGGGGCGCGGTTGTACTTCTCGCTGAAGAGCACGCGGAGGCTAAAGAGTGCGCCGCGCTCTATCTCCTCGATGCGGATGTTCTCGAAATGGATGTCGCGCAAGCGATTCTTGTCGCCACAGCGCACCGAGAATATGCCGTCGCCATCTTCGTTGAGCACGTCACAGTCGGTCACCACCACATCGCTCAGCACCTCGCCCCGGCGGCTACGGTCGTCGCCATGGCATCCGAAGTTGAAGGGGTGAGCCACATCGGCCCATAGCTTGGCACGGCTGATGCGTATGTGACGCGAGCCGCCCCAGTACCACCAGCGGTGGTTGTAGAGGGCGATGCAGTCGTCGGAGTTGCGCAGGAAGATGTTGTCGATGGTCACGTCGCGGCAGCACATGAGGTCGATGCCGTCGCTCCACCCATGACGCGAGAAGGACTTGATGTTGCGCACGGTGATGTCGCTGCTCTCGCCGCCAAACACGGTGTAGTGCTGGGGGTTGACCATCGTGATGCCCTCCACGAGCACGTTCTTCGAGTAGGTAATCTCCACGCCGCGCAGGGGGTTGGCCAGTATGCCGCGCCCTATGATGCGCACGTTCTTGGCGCGGTCTACACAAAGCTTGGCCCTCACCACGGCACCGGGTGCCAGGTAGACGGTGGTATTGCTCGGTATCTTGATCTCGCCGCTGGGCAGGTCCTTGGGCTTGTGTATGCCGGGACCGAAGTAGATGAGGCGGGCATCCTGGATGAATACGTCGTGATTGTTCTTGCCCGTCCAGTTGATGCAGTGCTCCTCGGTGCCGGTGTAGACCTCCGTCTCGGGCAGTTCGGGGAAGAGGTGAAGGTTGTGCTTGCGGTCGCCCCCAAACTCCACGCTCAGATACTCGGGGCTGTCGAGGGTGAACTCTATGGTGCGCTCATCGACCCTCTGTGGGGCGATACCCAATGCCGAGGGGCGCACTACGGCCTGCATGGTGCCTACCGCGAGGGCATCGTCGCGCAGGTTGGTCACCCTCACCCTCACCGGCTCGCCCATCTCCCACTGTGCCCACGAGGCCTTCTGCACACGGTGCATATCCACATCGCAGCGCAGCGTGGTCACGGGCAGCCACTGCTCGCTGGCATCGGCCACGGCACAGATGCTCACACGGTAGTCGTGCATCACCTCAATACTGTCCTTACCCGACGGGTAGGTATATACCTTCACTTGTGCCACAGCAGGCAGCGTCATCAGTGCCAGTGCCCACAGCACTGCACACTTCATGGTATTGTACATTTCTTTCATGCTACAAATATAATTATATTTGCCGACAAATCACACTCCCCGCCACCAATCATCGGTTTATTTCTATCCGCACACACCGTGCAAGGCTATCATGCACATCCACAGCCCATTTAGGTATATTCCATGCAGTCCACCTCTATTGCCGTGGAATGAGGCGAGGAGCGAGAAGGTGAGAGGCGAGAGGGCGAAGGGGCGGAGGCGTTCGATGTAACCCTTCATGCATAGAGTGCGCAGGTGATGGCGCACGGCACTGATTATAGCTGATGTCCATCCGTGTTTGTTTGTGACATCTGTTGGCAATCTTACGAGTATGTTTTTTATTACAAGAGTCAAAACCTGCCGCATAGACACAAAAAGTTACGCTTTCGGCAGAATAGCGCATATTATATTTTGCCAAATTAAGATTGTTTTGTATATTTGCGGCAAAATATAGCGTAATATGAACAAGATTATTGGTAGAAAAAACGAATTGGACGAGCTTGAAAGATTGTATCATAGCGGACGCCCTGAATTTGTGGCAGTATATGGAAGAAGGCGTGTAGGAAAAACATTCCTGATCAAGCAAGCACTGAAAGGTCGTATCACTTTCCAACATACAGGAGTGTCCCCTGTAGACCAAGATGGAGAGAAGAATCTAATGAGAACACAGTTGGAAAGTTTTTATTATACACTGTTAAGTCATGGTCTGGAAGGCTATGCCAAACCAAAATCATGGTTAGAAGCTTTCTATCAATTGGAGCAATTGTTGATAAAGCTAGATGACGGTAGCAGACAAGTAGTGTTTTTAGACGAACTCCCCTGGATGGACACTCCTCGCTCGGGGTTCTTGTCAGCATTTGAAAGCTTTTGGAATGGGTGGTGTAGCGGCAGAGACAATATGATGCTTGTTGTATGCGGTAGTGCCACTTCGTGGATTCTTGGAAACCTCTCTCGTAATAAAGGTGGTTTGTATGGCCGATTGACAGATGAAATTAAACTTTCGCCCTTCACATTAAAAGAGAGCGAAGAGTATTTTGCAGGTGAGAATATCGAACTGTCGCGTTACGACATCGCACAGTCATATATGGTCTTTGGTGGCATCCCCTATTATTTGAGTTACTTCAAGAAAGGTTTAAGCCTCGAAGGCAATATGGATAATATTCTTTTTGGACGCAATCCACGCCTCAAGGATGAATTCAACCGCTTGTTTAATGCCATTTTCTCTAACCCCGAAGATTGTAAGAAAATCATCCGTCTCCTATCCAAAAAGCATATAGGATTTACTCGTGAAGAGATTGCTAAAGAGACGGGGCTACCATTGGGTGGCGGACTGACGGACACACTCAATGCCTTGGCTGAAAGTGACTTTGTTCAACGGTACAACCCATACGGCAAAAGCGGTAAAACGACACTCTATAAATTGATCGATAATTTCTGTTTGTTTTGGTTGAAGTATGTGGAGCCTCATAAGTCTGACACCGATTTTATGACAGAGAACATGACTTCAAACATCATGAAGTCGTGGCGAGGAGTGGCTTTTGAGGAGTTGTGTTGGCAGCACATAGGGCAAATCAAGCAGGCATTAGGTATTGCTGGAGTTGGTTCGACCATATCGGCATGGGGCGTAAAGGGAACCGATGAGACCGATGGAGCACAAATAGATCTTGTCATTGTCCGAAATGACAATGTCGTCAATTTGTGTGAAATGAAATTTGTCGGAAGTGAATATGTCATTGATAAAGAAGAGGAGGCTAAATTGAGAAACAGAATTGAAACCCTCAAACACACCCTATCACCCAAACAGACTGTGCATCTAACAATGGTTACCACATATGGAGTGGCTTATGGGAAACATAGTGGTGTTGTGCAAAAGCAGGTTACGTTGGATGACTTGTTCTTGTAACTCTGTTGACGAATTTCTTTGTCAACAGAAGGCAAACCTTTAGGCCAAGAAAGACAAGATTGGCGATTAGCTACCCGAGGATATCGAACTCGTAGTACAAGCCGAGATGGAATATGGCAACAGCCTTGGTCAGGTAGACTAAGCCTAAGCCATACATATAACAATAGGGATGTCAATTGGCATCCCTATTGTTATATCCCGTAGAGAGAGAATTTAAAACAAAAAAGCCCGCCTTGCGGCAGACCTCGTCGTTGTGGGCGTTGACGGATTCGAACCGCCGACCCTCTGCTTGTAAGGCAGATGCTCTGAACCAGCTGAGCTAAACGCCCGAAAGTGTGAGAACACTGCTTTTATGTGTGTCCGATGAAGCGCCTGTTTCGTTGTTGTGGGCGTTGACGGATTCGAACCGCCGACCCTCTGCTTGTAAGGCAGATGCTCTGAACCAGCTGAGCTAAACGCCCGAAAGCCTTCATCGTTTTCAAAAGCGATGCAAAGGTATAGCTTTTTTCAATACGCGCCAAATATTTTTACGAATATTTTTCGTTTCCACTTATTTTTTCTGCTCAGCGCCTATATTATTTCTGCCAAGGGGCAGCACCACCCCTTGGCAGAAATGCGTTTTCGCCGCTATATACTACAGATTACCAATACATATCACCCTATAATGATTTGTATTTACCCCCTGGCATTGGCAGCGCAAATGGTCCAGAGTTTAGCATTTTCACTTTGCCCCTACGGGCGTCGACCTTCGGTTCATCTTTCATCTTTAATCTCTCATCTTTCCACTTTACGTACCGCCCAGAGCCGACGATTGTCCACGCGCACCTGGTGAGCACCGATCTCCTTGAGATACCACCCGAAGGTGTTGCGCTCGATGCCCTCCATGGCCGAAGGCGACATCTCGCGCAGGCAGTCGTAGACATGCGCGGCTGGCCAGAGCTGTGCCTGGCGCTCCTCCATCGACTCGGGCACCTCGCACGGCTCAAAGGTGTGGAGCAGCAGGTCCCATACGCCCCGCTGCGTCGAGAAGCCCTGGTTGCGGGCTTCGATGAGGCGCACCTCGGCATCGTCGAACCAGCTGCGGTCGCCCGCCGAGAGGGCTGCCAGTGCCTGCGCATAAAGCTGGGCATGGTCTACGGGCGTGGTCACATCGATGGGCGCCTCCAGCTCCACGCAGATGAAACGGCGGCTACCCGTCTCGTCGCGCAGTAGGTAGCGGCGGTTGCTGGTGGCGATGAACGAGGCCATGCGCTCCATCTCCTCCATCTGTCCGCGATGGGGGCGCTTCAGCGTGATGGTGGCCAGCTGCACCAGGTTCTTCAGTGTGGCCATGCGCAGGGTCGAGAAGCGGTCCAGCTCATCCACATTGATGAGCCAGTAGGAGGCCATGCGGCGCAGGCAGGTCTCCTCCTGAGCGAGGTTGAAGGTGTCGGCGAAGAACATCTGCAGCTCGGGCGGCACGATGAGCTTGGCAAACTGGCTCTTTCCCCATCCCTGCTGGCGGCTGATGATGAGCGGACACACGCTGTTGCCATACCTCCCCAGTCGGCCCTGCACCTGCGCCACCATGCCCAGCAGCCAGCGGCGCAGCCATAGCAGCAGCTGCTCATCGTGGGTGATGCGGCGGAAGAGGTCACCGATATGGTCGTGCCCATCCCACTGGGGCAGCGCATCAAGGTAACTGCATACGGGGTGGTAGTGCGCCACCTGCTTGTAGCCCCTCACCACGGTGCGTACCAGATAGGGCTTGCTCAGCCCGATGCCCACATGCTGCATCTCCATCAGCAGCGTGCAGCACAGCGCCTCGTCGAGCACTTGCCATGCGGCAGCTCCACCTTCCCGCTCGCACAGCTCGTGCTCACGGCTCAGGCGGTTGTAGCGCAGGTGGTAGTGATCGGTGATGTACTCCTCGGCGCGGAGCAGTGTTGAGTCGTGACCTGCCGGTGCAGCATGCGGACCAAACGGCGTTTGGTCATACGTAACTGGTGTTGGCTCTGGGTTCGGGTTTTCCCTTTTCACTCTTCTCTCTTCCCTCATGATGGCTGTTACTCTGCTTCGCAGCCAGTTGATTGCATTAACAAAAAATCTTTTCATAGTATATATATAATGGTGTACGTTTTCGTCATCGTCAACTCATAACTCATAATTCATAACTCATAATTAAGCGAAGCTTCGTCTTCGTTTTCTTTGCAAAGATACCACATCAGAATCCCGATGTCAACACCCACTACTCCGCATAAAATCAGAGGAAAAGACTTGCAAGATTGCTTGTCTTTTCTTAAATTTGTAACCGCATTCGAGTGCGTCTGTTGGCGTACATACGCGCGTTTGTACGTGTCAGTACACGCATACGCTCGCGTCATTACGCGTGTATGGTCGCCAACGAACAGCTCGAAACACGAATAAAAACCACAGATTACACAGATTGCACAGATAAAAACACTATAACTTCGGCGGAATGCAAGGAACTGCCGTAAATTTGAGTAATCCGAGTAATCCGTGGTTATAAAAAAAGAGAACTTATGAGAAAGACCAAAGCGACAAAGAAGAGTGGCACGATTGCCTACCAGCTGAACCCGAGGTACGACCTCCAGGGCGAAGCCACCGAGAAGAATCCCCTGATGGGTGTGAGCGTAGTAGCCTCCACCCCAGTGACCACCAAGGAGATGGCCGAGCGCATAGGCTTCGCCACCAGCGTCAACAAGGTGGACGTGGTGGCCGTGCTTACAGCCCTGGGGCACGAGCTGAGCCGCGCACTCCTCGATGGACGCACCGTGCAGATTGACGAGATTGGTTCGTTCGGCCTCAAACTGGGCCTCAAGGAGCCCAAGTACTTCAACGACCGCGTCACCCAGCGCGACGTCATCGTCAAGGGCATCAGCTTCCGCCCCTGCAAGGAGCTGAAGGAGGAGCTGCGCGGCGCCGAGATTGTGAGCGGAGGCCATGCCGTGCGCACCCTGCTCACCCGCACCATCGTGGAGCATCGCCTGGCTACCTTCTTTGCCGACCACCCCTACATCTACCGCTCACAGATGGAGCAACTGTGCGAATGCTCCAAGCACCTTGCCCTCAAGTACCTCAACGAGCTGGTCGACGAAGGCTACCTACGCGCCCTCGGCCGCAAGAACAGCCGCTTCTATGCCCCGGTGCCGGGGAGGTTTTAGGGATGATGGTTGAGGGTTGAGGGTTGATGGATGATGGATGATGGTTTATGGCTGATGGACGATGGTTGATGGATGATGGCTGATGGATGATGGCTGATGGACGATGGTTGATGGACAAAGCTGACGTGAGTGCCTACTAGGAATTCTCAATTGTCTATTTTCAATTGTCAATTCAACTCTGCCAAGGGTCAAACGAGAAATTACTATAGGGGAGGTATCAAGAGGCGCGCGAGCGATTCCTATATACATGCAATACACACACTATCAGCGCGTATACCCTTGGCAGAGGACAACCATGAACGGATTCTCTGCCAAGGGGTATAGGGCGCTTTGTCAGGGGGTGATTAATGATTAAGGCTCTACACCCTAAACTCCCTCCCTGAACTCTTCATCGCTTTTTCAGCACCCCTATGGGACGATGTACTGAACTTTTCAAGGCAAAAACTTGTTCGTGTGGTTTCTTTCGCTTATATTTGCCATTACAATAACGAACTGACGATATGCCAAAGATTTTTGAATAGTTCGGATTCATCTTTTATTTCTTCTCCAATGAGCATGAACCAATCCATGTTCATGTGAAGCATAGTGGTTGCGAAAGCATATTTGAACTTATTATGGAGAATGGCATATTGGTGGAGATTCGCCGAAGAGAGAAGCCTGGAGTGGACCCGCTTTCATCCAAGGATGATGCGGTAGCCACACAGTTCATTCAGAAATATTGGCGCGATATCGTAGCCAAGTGGGTAGACTTCTTTGTTTACAAGCGTATAGTGAAGACAACCAAGATAAACGATAAATTGTAGTTATGAGAACATTGTACATAGCAAAGGCAGAGGCCGTAGGCAACTTGTCGGTGAACTTGTTCTTCAACGACAACACCTCGCGCATTGTGAATATCGGTGACTATATCCGTCGTCATCCACATCCCCAATACAACAAGTATCTCGACGAAGAACTCTTCAACACCTTCCAACTGGAGGATGGCAATATCGTTTGGGGCGAAGATTGGGACCTCATATTCCCTATTGAGCAACTGCATCAAGGACTTGTCTCTTAGTCCTATTTATTATTCGAAATAAGTTTGTACCTATAATCTTGCTTTGCAAGATTGAACCTTTATATCGACGCCCGTAGGCTGTTAAGCCGTAGGGGCTAAGGTTTATGCTTGCGTTCAACTCGTCCAAAAACGTCGTTTCGTGCTCACCATCATTCGAAGGGCAAAATCCCCAAGGCCTTCAAGGTACGTCTACGCCTATTCCTTGAAAACCTTGGAGATTGTTCGGTGGATGTTGCTTGTTCTCTGGGGTGGTTGTAAATATCTTCATTGCGTTTCTTTTAAGATGCAAGAAAATAATTGTTAATTGCCATTTGTCAATTATTAATTTATTATTACCTTTGCTCCATCTTCGCGCCGATGCCTTGATTCTTTGTTGGAGATTAGGGTGGCTGGGCGGGGATAACATAGTGGAAAGGCGTTTACTTGGCGCTTTGGTTTTGACGTTCTGGAACTTCGCAACTTCTAACGATTAGTCAAAGACAAAGCAACAGTAGATGTCACGGGATATGTTTTTTATATTCCTTTATTATACCTTACCGCAACCGTGGTGGGTATAGTGTGGTTATATATTCATATCGGCGTGAGGTCTGCGTTGCTCGTTTCGACTAATCGGGCAATGCGAAGGCCTCAGAACGTGAGACGAGCAACAGGTACAGGTTCTCACGCTTTTTTGTTTTAAATAATACATATCGCCGAATCGGGAGAACTTATAGGCAAAACTAAAACATTCAAAACACAATGAAAAAGTTTTACTTAGGTGCTCTCGGTTGCTTGCTGGCGATGGGGGCAAGTGCGCAAAAATTTGATCAGGTGGGCACTATGCAAGGTGAGTTTTGGAATCTACATTCCATTCCCGTAGAGTATGCCTACGACGGTAAGTCATCGGTATACACTATCAATGAGGCGGAATCAGCCGTTGAGTATACCGTATACAACAAGTCGTTTGCAGTAGACCGTACGATTAAAGTGGATAATCCTACGAGCTATTACCGTACGGTAGTGGAGAGTCGTGAGGAGGTGATTAAACCGATTGAAATGGGAGTGATTGATTGTGGGGAGAAGGACAAAGGAAACTTAATAAATAGCTACAGTTGGAGCTTTCCTTATTGGTGGGCAAACACTAAGTGTACCAACACAACATATACAGATAGATATGTGTATGAATGGTTTGAATGGCTAAAAGACTATTCTGGAGCTTATGAAGGTGGGAGTATTATAGAGAAGATTGAATATAATGGTGGCACATTATTTCTTACGAATGGCACTTATTATGGTAACAATATTGCCTTTTATTTTAAGGATAATCAGCTGATAGAGGTCTTTTATACAGAGGAGAAATCTATTGAAGAAAGAGGCAACTGGAGCGAACACTACCACCGATTTTACAATATGCAAGCTGCAGAGTTCACTCAAGATAACATTGCAGAGTATATCAATGTAGGTCAAAATTTGGATTTTGAAGATTTGCGATACTCTTTTGATAGCTATCAAGTAGATTCTATTGCTGTAAAGGATGATGGCTCAACATATTTTTATACCAATGCATATTACCAGAGTTATTTTTATGGGAAACAATATCCGATGCTCTATTTTGTTTGGAAAGGGGAAAGCCTTGAAGCACATGGATTGAAGTATAAGCAAACATATACAGGCGAATGGAAGCAGGAATTGAAAGAAGATAGTTATTCTGAGGAGAACGAATGGTTATGGGATGTAGAGATGTACCCATTCTGTGTAGGAGAGCTTAAGGTTGACATGGCCGGTATCTATGCAACACAAACTCTCTTTAATAATGATGAGAAGTGGGAGTTCTTACGCCCTATATATACTGAATCTGTCTACAATACCAGAGAAAGTGATCGTGATGACGACGGTGAGATAGATTATAAAGAGATAACATATAGAGATAAATTAAAAGCATACGAAATTGTATCCGAAGATGGCAATGTGCTTTCAAGTTTTCTCGTACCTGAAGGAGATTCTTATGCCCCGAGAATCGTCAAGTGGGATGGTGAAGTGTACTTTGGCATATCTGTAGAAAAAGAAATATCTCACTATAATTATGAAGAATATACGGCCATCTACAGCATCGACAAGAATGCCAGCAGCGTGAAGAAGATAGCCTCTACTCCAGCTATGCGCGTAAGTCCTGCACTCGCAGAGCGTAACAGCACCGTAAACGTAACCCTCGACGCAGAGACTGTTAAGAATGGTGGCGAACTCATCATCACCGACAGCAATGGTCGCACCGTAGGCCGCAGCCACGTCGAGGCAGGGCAGACTTCTGTGCCCGTGACTACTGACCGTATGGGCTCAGGTGTCTACAACATCACGCTTACCGAAAAGGGACAGAAGGTAGAGAACGCGCGTATTATCGTGAAGTAAGCACGTACTGATACATCTATATAGTTTTAATCGCGTGGCCTATAATAGAAATAGGTGTCTCTGCGTACAATTTACATGAGGGTGTCAAAACAACACACCCTCATGTTTTTATCCCTGCCATACCCAAAAGAGCAAGCCGCGATAGAAGGGTTCAACGGATAATACGGATGAAGCCACACAAGAAGTGAGGAGGGGCCAAGGCCTCTCCTCACACGTTCTTATCACTTGCGACGATGCAAGTTTAATTTTTAATTCTTTACATCGCCTCTATGATGACGCGGCGGTTATAGGAGGCGGGATCGAGTGTGGCTACCCCACCCTTGCCCTCGACGGAGAGGTTGGCCTTGCTGACACCGAGCTTGACGAGCTCGTCGGCAATGGTCTGCGCACGCTTCATCGACAGGTTCTGATTGTACTTGGCATCACCGGTGGCGCTGTCGGCATAGCCTACGATGTGGAGCTTGAGGCCGTCGGCCTTGGCCACATCGGCAATGGCCTTGAGGTTGACAACATCTTTATGGGAGGCTATCTTGGCCGAGCCCAGCGCAAAGAAGATGGATTGGGGTGCAAAGGCGCAGTCGCCCGAGATGACCTTCTCCTTGACTACCTCACGGGGCTTCTGTGAGAGCTGGTTGCGGAGGTTGCGCACGGTGGCCTGCTCCTGCACGAGGGCTTCGTTGAGCGCAGCTATCTCGGCAGCATTCATCATGACGAGCGCACTGATGTCGGGGCTGTTGTTCCAGGTGTCGCCACCGATATTATAGGTGATACCGGCCGTGACGGTGAAGAGGTCGTCGAAACCGCGCTTGGAGCCTACGACATCGTCCATGCGCTTCTCGGCAAGCAGGGCGCCCATCTCGAGGTTGATAGCCCACGAGTCGTTGAGGCGGAACTTGTTGAGGATACCGGCATTGAAACCGAAGCAGTAGCTGTTGTGGTCAAAATTGCGCACCATACCCATACCGACGTAGGGCACCATGTTGTACACACGCTCTGAGTTGTAGCCCATCACCATGTTGGTGACGTTCATAAGGGCATCGACATGCAGGTTCATGTAGTCTTGCTTATCGGTATAGCCCTGGAAGTTGTAGCCGTTGTAGGCCAATCGCATACCTATACCGGGGGTGTACCACTTACCCACATAGGCCAGGCCCGAGAAGGTGATGCGGTCCTTGAACTCCTGAGGACCCTCGGGGTAGAGGTAGGAGAACTGGGCACCGGCGTTGAGTGAGACGAACCAGTTGTCCCAGAAACTGTTGGTTTGAACACTGTACTTCGAGACGGGCACCTCGGCTATCTCAACGACTTCGGATACCTGAGCTCGAGCTACTGACACGGAGAACAGACCAGCTACGGCCATCATGCAAATTACTTTTTTCATACTGTTAGGTCTTTAATTAATGTTACCAAAATAAGGTCTTGTGTATCGAAATAACACAAGAGACCTTAAAATGTTTTTTCGCATGATGGGATTGGCAACAAAAAAAGGGCCTGCACGGATGCAGACCCTTATATGTCAAGGCTAACGATTGATTAGAGAGCCTCGATGATAACACGACGGTTGTAAGAAGCGGGGTTAACCTCAGCTACACCACCCTTGCCTTCAACTACGATGTTCTCCTCGGCTACACCAAGCTTAACAAGCTCCTTGGCAACAGCCTGAGCACGACGCTCAGAGAGCTGCTGGTTGTAAGCTGCAGAACCGGTAGCGCTGTCGGCATAACCTGTAACCTTCAGCTTAGCACCGTTGTTCTTAGCCATGTTGGCCAAAGACTCGAGGTTGAGGATTTCCTTCTTAGAAGCAACCTTAGCAGAGTTGAATGCGAAGAATACTGACTGGGGAGCAGCGAGTACTTCCTTAACAACCTTCTCCTTAACTACCTCTTTGGGCTTCTTAGCCAACTGCTCCTTGAGATCCTTGTTCTCGTCCTGCTCAGCAGCGAGAGCCTGGTTCAAGCTTGCGAGCTGTGCTGCGTGGATAGCAGCAAGAGCAGCCATGTCGGGTGAAGCGTCGAAACCACGACCACCGATGTTCCATGTAAGACCAAGAGCAGCACCCATCTGGATGTTCTTGTTTACATACTGCTTTGCAAAGATGTCGAGATCCAAAGACCAAGAGTTAGAAAGACGGAATGTGCTCAAGAAACCAGCAACCCAAGGTGTCCAACCCTCTGCAGTGCCCCACATGTAGCCTGAACCTACATAAGGAATAGCGTTGTAAACGCGAGTCTGCTTGTAACCGCAGAACATGTTGGTAAGGTTAAACATGGTCTCACCATAGAGAGCATAACCCTTCTGCTGCTCGTCAGCGGCGTTGTCATAGAAAGGAAGGTGAGACTGCAAGCGGAGACCCAAACCGGGAGTAAACCACTTACCGAGAGATACAGTGAAGTTAGGAGTCAAAGTCTCGAACAACTCAACGCCCTCAGCTCTATCAAAAGGTGCTACCTGAACGCCACCACCAAGAGAGAGGAACCAATTGCTCCAGAAACTGTTGGTCTCAACACTGTGCTTTCTTACAGGATATTCCTCTGTCTGCGCCATAGCGCTTACAGACAAACCTGCTACTACCAAAGCCATCAAAAACTTCTTCATACTTTTCTGTTTTTAAATTTAATGGATAATAAAAATTTTAACTCGTTTTTTTCTTCTTTTCACAAAAAACATGCATCGGCACTCATACTCCTTAGCATATTCGTGGCAAATTTATATAAATTATTTCACACTGCAATAAGAATTTGCACAAAAATAATAAAAAAACGGACCTCATAGCACCCTTTTGCCTCCTACGGAGCCTAACGGGAAGCTATGTTGCTACAGCAGCTTAATGAAAACGCTTGAGTATATCGTCTTCCTCGATAATGACAAAGGTCTTTTTGCCATCGGGGGTGTAGGCGGGCATATCGCAGGCAAAGAGCTCGTCGATGAGCTGCGCCATCTCCTCTACACTCAGCACCTGACCGGCCACGATGGCTGCCGAGCGGGCCATGGTGAGGGCCATGGTACGGTGTATCTCTTCGCGCGACACATCGCCCTTCTCAATCGTATCGGAGAGTATATGCTCGACCAAGGCGGTAGGGGCAAGGCCCTCGATGCCAGCGGGAATGCCCTGTATGGCAAACGCGCCACCGCCCATATTGCTGATATCGAAGCCGAGGCTGGCAAAGTCGTCGAGCAGGTGCTCCATCACGACGGCTTGAGCCATGGAGAGTGTGAGCATCTCAGGGAACAGCATCCCCTGGGAGGCACTACGCTGCTCGCCCAACTGGCTCAGGTAGCGATGGTAGAGGATGCGCACATGGGCGCGGTGCTGATCGACCATCATCAGGCCCGACTTGATGGAGGTGACTACATAGCGGCCCTTGTACTGGTAGCAGTCGGCACACTGCTCGGCAAGCATCAAGGCGCTGTCGGCAGAGGATGCAGACGCAGGAGCCGAGGGCAAGGGCACAGAGACCTCGTCGGAGGCAAAGATACCGGGCGAGGAGGAGGGCACGTCGAGGTCAGGCATATCGTCGAGGTAGACCTTGTTGCCCAGCGTGGTGCGCTCAGTGCCTTGATACAGCGACTCCCAATCCAATGAGGGACGCTTATAGCTGTTAGGAGCACTCTGCTTGAAGGGGTTGTAGCTGCTGTCGACCGTGGGCATGGGAGGCGGCACGGCGGTGTTGTCCTGCGAGAACAGGGGGATGTCGGGACAATCGGCCAGGTCGAAGTCGATGGAGGGCGCCATATTGCTGCGCCCCAGCACCTCGCGCACGGCCGCCATCAGAATCTGCCAGATGGGCTGCTCGTCTTCAAACTTGATCTCGGTCTTGGTGGGATGGATATTGACATCGATGCGTGAGGGCTCTACGGTGAAATAGAGGAAGTAGGGCACCTGCTCACCCGCCGGAATGAGGTGGGCATAGGCCTCCATCACCGCCTTATGGAAATAGGGGTGGCGCATATAGCGACCATTGACGAAGAAGAAGCAGTGTGCTCCCTTCTTGCGGGCACTCTCGGGCACGCCCACACATCCGGTAATCTTGACGAGCGTGGTATCGACATCCACGGACAGCAGCTCCTGCCCCAACTTCTTGCCAAACAGGTGCTGAATGCGCTGACGCGAGGTGGCCTGGGGAACATTGATGAGCTCTACCTCGTTGTGATAGACGGCAAAGGCTATCTCGGGATGTACCAAGGCGACACGCTCTATCTCGGCCAGCACGTTGTTGAGTTCTGTCTGATTGGACTTCAAGAACTTGCGCCTTGCAGGTACATTGAAGAAGAGGTTCTTGACCTGGAAGTTGGTACCCACAGGGCACATCTCCACCTCCTGACCCTCAAGCTTGGAGCCGGCGATATGGATGACTGTACCCAACTCGTCGTCGGCCCTGCGAGTGCGCAGCTCTACCTGTGCCACAGCAGCGATAGAGGGCAAAGCCTCGCCGCGAAAGCCGAAGGTGTGGAGGGCGAAGAGGTCGTCGGGGGACTTGATCTTCGATGTGGCATGCCGCTCGAAGGCCATGCGGGCATCGGTCTCAGACATGCCCTTGCCATTGTCAATCACCTGGATGTTGGTACGGCCAGCATCGGTGAGACGTATCTGGATGGCTGTAGCCCCTGCATCGACAGCGTTCTCTACCAGCTCCTTCACCACCGAGGCGGGGCGCTGTATCACCTCACCGGCCGCAATCTGATTGGCCACCGAGTCGGGCAGCAGATGTATCAAATCTTCACTCGCCATAACCTATCATCTGAGAAGAGCCAACAATATAAGGGCCATAATGGCCAATATCAGGAGGAGACGCTTGGTGGTGATGGGAGAGTCGTTCTCCTTACGGCGCTTCAGATGGGTGGTCTGCTCCACAATCTTGCCCCGAAGGCGTTCCTCGGCAGTGAGTTCCTTGGGAGCTGTCATCCCCAGCTCACGCTTGGCACGCTCCTCAATCTCCTGCAACTTCTCCTTACGCTCATCTACATATATATATTGATGCTGAAAGCCCCTCGGGCTACGTTGACTGAATATTCCCATAATTCCTTATTTCTTATCAATTAATCCCTTGAGCGACGGCAACGGTACCTCTTTGCGTGTCGTTACCTTCAACTTGTCCTCTTCGTCCTTGCCACGCCATACCATGATGTCGTACTTGCTCAGCGGACGCAACTTATGCAGCCAGACGAAGTTGGCCAGCTTGTCTTTCCCCGGCGGTATCTGTGTGATGGGATAGAAGACCCCGTTGGACTGGTCGGTGACAAGCAGTTTGTCGACCTGACGGTCTTTCATGAAGGCCGTGAGCAAACTGGCCTCCGTGGTGTTCATGCCGAAAGCCACGCTGTCGCCCTCCTCTATATAATAATATACCACCATGACATTGCCTATGACGTCGGACTTGTCGATGTTGCCATTGACAAAATAGGCCTTCACCTCACGGCCGCTGATCTGATTGAAGTGTCCAGTGTCGACCCGCTCAACGATGAGGGCCTGATTCTCCACATGCGCCCACTCTACCGTACTGTCGTTCATATACACACGTATCACCTCGCCCAATACCTGCTGCGGGCCATTCCACACCACAGGGTCATAATACATCGTCATGCAGGAGTCTAACGAACTGAACTCCATGGAGTCGCACACGGCCTGCACATCTTCGCGGAAGATACGCACCTTATGGTAGGCCTGCACAATACGGTACACCGAGTCGGTATCAGGGAAACGCGTGAGCAGACGCAGTGTATCGCCATGGATAAACAGGCTGTCGCCTTGAGAGTAGTCAATGGCTACTGCCCGCTGGGTGGCATAGGCCGAGTCGGTCAACTCATTATAGTAGGTATAGTCGCCCGTCAGGCGTGTCTTGCCGGCAAAGTCGTCCATCACGACATTGTCGAAAGCCTCGCCATAGCCGTTGGTACGGTCATAGAAGATGCTGTCGCCCACCAGGCGCTTGTCCTCATTGGTCAGCACAGAGCGGTTGAGCAACTCGGCATGCTCGTCGGCCGTATAGTAGCGGCCCAACGTAGAGTATATGTTGTTGTTGTCGCTATCGATATTGGACGGCCCCACGATAGTGGCTATCTGAGTTTTCGTATTGTAATGCAACGTATCGGAGGTAAGCACAAAGTTGGGGTTGGTAAGTGTCACCTCATAGTTGAACACGGCATCGCTGGTCTGCGTGTCATACTCGCCCCACTCCGAGGTGAGCACGTTGAGCGTATCCTCTACCGTACCCCAGTTGAAGTAGTAGCCGAGATTGATTGTGCGGTCGTAGTTGAGGCTATCGGTGGTGAGCGTCATCGCCTTGTCTATCATCACCACATTGTCGCGCACCTTGGCCAACATCTCATCGCCATTGTAGTGGAGCCGGTCACCATAAAGGAAAAGGGTATCACCCTGATTCATGCGCACATTGCCATAGGCATCGAGTGAGTTGGACACCTCATAGAAGAGGGCCGAGTCGCAATACATATACATGCTGTCGTGACGAAACACCACATCGCCTACCAGAATCTGCGCATCAGGGTTGATGCGCTTGTTGTAGCGGGTCTCATCGGCATGGAGCAGGTACACATAACGCTCACGGGTAGTATCGGAAGGTTCGGCCGTCAGGGTATCGTGCTGCACGACAGACTCTCCCGCCACATGCCTGCGCGACCTGACACGACGTGCCAACGTATCGGGAGCCGCCGCGCTCTTCGGCGCCGACACCTCCTCGCGTGCCTCCTGAGCCTCACGCTTTACAGCAGGCTCCATCTCCATCTTCCGCGGGGCCTCCTTCAAGGCAGTGGGCTGCTGAAGCAATTTCTTGCGAGAGACGCGCGCCGTATCGAGCTTCAGCTCCTTGGGGGCCGTACGCTCAGCGACCTTCACCGGCATCACCGTCTGGCCCGACATGGCGACAACAGAGAGCACACCAACCAACCATAAGGTCAGCCAGCGCCTCACCATCAATAAAGATACCAGCGTTTTACTCATCTACTACTTCTTCACCCAACCCGGATACTGAAACTCACAATCGCACCAGTTCTCATTGATACGGACATAGGTGTTCTTTTGCTTATTCTTGATCCATTCCTCGAGCTTCTGTTGCTTCATCTTGGCTATCATCACATCCTTCACTACTTGATAGTCTTCGGTAGGTGTAGCCTTATGACCCTCGATACGAGTCTTCAGCTTTACAATAGCGCAAACCTCCTTGCCCGTCTTCCTGTCAATCATGACAAAGGGATCAGAAATCTCGCCCACCTTCATCTGGTATATCACCTTGGCGACCTCCTGGGGGAGCTCCTGCAACTCGAAACGCGAAGAGAGTGTCATCTCGTTGCTCATCAAGCCATAGTTCTTGCGCGTATTCTTGTCGGCCGACATATACACGGCTTCGTTGAAGGGCAGCTTGCCGCTACGTATGTCTTTGGCTATGGAGTCCAGTTTTGCCATCGAGGCATTTATACTCTCAGCCGGCACCTCGGGCTTGCGGAGGATATGGCGTGCACGTACGCGGTCGCCGCGTTTCTCGATCAGCTGTATGATATGGAAGCCAAACTCCGTCTCTACAATCTTGGAGACCTTGGTGGGATCTGTCAGGTTAAAAGCTACGGTAGAGAACTCGGGCACCATCTCACCGCGTCCGAAGAAGTCGAGCTCACCGCCACGGCGTGCCGACTCGGGGTCTTGCGAGTAGAACACAGCCAAGGTCGAGAACTGTGCCTCGCCGCTATTGACACGCTCGGTATAGTCGCGCAACTCTGACTTTACACGCTCTATCTCCTCGATGGGTATCTCAGGCTGTTGTGTGATAATCTGCACCTCCACTTGCGTAGGTACAAACGGTATCTCATCATCGGCCATCTTGGCAAATCCCTGGCGCACCTCTGAAGGGGTAAGTTTCACATTGCCAAAAATTTCTTCCTGCATCTTTTCCACCACCATACGGTCGTGCACGGTCTCTCGCAACTCTTCACGGATCTGAGTAGAGGTCTTGCCAAAATATTCCTCCATTTTCTCACGCGAACCAATCTGACTGATGCGCATGCTGATCTCACGTTCCACACCGTTGAGCACCTCCTGCTCGGTCACCTCGATACTATCGATAGCTGCTTGGTGCAGAAACAGTTTCTGTATGGCAAGTTGTTCCGGGATGACACAATAGGGCTCACCCTCCATCTGCTGACCAGACATCATGAAATACATGCGTGCCTGCTCAACGTCTGATTTGAGTATAGCCTCATCGCCCACTACCCATACAACCTCGTCTATCACATTATCTTGCGCCACTGTCGGAAGCGTCATCAGCGCTACGCACAGTATCGCCCAAAATCTTTGTTTCATCGTCATAATATTTAATTCTGCCCATCTCCATGGACTGATTATACAAATCATCTTTTACCTTGCGCATAAAATCAACGCGCCGAGTATTGGCCAACAAATCAATGATTTCAGGCTTGGCCATATCGTATGGTTTCTCTTCTCCCTTCACAATATACTCCTCGATGTGGAGCAAATAGCAATACTCGCCATCCTCGGCTTCTATATTGCGATGCTTATCAAAGTCCTCACCCAACTCTGCGAGATTGATGATCAGCTTGCCTTCCAACTCCGACACTGGCACCCAATGGTCGTAGAAATATTCGTAGATGACAGCGTTGCGGAAGGCATATTTCTCTAACTGCTCAAGCGAGGATTCGGACTTATCCTTGTACCATCGCTTCAGGTCTTTAAGTCCGGGCGAGTTGAGCGGCGCCTTGATGAAAACGCCCTTAATCACCGGTTCCTCGAGCATGAAGAGTTGCTTGTTTTCTGCGTAATATCGCTGCAGGTCTTCTTCGGACAGATCGTCTTTCATCTTCTGCTGCAACAAGCGCTGCTCATAATCATTCAATATGAGTTTGCGCCGATAATCAGCCACCATGCGTTCGATACGCTCATCCCCCCGCACATTCAACTCGGCCTTTTCGTAGAGAATCTGTTCCTCCAACCATTTGCGACAATACTCACCTATCAGCCTGATGCTATCGGCCTTAGAGATACCGAACGGGAGCTCTTTGACCACATCTTCGTAATAGAGATAATGGTTGTCCAACTGCACCAATGGCTGTTTCCCATCATGCTCCACCTTCCTCTGACAAGATGCAAGCGGCAACAGCAATGCAACAAGAAGTAGAAGACACTGCTCCCATCTTCCTGCAGCAAGCGCCCCTTTGGCACACACGATCCCTCGCGAGTGCGATTCGCTCTTTCTGCCGATACGCTTTTCTGTCATTCAGGCCAGTTTATAAGGAAAGACTATTAGTGCTTATTTACCGTCGCCAACGCTTCGGGATAAAGCACCACAGGATATCTCTTGCGCAACTCTTTAACCCACAACTTCTCCAAATGGTTCTGATAGTCGGCAGTCAAGGGACCACGTACATCTTCGTAGGTGTCGGGGCCTTTCTTCTGCAACTTACCCACAACGCCCGTAACGGGGAATCCAGCAACGGTATCGGGACGCTCGCCCTGATTAAAGACATAATAGTCGGCATAAGTATTCTTACCAGCCTTAAAGGGGCCACGCACCATCTTCACCTGCATCAATGAATCACTGTTGAAGTGCTCACGGATGAGCTTCACCCATTCTTTTTGAGGCTGTTTCTTCACTACCTTCTTCGCCTTGGCCAGCACATCATCAGAAACGCAATGAAGCACAAGACCACGGTATATGGGCTCGTCGTAGCGATAGTTCTTCTTGTTCTTCTTAAAATACTTCTCCAAGCCCTTCTCGTCCTTGGCTGCCTTGTCCCAAACCTCACGATTGCTGATCTCATAGAGCAAAGAGCCTTCATAGAACTCATTCATCAAGAAACCGAAATCGGGATACTTGGTATCCAGTTCCTTCTCGGCACGCTCCAAAGCCTCCTCGGGAGTGATGCCACCGCCCATCTCACGAGCGAGTTTCTCACCCATGGAGCGCTTAGCGTGCGGGCGTATACCGCGTTGCTCCAGGAACTGAAGTATCGATGCTCGATGAAACTCGTAAGGTTCAAACTGCTTGCGCTCACTCATATAGATGATATGATAGCCTACAGGAGACAATACGGGGCGACTCAGCTCGCCAGGCTGCATAGCCAAGGCGACATCTTCAAACTCTTTGAGCAGTTGTCCCTTAAAAAGCCAGGGGAGCATACCGCCTTCACGTGCCGTGCCGGGATCCTGAGAATGCGCCTTAGCCATCTCGGCAAAGTCGGCACCCGTCTGCAAAGCCGCATAAATGGAATCGATTCTATGCTTTGCCTGCACTTGCTGATCAAGTGTAGCATGCTGCGGCAGGCGGATGAGGATATGAGCTGCCTTAAACTGGCCATCAGGACCAATCTGACTGGCCGTAGCCTCATAGGTTTTACGCGCCTGATCCTCGATAAAGGCTGAGTCGATAAGATAATCCTCGGCCTGCTGTGAGCGATAGTCGGCCACCTCTTTGATGAAAGCAGCTACAGTATCGAGCTGGGCATCCTTAGCAGCTGCAACCTTGAGTTTATAATTGACAAAAAGCTCTACATACTCATCCAGCGTCTTCTTGTCGACCACCAAATCGGTATTATTCTTGTTGAACGAATATTCAAACTCCGAGCGATGCACATCTTCTCCATTGACATTCATCACAACAGGGTCGTCGGTCTGTGCCACTACAATTTGTGCCACACATATCGCACACAATGCAAACAATAACTTCTTCATACGTCCTTGATTGTAGTTTAATTCATACATTATCGTGCAAAAATACTACAAACCGAGAGGAGTACAAAATATTTTAATGTTTTTTATTGTACGCGATAATGGGAGTCATTTCTTATCATCTACAACATAGCGCCCACCCGTAACCTCTTCGATGCTGAGCGGAGCATATACGATATTATAACCTCCTGGTTCCTCTTCATAGAGGAAAGCCACACGACCATCTTTCTGCATAGTCATGGTACTATATGCCGAACCACGATCGCTGACCTGCAAACCCAAAGTCCATCCCTGAGCAAAGGTGGTAGGAGTATAAGCATTGCTTCCATCGGCATTGTACTTCATCTCCTTGTAGAAGATGCTCACATTGCTACGACCATCTCCTGTGGGCACAGACTGCAACATAAGGTCGCATTTGCCGCCATCGCTCTTGCGGATAGCATTGACCAACAGAATCTCACCGTTGGTGCTGTTACGGCCGAAAGAGAGACCGTTGGGCACATCGTTGCTCGATACAGCCGCGCCCCATGTACCCGTGGTATAGGTGTTATCCGCGAAGGTGAAGAGGTTGAAGTAACGACCTGCTCCCTTGCGACTACTGAGTACTACGGTGCCATCGGGAAGTTCCTCTATCTTAGGTTCATCACCATAGGGCGCGGGGCGGTCGGCAACCTTGCCGAGCACCTGCCACGAGCCACCAAAGTCATCGGAATAGATGACGCGGTTGCCTTCATCACGGGTCCACATGGAGCAGTAGAGGCGGTAGTAGCGACCCTTCTTGACGACGCGGCTCTGACATATCTTGCCCGAGCCGATAAACAGGGACGACACGGTAGGATTACCGTTCTCATCGAGGAACAGATTGTATATGCTGTTGGTGACCTCTTCGGGTTGACTCCACACCCACTTCTTATGGGCTTTGTCGTAGGTAGCGTAGAGGCGAGCTACACGATTGACAGCATCATCGGTAAGGCTCTTCTCTGGTGTCCAGCGACCGTTCCAGCAAACAGTACGCCCACACACCATCATCACCAGCAGACGGTTTTTCTTGCGGTCGGCAACAATAGCTGCATCGCCAAAGCCTGTAGTCATTGCGTTGGTGCTACCTCCCTGGCCATCAGCAACAAAGAACTCATCGCCCCAACTGTAGCCATTATCGGTAGATATACGGCATTTGATATCGACCTCACCATAGCCAATGTCCATGCCACACGGACGATTATCTGATATGGCAAAGATATCTCCATTGGGAGCTACAGCAATGGCAGGTATGCGGTAAGGGAAGCCATTGCTATCAGGGGTATGATAGAGAGTATGTCTCTCGTTGGGCTTCTGTCCACATTTCTCTGAAGACACATCGGGAGCTTCGCCAAGGTTTGCCTCGCCCATCTGTTGGTCGGGAGAGTAGATGAGGCCATCAAGCGCCTCACGACCCTCCTTATCAGTGAGCACAAAGGTAAACATCCACTTGTCGAGGCGATAGGGAGCATTGACGTAGGGAAGTTTCAGGAACACCTTGTTCCACCCTTTCTGGAGCTGCACGGCAATGGGCTTGCGAGCTGCAAAGTTCTCGTTCTTCAGCGTCACCTCCTTATTGCTTATGTTCAGGCCCGTGTTCTCGTACGATGGAGCAGGGATAGGTGCGCCGTTCAGCCAGATATTGGAGTCGTAGAGGTCCCACTGACCCGCAGCAGGGGCAGGATCCTGCTCGGAACGGCTGTAGTTCTGGAACTCGATGATTGCTCCAGCCTCCTGCTCCTTGGGAGAGTACACATAGGTCCAGGCGTATGCCGTCTGGTTATAGAGCGGTGTGTCATAGTAGGCACTAATGATGCCGTTGCCCCATGTGTGACGCAGATATATGCCTGCTCCAGTGGCTACCCCTGTATGATAGGTCTTCCCGCCATACTGATAATTCTCGGGCAGGATGTCAGCTTTATTCATCTGCTCTTCGGGTGGAAACACCTTTGAGACATCTCCCTCATTGGGGAAAGCCTCTGTGATGCGCCAACGCACGTTGGTCTGCTTCACATAGGGGATAGACTCATCCTTCAGAGAGTGGGCCTTATGAAAGAGAAAACGGCGCTCCCAATCGACAAAAGCCTCGTATTCATCGCCCGAATTGGGGAGCATCACGCCACCGCCACCGTTGGTACCTCCATTGTTGCAATTGTCAATATAGTGCTTGCCACCGCCTATCCAAGCACGTTCGGCCGATGCGATGATATTGGCATATACATTATTCTGGGCCATAATGTCGGCTACAGACTCAAGTTTGCGGTCGTTCCAGCAGGCCGAGATTGTGCCTGCAACGGTAGCATCACCCTTCTCCTTATAGTAGATGGTACTCTTGTAGATGCCTACCAGGTCGGCAAACACGTCGAAGTGATTGGTATAGTTGTAGCGACAATCGATATTGGCCTTGCCCGGAGCTACTATGCCACGGGTCCCCCACATCTGGGCGAGCGAGGCATCAAGTGCATCCTGCCCGATACCGTTGATGGGGTTCCATATACCTGCTTTCTTGCCTTTGCTCTCCACGTGAGCTATCATCTCATTGAGATAGGCTGCCGTTGTGCTCACCTCATCGCCTCCTATATGTATATAAGGAGCGTCGGCAAAGACCTCAACCACTTCGTCGAGAGCGGTTTTCAGCACCTTCTTTCCCTCCTCCGTCTGCATGCCGAATCCCATGGCACGCTCAAAAGCATCACTATGGCCAGGCATGTCAATCTCTGGAATTACGATGACACCATGCTTCTTGGCTGCCTCCATCACGGCACGGCACTCCTCTTGGGTATAATATTCCCCTTCATGGCGTGTCATGGAAGTCACACTCGTAAGCTCGGGGTACGCCTTGACCTCGAAACGCCAAGCCTGATTCTCCGTGAGGTGCCAATGAAAAGTGTTCACTTTGAAGCGCGATAACAATTCTATCTGCTTGATAAGTTCATCCACAGGGATATATGAACGCCCTGTATCGTGCATGTAGCCACGTAGTTTGAAGGCAGGCCAGTCAGTAATCTTCACTGCCGGGATAGCCTCATCCCCCTTCTCGCACCCTTCGGCCAGCTGAGCCAACGTTTGCGCTGCACGGATGACGCCCGTGTTTGTCACTGCTTCTATTAGAATCTTGTCGGCAGAGACCTTCAGCGTATACGCCTCATTCTCGTATCCATACAGTTCATAATCATATGCACCTTTGATACTCTTCACTAAGCGGATCTTTACCGTAGCACCTTTTTGGGCAAGGGCACAACCATTGTCAACAAGAATTTCCTCGAGCAACGGACATTGAGCGGCACCACCACTGTAAACAACCTTTACTGGGCGACCGAGCACAAAAGGCTCCTTGCCCGTATCTTCTATCATTTGAACTTTGGGGAGCAAATGCTCTACTCCTGCTTGCAAGGTATAGGGAAGGCATATTACTAATGCCACAAGCGCCGTGGTGACAATTCTTCTCATAGTGTATTCAATGATATTATGTTTATGAATGACGTATCTGCCATTCTCGGTACAAAAATAGCTTTTTTTTCCTATTCTCCCAAGCATTCAAAGAAAATAGCCGCACATCGAGATGCGCGGCTATTCTATTCATTTGTTTGCAGCTTTACTTAGCTACGGCCTCAAGCTTCTTCATGATAGAGAAAATGAAGATGAATGATACGAGACATACACCAATCATTACAGCCCAAAGCACCCAGAGGGGGATGTTCTTGTCCCACAAGGTGGGGCCGATAACGGTGAGATAGTTACCAATTGCCGTGGCTGCAAACCATCCACCCATCATCAAGCCCTTGTACTTGGGAGGCGCCACCTTGGTCACGAATGAGATACCCATCGGTGACAGCAACAATTCGCCAAAGGTAAGTACGAGGTATGTAGAGATAAGCCAATTGGGTGATACGAGGTTAGCCTCGGCACCAGCGCTGAGAGCGGTGGGGTTGGGCTGACCAATAGATGCAACGGCCATGATAACGAAGCCAAGAGCTGCGATAAGCATACCTAAGCCAATCTTTCGGGGTGCAGAAGGCTCCTTGCCTTTCTTGGCCAATGAGCTAAACACTGCCATTGATACGGGAGTCAAGGCTACCACGAAGAAGGGGTTGAACTGCTGAAAGATTTGAGGCAGAATAGGAGTAGACTCGGGCAAACCGATATACTGGAATACAAGGAAGCCCAAGCAGATTACAGCTATGGTACCGGGAAGGAACTTGTTCTTGTTTTGGAATACACCGAACAAAGCATATACGAAGATGGCTGCCAAGGCGAGGTTCCACACGCTGATACCAAGGCTCATGAAGCCGGTAGCATAAGGCAGTGTATAGTCACGCGCGAAGAAAGTCAGTGTAGCACCGTTCTGGTGGAAGGCCATCCAGAAGAAGAGCACCACGATGTACACGAGAACGAGAGCTACGAGGCGGTCCTTTGTCTGTTTCGGAGTCAGTTCTTCTACTGCAACATCACCAGTCTTGGGCTGGGTCTTGGCATTGTAGTCGGCATGCTTGAATGTTCCACGGAAGCCATAGTAGATTGCAATAGAGGCAATCAATGAGATGCATGCTACTGCAAAACCGTAGTGGTAGGCCTGTGACAATTGGTCGAGATATGCTTGACAGAACTCGGGCATAGGTCCTACATAGCCCTGCTCAGCTTGCAAACGTCCCAATGTGGCGAGGTTCTCAGGAGTGATGGTGCCATCGAGGAAGTTGTGTGCCAATTCGGGGATACGTGCATGGTAGCTTAAGTTTGCCTTACCGAGAATCCAGTTGGTCACTGCGGTAGCTGCGGTAGGAGCAAACATCGCACCGATATTAATAGCCATGTAGAAAAGTGAGAATCCTGAGTCACGGCGAGTTGAGTATTTGCTCTCGTCATAGAGGTTACCTACCATCACCTGGAGGTTACCTTTGAAAAGGCCAGTACCCAAGGCAATCAATGCCAACGCACCAATCATCATAACCAAGCCCATGGTATCTGCACCTGTAGGGATAGCGAGCAGCGCGTAGCCAAGGAACATGATGAAAATACCAATGGTGACCATCTTTCCGTAGCCATACTTGTCGGCTAAGATACCACCTACCATGGGCAGGAAGTATACACCTGCCAAGAAAATTGAATAAAACTGTCCGGCCTCAGCAGCTGAGAATCCGAACTTCGCCTGCAAGAAGAGAGTGAAAATTGCAAGCATCGTGTAGTAGCCAAAGCGTTCACCTGTGTTCGCCAAAGCTAATGCATAAAGCCCTTTTGGTTGTCCTTCAAACATAAAATTGCGTTATTAATTAGTGAATATTATTGCATTTACGGTGCAAAAATAGTCATTACAACGCAATCAACCAAAAATTTCAAGTGCTTTGAAGCATTTTAGCATCTTTTCAAAGGCCAAGTCGACCTGTGCCTTAGTGTGAGTGGCCATCAGCGAGAAACGTATGAGCGTATCGCCACTGGCACAGGCGGGCGGCACTACGGGGTTTACGAAGACACCTTCGTCGAAGAGCATACGGGTAACTTGGAAGGTTTTGTCCATATCGCGTACATAAAGGGGGATGATAGGTGTCTGCGTAGCTCCTGTCTCAAAGCCCAAGGCACGGAACCCCTCAATGGCATAGCGTGTGAGTTGCCACAGGTGCTCTATACGTTCAGGTTCCTCCTGCATGATATGCAGTGCTTCCAAGGCAGCAGCCGTGGCGGCAGGAGTGAGCGAAGCGCTAAAGATATATGAGCGCGAGTTGTGGCGCAGATAGTTGATGGTATCACGATCAGAAGCGATAAATCCGCCTATCGAAGCAAACGACTTACTAAAGGTACCCATGATGAGGTCCACATCATCGGCTACGCCGAAGTGGTGACAGGTACCGCGCCCGCCACGCCCCAAAACTCCGAAGCCATGCGCTTCATCCACCATGATATTGGCATTGTACTTGTGTGCAAGGCTCACAATCTCGGGCAGACGGGCGATATCGCCCTCCATAGAGAACACTCCATCAGTGACGATGAGTTTGATAGCTTCGGGATTGCATCGTGCCAGTTCGCGTTCGAGCGACTGCATATCGCCATGTCGAAATTTCCGTGGTGTAGAAAAGGAGAGCCTACGACCCTCCACAATAGAAGCGTGATCCAACTCATCACAAATGACATAGTCTTCACGTCCTGTCACACAAGACACCACCCCAAGATTAACTTGGAATCCCGTGGAATAGACCATCACATCCTCCTTACCCACCCACTGGGCCAACTCATGCTCAAGCTGCAGATGCAGGTCGATAGTGCCGTTGAGGAAGCGCGACCCCGCACATCCCGTACCATACTTACGCGTAGCCTCAATAGCTGCTTCCACTACACGTGGATGATTGGTAAGACCCAGATAAGAGTTAGAGCCGAACATCAGCACCTTACGGCCATTCATCAGCACCTCTGTGTCCTGTTTACTCTCTATACTGCGAAAATAGGGATATACCCCTTTCTCCTTGATGCGTTGTGGCAGGTCATAACGCGCCATACGTTTACGTAGCAGATTCATTGTCTCTTGTCGGTTTAGGCTTTAATAACATATAACCACGACGTACAACAACCAAACTGCCCATATTGTTTATAGATACAAATATCTACATCTTTAGATAGAATTCTTTCACCAACTGTACGTACTCAGGCGTATAATTGCGTTGCTGATCATGTATGCACAATGTCCCAGGTGTATGAGTCGCTCCGTGCCGCGTAAAAGCCATCAGCATCCGCTTGGGTTTCCCTCCTTCCACAGGCACAACAATGGTTTGCCGCGTGGCAAATAGCCCGTAGCATGCAGCACTGACTGTCATATCTGCCACACGGTCATAAGGGATCACCACCGAAAGTTCGCCTTGGGACGTCAGCAAACGAGAAGCACTCTGTGCCAGTTCATCGAAGCTAAGCGTATCGGTATGCCGAGCCATAGTACGTGCCGCATCTGGACTCTTCAGCGAGTTCTCGAAATATGGCGGGTTGCAGAGAAGGGCATCAAAGGCCAAAGAGGCCTGCAACGTAGCATCACCGGCCTTGCCATCCACCAATAATTCCTCACAGTTCACGGCCCTAACATCGGCCTTCACCACCCGTATACGATTGCTCCATGGCGAGGATGCTATATTCTCGGCAGCTTGCCTCACAGCATCTGCATCGAGGTCTATGGCCACGATATGGGCACCACTGCGCTGAGCAGCCATCAAGGCAACAAGTCCCGTTCCTGTCCCCACATCCAGGATATGGGAACAATGAGCCACACGCGCCCATGCTCCGAGCAGCACACCATCGGTGCCGACCTTCATGGCGCAATGTTCTTGACGAATTGCAAACTGCTTGAAATTAAACATATATACAAAAAACAAAAGGCCTGATTCCACCTCAGCAGAATCAGGTCCCACTTATATCTTACATGATGTCTACATTATTGCGGGCGGCTATAGTTAGGAGCTTCGCTTGTAATAGCTACATCATGTGGATGACTCTCCTGAACGCCGGCATTGGTAATGCGTACAAACTTGGCATCATGCAAGCGATCGATGGTAGGAGCACCACAATAGCCCATACCAGCCTTAAGTCCACCGGCCAGCTGATAGATTACCTCATAGAGTGCACCTTTATAAGCTACACGACCCGCGATACCTTCGGGAACAAGTTTCTTGGTATCCTTGGTCCCTGCCTGGAAGTAACGGTCCTTAGAGCCGTTCTCCATGGCCTCGAGCGAGCCCATACCACGGTACGACTTGAACTTACGGCCATTGAATATGATGGTCTCACCAGGGCTCTCTTCAGTTCCTGCCACGAGCGAGCCAATCATCACGCTGTTGCCGCCAGCAGCAAGTGCTTTCACGACATCACCAGAGTAGCGCAAGCCACCATCTGCGATAAGAGGCACGCCTGTACCTTTCAGTGCCTTCGCCACATCATAGATTGCCGAGAGCTGGGGCACGCCCACACCGGCAACCACACGAGTAGTACAGATACTACCCGGACCGATACCCACCTTGATGCCATCGGCGCCAGCCTCCACAAGCATCTTGGCAGCCTCACCTGTAGCAACGTTACCTACAACAATATCAATATGAGGGAAGGTCTTCTTGGCCTCTTTCAGTTTTTCAATCACACCTTTGGAATGTCCGTGAGCAGTATCAATCACAATAGCATCGGCACCAGCTTCTACAAGAGCCTTCATGCGGTCAAGTGTATCAAAGGTCACACCCACACCTGCAGCTACACGCAGACGGCCCTTATCGTCTTTACAAGCCATCGGTTTGTCCTTAGCCTTAGTAATATCTTTATAAGTGATAAGTCCTATGAGTTTGCCATCGGCGTCTACAACGGGAAGTTTCTCAATTTTATGCTCCTGCAAGATGGCCGACGCGGCATCCATATCAATCTGCTGATGTGTAGTGATCAGGTTATCCTTTGTCATCACCTCATCAACCTTACAACTGAGGTTGCGCTCAAAGCGCAAGTCACGATTGGTAACAATGCCCACAAGCTTTCCTTGACCATCCACCACTGGGATACCACCAATGTGATACTCAGCCATAAGGTCCAGTGCATCCTTGACACTGGCGTCACGGTTGATGGTGATGGGATCATAAATCATACCATTCTCGGCACGCTTCACGATAGCAACCTGACGAGCTTGTTCCTCGATGGACATATTCTTGTGAATAACGCCGATACCTCCCTCGCGGGCAATAGCGATAGCCATCTTGGCCTCTGTGACAGTATCCATAGCTGCGGTCACGAAGGGAATCTTCAGTTCGATGTTACGTGAGAACTTGGTCGCAAGCGACACATTAACAGGAATAACCTCTGAATAAGACGGAACGAGAAGAACGTCATCAAACGTCAATCCGTCCATAATGATTTTGTCTGCAACAAATGACATACAATTATTCAATTACGTAATTTATTGCGTGCAAATTTACACTTTTTCCCTTAAACTTTAAAATTTTTATTGACAAATATTGCACGCCTATTCAAAAAGGAGTCAAGGAATTTCAATTCCCCAACTCCATATACAATCAATTGGCCATTTCGCTGATAAACTTTATGCGCACAAGACGAATCTCCTCTTCGGAGTAGTCATCGCCCAGTTCATCGATAGCTTCATCAATGTCGTCGGTTTCAGATTCCTTGAAGTATTCGTAGATATCATCTACCTTATCATCATCGAGCACTTCTTCGAGGAAGTAGTCTATATTGAGCTTCGTACCTGAATACACGATGCTCTCTACCTCATCGAGCAGTTCGTCAAACTCGATACCTTTGGCCAGCGCTATGTCATCAAGTGCCACCTTTCGGTCGATGCTCTGTATGATGCTGACCTTCATTTTCGACTTGT
This sequence comes from Bacteroidaceae bacterium, assembly GCA_017622495.1. GTDB lineage: Bacteria > Bacteroidota > Bacteroidia > Bacteroidales > Bacteroidaceae > UBA1189. The sequence goes on along the minus strand of JAGAQY010000017.1, from coordinate 20,733 downwards.
TTGCCACAGTGCGCACACGCATATCTTCGGGGCGTTCTATCTCATTCTCCTCCACATGGCGGCGTATGAGGTCAACAAACTCCTGGCCATAGCGTTTAGCCTTTCCTTCGCCCACTCCAGGAATATTCTTCAGTTCGTCAATCGTTATCGGATATGTAGTGGCCATAGCCTCCAATGAGGGATCCTGGAATATCACATAAGGAGGCAAGTTATGCTTCTTCGACACCTTCTTGCGCAGGTCTTTCAGCATCGAGAACAATGCCGGGTCTACCACCACTGTGCCACCACCGCGCATGGGTATCTCTTCATTCTCTTCCTCTTCAAAGTCTCGATCTTCCACAATCTTAAATGACGTTGGTTTCTTCAGGTACTTCTTACCTGCAGCCGTCATCTTTATGGTACCGTAGTTTTCTACATCTTTCTCTATATACCCAGCTATCAGGGCCTGTCGTATTACAGCGTTCCAAGTCTTCTCGTCATCACCAGCACCTGTACCAAAGGTCTCCAGCTCATCATGCTGATGGGCAAGAACCTCGGCAGTCTCTTTACCGAGAATCACATTCAACAAATAATCCGACTTAAAATTCTCCTTCACGGCAATCACCGTCTCAAGGAGTGTACACAATAATTCTTGAGCTTCCACCTGTTTCTTTGGATTTAAACAGTTATCACAATTTCCACAATTCTCCTCGTCATATGATTCGCCGAAATAGTGAAGCAGCAATTTGCGTCTGCATACCGAAGACTCGCAATAGGCCGTAGTCTCCTGTAGCAGCTGTTTGCCTATGTCCTGCTCAGCTATAGGCTTCCCCTCGAGGAATTTCTCTAATTTATGTAAGTCTTTATTACTATAAAAAGCTATACAGCGTCCTTCGCCGCCATCACGTCCACCACGGCCTGTCTCCTGATAATATCCTTCGAGGCTCTTGGGTATGTCGTAATGGATTACATAGCGCACATCCGGTTTGTCGATACCCATACCAAAGGCTATGGTAGCCACGATAACATCAATGCGCTCCATGATGAAGTCATCTTGCGTCTGTGAACGTATCGCCGAATCCATGCCAGCATGGTATGCCGCCGCCGATATGTCATTGGCTTTTAGCACCTCGGCCAACTCCTCCACCTTCTTACGGCTCAGGCAGTAGATGATACCCGACTTGCCCTCCTGCCCTTTGATAAAGCGTACGATATCATGATCTACATTCTTCGTCTTCGGACGCACCTCATAATAGAGGTTGGGGCGGTTGAACGAGGAGCAAAACTCCTGAGCACCTGTTATGGCAAGGTTTTTCTTGATGTCGTCGCGTACCTTGTGCGTAGCTGTAGCCGTAAGTGCTATGACAGGGGCTTTGCATATCTCATTGATGATAGGGCGTATCTTGCGGTATTCGGGACGAAAGTCGTGCCCCCACTCCGAGATACAGTGAGCCTCATCAATGGCATAGAACGATATCTTCACCGATCGGAGAAACTCCACGTTCTCCTCCTTGGTGAGCGATTCAGGAGCCACATACAGCAATTTTGTTTTGCCTGATATGACATCGGCCTTGACTTGCTCGATGGCAGACTTGTTGAGCGACGAGTTGAGGAAATGCGCCACACCATCCTCTTCGCTATAGTTACGGATAGCGTCCACCTGATTCTTCATCAGAGCGATGAGCGGAGAGATAACGATAGCCGTACCCTCCATAATCAGCGAGGGCAACTGGTAGCACAGCGATTTGCCTCCACCCGTAGGCATCAGTACAAACGTGTCGTTCCCTGCGAGAACATTACGAATAATGGCCTCTTGGTCGCCTTTGAACGTATCGAATCCAAAGTGCATCTTCAGTACTTCCGAAAGGTCTATCTTTGTTCTATCCATAACTTTATGTACCTCTTATCGGTGACTCTACACTAAGCCCCCGATGAGGAGCAACACAAAGTTAATAACAAGTTTTCGAAATATACAAACATTTGCGCGACTTTTTTTACAAAAGCCGCGCAAATAACATGTCATATTAAAAAGGGACACCAGTGCCTACCCTACTCTGCAGCCTGCAGACGTCCGAGATTTGACTTCTCCATCTGGCTGCGGGCGTAGTCGAGTGTGACTTCGAAGTGCTTGTCGCCACGTGTGGGGATGTCAAACATGGCATCCATCATGATGCTCTCCACAATGCTGCGCAGGCCACGGGCACCGAGCTTGAACTCGATGGCCTTGTCCACAATGTACTCATACACCTCGGGAGCGAAGGTGAGCTCCACACCATCCATCTCGAAGAGCTTCACATACTGCTTCACAATGGCGTTCTTCGGTTCGGTGAGGATAGCCAGCAGCGCCTCTCGTGACAGGGGGTTGAGGTAGGTGAGCACAGGCATGCGGCCGATAATCTCGGGGATGAGGCCGAAGCTCTTGAGGTCTTGCGGCGAGATATACTGCATCATGTTCTCCTTGTCGATACGGAGCGTGTTCTGCACCGAGCTGTAACCCACCACGTGGGTGTTGAGGCGCTGGGCAATCTTCTTCTCTATGCCGTCGAAGGCTCCGCCACAGATGAAGAGGATATTCTTCGTGTCTACGGCTATCATCTTCTGCTCGGGGTGCTTGCGCCCACCCTGGGGAGGCACGTTCACGACAGAGCCCTCGAGCAACTTGAGCAACCCCTGCTGCACACCCTCACCGCTCACGTCGCGCGTGATGGAGGGATTGTCACTCTTGCGGGCTATCTTATCAATTTCGTCAATGAATACAATGCCTCGCTCGGCAGCCTTCACGTCATAGTCAGCCACCTGAAGCAGTCGGGTGAGGATACTCTCGATGTCTTCGCCCACGTAGCCAGCTTCGGTGAGCACCGTGGCATCCACGATGGTGAAGGGCACCTTGAGCAGCTTGGCAATGGTGCGTGCCAGCAGCGTTTTGCCCGTACCGGTGCTGCCCACGATGATGATGTTGCTCTTCTCTATCTCCACCTCATCGGCCTTGTCCTCCTGCATGAGACGCTTGTAGTGGTTGTACACCGATACCGAGAGGTATCGCTTGGCATCGTCCTGACCGATGACATACTGGTCGAGGAAGGCCTTTATCTCTTGGGGCTTGGGCAGACTCTTCAAGTCGAGGTCGCCTGCCTTACCGCCCTTCTTGCTGTGCTGCATCGTTTCGCGAGCTATCTCGTAGGCTTGCTCGGCACACTCGTTGCAGATATATCCGCTGACACCGGCGATGAGCATACCCACCTCGGTGTCGGGACGCCCGCAGAAGCTGCAGTGTTGTCGTTGTTGTTTTGCCATAATTGTAGGGGAGTTAAAGGGAGATAGCGCTTGCGCTTTGGGGGAGTTAAATGCCAAATGTTTTTTCGCGTGCAAGGCATTCGGCATTTACCTCCATTTATCTCCTTCTTACTCCATTTATCTCCTAATCTTATTTTCTCATCAACACCTGATCAATCATTCCGTATTCCTTGGCCTCTTGGGCAGTCATCCAGTAGTCGCGGTCGCTATCGGCCCACACCTTGTCGAAGGGGGTGTGCGAGTGGTCGGCGATGATGGTGTAGAGCTCGTGCTTGAGCTTCTGTATCTCGCGGGCAGTAATCTCGATGTCGCTGGCCTGTCCCTGCACACCGCCCAGGGGCTGGTGTATCATCACACGACTGTGGGGTAGTGCCGAGCGCTTGCCTTCAGCACCTGCCACGAGCAGCACGGCAGCCATGCTGGCAGCCATACCGGTGCAGATGGTGGCCACATCGCTCGAGATAAACTGCATGGTGTCATAGATACCCAGTCCGGCATATACCGAGCCGCCGGGCGAGTTGATGTAGATGGATATGTCTTTGCCATTGTCTACCGAGTCGAGGTAGAGCAGCTGGGCCTGCAGGGTGTTGGCAGTGTAGTCGTCAATCTGCGTGCCGAGGAAGATGATACGGTCCATCATCAGGCGCGAGAACACGTCCATCTGCGTCACGTTGAGCTGACGCTCTTCGAGGATATAGGGGTTGAGGTACTGGCTCTGGGCCTTGAGTACATCGTCGAGCACCATACTGTTCATGCCAAGGTGCTTGGTGGCGTATTTCTTGAAATCGTTCATGCCTATAAATTCTGAATTATTAGTTCTCAATTCTGAATTATCAAAAATCGTGCCAAAACAAAAACTATGCCTAATTGTCAAAGTTGCACGCAACTTCAACGAGGTTAATTGTCAATTATCAATTGTCAATTATCAATTAAAAAAGACGGCTGGCCTACGCCAAACCGTCTTTTCCTATATTATAACAAGTTTCGTAGGCGAAACGTTCTGCCGCAAGAACCTATTTGAAGTTTTATTTCGAGTTTAGCTGAGAGATGTTTTTGAGTAGATTTGCACTCTCGCGATGCAGCAAATAGTGGTCTATTTGCAAAGCGCGAGAGGGTAAAGATGCCAAAAATGGCCTCAGATAATCCGAAAAGTACATAAAACCATATCTCTACGGTAAAACCTCAAATGGGTTCTTAGTTTTTATTCAAACATCTTGTTGAACTCCTCGAGGCTTACGCTCTTCTCGTCGAGCTTCACCACCTGCTTCAGGGCAGCAGCGAGGCGCACCTCGATGGCGCGGTTCACGAGGTTTTCCATGTTCTCCTTCTTCTTCAATGTCTCGGCAGCGTAGTTGGCGAGCACATCATCGGGCACATTGGTCATGCCATACTGGGCAAACTGTGCACGTACGCTCTCCTTGGCCTGCTCCACGAGGTCTTTCTCCTCAATCTTGATGCCAGCCTTCTCTACGAGCTGCTCCTTCACGAGGTGCCATGAGAGCTCCTTCACGGTGTTGGCATAGTGCTCGTTCACATACTCCTCGCCCTTATCGGGGTTGTTGATGTGCATGATGCGCTTGAGTACGTCGTCGGCAAACTTAAGCTCGCCGATGCGGCCCATGAGGTACTCGCGCACGTCGATGAGGAACTTATAGTCGCTCTCGGGTACAAACTGGCGGGTGAGGTCCTCCTTCACGCGAGCGCGGAACTCCTCCTCAGTGCTTACAGCACCCTCGCCATATACCTGGTCGAAGATCTCCTGGTTGAGGTCACCGGGCACGTAGCGGGTAATCTCGCTAATCTGGTAGCTGAAGTTGCCGTTTACGTTAGCGGCCTCCTCCTTGCCGATCTTGAGCAGTGAAGCGAGCTCAGCCTCGTTGCCCTCGTAAGCCTCGCGGGGGTTGATGGTGATAACGTCGCCCACCTTGGTTCCCTCGAAGAGAGCAGCCTGGGCAGCGTTCTTCATATACTTGGGCAGTACTACTGCGTCCTCAGCCTGGATGCCACCCTCTACGGTGTTGCCAGCCTCGTCGAGCTGACACATCAGACCCTTCACCATGTCGTTGTCGGCATACTCCTCTACCTTCTCGTAGCGGCCGTTGCGCTGGGTGTACATGTTTACCTGACCGTCTACCATCTCGTCCGATACGGTGATGGTGTAGTAGGGAACGGTATCCTTGTCGGTGAGTGTAGCGTCAAACTTGGGTGCGAGTGCGATGTCGTAGAGGAACTCGAGCTCATCCATCGTATCAAAGTCGATGGTCTTCTGCTGGTCCTCGTTGGGCAGGGGCTCGCCCAGCATGTCCACCTTGTTCTCCTTGAGGTAGCCATACACAGCCTCCTGCAACATCTTGTTTATCTCCTCAGCCTTGATAGCCGAGCCGTATTGCTTCTTGATGAGGCCCATGGGCACCATGCCGGGGCGGAAGCCAGGCATATTGGCCTTCTGGCGGAAGGTCTTCAGTGCTTTTTCAACTTTAGGTTCATAGTCGGCCTTTGCCAACTTCACGGTGAGCATACCTTTCACTTCGCTCACGTTTTGCAATGTAATCTCCATTATCTTATACTTATATATTTGTATTCACTTTTGTTTCAGCCTGCAAAATTAGTGCAAACCGAACGAAAAAGCAAGTTTACTTGCATTTTTCTGAGGTGCAGCCTAATTTCTGTGTTCGCAAAGCGGACACTAAAATTAGTGCAAGCCGAGCGGAGAACAAAATAATTTCGATTATTTTTTATCCCGAGGCGCAGTGTACCTTCTGTGACATCGTCACTAAAATTAGTGCAAACCGAACGAAAAAGCAAGTTTGACTTCAGCCCCTTCGGGCGTCGACCTTCGGTTCTCGGATAAACCGAGTGCTAAGGCAGTCCTTGCATTTTTCTGCCGATGCGGGATGAGCATTGGTTGCGACGGCTGCCGATTTATCGGCACAAAGGAGTGCGACAAAGTCGCTACCAGCCTAATTTGCCTTTCCCTTACGGCCGGCGACATAAACGTTCTGGCCTGCGCAGCAGGACTAAAGGTACAACAAGCCGAGCGGAGAACAAAATAATTTCGATTATTTTTTATCCCGAGGCGCAGTGTACCTTCTGTGACATAGTCACTAAAATTAGTGCAAACCGAACGAAAAAGCAAGTTTACTTGCATTTTTCTGAGGTGCAGCCTAATTTCTGTGTTCGCAAAGCGGACACTAAAATTAGTGCAACTGACGCACGAGCGAGCGTAAAGCCATGCTCGCATGGGCTTTGCCGAGCGAAAAGGAAGAAAGCGAAGCTAAGGCGAGCGAAATACCAAATTTATTTGAGTATTTCTTGGACAAGCCAAGCGCAAGCGTTCTTGGACTAGCCAAGCGCAAGCATTCTTGGACGAGCCAAGCGCAAGCATTCTTGGACGAGCCAAGCGCAAGCATTCTCGAACGAGCCAAGCGCAAGCGTTCCGAGCCACAGTCCAATTAGCCCTTTCCCTACTGCGCACCCTCACGGTACCCCGCGCGAAACTCCGAGGGGGTGATGCCCGTGTAGCGGCGAAAGAAGCGGCTCATAAAGGAGAAGTTGGGGAAGTTGTATTCGTAGCTTATCTCCTTCAGCGACTTTTCGGTGTTCTTGATGGTCGACTTCATCTGCAGTATCAGCGTGTCGGTGATGATCTCCTTGGCACCGCGCCCATCATACTTACGGCAGATGCGCCCCAAGTACTGGGCTGTCACGTGCAGCTCGCCGGCATAGTAGCTTACCTCGTGGTGCTCTTTGCAGTGCTCGCTCAGCAGTATGACAAAGCGGTTGAAGTAGCCCAATGCGCTGCTTACGGACTCTGTGATGCCCTGCCTGTAGCGTGCCGAGATCTTGTCGCGCAGGGCCAGCAGCAGGCAACGGAAGATGCATACGCCCTGCTCATATTTGCTGGTGGAGTTCTCGTTGGCAAGCACCAGGGAGAGGAAGTCATATATAGTGCAGAAGTCGGCCATAATCCGCTCGCCCTTGCTGTAGCTCTCCCTCTCCCTGATGAAGAAGGTGCGCGAGGAGTCTACGTCCTTGATGAAGGAGAGTATATGTGTGGCAGCCTCGCGGATGAGGTCTACACTGGTGACATAGATCTGCTTCATGGCGAAGTCGACGGTCGCAGCTTCGATGTGGACGAAGTCGTTGGGCGCGAAGAACAGCATATCGCTGGGCTTAATACTGTATTTGTCCAGATTGACAGTCACCGATGCTGTGCCGCTAGTGCAGAGCGACATGGCAAAGTAGTCGACCTCGACGGGATGGTCGGTAACCGCATCGAATGAGGTAAGTAGGCGAACGCCATATCCACAGTCTTCCATAAGCCACAGATTGCTTGTCTACATGCAAAATTAATGATAAAAACAGAGATACAAAACAGATTGCAGAAATAGGACAATAATGTATCGTTTTTGGTCATTCAGGTGCGGACGGAAAGTACTAATTTTGCCGTTCAATTTGAGACCTAAGAGAGCGTATACCTCACTACATCACAGAGAATCAATAGGATACACGACCGTAAGCATGAAGAAGTTTGAATGTTTTTAGAGATGAGCAAGAAGAATGACAGCGAGCGTGGAGGATGGATATACCGCGGATTCCGCAACTATGTAATATTCATCAACTCGCTTTACTATCCCAAAATTTATTCCATAGGAGTAGAAAACCTGCCTAAACCTGGAGAGCCTACGCTGCTTGTAGGCAACCATCAGAACTGCCTCAACGACCCCCTCAACACGGAAATTGTCATCAAGGACCGAAAACCCTACTGCATGGTGCGCAGCGATGTGTTCAAGAACAAGCTCTTCTGCACCCTGCTCGATGGTCTGGGCCTGCTGCCCGTGTCGCGTCTGGGCTTTGAGGGAAAGGCAGCTATGGCGGGCAATGACAAGACCTTCGAGGTGGCTCGCCGCGTACTGAGCGAGGGAAAGACACTGATGCTCTTCCCCGAATCGGGACATCAAGACAAGCGCTGGCTGGGATACTTCTCGCTGGCCTACCTGAAGCTGGCCTTCGAGGCTGCCGAGACGGCTCACTTCGAGAAAGAGATTTACATACAGCCCTTTGCTCACCACTATGAGGAGTATTTCCATCCGCGATACGACATGATGGTGCAGTTTGGCACCCCCATCGCCCTATCGCCCTATTACGCCAAGTATAAGGAGAAGCCCCGCACGACCATCCGTGAGGTGAACGCACTTGTGGAGAAGCAAATCGGCGACATGATGCTCAACATCACCGACCTGGACAACTACACCGCCATCGACTACCTCCGCAGCAGCGAGTTTGGCCGTGAGTATGCCCGCAAAGATGGCCGCAACCCCAATTATGTAGTGGACAAGCTGGCCTCGGACAAGCAGCTCTTCGCAGCGCTCGAAGCAGCCAAAGCTAAAGCCCCCGAGGCTATGGATAATATATATAGGAACGCGCGTGAAGTGGATACTGAGACCCGCAGACTCGGCATGCGCGACTGGGTATTGGCCAAGCGTCCCGGCATGGGCAATCTGATGGCACGTCTGATAGTGCTGCTGGTTACCTTACCCCTGTTCATCTCGGGACTTGCTCTCACCTGGCCCGTATTCCTCGTACCCAAGTTCTTCCACCGCCTGAAGATCAACGGAGCCATCGACCCGATGTTCATCAGCTCATTCAACGTTGGCTCCATGGCGCTCGTCACCTTCCCGCTGTGCTGCTTCATCCCTGCACTGGTGATGCTGTGTTGCGGCAACTGGCTTGGTGCCATAGGACATGTTATCAGTTTCGTGCTGATGGTGCTTTTTGTCATATACTACCAGCGGTGGTTTGTCAAGTTCCGTGGCGTATGGAACTTCCACTTCGCCGACAAGAAGGCCATTGCGGCATTGAAAGCCAAGCGCGACCGTCTTTTCAATGAATTAAAGAAACATTTATATAATATAGGATAATGAACAACAGAAGAGTAGTAATTACCGGCATGGGTATCTACTCCTGCCTCGGAAAGACATTGGACGAGGTGAAGGAGGCCCTGTATACAGGAAAGTCCGGTATCGTATTTGACCCCGTCCGCAAAGAGATGGGTTTCCAGTCGGGACTGACAGCTAAGCTCGACACCCCCAACCTGAAAGGCATTGTAGACCGTGCACACCGTGTGTATATGCCCGAGGAGGCACAGTATGCCTATCTGGCCACAGCCGATGCGCTGAAGATGGCCGGGCTCGACCAGGAATACATCAACGCACACCCCGTAGGCCTGCTGTATGGTAACGACAGTAGTGCCGATGCCGTGGTGAAGAGTGTCGACGTGATGCGCGAGAAGAAGAACACCCGCCTCGTAGGCTCGGGTGCCATCTTCCAGTCGATGAACTCTACCGTAACGATGAACCTTGGCTGCCTGTTCAAGCTGCGTGGCATCAACATGACTGTATCGGCTGCCTGTGCCAGCGGTTCGCACGCTATCGGTCTGGCCTCGCTGTTCATCAAGTGGGGTCTGCAAGACTGCATCGTATGCGGTGGCGCTCAGGAGGTAAACCCCTTCTCTATTGGTAGCTTCGATGGTATCAGTGCCTTCTCTACCCGTGAGGACGACCCCACACGTGCATCACGCCCGTTCGACCGCGACCGTGACGGTCTCGTGCCTGGTGGCGGCGCTGCTACGGTAATCCTCGAGAGCTACGAGTCGGCCGTCAAGCGCGGCGCTCCCATCATTGCCGAAGTGCTGGGCTATGGTTTCTCATCGAATGGCGACCATATCTCTTCGCCCAATGTCGATGGTCCTCGCGCATCGCTCGAAATGGCATTGCGCGAAGCCGGTGTCAGCATTGATGAGATTGGCTACATCAACGCTCATGCCACATCGACCCATATCGGTGACACCAACGAAGCCAAGGCTATCTATAGTGTGTTTGGCGACAAGATGCCCTATGTGACCTCCACCAAGGGACAGACAGGCCACGAGATGTGGATGGCCGGTGCCAGTGAAGTCATCTACTCCATACTGATGATGAAAAACAAGTTTGTGGCTGCCAACCTCAACTTCGAGAACCCCGATGAGGACTCTGCCAAACTGAATATCCCGGGCAAGCGCGTCGACAACTACGAGTTTGACACCTTCTTGAGCAACTCTTTCGGATTTGGCGGTACCAACTCGACGCTTATCATAAAGAATCTATAAATAAAAGAATCTATAAACCTTTTTAACGACAAGAACAATGGAAAAGAACGAAATGATTGAAAAGATGGTCACTATCCTGGCCGATGAATTTGAAGTAGAAACCTCTGAGATCACCGCTGATGCTCCCATCAAGGAGACTCTGCACCTCGACAGCCTCAGCCTCGTGGATATGGTCGGCCTCGTAGATGAGGAGTTTGGTGTTACCATCCAGAACTCTGAGATTGCTACCATCCGCACTTTCGGTGACCTGTACGAGTTTGTATACACTCGCTTGGCTTAATCCTTTATGTCATATACCACTACGGACATTGAGCAGCTGATACCGCAGCGAGCACCCATCGTGATGCTCGACACGTTTAGCCGCATCGATGAGAAGAACTACGCATCAGAGCTCACCATACGTGAAGACAACATCTTCTGTGTAGGCGACAAGTTTGCCGAAGTGGGGATCATTGAACATATAGCCCAGACTGCTGCGGCCTACACAGGGTATAAGCACCTTGTGGAGGCCGACAGCGTTAAGTTGGGATACATAGGTGATGTGAAGAACTGTAGGTTTACCGTCTATCCCAGCAAAGGCGATACGCTGCATACAACCATACGCATCGTGTCGGAAATCAATGATATCACCCTCATCACGGCAGAAACCAAGGTGGCCGACCAGCTGGTGGCTACCTGTAAGATGAAGCTGGCTACCGATGAAAGCAAGTAATACCGACAAGCCCCTGCTGTGGGCCGAATATGAGCGCACTATCTCGTTCTACGACATCGATGCGCTGCGCGTAGTGTGGCACGGGAACTATGTGAAGTACCTGGAGACAGCACGCGAAGTATTCGGACACAAGTACGGACTCGAATACCTGTCTTTCCTCGACCACGGATACATCGTTCCCGTCACCGATCTGCATATACAGTACAAGCAGGTCATCCCCTACGAGGAGACCATCATCGTACGCATTGAATATGTACCTACCCATGCCTCGAAGATCATCTACCGTTACCAGATATTTCGCAAGAGCGACCATGCAGTAATGACCGAGGCCACCACTACACAGCATTTTGTGCGTGAAGATAACCACGAGACAGAACTTGCCGCCCCTGCCTTCTACAAGGAATGGCAGAAGAAGTGGGGACAGCGATAATGAAGAACAGAGAAATGCTACTGAACAAATACTTTACAATCCATTCCGTTGAACGTCGCGATGAGGATACCATCTTTCACGTAACGCTCAACCCCAATCACGAAATCTACAGAGGCCACTTCCAAGGCAACCCCATATCTCCCGGTGTATGCACCGTAGAGATGGTCAAGGAGTGTGCCCAACAGATAACAGAGGCTCCACTGAGCTTCGCCAACATCAAGAACTGCCGCTTCATCTCACTGCTTACACCTGCCAGCGAAAGCGAATTGCTGGTACACATAAACCTCACGGAGAGTGAGGAGGGCTATGCCATCAAGGCCAATGTCAATGGGCAGGAGCAGGCCTACCTTACATTGAGTGGTGAGCTGTGTGTGAACGAATAAAACAGTAAAAAGCAATTATGCAGTCATACGATGTCATTATCATAGGTGCGGGCCTCGGCGGCTTGGGATGCGGCTATGCATTGGCCAAGCAAGGGCTCAATGTGTGTATCCTTGAGCAGGGGACTGAAATTGGCGGTGCCTTCCAAGTGTTTCGCCGTGCCGGCCATCATTTCGACACAGGCTTTCACTACGTGGGTGGTGTAGGCCAAGGAGAGATGATGCATCCACTGGTCGAATACTTCAACCTCCAAGAGCTCCCATGGCATCGCCTCGACGATGATTTCTTCGAGGAGGTCATCTATCAAGGGCAGTCCTATCGTTTTTCACACGACTACGACCACTTCATCGAGACCCTCGTGGAGCAGTTCCCCGATGACAGGAAGGGCATTACGGCATTGGTCGACGTGTTCAGAGGCATCAGCGACCACCTGTACGACTCGCTTCGTCCCGACTGGAACATCTTCGAGACCGACAGCTTCACCACCTCGGCCTACCGCTTCTTCAATGAGCAGATGAAAAGCCCTGTGCTGCGTCAAGTCATCGCAGGAGGCTGTATCAAGAGCGAGCTTACCGAGCAACTCCCGCTCTATGCCTTCTCGCAATCCATCAACTCATTCATCCAAGGCTCCTACCGCCTGCAAGGTGGAGGAGGTACCCTCGTGCACCACATTGCCGACCAGTTCAAGGCAATGGGCGGCACACTCATCACACGTGCCCGAGTGACAGAACTCGTGGAGCGTGAGGGGCGCATAGCAGAGGTCATCACAGCCGATGGCAATGCATATACAGCCCGTACCATCGTGTCGAATGCCCACCCCGCCACGACCCTTGCGCTCATCAAGGAGAGCAGCATGATACGTAACATATACCGCCGTCGCATCAACAACTTGACAAACAGCTACGGTATGTTTACCACCCAACTGGTGCTGAAGCCGCACACGGTGAAGTATCGCAACCGAGGCATCTACATCCATGAGATGCCCGACATCTGGCACGCCAATTATGGTAAGGGCAGCCTCACAGAGAGTCTCTTCATAAACTTTGCCTGGCCTTCGGCCGAGACCGACGGATGGGCCACCACCGTTGACCTGATTAGTCCAATGCTATGGGAGCAGGTAGCCGAGTGGAGCGACAGCCGCATAGGACATCGGCCCGAAGCATACAAGGATTTCAAGCAGCGTAAAGCCGACGAAGCCATTGCGCTTGCCATGCGCTATATCCCTGAACTGGCAGGCAACATTGAGAAAGTATACACCAGCAGCCCACTCACCTACCGCGACTATACAGGCACAGTGGAGGGCTCGGCCTACGGCATCAGAAAGGATTGCGATGCACTGATGCAGACAATCCTCACCCCCAAGTCTCCTGTGCCTAACCTCTTCTTCACAGGACAAAACCTCACCCTACACGGCATGCTCGGAGTGCTCATGGCCTCGATACAGACAGCAGGATATGTGGTAGGCGGTGAATTGAAACTTAGAAACTAGAATACTCATAAACTTAAGAACCCATAAACTCAAATATGAAATACGCATTAGTTACCGGTGGCTCACGTGGCATAGGCCGCGCCGTATGCCTGCAGTTGGCCAAAGACGGATTTGCCATACTTATCAACTACCGTTCGGCCGAGCAGAAGGCCATCGAGGTGAAACAACTGATTGAGGCCGAAGGCGGCGTAGCCGAACTGCTGCCCTTCGACGTGTCGGACAAGGAAGCCACGCACGCCGCACTGGAGGCTTGGGCAGCGGCTCACGGCAAGGACGACTACATCGATGTGCTCGTCAACAATGCAGGTATGCGCAGCGATGCGGTGTTGCTCTTCATGGAGGATGCCCAGTGGCACAATGTCATCAACACCACCTTGGACGGTTTCTACCACGTCACACAACCCGTGCTCAAGCGCATGGCCCGCAAACGCCACGGACGCATCATCAATATGGCATCGGTAAGTGGCATTAAGGGACTGCCCGGACAATGCAACTACTCTGCAGCCAAGGGCGCCCTCATCGCTACCACCAAGGCCCTTGCCCTTGAGGTGGCAAACCGCAACATTACCGTCAACGCTATCGCGCCGGGGTTCATCGCTACCGACATGACCGAGGGGCTCGACGAGGAATCGCTCAAGCAAGGTATCCCCATGGGGCGCTTTGGCAGTGCCGAGGAGGTGGCTCATCTGGTATCGTTCCTCGCTTCGGACCATTCGAGCTACATCACTGGAGAGGTCATCTCAATCAACGGTGGCCTGTATACTTGATGATTTTTATAGGAAATAATATAGGATTAGGATGAAAGCATCGGACATCACGGTAGCGGCATACCGCTATTTCAGTAAGCATAAGCTGGTCATGTACCTCACGCTCGTGGTCACACTGGGCGTGTTTGGGTATCTCGGCTCCCGGCTCTACTTGGAGGAGGATATATCCAAACTGGTTCCCGCAGCCGATACGGGCAGCGGGCAGTTGGCTTTTGCCGACCTGAGGGTGAAGGACCGTATCACTGTCATCTTCGAGCCAGAGACCGATGAGGTGGACTCCTACACGCTCACCGAGGCGTGCGATGAGTTTTTTGCCCTGCTCGAGGAGATCGACACCACACACCGCTACGTGGAGTCTACGCTCTACGCGCTCGACGAGGAGATGCTCACCGGCGCCGTCGATTACTTGCTGGCCAACCTGCCCTCGTATATCGAGGCAGAGGATTATGCGCTTATCGACAGTCTGCTCACGGCCGACAATGTGGCGCAGGTGATGACTGACAACTACGATATGCTGCTCTCCGAGATGGGCCCCATGCTGCAACCGCTCATCACGCACGACCCCATAGGACTGCGCAGCGTGCTCGGCCGGCGCCTGGCACATCAGTTTGCAGGGAGCGGTGAAGGCAAGCAGCTGGCACTGGTGAACAACCACCTCTTCACGGGCGACGAAACCGTCTGCCAAGGGTATATATTCCCGTCGATCAGCTCCAGCGAGTCGGGCAAGAACGGCCAACTCGTAGACGAGATGGAGGAGGCTATCCGCATCGTTGAGGAGAACTATCCAGATGTGCGCATAGGCTACAGCGGTTCGCCCATACAGAGTGCCTACAACTCCACCTGTATCAAGCTCGACCTTGTGCGCACCATCGGTGTGGCGCTGCTCATCATCTGCTTTGTCATCGCTTTCTGCTTCCGCAACAAGAGCACCATACCCCTCCTGGTGATGCCTGTAGTCTACGGCAGCATCTTTGCCTTGGGTATGGTATACCTCATCAAGGGCAAGATGTCGCTCATGGTGCTGGGGCTCGGTGCCGTAGTAGTGGGCGTGGCACTCAGTTATTGCCTACACGTGCTCACCCATACGAAGTATGTGGAAGACCCCATACAGATACTGCGCGACCAGACACGCCCCGTCATCCTCGGCGCACTCACTACCATAGGCTCCTTCATGGGCCTGCTGCTCACCAAGAGCGAACTGCTGCAGGACTTTGGTTTCTTTGCGGCCTTCGAGATAGTGGGCACTACGCTGTTTTGCCTCTTCTATCTGCCACACTTCTTCAGCAAGCGACGCACACGGCGCAGCCGCAGAGCCTTCATGCTCATCGACCGTATCAACAGCTATCCCTTCGACCGCAAGCCCGTGCTCGTGTGGGGTATCGTGGTGCTGAGCGTGGTATGCATCATCGCTTCGCGAAGCCTTACCTTTGATTCTGACCTGAAGAATATCGGTTACACCGAGCCCGACGTGCAGCGTACGATGGACCTGCTGGCCTCAAAATCACCCTCGGGCTGCACCACCACCTACTTTGCTGCTGCAGCCGAGCACCCCGACAGCGCCATCACCTATGCCCATGCCTTGGCCACCACGCTCGATGCGCTCAAGGCCGACAGCCTGCTGCGCAGCTATACCAACCCCTCGGGGCTACTCGTATCAAAAGCCCAGCAACGCGAGCGACTGGCACAATGGCGCAACTACTGGGATGAGGAGCATCTGGCCCAGGTGAGCCGGCTCATCGAGAAGCATGCGCCGGAGGCAGGTCTCAATACACGTATGTTTGCCCCCTTCTTCGCAATGGCCAAGGCCGACTATGAACCTAATTATATCTTCGAGAGCGAGGCACTGCCCGAGATGCTGCAATCCATCATCGTAGAGAAGAGCGGCGACAGGTACATGATATTCTTCCCCGTGCAAGTACCCAAGGCGCAACTCACCGCCCTTTGCGATGCCGTGAACGCGGCCTCGCCCCATTTCCTTGTGGTGGACCCCTACTACTATACGGGGCAGACGGTGAAGCTCATCAACGACGACTTCAACACCGCGCTATACATAGCCATGGCGTTCGTGTTTGTGGTACTGCTCATCTCGTTCCGCAGCGTGGTGCTCTCCATCATCGCCTTCCTGCCCATGGCACTGAGCTGGTACATCGTGATTGGCGTGATGGCCATGACAGGCATGCAGTTTAACCTCATCAACATCGTGGTGTCGACCTTCATCTTCGGCATCGGCGTCGACTACAGCATCTTCATCATGGAGGGGCTGCTGGCACGCCAGCGCGGCACGGGCGACCTGCTGCTGCCCCACAAGTCGGCCATCGTGTTCTCGGCCTTCGTGCTGCTCGTGGGTGTAGGCTCGCTATTCTTTGCCGTGCACCCCGCCATACGTTCGGTAGGTTTGGTCACCATTATAGGTATGACCTCCACAGTAATCATTTCCTATACCCTGCAGCCCTACCTGTTCAGGAAGTTTTATGAAAGATGAAAGATTAACGAAGACGAAAACGAAAACTGCCATCCGGACGGCAACTTGATAATGGACAATGGATAATAGATAATGGATAATGAAAAAAAAAAGGCAATAATATAGGAGTTGTCCACATTCTTAAAATTCTCCTCCTAGGTTAGGAGGCCGACGCGGAGCATTAGCGTCGGTAGCGACGACTGAAGCTTTAGCTTCACAAAGGAGTGCCGAAGGCCTTAACCCTCGAAGAGGGGGAGGTGGTACGCTTCTCGTAGATAATACCCCCTCCGCTTCGCTCGTCCCCCTAATCTAGGGGGACAATACCGAGGCTTGGACAACATCTATATTATTACCAAAAAAAAATCTGTGGCAATCCGCAAAATCAGTGTCATCCGTGTGCCATTAAAAAAAAATCATAATTCATAAATCATAATTCATGAAAAAAGTCCTTCTCTCCCTAATGATTATTGCTGCTCCCATGTGGATGGCAGCGCAAGACCACGCCGTGCTCGATGCCATCAAGCAAGTAGGCAGTAGTACCACAAGTATCGTGTCGCGCCTACAGCAAGACAAGTACGTAGCCCTCTTGGAGACTACCGTCAGCAGCACGGCCAGCTTCCAGTATGCCCCGGGGCTCATGTCAATCCACTATGATGAGCCTGCAGGCGACTGCTTTGTCATCAACGACATGCAGGTGATGATGGTGACCAAGGGCAAGCGCCGTGTGATGAGCGCCAAGAGCGGCACTGCCAAGATGATGCGCATCATGCTGCTGGCTGCCATGACGGGCGACTACCACGAAGCCGAGGAGTATATGACAAAGATGAATGTAGACGAGCTGGACGACTGCCACATCGTGGAGGTGGAGCTCGACGACGAGAAGGCACGCGGAGGCATCAGTAAGGTGGAGGCACGCTACGACAAAGGCACCAAGCGCATCAGCACTATCATGATGCACTACACCAATGGCGACTACACCTCCTATACGCTGACCGACGTTCGGGTGGGTGCACAGCTCGACAGCAGCCTGTTTGCCATCAAGAAATGAGCATGTGGGTGGCTGTCCTCTGGTTCGGAGCTTGCTTCCTCTTCTTTTTCCGTTCCAAACTCTATTGGAACCTCGGGAAGAAGCCGGGCTATGAGCTTACCGAGCAGAGTGCGTTCAGCATCGTTCGGTAAATCTGCGTTTCCTTATTCTCACCCATACGGTCTCTCGCGAGACATTCTATCCCGAGGATGAGGGGAAGAAACAAAGGGACGGACATTGCATCCGTCCCTTTACTTTAGGAATCTTGTTTTCACGCGATGGCAGGAGCATCGCAGCGAAAGGTATGGGTTACCTGTATGCCTTCTCGAGGTCTTGCGACACGTTGATCATGAAGTCGCCCATCTTCTCCAGTTCGCCCACAAGGTCCATGTAGTAGACGCTGGTCTGATAGTTCTTGCCCTGGCGGTCAATCTCCTCGATGGCCTCGTCGCGTAGGTTGTTTCTCAGGGTATTGATGCGGTCCTCGGCATTGTAGGCGTTGGAAATCTCGGTGAGGCGGCCGGCATGAGCAGCCAAGAGATTGTCAATCATCACGGTATAGGCATTGTCGACCACGGCAGCCATCTTGGTGAGCTTGGCCAGGGTGTCGGCATCGAAGACCTTGCGGTGGACGTTCTTACGCGAGAGAATGCGACTGATGGCCTCGCCCGAGTCGCCCAAGGACTCCAGTTCACCAATGATCTTGTACATCGCCTTGATCTTTACCGAGGTATTCTCACTGATCTCCTCGGCCGAGAGGGCATTGAGGAAGGTGGCTATCTCGTATTCGATGCGGTCGGATATCTCCTCGTACTTGACGAGCTTCTCGCGCAGGAGTTCAAACTTGTCGGGGTCGTTCTCCACGAGAGCCTCCTGCACATAGCCGAAGCCCTTCTTCATGACCTGGGCAAAATGGATGATCTCGTCGGAGGCCTGCTCGGTGGCGAGCTCGGGCGTAGCGAGCGGACCTGCGGTGATGTATTTGAGGCGGAAGGCCTCGCCCTCCTGATTCTTCGGGGCACGTACTATCCAGGTCACGATACGGGCTATCTGCTTGGTAAACCATACGAGAATGAAGGTATTGATGGTGTTGAACAGCGTGTGCAGCATCGACAGACCGTAGAGCGCGGCGGTGGCTTCGGCCGAGTTGGGCGAGGTCACGGCAAAGCCCTCGGCGGAGGGGTCGGGAAGGCCGAAGAGGCCAGCGGTGATAGCACCTACGAGGCCGAGGAAGGGCTTAAAGAGGATGAGCGCCCACACCACACCGAAGACGTTGAAGAGCGTATGCGACATGGCAGCACGCTTGGCCTGCGTGTTGCCCACCGAAGCGGCGATGTTGGCCGTGATGGTGGTACCGATATTCTCGCCCAGCACCATGGCGCAAGCCATCTCGAAGGGTATCCAGCCCATGCTGAGCATGATGAGCGTGATGGCCATCGTGGCCGATGAGGACTGCAGGATGAGCGTGAGCACGGTGCCGAAAGCAAGGAAGATGAGCACCGAGCCGAAGCCGTGGGCCGACCATGACTGCACGAACGCCAGCACCTCGGGGGTCTCGCCGAGATCAGGCACCGACTCCTTCATGAACGACAAGCCCAGGAACAAGAGGCAGAAGCCCACGATGAGCTCACTGATGTTGCGGCGCTGGTTGCGCTTCGAGTTGGAGAGCAGGAAGCCCACTGCCATGAGCGGCACGGCAAGAATGGAGATGTCGGCCTTGAAGCCCAGCCACGACACCAGCCATGCCGTCACCGTGGTACCGATGTTGGCACCCATGATGACACCGATGGCCTGGGCCAGCGTGAGCAGACCCGCATTGACGAAGCTCACCACCATCACCGTGGTGGCCGAGGAGGATTGTATCACTGAGGTGATGCCAAGGCCCGTCAGCACGCCCTTGAGGGGGTTCGACGTCATGGCTGAGAGGAAGCTGCGCATGCGCTCGCCTGCAGCCTTCTGCAGGCCCGAGCTCATTAGGTTCATACCATAGAGGAACATGCCCAATGCTCCCAGCAAAGTAAATATTTGTAGTATTCCCATATTCTTTTGTTTATCAGTTAGTGGATTGATGGATTTCTCCTTAGAAGACGTTGCTTATAAGGGCTTAAAGGATACTGTCTTTGGCAGTAACGATGACGAAAACGTAAGCTGCCATGCGGCAACTACTTGATATTGAAATCAGCCATGCGGACGGCTAATTTCAACTTACAACTCGCAAGCTGAGTCTACTAAATGATAAGCCTGCCGAGACTGACCAGTCGGCGGGCAGAATTGAAATACGAGAAAAGGGTGTTTTGGGGATTGGCGTTGAGCCATATTGTGGAGCGGGAAGCCGGTGCTTGGCAGGTTTTCAGGTCGGCACTATATCGGCGCTGCCCAGGCTTGCTCTGCCGCACGTTCTTCGACACTCGCTGCGCACCGTTCACCGTAGATGTGGTGCGCGTCAGGATACACTCAGTGTCTTCGGCCGAGAAGTCGGCACTGTGCATCGCCGTCTCCACAGCTGCGCATGTGTATTGCCCATTCACCACCGCTTCATTACCCCCGAAGAAAGCAACGAAGCATATAAGCGGTATAATGTACTTCAACGCACTTTTCATATCTATGCCACAAAGGTACGAATAAGCGAGCAAAATACAAAGCTTGCTTTGTGATTTTTCTGCGAGCGAGAGTACCTTCTGACTGCAAAGCAGGCTACAGGTACGAATAAGCGAGCAAAACACAAAGTTTACTTTGTGATTTTTCTGCGAGCGAGAGTACCTTCTGACTGCAAAGCAGGCTACAGGTACGAATAAGCGAGCAAAACACAAAGTTTACTTTGTGATTGGTAATAATATAGATGTTGTCCAAGCCTCGGTATTGTCCCCCTAGATTAGGGGGACGAGCGAAGCGGAGGGGGTATTATCTACGAGAAGCGTACCACCTCCCCCTCTTCGAGGGTAATCCTCCTAACCTAGGAGGAGAATTTTAAGAATGTGGACAACTCCTATATTATTGCCTTGTGATTTTTCTGCGAGAGAGAGCACCTTCTGACTGCAAAGCAGGC
>JAGAQY010000016.1 GCA_017622495.1 Bacteroidaceae bacterium | reverse complement strand
GAAAACGCATTATAAAAATATTCCCGTTTCACGCAGCTTTTTGTCTCACGCGAATCTCGCAAATCACGCGAAAACGCATCATTTCACTCGCGTTTGCCATCCGGACGGCTACATACGAGCGATAGCGATGTATGATTTTGCGAGATTTGCGAGATTCGCGTGAGATAATCATGTCAAATAGAGGGCGATAAAAAACTGCCACCCGGCAAAAAAGTAATTGCATAGGGTGGCAGTAAGGGGTTACAATAATCCTATTTATGGAAAATTCGTGGGCAATTTACGGTAATTCGCGTCTAAGAAAATAAAACATAAATTGCCATGTAATTAGCCAAAAATTTTTATGAATTAATTCTTCGTCCCGTTCATCGTCTTCAGCAAGTTTTCCAGCGCATTGAGGTCGCGAGGGTCGGCATTCACGTCGAGGATGTTGCCGTTGCGGTCGATGAGTTTGTAGGTGGGGAAGCTGTTCACGCCAAGGAAGCGCTCGATGGCGGTCTGCTGCTCGGTAGGGAGGTTGTAGTGCACCACGTTGTCGCCCGTCACGTAGTACTCCTTGATGACATTCTTCCAGGATTCCTCGTCGGAATTGTTGGCGAGGTAGAGGTATACGATGTCGTAGGGATTCAGACGTTCATACTCCTCTTGGCTGTTCTTCAAAGCCGCCTTGCAAGGGCCGCACCACGTGCCCCAGATGTCGAGCAGGATGATCTTGCCCTTGTAGGGTTCGATGAGTTTGCGCAGTATCTTCTCGCCATCGCTCATGTCCTTCACGATGTCTGATGACATTAAATTGTTGTTGGGCAAGTCGCGACGTTGTATAGCAAGATACCTCTCGTTCAACTCTGTCACTACAGCTCTGGCGGCAGGCAACGACAATTCTTTCTCCATCCAAGAACTGATTTCAGGATAAAGGGGCATACGCGTATTGTCTATTTGCATACATAGCCTGCGAGCAATAATTATATCGCGTAATTCAGGTGTATAGGGAATGCTATCGAACACACTCATAGAATGATTGCAGATGATTTCTATGCTCAATTCTTTCTGCATTCGAGGAATAAGGTTGTTCAGCGTACTCATTATTTCATTTACATAGTAGGTCTTTTCTATGTTTTTTCTTTCCTCGGCCGTCCTCGCAGCACGCATAGCTGACTTCACCTTATCGAAATTGTCTACAGCATAACGTTCCTCCTCGGTCAATGTAATCGTTTTCTTATCGGCCATAATCTTAAGATAATCTACGGCTGTCATTTTCTTGACATCTATTTGTCCGATATAGTCACGAAGGAACGTATTGTAATCACGATAGAGAGTATAAGGATGTATCTTCTCCCATATATGTTTGGCTGCATAGCCCATAAATTCTTTAGGGACTGTAGGTGCAGCGACATAGTATCGTGCCTGCATCAGACTCTCTCCATGTCCTGCGATATAGTATCCTTTTACGTAATCGATGTATCGTTGCGAGAGCTTAGGATGATTTGCTATGCGCTCTTCCAGCTCGGAATCCAATGCTTTATGTACACTATCCACTGACTCCATGAATGCTATTGCTTCTTCATAAGTAGCACCATCATGCGGAATGCGCTTATTGAGCCAACTGTGCGGTTAAGTTATCAACTCATTCTGCAAGCGCACATCGGCACCCATAAACATTTTTTGTCCTGAAGAGAAGTCATGAAGGAAGAAATAACTCTCGTTCGGTTCAAACACGGTACTGACTTTGCTTCTACCCCAGTCCCAATCAACGAATGCTTGTGAAGTATTGAGTAGTGGAATCTTTAGTGTGAATCGTCCCAGTGAATCCAAAGGTGTAGAGAAGCTCTCTTGCTCATCGATGATTATGTTTTGGATATCCACCACAAACTCCTTCCCTTTCTGCCATGCTTCGGCAGGCATATCCTTGAGTCAACCCACGATGGTCACGCTGTCGCCCATGCGATAGCCGTTGTCCTTGAAGCCTTGTCGGTCGTCACGAGTGGGATAGTCGGGCAAGGTACTTGTGGTGATGGGGCTGCACTTTACACTCACCTTTTTGTCTATGGTGATTGTGCGCTCCTCCTTTTTTGTGGGACTTACCTTGATGTCCTTTGTCTCACTACCATTACTGATGGTGAACGTATAGCCTCCCTTGCGCTCCGTCTGCTCCATGATGTCCCATACGGCATTGTCATAGATAACGTGCTTCTCGGTAAAGCCGATTACCCAGTCACCCGTCTTCGGGTTTCGCCAGTAGGTATCGGTAAGGCTTTGTGCGTTGCATATGTTAGCCCCCAGCAGCACCGCCACGGTAAGGGCAAGGAATAGTTTTGTCTTCATTGTTTTGGTTGTTTATGTCGTTACACGAATTTTATTTATGGATAATTTGTGGGCAATTCACGGTAATTCGTGTCCAAAGAGAAAAGAAAACATGAATTGCCATGTAATTATCCACGAATTTTTCACGAATTAAAATTTCTGTCCCCTATTCTCATACAACTCGCGCAGCTCATCGAAGGAGATCTTCAGTGAATCCATCTTGCGGAATAGCTCGGGCAGCTCCTCGGTGAGGAAGGTGCGCTTGCGCTCCTTGGTGATGCGGCGCACGGCACCCTTGGCCACGAAGTATCCGAGGCCACGCTTGTTGTAGATGACTTCGAGCGACTGCAGGTAATCGAAGGTGCGCACCACGGTGTTGGCATTCACCTCCACGATGGCGGCATATTCGCGCACCGAGGGGATGCGGTCGTCCTCACGGTAGGTGCCTTGCAATATCTCGTCGCAGATGCGCTCGGCTATCTGCAAGTATATCGGGTTATTGTCCTTGAAGTTCATACGGTAGCCTCCTTTCTGTTCTTAAAAAAGTTCACTCGGCTCACAGGTACCACTTGCTTGCGCGAGAAGAGGCGATAACTGAGCCACCAGTTGAGAATGACCAAAGCAAGAGTAACGGCCAGCATCAACACTGGGGTACTTGCAATCAATCTCTCCCAAACATCAAGAAACTCGGTCTTAAACATCACAAATGTATAAGCGATGGTCGGTGCCAGTGCCGCAAAGAAACCACGGAAGATACAGCCACCAAGCAGTACTATTATTGAGTGAAAGAATACATAGAATGCCATAATAGCATAGTTGGCCACAAGCATAACGTCTGGGCGTACTTCCTGAACGAATAGCGCTGAAACAAAACTTAATGCGCGAGTCAGGGTAAACTCCTTGAACCCTATAGGCAACTCAGCATAACGGGGAGCAATAGACACGACCATTATGCGAAGCGCATCGGCCAAGAACCAAGCAACTAAAGCCAAGGCTGTCACGCCAAATAGAGAGAGGAAAGTACGCGACACGAACTTCTCCAAACTCGTAGCAGGAACCATCAGATAGTTGATAGCCTTGCCCTTCTCCTTTATCGGATTGCCTATCATTGCAGTTACAGCTACAAGTACCATCACATATACCATCATAGAGTGGCTGAACGTCTCTAATCCAAATGAGGTGGCTACATAATCGTGTCCCGAACGGTGAAACACCTCTACTGCATCACGCAATTCCACAAGCTGCCAAACGGACATAAAGCCCAACAATATGAGGAACCAACTAATAATATATATTCTATCGGCCAATATGTCGAGCTTCATCACTGCCCATAGGCGACGAAAGCTGAATTTATTGTTTATTGTTTTCATTGTTTTTCTCTTTATTGTTTGTCATTCTGAACCGAAGGTGAAGAATCTCGAAGAATACGCCGAAAAACGTCCTAACTGTTCACGAGATCCTTCGTTTCACTCAGGATGACAAAAACACTACTTTTTTAACATACATATATGTCTACTCGGCATCACCACTTGCTTGCGTGCGAAGTTGCGATAGCTGACACGCCAGCACAATATGGTAAGAGCTGACAGGAGCAGCAGCACGATGATGCTCCACGCCTCATGCTGCAGCAGACCGCCGTAGGCTGTGACCGCACCATCGCCTGCCGAGGCAACAGCATCGATTGCCCTGCCGCGCAGGATGAACAGAGTGACACCCACGACGGTGAGTGCAATGACGGTAAAGTTTGACCAGCAGCAGCCAATCAGCAGGAAGAGCGAATGGACGAACAGCAGCGACACGATGCAGAGCAGCACCATCAGCACACCACGGAAGGTGCTGAAGCCGAAGCCAGCCATAGAGATCTCGCCTGCGGCATTGACATACTCCGTGCCACCATGCATAAACATATCCTGTATCGTCTGCCACCCTTTGCCCAACAGAGCCAGCACGGTGAATCCCTTGAAGTCGGCAGAGAGCACGGCATAGTCGGGGTTTACGCCCATGCGATACTCTACAAGGCCTATGCGCAGGAGGTCAACAATGAGCAT
Source organism: Bacteroidaceae bacterium (assembly GCA_017622495.1). Taxonomy (GTDB): domain Bacteria; phylum Bacteroidota; class Bacteroidia; order Bacteroidales; family Bacteroidaceae; genus UBA1189. The sequence continues at coordinate 18,996 of JAGAQY010000016.1, read as the reverse complement.
GGTCAGTATCACAAACACGACGGGCTCGACAATGGCAATGAGCACACGCGACACGAACTTCTCCTTATTGGAAGCGGGCAGCGAGAGGTAATAGATGGCGTCGTTCTTCTCTCCCATGGCCGACACGGTGGAGATACTAAACAGCATCATGCCCACCAGAAAGGCGTAGAACATGGGAGCCAGTCCGTCAACATACATCGCGAACAGCTGAGATGCATCCACCACACCCATCTTATAGCTGGCGATGCAGTGACGCAGGTCGCCCGACTCGCTTGCTAAGAAGATAAACAGGATGCCAATGTACATCATCCGCGTGTTCGTATAGGCCCTAAGGTCGATGCGCAACACGTTCCATAGGCGGCGGAGGCTGAATGTATTGTTTATTGTATTCATTGTTTATTCTTTATTAGGAAAGACAATTTTCTTCTCACGCAAATCTCGCGAAAAACGCGAAGTTTTCTTACATCGCTGTTTTTGTCTCACACAGATCTCACGAATCTCACGAAGTTCGCATCGTTGCACTCGCGAATTGTACCGTGCAAACACTCGGCAAAGCCGACAGCTGCGAGCGAAGCAACGCAGCCTTCGTGAGATTGGCGAGATTTACGTGAAACAAAACACTCTGCATAACTATAATTCTGTGAGATTTGTGAGATCTGTGTGAGCATAAAATCATTTGCGTGAAGGAAACAGTTGATGCAAATGCTTACCGCCACGATGATGCTGAGGTGCCACCACCTGTTTGCGTGAGAAGAGGCGGTAGCCGAGCCACCAGTTGAGGGCGGTGAGGGCAAGGAGCACGGGGATGGCAATGTTCATCAGCGTCATGCCGGCCTGCTGCTCTGTCTCGAAGAGCGAGGTGAGCACATCGCCCAGCCAAGGCAGTACGTAAGGCTCAAGCTTTACAAAAATCCATACAACAGCACTGGTTACCACTATTTGCGTAATCCAAATCTTAATGATGGCCGCCTTGCGCCAGATGCATCCACCCAATATAAATAAGGAGTGAGCGAAAAGGAACGCCGCGACCATAGTCGTCACATTCACCGCACCATAATAAGCACTGAATCCTATCACGCGGACAGTGCCGTCAACAGTGGGTCCCCATACTTCACCTCCTGTGCGATATGCAGAGGAGAAGGTTTCACCAAACTCTGCCAAGATGCGTGGAAGCGTGAAGCCATAGAACTCCTTCACCTCGAAGAGAGGCACGAAAAGCATACGCACCAGATCGGCAAGTAGGAGTGCCGCGAAGGCCATCACGATGAGCAGTATGGTATTGACGAGCGCACGAGCTACAAACTTCTCCATATTCGTGGCGGGCATCATCAGATAATTGAGTCCGCGTCCCTTGGTCTTCAACGGCACACCGCACATATCGGCGGCCGCACACATCAACGCCAGAGACAATACACCGTAGAAGAAAGGCACAAAGTTTGCTGCCAACGAGGGCATATATTGGTCGGGCTGTATAGAATGACGAAGGCCAGTACCTATAATACTGTTCATATTAGCCAACTGCGATGCCAAGAAAGCAGCAAAGAGAATGAAGAAGGCTGCGATATTGCTCCAGCGATGCTCCACCAAATCGCACTTCAGTACTGCACCGAGGCGTGCGAAACTGAATTTATTATTGATTGTATTCATTGTTATTGACTTTTAATTATCCACCGAGATTTCTTACCACAGATTACACGGATTACTCAGATTTTTCACCAATCCGGTATTCACACATTCAATCGTATTGCCTATTTAATAAGGATATAATCTGTGAAATCTGAGAAATCTGTGGTTTTATTTTAACAACTCCGTGAAACGTTCCCGTTCAGCCAACACACCATTGAAAAGCAGTTCGAGGTTCAGGCGACTCTCCTCATCGTATGCATTGGGCAGGATAACACTGTTGCCCGACATTGAGGGTTGCACGAAGAGCGCCCCATCGGTAGGCTCCGAGATGGGCTGCTCGGCAAAGAGGAGGCGACGGCAGATCTCGTCGCTCGACGCATTGAGCAGCACTTGAGAACCGTCGATGATGACGATATGGTCGAGCAGGCTGTCGATGTCGCGCACCTGATGGGTAGAGATGATGATGGTCTTCTCCTCGGTCATGTTGCTGGCGATGAGTCGGCGAAACTCGCTCTTCGAGGGAATGTCAAGACCGTTGGTAGGCTCGTCCATCACCAGGAGCGAAGTGTTGGTGGCCAAGGCATAGCACATGAATGCCTTCTTCTGCTGACCCATGGAGAGGGAATTGAACACCACGCTATCGTCGAGTCCAAACATCGCCAGGTTCTGCGTCAGCTGCTCATAGCTGAAGTTGGGGTAGAAGCCGCTATGCAGCGAAGCATACTTCTTGATGCTCATCTTGGGCAGCTCGAACTCCTCGGGCACGATAAACATATCGCTCAGTGTGGAGGGAAGGCGCAGCTTCACATCCTCGCCCTTGTAGAGCACACTACCCTGCTGCGGACGTAGCAGACCTGTCAAGAGATAGAGCAGCGTACTCTTGCCCGTACCGTTCAGTCCGAGCAATCCGTACACTGCACCCTTCTCAATACTCAACGAAAAATCGTTGAAAACCTTACAGTCGTCGTTGCTGTAAGAAAACGCTAAATCGCTAATCTTTAACATACTCACATCATTTAATCGTTATACTTTTTGTTCATCTTACGTATACTACCTTAATAGTACACTGCAAAGGTATAGCTTTTTATTAAATGTGCAATAGTTTTATTGATTTTTTTATAAAAAAAGTAATGATATGGGGCAATCTGTAGTTACCCCCTCCGTTTCATTACGCTAACGCTCCATTTCACTCGTCCCCCTTAAAGGGCGACAGTTCTTTTAGATAGTTAAATCACACGAACAAACAAACTAAAGAGCACTGTCCCTCTTTAAGGGGGACGAGCGTTGGAACGTAGTGACGGAGCGGGTGGGGGTAACCGTAAAGAGATGTTTAGAATAACATATATATTACTACCACAAAAAAAAGCTGCCCCAGAAGAGGGCAGCTCTTAAACGATGGTGCGAGTATCTTACTCCAGAAGCATTTTCTTACCACCTATAATATATAGGCCATTCACAGGCTGAAGGACTCTTCTGCCCATCAAGTCATAGATGGCTTCATCGGCAGCCTCAACCAAGGTGCAATTGATGCTGCTCGCCAATCTGGCAAAATTGATTTGCAGTGTAGAGCCTTTGTCGGCACCACCCGTCCAGAACGCCAACTTACTGTCACGATTGTTCACCTTATTATTAGGGTGTCCCATCTCGTACATATAGGCATGCTCCACGCCCGCCGTAGCACTGAGATTCTTGGAGTCGGCAAACAGCCAGAGATCGGTGTAGCCACTGGGCAGATTGTCTTGCTCCTTCAACACTGGATAGGAGCCGCCACCTGTAGTTCCCTGCATGGCAATGGGGGCAGCAAGTACCTTGGTAGCGCCAGCCTGCATATTATATAAGCGGTAGCCCTCTTCGTCATTGCCCGTGAAGCACCAGAGGTGAGCGGGGTTATCCACATCGACGGACGTGTTGTTGAGTGCGATATGAGCAGCCGTGCCGTTATCGGCCAACACATAGCCCTGCTCGCCTATCTGTATGGTGTACCAGGGCACCATCTCCTCAAACCTGGCATCCTTGACAGTGGTAGTAGTATAGCGGGTAGGCTTCTGAGGTTCCACATAGGTGCCCTCTTCGATGAAGAGACCCTCAATCTCTACATCACCATCCATGCACTCGGCCGGAATGGTGAAGGTATGGTCTTTACCAAACTGCTGACGCTCAAAGTGTGTGCGCACCCACTGCACATTGCCATAGGTGTCTACACTGTCGCCCGAGAGGTTGTAGCCGTGCTTCACGATGATGCCCGAGTACTCGAATCCCTTCTCCGGATTCATGATGATACCGAAGGGCTTTCCGAACGGAGCGGTATAGCCACTCAGCTTGCTGCCGTCAGCAGCCAGCACTTCGCCATTGCGGTTAGCGTCGTTGACCAGACAGTTGTCGCCATGGATATTGAGGCGCACATCCACGATACCGCCACCATTGCCAATGATGGGATTGCTGGCATCGAGGCTTCCTGCGGGGTCAATGCTGTTCCAGTCTACCTTGTAGCGCAAACGATAGATGCCGGGCTCAAGGTCGTCAGGTAGGGTGAACGACGGCATATTCAATGTATTGCGGCTTTGTCCTGAGAGTTGTGCCCCAGCACTGTTCTTACCGTTGTCATTATTGTCACCGCCATAGAAAGAGAAAGCCATCAGTTCGCTCTCGGCAGGCAGGGTGAGGTCATCGTTGACTACAGCATGGAACTTGCCGTCGTTGTTCTTGTCGAGGAACACATATCCGTGCATCCAGTTACCTTTATATATAAGGGCGGCTGTCACCTGCTCGCCGGCTCGTGCATTGACACTCTTTCCACCCAAGTCTACATACATGGTATTGGGGGCATCGGGAGTGTTCACTACCTGTTCGCCATCGGTGGGAGTGGTAAGCTTGATGCCATTGACGCGGCGGTCGCTGCGTGTATAGAGCTGCGACTTGTCGAAGTTGAGGGTATAGTATCCATAGACAAACTTGGGTGCCGGGTCGGCATTGACCTCAATATTGTCAATGTAGCAGATAGCATCGGAGGTGTAGTTGTGGGGCGACTCACAGTCGGGCACCACCACCAGGCTATGGATATCGATACCGCCATTGCCCTTGATGGGCAGTACCACATCGACCCACTTGTCGGCTGCGACATCGGTAGTCGACATGGCCCAGAACTGCTCGGTCTCGGGCGACTGCGCCGGACGGTCGGTACGTTTGCCAAGGCCCACCACCATGATACGGCCACCATAGGGACGGTTGACCATCACGTGCAAGTACTGCACTTGTGGTGTGAGCTCAAAAGTCTCGTTCAAGTCGATGCGTACACCAAAGGTGTTGCTGCCGAAGCGCGAGCGCTGCACGGCAAGTATCTTCTGTGAAGGATTGGGCGCCTCGCCCAGCATCTCCTCCACAGCTGTGAGGTGATTATCCACTACGGCATAATTGCCTTCGAGGGCTCCAGTACGGAAGGGCGATGCCTCCCAAGTGTCATATACACCAAGACCCTTATAATCGGTATTCTCAAAATTGATAGTCTGTGCACTGGCTGCAAGACTAAGACCAAGTGTTGCAAACAATATATAATTTCTCATAGGAGACAATTCCATGGTTTGATTCATAATTCATAACTCATAATTCATAATTGCATTAGTACACTGCCACTCGGCTGATGAGCGGACAGGCCTTGCTGTCTTCAATGACAATGCGCAGTGCCTTCACATTGTATCCCTCACCATAGCTCGATGAGGTACTGCCATTGAGCGGTACTATTCGCTTGTAACCTACCGTGGTGGTCTCCACGTTAGTGGCACGGCGTGTCCATGCTGTGCCGTCTGTCGAGGTCTCTATGTGGAACTTGCGCACACGCTGTCCCTTGGCTATATACTCCATCAGCTCGACGTATCGTACCGTCTGCTTCTTGTCCCAGGTGAGCGTGATGGTATCGGAAACCTCGCCATCGTTTGTTGCCCAATAGGTCTCCTTATCATTATCGGTCATGTTGTCGGCCTTATAGTCGCGTTTTGCACCTGCGGTGCGCACCTTATTCGTGCTTATTGTAGCCTGAGGAGCAAGGTCTGTGCCCAGACGCTGACTGATGAGCTTGCCCGTCTCTGTAAGGGCTGTTACCGATGCCGGAGGCAATACACCCGCCTTATTGGGCGGTATGTTAAGGATAAGTGTAGCGTTGCGACCTACGGTTTCCAGATACATTTGGAACAGGCGCTCGGGAGTGTGTGGACTCTCGCCATCGTGATAGAACCATCCGCGGTTGGTGGCTTTGGCATCACTCTCGCCAGGGAGCCAGAACCATCCGTCCTCTGTTCCGTACATGCCATTACCTTCGGGCGAGTAATCACGATTCTCGGTGCTCCAGTTAGTCTGTCCGGCCCATCCAGCCTCATTGCCAATCCAGCGGGCCTCTCCGCCAACACCCCAAAGCACACAGTCGGGGCATACCTTATGTACGGTATCACGGAGGTTGGGCACATCATAGTATGTAGCTCGGTCGATACTGCGTGTACCGCCTTCACCACCATAATAGCCACTGCCGCCGTTGGCTCCGTCAAACCACATCTCAAACTGGTCGGTGCCATACTCGGCAATCTCGGCACACTGGCGGAGGAAGACCTCTTTGACGTAGCGGTCGGTGCCATAGAGCGCACTGTTGCGGTCCCACGGAGAGATATAGAAGCCATATTTCATATCCAGGTCGCGGGCAGCCTCGGCAAAGTCGCGCGGAATATTGACGGCACGGCCATACTCGTTGCCAGAGTTGGTGACATTGTGGTCGGTCGTCTCGGTAGGCCACAAGCAGAAGCCATCGTGGTGCTTCACCACGGCAATGCCACCACGCATGCCAGCAGCTTTGGCCGTCTCGAGCCATTGGCGCGGATTGGGTGCCGCCGTGGGAGCAAAGGTCTTGCGGTCTTCGTCTCCATTGCCCCATTCAAGGCCTGTGTAAGTGTTCATGCCATAGTGAAAGAAGGCATAATACTCCGTTTCCTGCCATTTGAGCTGACGAGGATGGGGCACCGGATGCACGGGGAGCGGTTCGTTGTCAGGATTTGGTAATTGTTGTTCTACTAACGAGAGAGATGTCTGCGCATAGAAGCACACGGGAAGTGCAGTAAGGCTCATACAGAGGCCCATGCGTAGGAGGTGTTTTTTCATCGTATTAAATAATTTATTGAATCTCGTCTGCAAAGATACAAGAAAAAAAACAATTACCCTAATAGTATAGAAAACAAATCGCACCATAGATCAAATCTATAGTGCAATTAATAATCCTATATCCTATATTATATAGGCCAAACGACGAAGACCAGCGTATCCCACACGGCATGCGACACGATGAGGGCAAAGAGCTGCTTGGGCCATAAGCGGTAGGCCAATCCCCATACAAAGCCGCAGACGAGGGCAGCCATGATGAGCATGAAATTGAACTTCCAGATATGTACCAGTCCGTAGATGAGCAGCGTAACGATGAATGCCACATTGGCCGTACTCCGCACACTAATACCGCGTTGCACGAAGCCCCGCCAAAAGATCTCCTCGGCAGGCCCTATAATAAAGAGGAGTAGCAGGCCGATGACCCATTCGCTCTGCGAGTCCTTCATGCTGTAGATGGTGTCGACCTGAGGTCGTGCAAAGGGAAACATCCACGTGGCTACCTTATCGCCCACCCAGAAGATACCCCACAAGGCAAGGGCGAGCGCAATGCCTATGAAGAGTCCGCTCCACGACACCTTGATATCGGCAAGCCAGCTGCGGTCAAAGAGCAATGCCATCGTGAGCAGTATGCAGCCCGAGATGGTCATCATGGTCCAGAAATCCACCGGCATCGCTATCCAGGGGTTGAACATGAGGAACCACAGGAGGGCGGCGATGAGAATTGACAATTGAATGCTATGTTTCATTGGTTTACTTTAAGACAGAGCACTCGGAGAACTCAGAGATCTCCGAGTTGGCCGATAAAACAAGACTTAATTAATCGCAGCGCCCACAAACAGCGACACGGCAAGCAACAAGCTGAACATGAGCTGCAGCTGCGAGGTGGCAGCATCCATCATGTTCAAAGCCTCGCTACCCTGCTTGCGGGCATTGCGTACCGTGCGGGCATTGGCGCGAGCCTTGGGGAAGGCCAGCAGCACGATGAGCGAGTACCACGGCAGCCAGCCACAGCATATGGTGGCAATGACGAGCACGAAGGGGAAGTATACCTCGAATACATAGAGGTTGATGGAGGCGCGCTTGCCGAGGAGCATGGCAAGCGTGCGTATGCCCGCCGCGCGGTCCGACTCGATATCGCGTGTATTATTTACATGAAGAATGGCCACCGTGATGAGTCCGATGGGTAGAGCCAGCACCAGTGCCGGATAGTAATATTCACTGATAGTGGCATACGTGGTGCCCAAAATGGGAATCACGGCATAGGACAGGAAGATGACCACATCGCCCAAAGCAAAATACTTGAAGGTGGCATAGGTGAGCGTGAAGAAGGCGCCGTAGAAGGCAGCGTAGAGTAGCGGCCAGCCGCAGCGGCTCATGATGTAGAAGCCGATGGCACAGCCCAGCACGAAGAGCGTCAAGCTAAGGCGCATATACTCCTTCGTGGTGAAGGAGCCATTGACCAAAGGCATATGGCTGAGCCCCTTGTCGACTCCTTTCTTATAGTCGCGCACGTCGCTCAACATATTGCCCGAGGCATGGAAAAACACGATGCCCACGATGGCAAGCACACCGCTTACCCAATCAATAGACATACCATACAGGCTGCACACCCATGTCATATAAGCAAATGTGGCGAGTACAGGCATTGCCGAAGCGGGGAACGACCACGGACGAGTGGTGAGAATCCAATCTTTTACCGAATGTTTCATACTTGTTTTATTATTTTGGTTTGTCAATTATTTCTCTGCTACATATAGCGTACATATTCCCATGGTAAGGCGATGGAAGGCAACATTGGCAAAGCCATTCTTCAAGACAATCTCCTGCATCACCTCACCTTGTGGAAAGGCCTTCATTGTTTCGGGCAGATAGGTGTAGGCACTGTTGTCGCCCGAGATAATCCGCCCAATGACAGGCATCACCAACTTAGAGTAGATGCCAAATAGCACGCGCCAAAGTTTACGATGCGGATACGACAGCTCGAGCATCACCAGATGTCCGCCCTTGCGGAGCACACGGCACATCTCGCCAAGGCAAGCATCCAAGTCCTCAAAATTGCGTACCCCAAACGTCACGGTCACCGCATCGAAGCTCCCGTCCTCGAAGGAGAGGCAGCTGCAATCCTCTTTCTGGAAACGCACCACATCATGCAAGCCCTCACGCGCGGCCTTCTCGCGGCCCACGCGCATCATCCCTTCCGAGATGTCCACTGCAGTCACTCGACGCAGCTTCAGCTTATGGGCAAGCAGTAGGGCAAAATCGCCTGTTCCCGTAGCAACATCAAGCACCGTCTGCGGTTTGTAGGTTGCCAATGTTTTCACCGCCCTGCGCCGCCAGCTGCGGTCAAAACCAAACGAAAGGGTGTGGTTGAGCGCATCGTAAGTTGGCGCAATGTTGTCAAACAACAGCTCCACCTGCTCACGTTTGTGCGCATTGCCCTCGTAAGGCTTTATCTGTTCCTGGGCATACATCTTCTTACCTATATTATACTAATAACGTTCATTGTCTTTCAATTGCACAAAAGTAATCAATTTAACCTATTTTGCAAAATTTAAGGTAATAATATATAAATGTACTCGGTACTTGCTTAAGAATCCCAGACTGTCGCACCGCAAAAAAGAACAGGAGGTCGGCCCACTTGGTGCCGACCTTCGATGTTGATTTTCATCTCTTTCCCCTTTTCTGGTCAAGGTATCGGTGTTTGCTTGTAAGTTATTGATTCATACAGGAATATCCACCGATACCCCACCTTGAGGGTGTCGGTGGGTGGGCTATTGGGATGCCCGTCAGGAATAGGGAATATATAGCAGCAAAGTGTCAGTAAACCTGCGGAATTTGTAGCAAAGTGTCAAAATTTAGCGCGCAGAAAAAGGGGCTTTTTGAATTGCATACATGCATTTCCAAAATTGGATAAAGAGAATTTTTGAAATGCAAGGCTCTGACATTTTGATCAGAGCCTTGCGTTATGCCGCGCATTTACTGTAATAAAAAAAATGACCTAGAAGAAACAGCTAAAGTCAAGTAATAAATGTTTTTTTGCTTGCAATGATTCCCCTCGTATCCAATATAAATTCCCTCTCGAAACAGTACTGTTACCCACCGATACCCCGTAACGGGGGTGTCGGTGGGTACAGGATTTATATACAGCGATTTATGTTCGATTACCGACACCTACGACCAGGAAGGGAAAACAGATTTAAAATGAAATCCCCATCCTCGGAGTCGAGGACAGGGATATATAATGTATATGTATGGGGCTTACGCCTCAGCACCTATCTCATACAAGAACTCAGGTGCAAGGTCTTCCAATCTTCTCTCTACGCTGTGCCTTCTCCCACAACGCGAGAATGGCAAATGTAGGAATAGTTTTCGACACCCACAAGCCCTATCGAAAGAAAAATCGGCATTCATACTTCAAATCTCATTTTTTCGTAGCTGATGTAATTAAGCCACTTGCCGACAGCAATGATGTAAGGCTATAAATCATAAACCTGCAAGTCGGGTGTAAAGAAGTCAATGCAGTTCCAGTACGTCCGTTATTCAGACATGCGAAACCGCAGTTTACTTTTGTACCCGAGAAACGAATATCTCTTTTGAGCGTTTGCATTGTTTGAAAGTAAAGGTTGTAAAGATTTTTGTTGACATTAGAGAAATAATTCCTAATTGACTTTAGCCCCTATGGGCGTCGAACTGCGTTTCATAACTCCTAATTCCCAATGATTTTATACCTTTAGCTTGCTGCGCAATCTGAAGATAGGCTGCGGCTCGCTGAAAAAAGTTCAAATAAATTTGGCTTCTTGCTCGCCTTGCACTATCTTTGCAGCATCCGAGGGGAGAAATCCTCGGGTCAAGAATGCGTTTCTTGCTTTTACCCGTACATCGAAATCGGCAAAATTTCAGCAAAAAGGGTAGGAACAATGCGACGCTCATTCTGTTTGTATATCCCACAAGTACAGCCCACGCTGTGCTTCACAAGGTATATACGACAGCGTGGGGTATTTGTTTCTCAGTTCATCTTTTTGCATGGTGTTTGCCGATACCAGATGTACGATGAGCGCGACAAGTCTCTACGCTTTTCTTGTATGGTAAAATCAAGCACAATTTATTAACGCTGATTTCGGGAGACTTGTAGGCACTAAAACGATTTAGTGATATGAGGTCGTATTGCCGTTGGTTTGGTGCTATCGCACTGCTGTTACTTGCTGCATGTAATAGTAAGCAAGTGGATTACTTGCCTTTTCAAGAATCTGAAGATGGCTATTGGGGTTTGATTGACCGTAAAGGAAAGGTTCTCTTTGCGGAAGAGTTCGAAAATGAAATCATCAATGTTAGTGATGGTATATTGTGTACGACCGATGATGATGGCTTGTATCAATACTATACAGTGGAAAAGAAGCCCAGACTTATCGCTGGAGGATTCAAAGACGCAGGAGTTTTCCATGAGGGACTTGCCCCTGTGGCCATGAAAGATGAGTGGATAAAGTTTATTGACAAGAAGGGTGAAGTTGCGTTTGAACTGAAGGAGATAGAAGGTAAGCAAGTGGAATCAGTCACAGGTTTTCATTTTGGTATTGCCATTTATCGATTGGAGGATGATACATATGGTTTGATTGACACCAATGGCAATCTTTTAACGAAACCACGTCATGTCATAATAGACTTTTGTACTACAGGAGGGTTCTATGGACGAGGGTTCTATGGACTTTTTGGCAAGGTCATAGAAAATGAAATTTTAGTTGTCACTTATTCTGATGCAGTACTATTGCTACATTATAAGGATTTCATCAATAACAAACAAGACAAGGCTCTTTGTAAATTGGATTTTGATAAGCATCAAACCAAATTCTATATGAATAGCGACTACTATTGTGTATCTACAGATAAGAAGCATACGATAATGGATAAGGACAAAACTATCCTTACCATACCGAAGAATTCTAAAATGAATATGATTTATGATATTATGGGAAAGTATATCTTGTTTTCTAACGAGGATAGAGACAGAATGGGTGTGATGGATTTGAAAGGAAACACTGTGATTCGTCCAAAATATCGTTTTTTGGCATTTATGGATGATAAGTCTTTAATCTGTTCTACTAATGGAAAGGATTTTAAGATGATAGACATCAAAGATAATGTTATAAATGGTGATTTGGATCTTCACCAAGAAACGTATGGTATTCACCCTCTTTTCTATGATGGTATTGCTTGCTTGAGAAATAGCGATGGAGAATCCTACTTCTTGAATAAAAAAGGACAACCTATCAATAATACAACTTATAGTATGGTAATTTCGTCTATTATTGGCGGTAATAAAGTGAATAGTGACTTTTTCAATATAAACAAGTTGATACGAAGACTTGAGATTACAGAATATGGTATAGGGGGAGTTACTATAAACACTACGGTTGAGGAGTTTATGGAATATGATAATATGAACTCATATTATGAAGTTGATATTGACGATTATGTACGTGAAGATGAAATCGATTTCTATAGATATGTTGATGGGGTTAAAGTGGAGTTTTATCCCAGTTTTGACGGATACATTGCAATAAATTCTCTTACTGAGGTGGAACCAGGCATATATGGAGGAGAAAGTAATTGGAATCCTGTTTGTGAATTAGATAAGTTGTTGGCAGGGTTTTATCTTACAGGAGAGTTGGAAGAAAGGGGCGAGGCAATATATGAAGGGCTTTGTGATTTCTTTACAGAGAAGAGTACGATGCACGTTATAGGAGAGAATAAGGCTTCATTTAGATTTAAGAATTCAAAAGACTTGAGGTTATCGTACGACGAAGAAGATAAGACAATTGTCTTAATTTATTGTAATTTCACAATGAGTGATGATAGTTTTAATAGTGTTAACGAATAAGTAATGAAGATATGGAAGCACAAGAAAAATCTAAAAAAGATTGGTTTCTGAGAGTTATATTGTTATTTATGACCATAGGTGTATGGGTAAATGTGTTCCAAAATATGGGAGTCAGTAACAAAACTTATAGCGTAGATGTAACCAATGAGGTAGATGCCAATGTGAGAGGTAATGTGAATGCCCAAGTACATGGTTCTGTCAGTGTTGATAACGTTGTGGATATTAACCTCGAGAAGGTAATAGGTCATACCGTAGGCTCTCATAAATCTTATACATCTGATGGCGTTGAATATGCGGCCATAGATGTTGCAATTGCAAGATAGATAATAAATAACTAATACAGTAGAATTATGAAAACAAAGTTATTTCTTTTAGTAGCAGTGTTTGCGCTGGCCTCATGCGGTTCTACCAAGCAGCAGCAAATGCAGCAGTATCCCAATTATGGAGGTTATCAGCCTTATCCGCAGCAAGGATATTATCAACAGCCTGTGCAACCTGTGCAGCAGTATGGTCAGCAACAATTCCTTGACCCAACAACAATGCAGTCAAACGCAACTCCTTGTGAACGTTTAGCACACGAAGGATGGGCACAAGGTAAGCTGCGTGGGTACGGTTCAGCTGAAAGTGGCAACAGAGATATGGCACGCAATCGTGCTGCAATGAATGCACGTGCTGAGATTGCTGCCAGTTTGAATGCTCTCGTACAATCTTATATGACAGATTATAATGAAGATATCGAGCAGGATGGAAGTTTTACTAATAGCCAGTTGTTCATAGCTACTCAAGAGCAAGTTGTCAAAGAAATGATGGCTGGTACGGCTATCATCTTTTCAGATACCCATAAAAATGGTAGTAGATATTTCTATGAAGTATGTGTGGAACTCGATAAGAACAAAGTGGAAAATGCCGTATTGAATCAAAGTGCCAAGAGCGGAATCAAGATGGATGCGGCAAAGTTTAGAGAGGCCGCTCAAAAGGCTTGGGACAGATTGTCTGTGGAGAAAGCTGGGTATAATCCAGCTGTTGCTGGCTTCCAGAATCAGCAGCAACAAATATTGCTGGATCAGCAGAATCAGCAGCATCAGATGAATATGGAGCAACAACAGATGCAGTTGAACCAACAACAACAGCAGCATCAGATGAATATGGATCAGCAACAAATGCAGCTGAACCAACAACAGCAACAACATCAGATGAATATGGACCAACAGCAGTTGCAACTCAATCGTCAGCAGCAACAACTACAGCAACAACAGTTGCAACAGCAGCAGATGCAATTGCAAATGCAACAGCAGCAACAGATGCAACAGCAGACTCAACAACAGCAACAGTATATTCAATAATAACAGGTTATTCGTATGAGCCACCATAGATGTTTTATCGTGATTTTACTTTTCCTCTGTTGTGGGATAAGTGTCTTTGCGGAAAAGTCTCATGCCTATAAACCCAAATGGGCTACACATAAATTACCCGAAAGCAAGTCGGGTACATATACCTTTATAAGTGCATATGGTGAAGGAGTTTCACTTGATGCTGCCCGACAGAAAGCTCTGCTAAATCTGACTACTCGTCTGGAAGTGGAACGAGGCATAAAGGTTAATAGTGTGTTAAACTCAAAGATGACTGAACGCTTCTCTTCCGTCCAACGTGACAATTACTATTCGGAAACCAGTGAACTGGATATGGTGGTGGAAGAGAAAGGTAAACAATTGAATATTGTCTGCCGTGTTATAGATGAGTATTGGGAAAGTAGAGACTCTGAGTATAAGATACATATTCTCTATACCGTGGCCGATAAGAATATTTATGGTGGCAGTTACGATGATGAAATTACGGTTACTGCCAAGTATGGTGCAGCAGGATTACTATCAATAATTCCAGGAGTAGGGCAGTTTTATAAAGGTGCCAATATAAAGGGTGCGTCAATTGTTGCCGGTGAGGCAATAGCTGTCGCTGGAATATTACTCTGCGAGAATACTCGTGCCTCATATTATAAGAAGATGATGGAACAACCCAAATATGCTTCAATCTATAATTCACGGATGGATTCATGGGAGACTGCCCGAAATCTTTGTATTGGGGCTGCAGGGGTGATATATGTCGTAAATTTGATAGACGCATTGGCTACTAAAGGAGCCAAAAGAGTTGCGGTAAGAAACAATAATGTGAATCTGTCCCTACATCCTTATGCCAGCACGTATGGAAGTGGAGTAGGGTTGGCACTAACATTTTAATAGCAAGATATAGTAATACGATGAAACTGAGAAATTTATTCTTTGTGACAGTGGCGTTTGCATGCCTGTTGTTTGGCTCATGTGCTAAAGATGTAATCGACTTAACTGGCGCTATAAAAGGCTCTGTTAAAAATGCAAATGGAGCCTTTGTGGAAGATTGTATCATATCTCTGAATCCGACAGGGAAATCACAGGTGACAAGCATTAATGGCACTTTTGAGTTTTCCAAATTGGATCCTAATAATTACACACTGACATTTAGAAAGGATGGGTATTCTGACCAACAAAAAAGAGTAGAGGTACTCTCTGGTACGACTTCTAATATTGATGTCATATTAGAGTACGCTTATGGAACGATAAAGGGAACAGTGAAAGATGAAAAAGATGGGCATACCATAGAGAATTGTCAGATTTCATTATCTCCTGGTGGCATTTCTAAAATGACAGGCGCAGATGGTGTGTTTGTTTTCGACAATCTATCAGCAGGAACCTATACACTGACATATAGAAAGGAGGGGTATGCTGACCAGACTAAAAGCATAACAGTAGTCGCGGGCAAGAGTGTAGATGCTGACGTTGCATTGAAACATGCGTATGGTTCTATCAAAGGGGTTGTGAAAGATAAGGATGATGGGCATTCCGTAGAGAATTGTTGGGTAAGAACTACCCCTGGGGATAAAGAGATAAGGAGCGATGCCAATGGCGTTTTTGAATTTGCGAAACTCCCGATAGGGGATTATACCGTATCGTTTGAACGAAGTGGTTATCGTACAGTGTCTAAAGAAGCAAAAGTCTCTGGAGGAGATATCTTGGATATGGGAGATGTCTGGATAACTTTGGAGAACCCTTTCTCGGTTTCTGATGAATCAGTAAAATTCAACAATTCAGAGGACGTAAAGACTTTCACTGTATTTAATAATTGTGATGGGAATTGTTCTTATGAGTTCTCAAATATTCCACAATGGTTGTCGGTTTCTCCACAACAAGGCACAATTGAAAAACAAAGCGAGAAAGAGGTTAAGTTGACTGTTAATAGGGATAAGGTTGATTATGGAGAACATACCGAAAAAATGAAACTTAAGTATAGTGGACGTGCAAGTGGAGAAATTTCTATAGAAGTAATTATCGAAAAAATCCAATTGACAAAGCCCGAGGTCACTATAAATACCCCTCAAAATATCTCGACAACAGGCTTTGATGTCGGTGGCAACATTATATCGACAGGAGGTTCGCCAATATTGGATTATGGTCACTGCTGGAACCGTGAAGAAAATCCTACTATTGAAGATAATACTAGTAGCAAAGGGGAGTGTGACAGGGAACAGAGCTTTACAAGCAGTATTTCTGGACTTGAAGCATATACTACATATTATGTTCGTGCATATGCCAGGAATGCACAGGGTATATCGTATAGTAAGCAACTGGAAGTTAAAACCAAGGATGCACTAACCCAACCTGAAGTCTCTATAGCCTCTTCTGCTACAAACATTTCAGAAACAGGATTTGATATTAGTGGAAGTGTTGTCTCGACTGGAGGTACATCTATAACAGAGTATGGTCACTGTTGGAATACCTACGGTACACCTACAGTTAACGGAAATAAAACCAACTTGGGTTCGCGTGACAATACAGGCTCTTTTACTAGTAATATCACGAGATTGGAAGCAAATACCACTTATTATATACGTGCGTATGCAGTGAACTCCAAGGGAACATCGTATAGCAAAGAGATAACCGTAACCACTAAACGCGCACAAACCAAACCTGAGGTTACAATTTCAAATGCAACAAACATAACAGAAGAAGGCTTTGATATTGGTGGAAGCATAGTTTCTACAGGTGGACTCTCCATCAATAGTTATGGGCATTGTTGGAGTACCTATGAGAATCCTACTATAAATGATAGCAAGAATAATCTTGGTCAACGTAGTGGCACAGGTTCCTTTACAAGTAATATCTCTGGACTAAAAGCAAATACAACATATTATGTACGTGCTTTTGCTGAAAACGATGAAGGTATATCGTATAGTCAGCAAATGAAAGTAACAACATTGGAATCATATGGAGACAAATGGGATGGTAATATTGCGTCCTCTTTTGCAGGAGGAAAAGGAACAAAAATTAGCCCATATATAATAGAAACTGGAGGGCAGTTACTTCTAATGAAAGATTATAGTAACTCATATTTTAAATTAGCAAACGATATAGACTTGGATAATCATAATTGGTTACCTTTGACTTTAAGCGGGGAATTGGATGGCAATGGATATACAATATATAATCTAAGTATTGATCGTAAAGATAAATATTTAGGTTTGTTCTCAAGTGTATATGGAACTGTAAAGAATTTGACAATAGAGAATGTCTATATAAGTGGCAATACAGTGGGTTCTATTGCGGGATGTGTCGTTGCTAGTGGCAAGATTATAAAATGTAATGTAGTATTTGGTTTGGGCTCAATGCTTGATGGTGTCGTTGCTGGTGGTATTACAGGACAATTGAATGTGGATAATAGTAGTGCTACATCTTCTATAAATGAATGTACTATCGTTTCCAAGGATGAGAACTTTTACATCTCAGGAGTGGAGGGTGTCGGAGGTATTGCAGGATATAGTGAACGTACAATAGAACTATCTGATTGTTCTGTTGATTGCAATGTTTTTGGTATAAGTAGAGTCGGTGGAATCTTAGGTCATGCAAATTGTACATATTATACTGGAATTGAGAATTGTGAATATGATGGAAAGTTACTAGGAACAGAATTTGTGGGAGGAATATTGGGCTGTTCTAACTACGATTTCTATATAAAAGCATGTAAAACTAATGTAAGTATTGATGTTGAAAATGGTTTTGCAGGAGGTATATGGGGAGCGTCCTATATCTATGGAGATGTATCTGCGATAGCATGTTATTCAACTGGCATTCTTACTAGTGATAATACCTCTGCATATAATATTGGTGGAATTGGTGGTGGAGAGTATTCTTCTAAATATCGACAAAAAGGAAGTGCATCTCTTTCATACTCAACAATGACTAGTACGTTGTCCTCATTTAAGGGCATTGGATATTGCATTAGTTCTAATTGTGCATATATTGACGAATATACAGATATTACGACATATTTCAAAGAATTGTATTCGAATTATGCAAGTTATTGGAACTTCAATAACCAATGGACATGGTCAGGTACAGTTAATGGCCAGAACAAACAAGTGAAATGTCCCCGATTGGCTTGGGAGTAATTCGTTATTATCAATATTATAAAGCATTAATGTTATGTGCGAAAACAATGCAAATGAAAGTGTTAAAAAGGCCTTAATTGAATATGGATTCAAAGAAAGTCCTAATGGTAATGCCTTAGAAAAAGAACTCAATGAAAATGATAGTTTGAAACTATGGAAATACATCGGTTTGAATGAAACATTATTAAGGGGCAAAAAAATGCGCATACTGATGTTGAAGAATGGTACCATAATAGCAAATCCATCTGATGTAGATGAGTTTAATAATGAGATCTTTAATTAATGTATAACCAAAAACTATGTGATAATTATAAAACTGTTATTTGAATGCACCATTGACATCCTAGGAATCGCTGTCGATATCAAAATCTATGAAGATGCAGGAAACTATTCTTTTACTCAGTCTCATTATCTTCAAGATGAGACAGATTTATTGGATGTATATAAACCTGGTGATGGAGCTGTAGACGACGATTTGGAAGGCTTATTATATAAAATCAACTTATTGAAAAAGCATTATAGAAGAATCGTTAAAACAGAAACCAATCCTGATTTCTAATATCGGTTATTATTCTTTTAACTCCATAAAGTTTTCAAGAAATAGGCGTAGGCGTATCTTGAAGGCTTTGTGGAGTTTGTTTATACAGAGTTGAGGACTCATCCCAAAGGTAATATACCGCTTTATCCTTGCCCTCTTCCCACCCAATCCCCAAGACGAACGAAAAGAACGCAGCCACGGGCAGAGAGAGACTGTTCGTTTTTAACGTTTAGTCTGTTATTAGGTCAACTTTCCCGTTTATTTGAGTCTCTTTTCGGCATCTTTACCCTCTCAATTCTTGTAAATAGACCACTATTCACTGCGAACCGAGAGGGTAAATCT
>JAGAQY010000015.1 GCA_017622495.1 Bacteroidaceae bacterium | reverse complement strand
TTATGAATTATGAAGAAGATGTAAGGCATTCAGGTGGTTATAGTGTCGGGGTTCCACCTCTTCCCATTCCGAACAGAGAAGTTAAGCCCGACCGCGCCGATGGTACTGCGCAAGTGGGAGAGTAGGTAGCCGCCGTTTTTCGAGAGAGGAGTTATCCAATGAGGATGACTCCTCTCTGTTTTTTGGATTATAAATATAGATAATATATGCCGAAGATTAAGAATATAGTGCTTGTCTTGTGTTTGTGTTGTATCCCATGCCCTACTATGGCTGTGGAATATAGCAATGCAGTGAAAGTTACTTTTTTGTCATGGATTACAGGAAGTACGAAAGTCTCCTATGAACGTGCCCTTCCTAATCATCAGTCTGCCGAGTTCTGTGGTAGTATGATTGGTGCAGGATATGACAAATTTGGTAATAATCCTCGCGGTTTCACCATGCGTTATGCACACAAGTTTTTTCTTGCAGACAATGAATTCGGTGGGTTGTGCGGTTTTTATTTACGTCCTGAAGTGATTTATTCACACTATACTTATAATTCTGTTCAACTTGAAACGCGTACTTTGGCTCAGATGACCGCTTTATTAGCAACTACAGGGTATCAAATCAGCTATGGGCGTTGGCTTATAGATGTTTGGGTAGGTGGAGGCTATGCCTTTGGAACTCCAGCTGAGACGGGATACCACCACGGATTTGCTTTGTGGAATGCCTTGGGAATGAAGAATAACAATATAGCCCTGAGCTTCAGTGTGCGCTTGGGGATATGTTTCTGAGTCTTGGATTATTCATATGATAAAAACGAGGGTGAGTCAGAAATTACAAGCATTGTGAATCTCTGTTTTGTACAACTATTTCTTTATGGGTATGAATACTGCTCTGATGGTGTTGTTATCGTAGGGTTTGAAACGAATGTTGTTTTCTTTCATCCACTCTTGTGGAAGTTTACGTCCTTGCTTGTCTTCCCAATGTGATAGTTGGTAACCATTGCCTGGGTATGCGCGTAGTACGACATCGTCGTTTGTGGTATAGGTGTATGTGTTTTCTTGTCCGTTAGCGTCTACAGTGCCTCTTCTATTGTCTGTAGTGACGTTGACGGTACATGCGTATGGAGCTACTTCGGTCACATTGAGGCGTATGTCGTAGACCATTCGATTGGCTGTATTCTTGGCTGGGAATGCTTTTCCATGTGACGTGCTGGCATATCCGTCTTTCCAAGCGCCATCGAATCTTAGTCTGATACGCGTTGTTCCTGTGGGTATATTGTATGGTAATAATAGGGTTATGGGTGATTTGCAGATATCTCGGTATGTAGCGTCTGTGTTGCCTTTTATTGCAAGTAATTCATCCTGCAGATTAAAGTCTCCATCTCCATTGATATCAATGTATGCTGTCATATAGGTGTATTGCATGCCACCTGCATCTTCGAGGTGGATTGTGAACTCGCTGCCACATGCCGCCGTTACTGTTTGAGGTATGATGTTGAATAGAGATGTAGGACAGCTTGAGGTCGTATAGATTGGGGTAGTGTGCCCATTTTGCTCCAGTGTTATGCCTCTGAGGTATTGGTTATAGGTCTTTATATCATTGTAGTCGGTATAGTCTTCTATAGGCTTTCCCCATTTGTTGGTGGTGAAGTGTGCTGTAAATGTCTCGGGTTGTTTGCCATAATAGGTGTATGTGTCTGTGTGGCTTAATATGTCACCTTGAGCATTTTTCCAGTATAGGAAATCATGTCCGTCGGCGGGAGTCGCTATCATGGTGACATGTTGTGTGGTGTTTAGTGTGATTGTATCATGGCCTGCGATGACATTATTGTCCATGATGGAGATATGCCCATGTGTGGAATCTGCTGTAGTGACGCATATGCTGCGCGGTTCGATGATATGATCCTGCAGTGTGAGTGTGTAGATGAATGTAGTGGCATCGGATAGTGTCAGCAGGGCTTTCACCTCTCCTGTCATGGCATCTGCCGGGATGTGAATCTCGAGCCCGTCTACCGACTCTTCGTCAGATAAGATGCCATCGTTGTTGAAGTCTATACCGAGCGTAGCTTCTATATCCTTTGGCAATGCTGCTGGGCATTGGTATGCGGTTCCCCTAAAAGCATTCATTACTATGTCATGCTGCTTGTCTTCCTTAATGCCTCTATATATATAGTAGGTGTGGCGTTTACTGACAGGAAGATTGATGAAGAACTTTCCGAGAAGAGCTTGTGCTATGGCTTTGGTGTCTCCAATGGGTCTGTCTTGATAATGTAATTTGCTGTTGAATGCCCATGCCCTCTCCATTTCGTACCAATCGTTTGTGGCAGTGATGTCTGTAAAGAATGTGGCCCATCGGGGGTAGTAGTAGTCTTTCAGCATACCGGCCCATTGGCGGTATGAATAGTCACGCAGACCTCCATAGTTGGCTTGGCTCTTTGCTCCCCACGTGGTGATGATGGTGCGTGCATTGTTGTGTTCGAGCCAGCTGCGGTCTGCTTCTGTGGTGCCTGGTACTTCATCTGCAATGCCCCGGGCCAGTTGCGTCCATCGTCCGAGCATGAAGTTGCTGTTGGTGCTCAGCAGTTTGTCAAGGTCAAGTATGAGCTGTAAGAAACTGTCGCGGCGTTTGGCGAATGTCTCCTCCTCGTGGTTGTCGTGCGCCTCTTTGATGGCTTGTAATAGGTGATAGGCATAGTCGGTGATGGCTTGCCTTGTGATATCTGTCAGGTCATAGCTGTAGTTGCTTCCGCTGAGTGTTGCCTGGGCTAACAGGTGGGCTGCATCGATTAGTTGTTGTGTGTCGTAGAAGATGTTGGTGCCTCCCCAACTCGATACACGGTCTATCGCCAGTCCGGGGCGTGCGCATGTGACTGCTTCGTGTGGTCCTTGCAATGTCGTTTGACAATTCAGTGCCGATAGGCGTAGCTTATCCCATGCCTCTTCGGCCTGTTGGCAGGTAGTGCCATAGCGGTTTGTGGCATAGCGTTTCATCCATTCTTTTCCGTCGGGCTGTGTGGCGTGCCACGGCAGTTCGTAGAGCATGTCGTATAGTACCGGTACCGACTCGATGGCTTCGGGTGTCGCTCCTATGCCTTTGATGTGTGGGTATTTGCCTTTGTTCTCGAAATAGCCTGATATGTTTTTGTCGAACCGTCCCATAAAGCCTGTTCGTCCACCAAAGTTGGGAAGCATACAGTATATGGCATCGTGTCCCTTGTAGGCGTCGAAGTGTGTGTGTGCATCAGAGAAGAGATCGAGGATGATGAGGTTGCCCTTCTCCATTCTGTCGAGCACGTGGTATTGTGCGCCGCTCCATTGCCAGAATTGTATTACCCATTTCTCGTCGATGTCGTCGTTTGCAGCATACATGGCTTTGGCTATGGCTGTATAGGCTGCTGGCACATCGATGCCGTTGGTGTTGGCTCCCTCATGGAAGGGGTCCATGCTGTAGTACTCCGATGTACCCATCACCTCTTTGAGCACCTTGTAGTAGTTTGCAGCCATGGAGGTGAAGGTATCGCTATTGGGGTCGAGTATGTAGGGGCGTGTGAAGTAGCACCAGTTTCCTTGTGAGTTGGCCTGATGTCCAGTCTTTTCTGTGAAGTTGCTGGGTACCATGCCGCTAAATCCGGGCAGTACGGGCTGCATGCCCAGTTCACGCATGCGTTTCCCTATATTATGCGCCAGTACTTCTTGCCTTTCATACCACCATTCCGGATTGGGGCCTCCCCATCCTTCAAGATTGTTCATTCCCCACCATGCCTGGAAGCAGGGTCCTGCGATGAAGGCGTTGGCTTCCTCAGTAGTGTATCCGTAGTATTGGGTGAGCAGGCGTTGCCATACCACGTCGAGTCCTACAATCTGTAATGGCATATTGATGCCGTGTAGGGCCATCCAGTCGATTTCTTGTTGCCATCGCTCCCATGTCCACACCGACATGGAGTAGGAGAAGGTGCAGTAGTTGAGGTAGTAACGGTAGTCAGCAGAACAGGTATGTATCTCCTCTTCTTGGGGTACTGGTAGGTATGTTTTCTTCAGGTCTGCTGTGAGATTGTTCCACGAGATGTTGACATGCGCATAGTGGTTGAGATACCAGTTGATGCCTGTCGTCACGGCCAATACGTTGTTCCCTTTGATGCATGGCTTGCCCCGCTTGGCGGTGATGACAAAGATATCCTCTCCGTTGGTTGAGAGCGCCTCGTCTACGATGGTGACAAATCTGCTGGCTGTCCCCTTGCCGCCTATTCTGTTGAGGAAGTCGTTCAGCACCTTAGGGTTAGTGTCGGCCGCAAATATGGTTAAGGAGCAGATGAGTGAGGTCAGTATGGTGAGAATGTGTTTCTTCATGGCGATAGGATTTTGTAATCTTGCTACAAAGATATATTTTATTTCTTACAATAGCTCCATTTGTCATGCTTTTCCAAGATGTGGTGTATAAAAAAGGGGAGCCGTGCGTAGCTACGCAGCTCCCCTTCATAGATAGAGTATCAATAATTTATTTTTTTGCTTTCAGTGCTTTTGCAATCATTTTCTCTGCCTTCACCACAGCCTTGTCGTAGGCCTTTTGAGCCTTCACCTTGGCGTTGTTGTTGGTGGCATTCTTTACGTTGTCATAGAGAGCCCAGAGGTTGCAAGCTGCAGTAGCGGCCTTCTGTGCTGCGGTGTAAGCCTCGGCCTTAGCCTCTGCGATAGCCTCTTCCTCGGCGGGTGCATAAGCGTGCTTGTAGCCCTTGGCATCGTTCCAGTGGCCACGGGTGAAGTCGGGGAATGTCACAGCAGCGCAGCCATTGTCCATAGAGAGTGTACCGAGTTCGGCCAGTGAGCACCATTCAGCCATGTCGTATACGTCCATGTCGAGGGGCAGACCATTCTGCAAGCAGTACACAAGGCGTGCGTCCATGATGTAGTCCATACCGCCGTGACCCATGTCGCGTCCCTTCTCGCCATACTTGGTGAGGATGGGGTGGTAGTATTTTTTCTCGAGAGCCTTCTTCTGCTCGGCGTTGATAAAGCCGTGGGCATTGAGGTTGTCTACCTGAGGAGCGTCTGTTCCCTTGAATACCTCGCCAGACAGTGCATACTCGGGCGTAGGATACTTGGTGGCATAGCCCTTGGTGCCGGTGAGCTTGAACAGGCGGTTGTAGGGCTGGGGTGTCATTACGTTGTGCTGAATCTCAACCACTTTACCCTTGGCGGTGCGCATGAGCGTTGTGGTGTGGTCACCGTTGCGGAATTCCTTGCACTCCTTGCCGGTCTTGTTCTCTACCCATTCCTTGCCTACGAAGCTCTCGGTATCCATGGCGATGAGTGTAGTGAAGCGGTCGCCACGGTGAATGTCGAGGCACTGTGCTACGGGGCCGAGGCCGTGAGTAGCGTATACGTCGCCACGGTTCTCCATGTTGTATTTCATGCGCCAGTGGAGGTTGTCCTTATCGTTGTCGTTGGGGTCTTTCCAGTAGTAGTCCCAGAACCACTCGAGCCCGTGGATGTAGGCACCCTCGGCTCGGATAATCTCTCCGAACACGCCGTCTTGGGCCATGGCGAGTGCGTTCATCTCATAGTAGTCGTAGCAGCAGTTCTCGAGGATGAAGCAGTGGAGGCGTGTCTGCTCAGCGAGGTCGATGAGCTCCCAGCACTGCTCGAGGTTCATGGCTGAGGGCACCTCGATGGCTGCGTGCTTGCCGTTCTGCATGGCAAACTTGGCCACGGGGAAGTGATGGTTCCAGTCGGTAGCGATATACACGAGGTCAATGTCGTCGCGCTTGCAGAGTTCCTCATAGCCCTTTTCGCCGAAATAGATGTCGGCGGGCTTCAGGCCTTGTTCGCGGAGCGACTTCTGGCAAGCCTCAGCGCGGTTTTCTTCATAGTCACACAGAGCCACGATCTCTACGCCGGGGATATGGCAGAATCGTGTCACGGCGCCAGGGCCACGCATGCCGAGTCCCACGAAGGCTACGCGTACGGTCTCGAGCTTGGGAGCTGTGAGCCCGAGTGCATGCTGCTGTCCGGCTGGGCGCTCAGGGGTTTCCACTACGAGTGTACCCTTCTCCCAATGAGTCTTGGTAGAGGGCGAAAGGGATTGTGCATTGAGGCCACCTACCATGAGTAGTGCTGCCAATGCTGCAGAAAGGATGTGCTTAACTTTCATAATATAGTTAAATTAGGGTGATTGAAAATAGAATGTTTTTCAGTTGTGTTCTTGTCCAATTATATATAGGTATCAAATTTGCTGCAAAGATAGTGCAAGCCGAGCGAAATGCCAAATTTATTTGCGTATTTCCGAGGCGCCGTTTATCTTCTGCTTGCTGAGCAAGCTAATGATTCTCGGATAAACCGAGCGCAAGCATTGTGCATGCCGAATGAATGGCCAATTATCGAGGTATGAATATAGAGAAAAGGCGTATGCTCTTATACTATTTTGGACAATTCTCCGTTAAATCAACGTAAATGAATGAATATTATGGAATGGATTAACCGCACCCGTACCATCAAGATGATACTCATCGTCATAGCCATACTCCTTGGCGTGGCGTCGCTCGTGTTCTCCAACTACCTCGTGCGCGACCTTGAGCGTGAGGAGGCCATCCGCATGGAGATTTGGACCGAGGCTATGCGCACCTTCAACAATGCCGATGAGAATACCGACCTCAACCTTGTGCTCACCGTCATCCGGGGTAATCATACCATCCCCGTCATCGTGCTTGACGACAAGGGCGGTATCGACAACTACAGCAATGTGCGCATCCATGGCACCGATACGTTGGGCTACCTCATGCGCGAGGCGGCTGCCATGCGCGAGGCTGGCAACATTATCCGTATGGATACCAATGAGCCCGGGCGCTACTACGATGTGTGCTACGATGACTCCCTCATGCTCAAGCGCCTCGAGGCCTATCCTTACATACAGTTTGGTGTGTTTGCCGT
Source organism: Bacteroidaceae bacterium (assembly GCA_017622495.1). Classification (GTDB taxonomy): domain Bacteria; phylum Bacteroidota; class Bacteroidia; order Bacteroidales; family Bacteroidaceae; genus UBA1189. The sequence continues at coordinate 4,924 of JAGAQY010000015.1, read as the reverse complement.
TTTCCTCCTGGTGGCGCTCTTTGCCCTGCTCAGCATGAAGCGCTCTGAGCAGAACCGCGTGTGGGTGGGTCTCTCCAAGGAGACGGCACACCAGCTGGGCACGCCTATATCGTCGCTCATGGCGTGGACCGAGATTTTGCGCTCTACCTATCCTGACGATGAGCTCATCCCCGAGATGAGCAAGGACGTGCAGCGTCTCGAACTCATTGCCGACCGCTTCTCCAAGGTGGGCTCGCTTCCCGAGACCACTCCCGAGAACCTTGGCGATGCCTTGCTGCGCGTGACCGACTATATAGGACGCCGCTCATCGGAGCATGTCGCCATCGATTGCCGCGTACCCGAGCGCCCCATCATGGTGCGCATGTGTAGTCCGCTCTTCGAGTGGGTCATCGAGAACCTGTGCAAGAATGCTATCGATGCCATGAACGGTGAGGGTCGCATCACTATCCATGTGGCGCAGACCGAAGAGCGTGTCTATATCGATGTAGAAGATACCGGCAAGGGCATTCAGAAGGGGCATTTCCAGAGTGTCTTCTCGCCTGGCTTCACCACCAAGAAGCGCGGCTGGGGCCTCGGCCTCTCGCTGGCCAAGCGCATCGTCGAGAGCTATCACAAGGGTCGCATCTATGTGAAGCACTCCGAGCTGGGCAAGGGTACCACATTCCGTATAGAGTTGAGAAAGTGAACGTATGTCAATGCTAACCTATTGGTGGTATTGATACCAACGACGCCGATGCTCATCAGCATCGGCGTCGTTGGTTATGATGTATTCTGCGTCAGGGACCCTGCTTGTGTGGCTCACTTCACCACCTTTCGTCCATTCACGATATATATGCCTGCGGGCAGGTCGTCGAGGCTGGTGCCCTCGGGCAGGCGCACTCCCGTGAGTGTATATATGCCCTGTGCTCCGCCTGTGCTGTCGTCTTCGCGGGCAATCTCCTTGATGCCGTTGACTACGCCACCCAGTCCCTCGGCCACGCCGGCATAGGCATGCTTGCGGTAGTAGTCGATGGTCCATAGGCCTACGGGTGTGTCGGCACGCCATCCACTGTTTGTGGGTGAGTCGGTGGGGCACCAGAAACATATGCCTGCCTGCTGTGCGGGCGGTATGATCTCGAGATACTTCTTCACTATCCACTCATAGTGGTCGGCCATCTTGTGGTGCATCTCCTCGGTCATCTTCGATGTAGATACGGGATTGCCGTTGGCATCTACCACGCCCATGTCCAGTTCGCTCACGCGCACCAGTTTGCCGCTGTTGGCCATCAGTTTAAACATGTTTATGATGGCATTCTCCTTGCTCTTCTGCGTGCTTGCGTTCATGTAGTACGATATATGCATCTGTGTGCCTATGCCGTCCACTACGGTCACGCCGTCGGCCTCCCATTTCTTTATCCAGTTGATGAGTGATTTCAGTTTCTTGTTGCCGTCCCAGTCGCTCTCCAGGTTATAGTCGTTGATGAAGAGCTTGATATCCTCGGGGCCATACTTGCGTGCCAGGCGTATGGCGCTGCGCACATACTCCAGGTCGCCCATGTGGTCTTGCCAGAAGAAGTCGTTGCCTGAACCGTTGTCGTGCTGCAGCGTGTAGTTGCCGCTGCCGTCATTGCCGCCGCCCGAGATGGCCTCGTTCACTACGTCCCATGCCTTCACCTTGCCTCCGCAGGCCTCCATCATGCCCTTTATCCACTTATCCATGGCCCACACCAGCGTGTCGTGCTTCTGCTGTGCGGTGAGCGGTGTGCTCTGTGGCAGCTGCAGGTAATACTCCTCCTCGGCTATGGCCGGTGCCACGATGCCGCCGCCAGCCTGCTTCATCTTGTATGTGCTCAGGTCGGTGCCGTCGAGTGTGCCGTTCTTCATGCGCTCCACGCCGCCCACCTTGAGGCTGATGTTGTCAAAGTAGTATACGTTGGCATCGGCCAGTTCGCTCAGGTTGAAGGCTATCGACTTGCCCTCCGCGGCCATGTTGCCGCTGATCTTCACGGTCTTCCACTCGGTGGTAAATTGTATGTCGCCTAGTGCCTCGTAGGTGACGTAGCTGCCCGGGTCGTTGTGTATCTGTGTCGATGCCTTGGCGCTCTTGTCGGCACGCACGTCGGCCGTAAACACGTAGCTGGCACCCTTGGCAAACTTGGCGGGGCACACCAGCCAGAACTGGTTGTCCCACACCTCCGACTTCTTTGCCGATGCCTCCACCTTGAGGTAGCGCCGTGCCTCATCTATCCGCAAGGCGCCCACGGCCTCCTCCATCTTGATGCTGCGTATGTAGAGGTCGCCCACAAAGTCGCCGCACTGCAGCAGCAAGAAGCTGCCCGCCGTGGCATTCTTGTAGGTGAGCACGATGTCTTTCCACTCCGTGCCGAAGGTCGTGTTCACGTTTACGCCCGCACTCCAGTCGCCCAGCTTGGTATATAGGTTGCCCTTGCTGCTGCCCTTGGCCGTGATGGTGATGCGGTATGTCTTGCCCTTCTCCATGGGTATGCCGTCCATGGCCACAAACTGCACCTCCCACGAGTTATTCTTCTTGGTTGTTTTCACGTGCAGTCCGTCCGTAGCCGAGTAGTCGATGGTGAATCCATACTTCGCCTTGTCGGCTGTCCATCCCACGCTCTGCTGTGTGCGGAAGTCCTTCGACTTCACCTCCACGTACACCACCGTGTCGGGGTTCTCAAACGGCTCGGCCGGCACGTCCTTGATCAGGCTGTTGAGCCACGCGTTGGGCTGCTGGGCGTGCCATGCCAGTGTGTGTCCATATACGGCGAGTCCCGCCTGTGTGGCTGCATTCACATAGCTCTTCACCTGGGCGAAGTTCATGTCGCCGTTGCTGTTCACGCAGCTCGCCATCTTCATGGCATTCCCCGCCACCGTCTCGGTGAAGTTGTCGTTGGTCATCCCCTTTACCGTGGCGTTGTTGAGGTAGTTGCTCACCGTGGTGCCTATACCCAGCTTGAAGTTCGGGTACTTCTCCTGGTCTATGTAGTCCTTTAGCGGCGCATACTCTTTGAGGTATCCATAGTTGGCCTCGTCGTTGGGGTTGCCCATCTCATACTTCTTCTGTGCCCCTGCGGTAGATGCCGCCAGCACGATCATGGCTGCGAGTAAAGATCTCTTCATCATATGTTTATTTTTTTATGCCATTGTTTTTTGATTCCACGAAGCGAATTTATATAAAATGTCGCATACCATGAAATCTCTCTATAGAAATAACTCGCGAACGCAACATTTACGAATGAAAATGAAACGTTGCAACACACTTGAGGGTGAGCACCATTGCCCACCCTCCATGTAGATACTTGCTGTTTCTCCTTGCTGCTATCTTATGATTACCTTGCGTCCATCCTTTATATATATGCCACGAGTGGGGTTCGCTACGGGGCGGCCCATGAGGTCATAGTAGGGGGCGTCTGTAGCCGATTTCTCAATGTTGTCAATCGATGTGTGGTTTTGCATTTTTACCTCTTGCATGTTTTGCGTTATGGTATCCCATATCATGATGCGTTCGATGTTGCTGATCATTCGTGGGATGGTAAAACTGACGTAATGGTTTTCCATGCAATCTGCCGATTCTCCCCCACACTCATAGAAGGTCAGGCTGATGCAACCATTAAACTCCTCGGCTATGCAGTATTGTCCTGTACCACAATTGGAGTAATAGTAACCGCTGATATGGATGGAGTCTTCTCCTATTACAGCTTTCAGCTCTTGTTGTTCGGCTGTCTTATTTAGGTCTACATTGGCATTTGTTCCATAACGGTTGGGAGCAGCACGGTATACGATGGTATTCATAGCTCCCTCTTCATATACTTCGTAGTGTACGTTGCTTACGTATACGTTGTAAACATCAGAGGTGCAGTTCTCGAAGCTGACATCTATTGTCTGGCGCACCATGAACGAGCCTTGCCAGCCGTCGGTACAGGTGGAGTCCTCATAGCTGGTGTATATATTGAAGAATGCTGCCCCGTCGAGTATCTCGTACTCCAACTCCGAGGGTATGCAGGCATGGCCCCAGAATGAGCCGGTCAGGCGCATTATGCCATCGGTGAGTGTCACCTCGAACTCGTTGCCTTCACCATCGAGGAACTCTCCCAGCGGCAATGTCATACGTCCGCGATGCTGCACTACACCAGGCTCGCCCTCGTCTACCACTACGCTGCATTCGTGGCTTATACCATTGGCATAGACACTCACACTGGTTTCTCCTGCGCGGCGTGCAGTGATGAGCCCCTCTTCGCTCACAGAGGCTACGTCTGAGTTGCAGTAATAATAGATCTGCTTACTGTTGGCAGCAGCCCACTCGGGGTCGTTCCAGATGATCGATAGCTGGAATGTCTCGCCCACGCGTAGCTTTACTTTTTCTGCATTGAGTGTAAACTCCTTTTGGCTTGTCGTGTCCACCACTTCGCCCTCATCTATTATAGGGGGAGTGATAGGATCGGTGACCTCTGCCGTATCGCCCGGAGCAACATAACCCGTGTCTGCTACGGCCACATACGAGCGTGCCGAAATACTCATTGCCATCACAAGGCATGCGAGTAGTGTCAATGTCTTTTTCATAATCGTTGTACTTTTTTAGTTGTTAATGATTCTGTTTGCCTCCCGCTTTGTCGGGATTCGCAGTGCAAAGTTGCAAACATCGGCATGCTCAGGCAACTTTTTCGTCTTGCAAAAGTATTGCACACTTGCGATGCAATACTTTTGCAATGGTTCCTGTACCTACAATATTACTTTCTTTCCATTCCTTATATATATACCACGCGTGGGGTTCGCTACGGGGCGGCCTTGCAGGTCGTAGTAGGGGGCGTCGGTGTTGGGCGCTACTATCGGGCTGATGCTCGTGTCGAGATTGATGGTGGTGATGGCCCACTCCGTAGCGCGGCCAAACATATCTATACTGCGTGTGTAGATGTGTATGATCTTGTTT
>JAGAQY010000014.1 GCA_017622495.1 Bacteroidaceae bacterium | reverse complement strand
GAGCGCACTGCTCATACTGTAATAAGCACTTGCCTGCCAGTTTCCGTTGATATTGGTAGGCCATGAGGTGGTAACGCCCGTGGCCTTGTCATAGGTGCGGTAGTGGGCGATGGCATTGCGCACAAGCGAGGCGTTGACACCCGCCTGAAGCAATTGATGGCGCTGCTGCTTGCGTTGCTGGAAATAGAATGTCGCACTGTGGCGGTGGGTACTCTTCAATCCGTCGTTGCGGTTGATGTATATCGACAGCGGATTGGCATCGTTCACGTAAGGAATGTTGTACGAGAGCGAAGGTGCCGAGTTGGAGAAGTTATAGGTCCACTTGTATTCGTGTCGTGGCACAGAGTCGCCCTTCATGTCGTTTACTATGCGGTATTCAGCACTTCCCTCCAGTCGGGCTGTGAGGCGGCTTACCAACGTGTCGATGTGGCCTCGCTGATAGTCGAGCTGTTCCGATATGATATTCAGCGGTAGGCGTAACAGATAGTAATGTGAGTTCTTATCATTGTTTTTCACGCGTTCCAGTTCAATACTCGGTATGTGATGGTGGACATACGACACACTGTTGCTACTATTGATTATATCAAGCACATGGTTCAGCGAGTCGCGTGTGGAAGGGAGCATTCCTAACTCTCTATCCTCGGGGCTCCATCCCTCATACCAATCCAGTCGATATAGGTTACCCAATAAATTGTTTGAGTTGTATGAATAGATATACTTAGGACGCAAAATAAAATTACGTTCTTGGTTCAATGCATGGTTATAGTCGAACTGTGCCGACAGATTATTTTCCCATTTTTGAGAATATCCATATTGATTACGATTATCATCGGTTTTTCCGGCTTCATTTCCATAGTGTAGCATACTGTGGCTAAAAGTCTTATCCTCATACGTGTATCGCTTTCCTCTTACGATAAATACGATATGATCAAGTGTTTGCTCAAATTTCACAGAGCCATACATATACCCTTGCATGCTCAGCTGTTCGCGCTCACTCATTGATTGATTCTGCACGCTATATGTCATGGCATCGAGCAACGCAGTGCTGTATGCGGGGCGGAATATACTGTCGAGCGATGCACTACGGTAGCTTTCGTTGGGTTTGGCGTTGAACACAGCCCCTTCGTTCGTATGGGAGATGTCGTTGTGGAAATATTCCCCGGCTGCACGAAAATCAAAGTACCAGTACTTTCCCTTATCGTACAATCGGTAATCTGATATGATATGCAACTGATTGTCCCTCTCTTTGTTTCGGCTGCGTGAGTAGACATCACCGTCATCATAGAAGTTGGTTGCCGAGGTTGCAGACTCAGTGTGTTCATCTTCACCATACACTCTCAGATTGGTTTCCACTCCAAAAGTCTCTTCTTTATTGTCCCAGCGGAGGCCAATTCCGCTCAACTTCATATCGGTCACGCCTGAAGCTTGCCACGAGGGATTCCATTCTCCTCTTGAACCTGGTTGTCGTGTATCGCTGGTATTGTTTATGTTTCCAAACATGGCCAATCGCATTTGGTCGGTGAACAATAGGCCGAACATGCGTCCGAGATACCGATTATTCGTACCATAACCCGCTTCTACATTGGAGACCCATCCAGTCGAGAATTCCTTCTTTAGGTTCACGTCCACCACCAACGGCTTTTCGCGGAGCGTGCCTGTAATGTAGGCATCCTCGTGCTCCTTTTCGTATACTTTCACCTTGTTAACCATATAGGCTGGCAGATTCTGCAACGCTACACTGGGATCACCACGAAAAAAGTCCTTACCGTTGACCAACAGGCTTTCCACATACCGACCGTTCACAAGGATTTGGTTCCCTTTCAGCTCCACACCGGGCAGCTGTTCAATGAGTGCATCCAGCATGGAGCCATCGCTCAATCGGAATGCATCGGCATTGTAAATTATGGTATCACCTCGGAACACCATCTTTACTTTAGAAGCCTTTACCACAACCTCATCCAGTTCGAGCGGTTTTTCAACCATTTCAATCTTACCTAAGTTTTTCAGTTTTGTGGGCTTGATACCTCTAAAATCTAATGTCAGCCAATAGGGCTCATAACCCATCATGTCAAACCTACAGATAATAACTGAATCTATCGGCAAATTCATACTAAAGTTTCCTTCGTTTCCCAATGCGCCATTAGCAACGACTGTGCTATCTTGCCACATGAGGGTAACATTGGCTGGTAACGGTTTGCGTATTACCTTATCTATCACCTTAGCCTCAACAACCATAACTTTCCCATTATAGTCTGTTTGGGAGAATACATTTATCAGGCTAAAGGAAAGCAGAATCAACAGTAAGGTTCTTTTCATAAAGAAATCAATTTGCTTATTTTATACTATCACAACTGTGAATTCTCTTTATTCCTATATCCCCAAGACTGAATTTGTCAGTCGCATTACCTAATCCAAAATCGAAATTGGAATCTTGACTTCCTCTCTTAACTTCCTTGTTAATAAAAAGAGTCTCATATCCCTCCTTGCTAAACTTAAAGATAAAAAGAGTATTGGTCATCAGATTGAAAGAGAATTTTCCCTCCTCACCTTCAACACTCCATGTAGGCCAAGACGTAAGGACAGCACTATCTGCCGACATGATTGTAACATCCACTTTAGGTATAGGAACTTTTGATTTAGCATCTACAATCCTACCTTCAAATGTCATCTTCTCTGTTTTCTGGGAAGAAGCATTTATGCTGATACACAGCATAGATATAATACATAATAAATATTTCATAATCAAAAGAATTTTATGTTTATGACACAGGAAGCTGTAATACTTCCTGTGCCGTCCAAGCGTTAAGGGCAATTCATATTAATAGCCCAATTAGGGCTTTTTGTAGTCGTAGTTGTGGTCGTTATTCCTCCACCTCCTATAGAACCACCTCCTTCTACAGGTGACGCTGTGGTTGTTATGGTACAATTACAGTTGTTTACTATACAATCACAGTTATTCACAATTTCTGTGAATCCACCAACGAGTTTACCTTCGATGGTTTTCTCCAATGGTTTAAAACTTTGCTCAGCCAAACTGAGCAGATTGTTACGATTTCTTTTCATAATTAGAATGTTTTAAAAATTGTTAATAATGAAGTCGATACGACTTTCTATAATTCTTCTTTTATCTTTCTCATCATAACTACATATACACCCTGTGTTGTGGCCAACATCCATCTTAAATTGCGAGCATCGTCCATGACAAATGGGATATATAGAGCACTTCTGGCAATCAGAGTTTCCAAACTTCACCGATATTCGCTGATGTTTCTTCTCATTCCACTCCACTTCACCTTGAGCAGTCAAGACACCTTCCTTGTTGCTATCTTCGAAATCTCTTGCAGTACAGCTAAAGATATCTCCATTGAAGTTTATCACAAGTCCATTTTCTTTATCGGCATAGCATCTGGTTGCATCAATTTCTTTATCCGTTTTCACAGAAATACCGGCATTCTTGAATGCTATTCGAAGACTCTCCTTTTGTTCCTTGAATTCTGGTATATTGTTTTTTGTACTCTCTTGCCATACTTGCTGTAAGTCTACGATTAAGAACTTCTTTGCTTCCAAGCTAATATTTCTCAAATCCCTCGCTACATCAGCAAATGAGAGAACATTCTTTAACGTACAGTTGCAACGAAGAAGAACAGAGAATTGCTGACTAACAGCATTCTTGATATTACTAATGATTTGACTATATGTGGCATGACCATTGGCTAAGAATTTTGTTTTGTTGTGTAGCTCTTCATTACCATCGATAGTGATCTGGAACGAGACAGAAACGACTGCTTCAAGTTCTTTCAATGACTCCAATAGTTTCTGCGTAAGAAGATAACCATTAGTTGTAAAACTCAACTGCAATTTAACCTGTCGCTCATTACACAGTGAAGAAATCTTCTTTAATAACGGTAAGACTTTACGCGTATAATACAATAGCGGTTCCCCACCAAAGAAACTTAGGTTCAGTTGCTTTAGCTCAGGTGATTGCACTTTTTTTTCGATGAAGCGCAATACCGTTTCCACCATTTCATCGGACATCACAGAACCTTTCTCGTGCTTCTCGTAGCAATACCAGCAGCGCATGTTACAATCCATCGTGGGATTGATGATGATGTTGTACACCGAGCGGTTGGCATCTTCCCTTTCCCACTCGGCTATCACCTCGCGGCTTTCGTCCACATGGTCTTCGAGCAAGAATCCTCTTTCCACGAGATAGGCAAAGAATGTGGGATGCATCTCCTCAAGTGCTTTCCAGTCGCCTCTCTCGAGCAGTTCCTTCAGCGGTTCTTCTATAGCCGCCAGTGTTTCATGGTGACATTTGTATAGGATGTGCGTATTTTCGTGGCGCACTATCCACGCATAGTTGCTAAGTTTCATCGTATTATTCTCTGTTTCTAAGTTGGTATATCCGGTTTATGCCATAACCTATTGCGCTGTTGGTGTCGAGCAACCAGTATTCGCTGTCGGCCGGCAGCGATGAGGTGAGGTGTACCACTTCGTCCCATGCCGGTGGAGTGAGGTCGAAATCATCGCTTCCTATGAGCTGCACCTGCATGGCCAGGCTACGCACACGGTAGTTGATGACCTCCCGTGTTGTCACCAAAGGTCGGGTATAGCGTTTCAGTTCCTCTATATACTCGGCAGGGAACACATCTGCGGGCTTCTTCCCCGACTTAACGGCTTGTCCTATGCGGTTGACCACATAGGACATGACGCCTCCGATACCGCTCCGTATGCTGTTGTCCTTGGTGCGGCGTATATCGCGCTCCATCACCATGCGGTCGATGGCTGCAAGTTCCGGTTCCATGGGGTCGTCGAGGAACCCATGTGCTTGCAGGTAGAGTATACCCCATCCTATACCGCACACTCCCTTGCCGAAGGTGATGGGTAGCTCCTCTTCCAACGCATCGCATACTCGCTCAAACAGCGGTTCGGCCAAGTCCTCATAGTGGGTATTGCCTGTGTATCGGCTATACTCGCACAGCAGTATCACCACCCCCATCAGTCCACAGCACAGGCCTACCGGTGTGGCCTCGTCCTGTGCCTGATGGTATACATAGTCTACCACCTTGCCCAGCCGCTCACGCGCATGAGCTATCTCATGCGGTTCTATCTCTGTAGCCAGGCTGTTGATGGTCTGTATATAGGCAAAGTCGTGTGCCCGGAATGTATCCCTATAGTATTCCCTCAGCGATTGCAGCTCGTTGCGATTGCATGCCATCCATTTCATGGCTTCGTCGTATCTGTCACGGTCTTTGCGCATGGCAACGCTGTGGGCCAGACAGCGTAGATTGGTGGGGAACAGCGTGTCCACTATCACCAGATAGTTGTATATCATACGGGTGTGGGTAAAGGAGTAGGGCATCTTCTCCCGATAGATATGCCCTATCTTCACATCGGGCAGCAAGTAGCATCCGCCTCCTTCGAGCCATGCCTTGGTGCTGATGTATGCCTCCTCGCAGCCGTAGTGTACCAGTCCCTGATACCCCCTGAGATGATTCCAGTAGGTTTTACTCGCTGCATATCCCGCACCCATCACCGCCGGTATCTGATGGTGTCCCAGTCCTTTAATATCTTTACGTCCGTTCCAACGTATACCAGGGATATACTCATGGTGCTCAAATAATAGATATGCTCCATAAGTTCCTGACTCTCCTTTATTGACAACCATTCCACTCTCCTTTATTAAGGTTATTGTCTGGCAGCAGAGCAAGCGATGACCGTTCTTGCTTAACTCATCGGTGATTGCCCGATGCCAAGCAGTGTCATAGAATCGCATGTGAGCATCGAGCAACAAGAAATAGGGAGTCACCACGTGCTGTATGCCTTTCTCCTTCGAGGCAGCAGCCCCTATACGGGTGGCATTGTATATATAGTGTACATGGTAGGGGCGCAACACATCGGCATAGTCGAAGCGATCTTCCGAACAGTCGTTCACGACGATGATGTCTACTGCACTGCCTGCAGTCTCACGGATACTGCGTACGGTATTCTCCACCTCTTCCCCCTCGTTGAGGAAGGGGATTACCACCGTCAGCAAGTTGGAGGATGGCGGTAACGACGTGATGGCACGGGCCATGGCATGCTCACTGTCGGTGATACTCTGGCGCACCTCCTCCTGTATGCGGTGTGTGGTGAGCTGTTGTTGTTGCTCGTGCGTGGTACTGACCTGACTGTCCGAAGTGCGATAGTTAATCAATATGCTACGTAGGTTGCGCATCACCACTCCCTTGGTCAGTGCCTGTAGCCACAGATGATAGTCTTCGGCATAGATATAGTCGGGGTGGTAACGCAGGTTATGCAACCTCATTGTGGCTGTACGCATCATCACCGTGGGGTGAGCTATGCAGCAGCCCATCAGCATCTGCGTGAGGCTGATGTCCTCTTCATTGGCTGGTCGGAATGTGCCGGTCTGGTTCCCGAAATACTGCATGCCTCCCCCCAAGATACCTACTTTGGGATGGGCTTCCATATATTCATACTGCAGTTGCAGACGATCGGGACACATCACATCATCGGCATCCATACGGGCTATGTAGCGTCCTCGCGCCTCGTCGATAAGGCGGTTGAGGGTAGCTATATAGTTATGGTTGCAATGTATGACGCGTATACGCGGATCGGTATAGGTCGCTACGATGCTGAGCGTATCATCGGTAGAGCCATCATCGGCTATCAGTATCTCATAGTCGGTGAATGTCTGTGTCAGTATGCTGTCTATGCACTCGCCTATGTAGCGGGCGGCATTGTATACAGGAATGCATACGCTGATAGCTGGGTTTTCGTGTCTGTCCTCCATAGTAACGGTTGTCAATTTGGGGACAAAGAAAATAAATAATTGTGCTTGGGGGCACCGATATGATGAGACAAACATGCGACAAGGGCAGGACAAATATGCGACAAGGGCGTGACAAATGCCACGCCCTTGCTCTAAAAGTCCGATGAAATGGGGGATTTTAGTCTTCTGCTCCGAAAAAGATATTGGCATGCTCGGGGAGGAGCTTCTTCTTCATTCGGTCGTTACGTTTGCGTACACTACCGGGAGTGGTGTGAGAGACATAGCCTATTATGTTGGGTGAGAACCCCATGTGTGTGAGGTAGAGTGTCAGCAATTCAGGACTGCTCAAGTTGTATTTCTTGCCGATCTGATAGCTTATTTCCTTGAAGCAGGCAAAGAGTTCGCTTTCCAGCACCTCACTCTCGCTGAAGTTTTTTTTATAAAGTTCCTTCTCCTTGATGCGCAGATTACCCAGCTGTTCATACATGGTAGTAGCCTCGAATGCCTGTACGCAGCGCTGTAGCATATCGGCAAGCAATGTCTCTTGCGTGCTACTTCCGGTGCGCTGCACATCATTCATATTTGTGTTATTCTCTCTTTTCCGCCTCTGACGATGTGCAATCTTGACAACAAGCCATGATACACCAACAAGGAGCATTACCGCGCCCAATATGGTCAATGTCATAGTTGACCGTGTTCTTTTCTCACGTTTGTCAACCTTGATGATATTCTCGTTCAGCTCATCCGTCATTTCACTCATCGGAGCAGAACGATACGCCTCCTCCGCACGGACAGCGTTGTATAGTTTTTCGTGACATGCAGCCGAGTCGGGTATACCCATGCGTTCATAACATTGCCATAACACATAGTGTGCAATATAATCTGCTTGCAAGTCTTTATATGGTGTACGTAATGCTTTTTCACTGTAATGAATGGCTGAGTCCAATACTCCATATTGTAGGGAAAAGTCTCCCTTACATGCATATAAAACTGCATGTCGCTCTGGAACAGACAGCATTATGCATTGGTTAATATATTTGATGGCTTGCGAATGATTTTTGCGACTAAAACATTCAATCATTGCCATATTGTCAAATGCTAAGGCTCGCTGTTCGTCCGTAGCATCCAGATGCAACACCACTCGTGAATAGGAGCGCATAGCATTGTCGTAATCGTTATTGCTATGCAATTGCACAGCATATTCCAACTCCTCCTGTGGTGACATGGAGGCTTCATCAACTCCGCTCTTGCATGAGGCAAGAGCAAACAAAGGTAGTAACAACAGGTAAAGCGTTATATTCTTCATTGTCATGCGTTTTTGTTCGTATCTCTGCGTTTTTCGAGAAATTTTGCAAAAATAGATATTTTATGGTAACATGCAAAGAAAACAATGAGAATAAGACAAGACAAAAATAAGACAAATGCAGAAAATGTAAATGTTTGCATGACATTATGCTATCATAAGAGAGGCTCTGAAGATTGAATATCTATCATAAAGAAGCATAATCCTATCCACTATCCTGATAGTCCTTTTTCAACGATAATGATGGCTTTTCTTCTAACGATAACGCTGACGTTAACTGCTGGCTGCCGGATGGTTGGTTGTCGTTAACGTTAGCGTCATTGTTAATTTGTGTGTTAACATCAATGATCTGATTCCGCAGCATCCCCGGCACATAGGAGATGTGCAGCCATCGGTAATCCTTCTCGGCGATGAGCTGGGTGAAACGGATGGCGTGGGTAGTCTGCATGTCTATGATAAGGGCAAAGAGCATCGTATTATTCTCGATGCTTCCTGTGGTGATATCCGCCGCACATCCCACGATATGGTGACTGTTGGCGACTCCGCCCACAGCGGTGTTCAGTGCCGGGCAGCGGTAGCCCGAGGTAACGATGATGGGTGCGCCATAGCGGCGGCGTATGGGGTCGAGCAGCTGCTCTACAAGGATGATGAGCATCCGCTGTGCCGCACGGGGCGGCGTGTTGTCGATGGCCAGGCGCTCGGCGGACGCGCTGGCGGACAATTCCGACAAATTAAAATATTTCATATTGTAATTTTTAACGTTGACGTTAACGATGACGATAACTTTTCTTACCTTTGTGGCTATGGAAAAGAAATCACGAAATTTTAGAGAATATCCTGTGTGGCAAGAGTCTGTTGACTTCTCCACTCAGATATACAAACTGACGAGCGACATGCCTTGGTTTGAGAAAAAGGGATTATGCGATCAATTGCAACGTGCGGTAGTATCCATCGCCTCCAACATTGCCGAAGGTTCTTCACGTCCTTCGGATGTCGATTTCGCACATTTCCTGGACATAGCACTAGGGTCTGCTTATGAAGTGGAGACCCAACTTCTCATATCCAAAAACATCGGATATATAGGTGAAGATACATATCAATCTCTAATAAATCCTTTATCGTCCATAGAGCGTCAACTAAATGGGTTAATTAAATCAATAAGACGGTAGCTTTTTTAACGATAACGATAACGTTAACGTTGACTTGTTCTTCCAACGTTGACGTTAACGTTGACGCTGACTTTTCCATCCGGATGGCAGTTATCGTTATCGTCAACGTCAACGTTAGCTTAAGCGGCACATCGAGTGCCGCTTAAGCTACCATCTCCCGCAAGCGCTCAGGCCCAGTGCCCCGGCAAGGGCGGTGAGCACGGCAACGAGCACTTTGAGAAGAAGGCTCCAACTGAATTTGTTTGTGTTTTCGGTCTTCATACTGTTTTGAGTTTTTAAGTTTGTTAGTTTTTAAGTTTGTTTTCAAGTTGAGAGTCTTGAGTTTAGTGCCGGATGGCAAACTTATCAACTCAAAAACTCATCAACTCAAAAACTTAAATTCACGCCATTGCCTCACTCGACACACGCTTCAGCGTGAGAGCACCAGCGATAGCGCTCTTCAGCTTGGCATCGGGACGGAACACGATACGATGACCCTTGATCATGGAGCTCGGAGAGAAGTCCGACGCTGCCATCGTGTCACGTGAGTAACACTTGCCCTTGAGCCCGATCTGGAATCGGCCGATGTCATTGAGCACTACTACGCGACCTGCCAACAGGGCCTTCACGATGTAGCCCTTCATGGCGCGGAGCACGCCCAGCACGTCGGCTTCGGTAACGGTGGTCGATGTCTGCACATCGTCCGCCAAGTCCTCAAAGTCATAGTCGCTG
>JAGAQY010000002.1 GCA_017622495.1 Bacteroidaceae bacterium | reverse complement strand
TCGCTTCGCCCGCGCTTGTCGGCATTGCCGAGTGTTTTCAGCCGGATGGCAAACGCGAGTGTAACGATGCGTTCTCTGTGAGATTTGTGAGATCTGTGTGAGGATAACAAATAGATATTCTGAGAATAAGATGCAAAATTTTTATAGATTTTTCTGGTGCGTCTGCCCTGTAGGTTAAAACTAGGGAAAACCAAACAGCGATGATATAAGAAACAGACAACGCATTTCTTGCCAATGGGTATCAATGGGTGTGGCGGAGATATTACGTTATGATTTTCATCATGTTATACTCGACTTTTATTTGCCATTATAAAACGTTGTTTCAAGATGGCTTGCTGGCACGGCAGAGTGCAAATAAATTTGACTCTGCTCTCGCTCACTGCGTCAGTATGAAGCTTCGCTTAAAGATGGCTTGTTCGCTCGGCAGAGTGCAAATAAATTTGACTCTGCTATCGCTCACTGCGCCAGTATGAAGCTTCGCTTAAAGATGGCTTGTTCGCTCGGCAGAGTGCAAATAAATTTGACTCTGCTATCGCTCACTGCGCCATTGCCAGGGGTTAAATGCAAATCATTATACAGGGATTTGGATTGATAATCAACGACAAATGCCGCAGAAAAGGCGTTTTTGCCAAGGGGTTGCCAAGGGCCCTGGCACTGAACGATGCAGGGCCATAATGAATGCTTGCGCTTGGTTGCCCCCAGAACCTATAGACCAACCTACGTGATAACAATCGAAGGAGCTTGCCGATAACAAAAAAAATGCTAAATTTGTAGCTGATATGATGAAAAGATTACTCACCCTCGTAATAACGATAGGACTGGCAGTACCGATGCTGGCGCAGCAGCTGCCCGCATTCCCCGGAGCCGACGGCTACGGACGCTACACGAGTGGCGGCAGAGGAGGTGCGGTGCTGCACGTGACCAACCTCAATGACGATGGCGAAGGATCGCTACGCTGGGCTATAGCACAGAGTGGGCCACGCACGATAGTATTCGACGTATCGGGCATCATAGAGCTGGAATCTACACTGAGCATCAACAACGGCGACATCACCATAGCAGGGCAAACGGCTCCGGGCGACGGCATCTGCATCAAGGGTGATGCCGTAAGCATCAATGCAGACAATGTCATCATCCGCTACATACGCTGCCGTATGGGCGATGAGCAAGGCACGGAGCACGATGCCATGGGAGGCACACGCTGCGGCAACGTCATCATAGACCACTGCTCACTGAGCTGGAGCACCGATGAGTGTGCATCGTTCTACGGGAACAGATGCTTCACGATGCAGTGGTGCATCATCAGCGAGAGCCTGAACGCATCGGTACACGGCAAGGGAAAGCACGGATATGGCGGTATATGGGGCGGCGAAGGGGCTACATTCCACCACAACCTGATGGCTCACCACAAAAGCCGCATGCCACGCCTCTGTGGCAGCAGGTATACAGGCAGGCCCGGGGACGAGCGCGTAGACTTGCGTAACAATGTATTCTACAACTGGGCCGACAATAGCGGCTATGCCGGTGAGGGAGGTTCGTACAACTTTGTCAACAACTATTACAAGCCAGGCCCCGCTACAGCACGGAGAAGCCATATAGTGCATCGCATATTTGCTCCCTATGCCGACAATGGGAACCACAGCAACAAGAAGGGCGTGTGGGGACAGTTCTATGTGGCGGGCAACTATTTTGACAATACATGCCAGGAGATACAGCGCAATAGTGCCGCGATGACGAATATCGGCCTGACCAATAGAGACAACAAGGAGGGCATACATCCCAATGGGAAAGTACCATCCACGGTGAGCCTCCATGCCGACACGGAGTTCAAGATGGCACCAGTGTGCCAGCATACAGCCACCGTGGCTTATGAGAAGGTGCTGAGGCATGCCGGTGCTTCGCTCAAGCGTGATACCATAGACAGGCGAATAGCAAGGGAGGTGCTGGAAGGGAGCACCACGCACCAAGGTGCAAGGAGCATGACACCGGGCATCATCGACTCACAGACCGAGACAGAGGGGTATCCGGCCTACACGCAAGGGCCACGCTTGCGCGACAGTGATAGTGATGGCATACCCGATGCATGGGAACGTGTCAATGGACTCAGTCCCACTATGGCGGCGGATGCATCGAAGTGCTTTCCGGGAGCTGGCGGCTATACAGCCCTTGAGGTTTACATCAACAGCATCGTAGAAGACATTACCAAGGAATGTTTGGCCAACACTGGACATGAGACCGAGGAATATTTCCCATTCTTTATACTACCCGAATACTCCTGTGACGATTATTACAAGAATCGCTAATACATTATATATATATTTTAGGGAATATATAATGACATGCAACACAAAAACATTTGTACTTAGCAAAGAAATAGAAATATTTGCGTAAATTTGCGTCTTGAGCAATTAGAATTAAATAAGGTATGAAGAAGTTTGCAAAGATTACAGGTATTCTACTGGCATGCCTGCTGGGAGTGCTCATCGTAGTGCCCATCGCATTCCAAGGTAAGATTAAGGAGATTGTTATCAGTGAAGGCAACAAGTTGCTGAATGCCGAGTTCGGATTTGACGACCTCAGCATCAGCCTGTTCAGGGAGTTTCCCAAAGCATCAGTGGGCCTCGAAGGCTTCTGGCTCAAAGGCGTGGGCGACTTTGCTGCTGACACGCTGGTAAGAGCCGGCGATGCCGAGGTGGCAGTGAACGTGATGTCGATATTCGGTAACAGCGGATTTGACATCACCAAGATACTGCTCAAGGACACCTATGTGAAGGCCATCGTATTGGAAGACGGCAGGCCCAACTGGGATGTGATGAAGCCCTCTGACGAAGAGGAAGAGGAGGACACCACGGCAAGCAGCTTCCGCATATTATTGAAGAAGGTGACGGTGGACAATCTGAACATCATCTACGACGACCGTGAGGGAGGGATGTATGCCGATATTGCCGACTTCAACGCCACATGCTCGGGCGACATGGCAGCCGACAACACGCTGCTCGACCTCCAGGCAAGTATAGCGGCTCTCACCTTCCGCATGGACGGAGTGCCCTTGCTGAGCAAGGTGCGCATGGAAGCCGACCTCAACGTCGATGCCGACCTGGCCAACAGCAAGTTTACCCTCAAGAAGAACACCCTATCCATCAATGCCATACGAGCAGCTATCGACGGATGGGTGGCTATGCCCGAGGGAGCGCCCATGGACATGGACATCAGACTCAACACCTCGGACATCAACTTCAAGGAGATACTGTCGCTCATACCGGCCATCTATGCCAAGGACTTTGCCGACCTCAAGGCCGAGGGTAACGTGAGCTTGCAGGCCTTCGCCAAAGGAAAGCTCGAAGGCGACAGCATAGTGCCGCAGTTTGAAGCCGCACTGAAGGTCAACGACGGTAACTTCCGCTACCCTGCCCTGCCTGCAGGCATCGATGACATTCAGGTGCTGGCCAAGGTGAGCAACCCCGGTGGAGACATTGACCTCACCGAGGTAGATGTAGAGCAGTTTAGCCTGCAGATGCTCGACAACCCCTTCAGCATCACAGCACAAGTGAAGACACCCATCAGCGACCCCGACTTTGCCGTGGCCGCCAAGGGAACACTGGACCTGGGTGAGGTGAAGAATGTATACCCCCTCGAAGATATGGCACTCAACGGAGTGCTGAAGGCCAACATGAGCCTGGGCGGCCGCCTGTCATACCTCGACAATGAACAGTATGAGCGCTTTGCTGCCAATGGCGACATCAGCCTGCGCAACATGCAACTGCAGATGGAAGGCATCCCCGAAGTGAAGATTGATAAGTCTACCCTATCGTTCACACCGCGCTACCTCAACCTGAGCGAAACCCAAGTGTTCATCGGCGAGAACGACCTGACGGCCGACTGCCGATTTGAGAACTATATGGCCTTTGCCCTCAAGGGAAAGACACTGAAGGGACAGCTCAACCTGAAGAGCCGCCACATGAACCTCAACGACTTCATGGGCAGCGATGAGGAGGAAGCCGCAGAAGAGCAGCCCACAGAGCAAGAAAACACTGCACCTGCCACTGATGAAGAGGAAGAGGGCGGAGTAATCGTAGTACCTGAGAATATCGACTTCAACATGAACGTGGATATGGCAGAGATCATATTCAATGAGATAAACCTGCGCGACCTCAAGGGGCAGCTGAAGGTAAAGGATGGCACTGCCGACATGAGCAACCTATCGGCCAACACCATGGGTGGATCGGTAGTCATCAACGGAGCCTACTCTACCGCACAGAACCCCAACGAGCCTAAGCTGGATGCAGCATTTGCGCTGAACGAGCTCTCGTTCGCACAGACATTCAAGGAGCTGGCACTGATACAGAAGATGGCACCCATATTTGAGAACCTGGGCGGAAACTTCTCGGGCAAGATTGCCGTAGACACCAAGCTCGACAGTGTGATGTCGCCACAGCTGAGTACGCTCACGGCAAGCGGAAGTCTCAACACACGCAACCTCAACCTCTCAGGGGTAGACATCATAGACAAGATTGCCGATGCCACCAAGCGTGAGGAGCTGAAGAACATCACCGTGAAGGACCTCAACGTGGACTTCACCATCAAGGATGGACGTATAGCAACAAAACCCTTCGACATCAAGATGGGCACTACGACCCTGAGCCTGAACGGCACTACCGGCCTGGACCAAACCATCGACTATGCCGGCAAGCTGAAGTTGCCCGAAGGAGCAGCCAAGGGTATCAGCACCATAGACCTGAAGATAGGCGGCAAGTTCAGCTCGCCCAAGATTACCATAGATACCCAGAGCATGGCCAAGCAGGCCGCATCGGCAGCTACCGACAAAGCACTTGAGGCTGTAGGACAGAAACTGGGTATCGACATCAGCAATGCCGAGAAGCAGAAAGAGGAACTGGTGAAGACAGCACAGCAGGCTGCACAGAAGCTCGTCACCGAGGCCGAGAAACAGAAAACAGCCTTAGTAGAGAAAGCCGGCAGCAACACCATCAAGAAACTGGCAGCCGAGAAAGCCGGTGATGCCCTTATCGCAGAAGCCAAGAAGCAGGGCGACAAACTCATAGCCGAGGCAGAAAAGAAGGGCGATGAACTGATAGAAAAGGCCAAGAACAAACAATAACATATATATAATAATATGAACAAGGAATTATCAATGAGCCCCAACAAGATTGTGGCATACTTGCAGAAGCCCTGCAAGGAATTTACTAAAGCAGACATCGTAAGATACATAAAGGAGAGTGGCA
This sequence comes from Bacteroidaceae bacterium, assembly GCA_017622495.1. GTDB lineage: Bacteria > Bacteroidota > Bacteroidia > Bacteroidales > Bacteroidaceae > UBA1189. The sequence goes on along the minus strand of JAGAQY010000002.1, from coordinate 61,152 downwards.
TACGCATGGTCAACTTCATGTACCCTGCAGGTGACGGACGACTGAAGACACTGAACTTTGTCATCAACAACGAGGCCTACCTCGATGCCATACTCACATGTGGCGAACGAGTGGACGGCAGCAGTCTCTTTCCCTTCATCGAAGCTGGCAGCAGCGACCTGTATGTATTGCCACGCTTCAGCACGGCATTCGTAGATCCGTTTGCAGAGATACCTACCCTATCAATGCTGTGCTCATACTTCAATAAAGATGGCGAACCGCTGGAGAGCTCACCCGAGAACACACTGCGCAAGGCATGCCGTGCCTTCCATGAGGTGACAGGAATGGAGTTCCAGGCGATGGGCGAACTGGAATACTACGTGATAGCTCCCGACTGTGGCATGTTTGCCGCAACAGACCAAAAGGGATACCACGAATCGGCACCATACGCCAAGTTCAATGAGTTTCGCACTCAGTGCATGGCCTACATAGCACAAGCTGGCGGACAAATCAAGTATGGCCACTCCGAGGTGGGCAACTTCACTATCGACGGTAGCGTGTACGAGCAGAACGAGATAGAGTTTCTCCCTGTAAACGCCGAAGAGGCAGCAGACCAACTCATGATTGCCAAGTGGATCATTCGCAACCTGGCCTTCAAGCACGGCTACGACATCACCTTCGCACCGAAAATCACCGCCGGAAAAGCCGGCTCGGGACTCCATATACACATGCGCATCGTAAAGGACGGACACAACATGATGCTCGACAATGGCGTACTCTCGGCTACTGCCCGCAAGGCTATAGCAGGAATGATGCAGCTGGCCCCGTCAATAACAGCCTTCGGCAACACCAATCCCACCTCGTACTTCCGCCTTGTACCTCACCAGGAGGCTCCCACAAACATCTGTTGGGGCGACCGCAACCGCTCTGTATTGGTGCGCGTACCTCTGGGATGGGCCGCCAAGACCGACATGTGCCAAATAGCCAACCCGCTGGAGGGAGCAAGCAACTACGACACCACACAGAAGCAGACCGTAGAGATGCGCTCGCCCGACGGCTCGGCCGATATATACCAGCTCATAGCCGGACTGGCTGTGGCATGCCGCTACGGATTTGAGCTCGAGAACGCACTGGAGATTGCAGAAAAGACCTATGTGAACGTCAATATCCACCAGAAGGAGAATGCCGACAAGCTGAACTCACTGGCATCATTGCCCGATAGCTGTGAAGCATCGGCCGACTGCCTCGAGAGTCAGCGCGAGGTATTCGAGAAGTACAACGTATTCAGCCCGGCCATGATTGACGGCATCATCAAACGACTACGTTCATACAGCGACCGCACCCTGCGTGCTGACATCAACGGCAATCAAGAGGAGATGCTCAAGCTGGTAAACCGCTACTTCCACTGCGGATAAATACAGACCATAGACTTGTATATAGTACAACACCAAGCGGGCTTGCTTATGGCAAGTCCGCTTATTTATTATATGACAGCCTTTGGCTGTACGTTGACGATAACGTTAACGAAAACTACCTGCCGGATGGCAACTCAAAACTCATAACTCACAACTCATAACTCATAACTCACAACTCACAACGCTGCTTATGCACTCACGCAAAGAGTCTACCCAGTAAGGGACATCTATGCCATAGGTTTGCTTTATCTTCGTCTTGTCAAGTACAGAATAGTGTGGACGAGCCGCCGGTGTGGGATATTCATCGGTGTGTAATGGCTTGAGTTGGCATGTGGTGATACCACCAAGAGCAAATATCATCTTGGTGAAATCATACCATGAGCAAACACCCTCGTTGCTGTAGTGAAAGATACCTGGGACAATTCCTTTCACCATGATATGCTGTATAGTACGAGCCAAATCACGAGCATAGGTTGGAGTACCTATCTGGTCAAATACGACACCCAGTTCCTCGCGCTCACTGCCCAAACGGAGCATCGTCTTCACAAAGTTATTGCCAAACGTACTGTAGAGCCATGCCGTGCGTATGACTACAGCCTCGGGATGTATCGACAAAATGGCTTGCTCGCCAGCCAGTTTCGTAGCACCATATACCGAGTTGGGGCATGTGGGCTCATCTTCCTTGTAGGGCACGTAGTGCTCACCATTGAACACATAGTCTGTAGACACATGTATAAGCCCTATCTGATGCTTAGCTGCGACACGTGCAAGATTGGCAGGAGCCAAATGGTTGAGTTTGTCGCACAACTCGGTATCCTCCTCGGCCTTGTTGACATTGGTATAGGCAGCACAGTTGACAATGCAGTCGATAGCATGGTCTACGACATAGCGTTCTATAGCTTCGATGTCGCAGATATCCAGTTCGGCCACATCGGTAAAGTGATACGTCAGTTGCTCTTGCTCAGCAGATACCACACGCATCTCATTGCCAAGTTGCCCGTTGGCTCCCGTAATAAGTATATTTTTCATTTGACAAGGAACAATTTATCTATTATATTATGGATAGGTTTCTAACTTTTAATTATCCATTATTCATTATTAATTCTCAAGATCCAGCTCCCCTGCCCTATCCTTTTTATAGTAGTCAGACAAGAGACCGATAAACTTCACTATGTCGGCTACAGCCTTAGTAGTCTCTTCACTGACCTCCTTACGCTGTAGGCGCAGCATCCACACGCCATAGAGAGCATCGAAACAATTCTCCAGTTCCGACTTATCTTGCCCACCCTTGGCCCTCAGTTCCACGATGAAGGGCAATGCCTTGTAGTAAGCAGCCTGATAGAAGGGAAATTTCTGAGAGTGCATGAGCCTATAATGCAAGTCTGCAAGCGAGATAATGACATTCTTGTTTATCTGTAGATGGCCACTCTGCTCAACTCGCTCAAGCCGCATCATCTCTACCAGGTTAGCATACCATTCTGTGAGCTCGGCATGCTGTGCTTCGGACAGATTATATGCCGTCACTACAGAATGCTCTATTTTATCAATGTCACAGCCATTGGCACGTATCAGGTCTTCTACCTGCCACATGTAGAGCAAATACTCCGATATGCTCTGCTCTCTCAATTGCTTGGATATATACATATAATATTATTCTATGCTGCGAAGTTACAAAAAACTTTTATACTATCAGTGTATATGCTATTCCTAAAATTCCGAAAATCATAACGGCAGATCCAATAACGCGATTGAGTAGCCATATACCCCGCACATCGAACCTACTTCCCAACTTGCCCACGAGCCATGTTATGGCAAACCACCAGACGACAGCTCCCATCCAGATAGAGGCATAGCCGGCTACACGTTCTACAAAATCCAACTCGGGCAATACAAATGACATGCGGGCAAAGAGCGCCACAAACATCAGGATGACAAGCGGGTTGCTGATAGCTAGGGCAAACCCCGTAGCAAAATTGTAGGCAAGCTTGCTCTTTGTTACAGGATAGGAACCGAGTTTGTCCATCGGATTGGCACGATATGAATGAGGGTTGGTGCGGAAAGTATGAAGTCCGAAGAAAAAGAGCAATATACTGCCCACAACCTGCAAGACGAACATGTTATGCGCATTGTTGATAAAATCAAACACGAACGACATGCCCAGGGCAGTAATGGTAGCATATACAAGGTCACTTACCGAAGCACCAATACCAGTCATGAATCCATGCCAACGTCCCTTATTCAGAGTACGGCGTATACACATCACTCCTACAGGTCCCATAGGCGCCGATACGATGATGCCTATTATGATGCCTTTAAGCATTATTTCGACAATGGATATCTGCCCTACAAACTGCTCCAACCAATTCATATTACAAAGATACTATAAGCCGAGAGGAGAACAAAATAAATTTTATTTATTTTTTATTCCGAGGCGCCATGTATCTTCTTTTTACGAAAGTAAAATTATATTAGTGCAAGCCGAATGAAATGCAAAATTTATTTAAGAATTTCTGAGGCGTAGCCTAATTTCCGTCTCCACATAGTGGAGATTAAAGATACAATAAGCCGAGAGGAGAAGAAAATAAATCTCATTTGTTTTTTATCCCAAGCACGTCTAAAGAAGACAAAAAAATGGCGGTTGCCTATATTCACATACAAGCAACCGCGAAATTCTTTACCTAAAAACTGATACTCTATCTTCTATGAAAACACTTATAATTATGAAAAAATCAAATATTATCATCCATTAATATATTATGGCAAAGGAAGGTACCAATTAGAGGTATCCTCAAGCTTTGCACGCAGTGCGGCATCCTCCTCACCATTACGCCGCGAAATGGGAGCAGCCAGGTAAGAAGCATCGTTTCTGCGGAGTGCCACACGCATGAGGTCATAATAGCGATAGCCCTCGAATGCGCCCTCCAATGCCATCTCGTCGATAATCATATCCTCGACAAGAGGTATCTGATAGTCGATAGTATCTTGACGAGTAGCCAAAGAGTCGGTAGGCATAGGCAGGGTATAGTACTCATTGATATGGCTGTCGCCACTACCGCGTGAATGGATACCAAATGTACGATCCTTCGGGAAGATGTTGGCATCAAAATCCACCAGTTCGGCAGCTGCCACACGTTCTACAGAATCGACATACACTACCAGATTGTCATAACACATGCCATGCTTAAGGATAAGGAATGCCGATTGGGGATAACCTGCACGGTTGAGTGCCTCAGCATAGCGCAGATAGGTCATCGTGTTACGTGAAGTAGGGATCCTACCAATCTCAGCAAAAAGCTCAGGCTTAATGACACTTTGTCTCTCAGAACTATACTCCGAGAACTCATTCTGCGTACCTAATGATTGCTGTTCACAATTGGCAAAGAGACGAAGGTCACCCACAAGCGATGGCTTGAGGAATCCACTACGAGGCACATAAATGGTATCGGTACCCGTATCGCGCTTATACTCCATGCAATAGATTTGCTCGGCCGACAGCTTATACATAGCTGATGAGGGAGTCACCTGATAGTAATAGTAGTTGTCGACGGTAGAGCAGAAGATATTATCCAGGTCGCTCATCACGCCATCAAACTCACGATCCTCCATAGGGATATAGCTACGAATGTCTGATGTAGAGAAAACAGATCCACCAGGAAATACAAACTCGGTAGGATTGTTCCATGTGATGCGTCCAGAAAAGGGAGTGATAGGATCGTCACGATCGGTGAGGAAGTCGTGATACCAGCGGGCAGCCTCTTCATAGCGGTTGGCCCACAAGCAGAGATCACCCAGCAGACTGCGCACAGGGATAAAGAAATCTGTAGAGTTGAACCCATTGATAGTACCGAAGCGAGGCATCTCCTTATATGCATAGGGAGTAATGTCGGCTATGAAATACTCACAAATCTCGGTCAATGAGGCACGCGGACCATTCATCGCCTCGCGAGCGTCAATCTCGGTCATCAGCGGTTCGAGCACCAAAGGCACATTACCATACACCTTAGCCAGCTCAAGATAGGTCCAGGCACGCAATGCCTTTACTGCTGCATACTGAGACTCAAACACCTTGTAGCCACGACGTTCGAGTGTGGTATCTACATGATGAATGAAGTAGTTGCAATGGTTGATGACAGCGTAGTAATCGCTCACAGCATTATACTTGTTCTCTACCGAGAAGTCCCATTCAGCCAAGCGCTTCAAATCAGCCGACGCGGCATCGGTGGTAGTAATGAGGTCTCCTCGTACCTCACCCAACAGCACGGTACGGTCTGCTATCACCTGCATCTTGCCGATGATACCCAATACACTATAAACTGAGTCGGTAGGATGCGACAACGTGTTGTCTTTCTCATACATTACAATGTCTGAATCGGTCTGCAACATGTCGGCGCAAGAGGTAAGTCCACCGGCTACAAGCAATGCACCCAATATATATTTATATGCTTTCATGATTCCTATATATTATAAGTTAATATTGATACCCAAAGAGAACGAGCGGCCGGGAGAGAGCAATCCACGATCGATACCCATAGAGAGTACGTCATTAGATATGGAGCACTCAGGATTGTTGCCCAGATAACGAGTAAGAGTGAACAGGTTGGCGGCGTCACCCCATACAGTAATACCTTGCAGATAGGTGCTCTGGATAGGCAGGTGATAGCTCAACTTCACAGAACTGAGGCGCAGGTAGCTGCCATCCTCAATCCAGCGATCAGAGAATCGGCTGTTGCCCATCGGGTCGCCATAGGATACACGAGGGATGACTGTATGCTGACCTTCGGTCGTCCAACGTTGGTTCATTGCAGTGGTCTGGTTGATGAAGAGGCTTCCACCCTCAAGCAATGCACGCTGATAGTTGTAGATATCATTGCCCAATGAATAGTTCATCACTGCAGAGAGTGTAAAGTGCTTCCAGTTGAGCGAAGTGAAGATATTACCATAGATATCGGGATTGGGATTACCGATGATAGTGCGGTCGGCATCGTCGATGACCTTATCACCATTGTCGGCAAAGCGTGCATCACCTGCACCAAAGTATTCGCGGCCACCACGGCTGTTGAGCATATAATAACCGGACTCTTCGGCCTCGGCAGATGTAGTAAAGACACCTTCTGACTTCCAACCATAGAATACGCCTACAGGATGACCTACTTGTGACAGTACGGTAGCTCCATAGATATCAGTCTCAAAAGCACGGTTATCATTAGGCAAGGCAGTAATCTTATTGGTATAGTGACCTGCCGAAGCGCCCAACTCCCAATGCCAGTTCTTGGTAGCAATCAGTTTGGCAGAGACTGAGGCATCTACACCGATATTCTCGAGTTTACCACCATTACTCCAGTTCTCCTTCATACCACTGGTCCATGCCAGTTGGCTAAGTGAAAGGAGGTTTGACGTCCAGCTCTTGAAGAAATTGGCACGTGCATTCACACGGTTATTGAAGAGGTTGGTTTCAAAACCGGCAGTGATACGGTTAGTGGTTTCCCACTGAAGCTCCGTATTACCGATGTTGCCAATCACCAGTCCTGTAGCATTGTCACCCAGCATACGCTGTGCAACAAAGTAGCTGCGCGATGCCGTATAGTCGATATCATCATTACCAGTCATATCATATCCCACATTCAAGCGGAGATAGTCAAGTCCCTCGACACCAGACAGCCATTTTTCATTGGTTACTACCCAAGCGCCTTCTACACTGGGGAACAATCCCCAACGTACACCAGCCACTTTCAGACCAGGAGCATCGATACCAAAACGTGATGATGCATTGGCCGAAACACCTGCATTCAAGTAGAAACGTTCTGCAAAGTTATATCCTCCAAAGGCATACCATGTGAGTTCGCGAGTTTTATCATCGGCACCATTTGTGGTCTTGAACTGCAGTGAGTTGCTCATGTTAGGGGTCTTGTCATTGCCCGTATTGTATCCTTTCTGTGCAGTCAGGTTATAATTATTGCTCAGATAACGGAAACCACCATTAAGAGCCACATAGTGAGCATCGAATCGACGTGTCCACGACAGGCGGGTATCGCTCTGAATGGCTGTCTGACGGGCCGCCAAACTCTGCGCATAATTTTGGAGAGCGGTACTTTCGTCAAGGCCATCTACTCTAAATGTGGGTACACCATGTATAGGCAAATAGTACATCTCATTGGTATTGATCAAGCCGAGTGAGAAGTGCTCGCTGAGGGTAAGATGGCTATTGAACTTGTAACGGGGAGCTACAGAGAACATGATGAAGCGGTTGCCCTGCGAGTTTCTATTTACACCCTCTCCATAATGCAGTATGGCAGTAGGATTGGCCAATCGTCCCTCCCCTTGGAACATTCCCTCGAGATAGTCGTCGGCTTCGGCCAAATACTGGCTGACATTACCTTGCTTGTCATAAGCATAGGGCGAGAGGAAAGGAGCCTTGGTCAAGGCCAGGAACGATGGCGATGTAATTACCGTAGACATAGGATCAGCAGGTGCTCCATCATCGAAGAGCTTGCGGTTGACATCACTGTATGCAGCATCGAACCGTACGTCCAGTCCACGGAAAATCTGGATATCAGTATTGAGTCGCATGTTGAAGCGAGAGAAATCATTCTGCTTCAATGTACTGTTGGCCATCGCATAGCCCACCGAGAGGTTATAAGATGCGATATCGTCACCACCCTGCACGTTTATACCATAGTTCTGTGAGAGTGCATTCTCATACACCTGATCTACCCAGTTAGTGTTGTTGTGATACTGATTGTAATAGAAATAGCCAGGGTCTGTGTTCAGATACTTCATCGAACCCAATGAAGCCGTCTTATTGGCCAGCAACTCAGTCGTGTACAATCTATAGTCCTCGGCACCCAACATCATCGGCAGACGCGGCACAAGTTCATACTTGGTATTGATGGTAACATCAATCTTTGTAGCCATGCTCTTGCTGCGCTTGGTGTTGATCAGGAGTACACCATTAGCCCCTTTTGAGCCATAGAGAGCTGTTCCGTTCTTGAGCACCTGCACACTCTCAATGTCATTGACACTGATATTGGCCAATATATTATTGTAGTAGCCGTCATGAAGCATGCCGCGGTCATACTGCATATCCATGATAACACCATCAATAACGACCAAAGGCTGTGCATTGGCATTCAACGAGTTGATACCATGCATCAGCATCATATTGCCTGTGCCTACCAGGCCACTGCGCGAAATCATGCGAATATCGGCACCCAGCTGTTGCTGCATGAGCGGGTCTACACTCACCTCTGACGTGTTGGCAAAGTCATTCGCTGTATTGCTGATGATAGCTTCGGTGCTCTTCTGGTAAGTGCTTTTGAAAGCCTCATGATAGAGTGCCACATCGGCGCGTCCATTAGCTATAGCGCGTTGTTGTGTGCCATATCCATCTACTGTCATATACACCGAACGGGTATATTCAGGCACCTTCAGTTCATAGTTACCATGCTCATCGGTCATTGCCGAGTATCGAGCATCACCGTAAGCAGTCACCATAACACCTACCAATGGAGAGCCTGTGGCAGCATCTGTCACCTGACCCGTAACAGTGTTTACATTATCTTGTGCCGCTACACTCATAGAGCCGCATAGGGCAAGCGCAACACAAAGTGTCTTATAGTATTTGCTAATCATAGTTCTGAGTATCTATTTATTCGTTATTCATTTTTCTTGGTCTCAGATAGATGCAGTCAAGATACATCTCACGTGAATAGTTGGCCTGCTCACGTGGAAGGATAGAACATTGCAACTTGACGCTCACCTTACTGCCAGTCTGGTCATAATTACAAGCCGGGAAATGGAACGCTTCAGCCAGGAGCACGGTATCGATACGTGCCGGGTCGGCCTTGAACTGTGTGTTGCCACAGTTGAATGACTGCTTATCACCCTTCTCGTCTACATAATTGATTGTAGCCTTAAACTTGCAGGGTTTGAAGGTCTCGTCAGTATGTGTTATCGTGCGAGGCAATACTACGGCATAGATATCATAGCATGCACTCAGCGTATTGGGAATGCGGAAAGTGAGTTCCCAGTTTGAAGTTGCTTTCTCGGGTAGAATCTGCAAGTATGCGCCACTTGATATACTGTCGGCAGCCAGCCAACGCGTATTATAGGTACACATCTTCTCTTCTATAATATTAGAGAAGTTCTCAGTCTCACACCACATCTGACGGAAGAAGGTCTGTTCTGGAGCATAGGGCCATGTGTCGGTTTTATATACTACACCGTTGCTGCACTGTATGGGTTCTCCTCCATAGAGCACCCCACCCTCTTCGAGCGGATTGTAGAAGACATGATATACCGGTTTGCCAGGCTGTGGCACACTACGCACATACGGTACTGACACGATAGAATCAGTGATATCCTCTTGAATATGCATGTTGAAGATAGCATCCTGCATCAGTGCCGCTGTTGTCCAGTGATGTTGCAATGAGTCGCGCTTAAGTACACTCTCATCATATACAAAATACTGTGAAGTCTCTTCCCATACTTGTTGCCAAGCATCCTTGGTAGGCGCCACTACCCAATAGAGAGAGTCTTCACGATTGATATAGCCCAAACGATCCAACATACGGTTGCGCTCAATGATTACTGAGTCAACATACACAGGAACACCTTCGACAATACCGCTTGAGATGGAGTTGTCGGCATCGAAATAGTCCTCATCGTAACGATGCAGTGCAGCACCTATGCCAGAGAGCAGTTCGTCGTCACGAAGTGTCTCGTAAAGGTTACGCTCGTAAGGAATCTGCGAAGCAGCCACATGCAACACACCATTGCGTGCTCTCTGATTGGGAGAGGTGATAGTCACGCCCTCAATCATACCATCGGCATACTCTGCATACTTCATGTTGAGCAGCAGCACACGCTTGTCCTCTTTAGTCACCGAGCTGAGCGAGCGCGACAGGTGATTCTGAACGAACGATTTCTCCACCACAGAGTCGCCCTGTGCAGTCTGCACCATTTCGAGCAGGGCATCCTTATCAAAAGTACCGTTGACAGGTGCTACTACAGTAAATGACTGACCGCCATCGAGAAGGTCGGCATAGCTCACAGGAGTCTTACGATGTTGACGGAATATCTTTGTCTCTTCAAGCACTTGAGCAAAATCACTCAAGTCGGGATTGGCCTTGATCTGCTGCCACAAAGAGACAGTACCCTCTGCGGCATCCGTCGTTCCCGCCGTACCGTAATGCTCATCCCAATCGGAACATGCCGTGAGGCAACCAAGAAGGCATATTCCATAGAAACACTTATATGCTTTTTTCATAATACTATCTATTATTCGTTATCAATTAGAATCAATGTGTGTCTTCACCTTCAGGGCTTCCATATACACTCTTGGGGCAAATCTCAATATAGTCAAACGACCAATAGCGTTGAGGATCATCCAATACTTGACGGAAACGCAAGTAATAGGTCTCATTGGGATCAAGATACTGGGTAGTGAGCACGCGGCGCAAGTTCCAGTTGTTGTTACGCAATGGACCGGCTGCATCCCAAGGACGATAGCTATCCATAGCCTTCATGTAACCACGGTTGTGCATAGCCTTATCATTGGCTGTATTCTCCTCGGTATCATCGGTATCCTCAACCCAACCGATAGTAGGGTCACCACCATATACGCGAAGGTCAACGGGGATACCGCAAGGTTCGTTGTTGAGGTAAACCTGTACTACACCACGCTCATCACCTACTGTATAGCCCAAACGTATCTCATAGGTACCTGACGGCACAGGAGGCAACTTGAATGCCACATCAAACACGCCACTGATACAAACGGCATTGGCATAGTAGGAGTTCCAATAACCCACATCACTGTGTACACCTACATAAGTTTCATCGCTTACGCGCCAGTTTGAGATATACTCATTCTTGAATCCAGTAAGGATATCCTCGCCATAACGACCACGACCATTACAGTTCATGAAGTCGGGACTCAGTGTGGTAGCATCAATACGTACACGACAGTTGAGCACCTCGTCACGCACCTGTGTCGTGTAGGCCAAGATATCATCAAGATAGTGATATACACCATTCAGCGCATTCTGGTCAGTAGAGCCTGACTCAGAGGGTGAGAGTACCTTCACGCCACGCACTTTGGCATTGTTCTGAAGGCCTTTACGGTTGATGAAAAGACCAGCCGACGGACCAGCAAAACGCATGATGGTACCCGGACACATCGTCTCATAGAACTCTTCGGGGTCAGTCAAAGAGGTATACCAGCAGTGTTGTCTCAGGTCACCAGACTGTACCCAGCTGTTGTACTGGCCAATACGCGGCAATAGGTGATAGCTCACGAAGCGGTTCAGCGGGTTCTTACGGTGGGTAAAGTCATCATCATACAGACCTGCATCCTCGGGATATGTCTCATCATAAATCTGCTTTGCGTAGGCAGCCAGGTCATCGATGGTATATATACCATATTTATGATATACTTCATCAGGCTCTACGAAAGCTGTATACTTGAAGTAGCGTTTCTCAGGCCAGTACGAACGGGTATAGAGTGCCGAACCTGATGTACAGCGCACCATCACACCAGTATGTACCGAGTCTTCACTGCACGAATAAGTATAGTCGATATAGTTGACCAGCGAGTCGGCCATGCCAGTGAGGTATAGCGCCTCAGAGAAGATTGTCAACGTGGTATCTTCAGCAATCTTGTCGGCCAAAAGCATGTTGGCAGGAGTAATCACATTGTTCAGCACATGCACTACACCATTGGTCACAGAGTCATCATACTCTATCACGCGCGCGTTCTTATTAATATAATATACAAGCGCATTGTTGTTATAGATATCCGAGTCACTTGACAATACGATATAGGCATCGTTCATATTCAACTCAGGCAAAGCACCTTCGCTGATATCGGTCGTAAAGAAAGCACCTTTCTTAATGATGTGTGTACGTGCAAGTGTATCGCAAGTGGTTGTAGGGATAGCATCCACTGAGCCAAATCCATTAGCCTCTACGTAAGTGCCTATGGCATCGTTGGTAGGTGCAAAGAGGGTAAACTCACCGTATGTAGACAGCAGTGAATAATAGGGTGTGCGCTTCAGGATATCGATAAAATCACTGAACACCTCGGTATTCTCTTCCAAATATCCGGCGGCAGTAACCTTAGTGGAAGCATAATAGTTAACCACCACATCATCATTGTCTACACATGCCGTCATGCTGCCTATGAGACAGATAACGGGTATTAGATATTTATACTTGGTCTTCATAATCTTTTCATTTAGACAAATTCAACACATTACATACTGCTACTTGGTTGTCAGCTCAGAGTCCTCATCATGACCGTATGCAGGATTCTGCTTGAGCAACGGATTCACCTTGAGCTCACTCTTGGCATAGGGGAAATAGATGATGTCGGGGTTGGCCAACTTGATCTTGATAGCATTGATATTCTCAATATACTTACGTGTAGCCAGAGTAACAAGACGATTGTTGTTCCCATCACGACGTGCTATACGTACGAGGTCAAACCAACGTTTGCCTTCAAACATAAACTCACGTTGACGCTCGGCCAACAGAAGCTCTTCCATCTGCACCTTTGATTCAGTATAATCCTTGAGTTTCAACGTATCGCCACGAGAGGTGGTAGTCACGTCATTGGCACGTTTGTTCACATAGTTGATAAGCATGAAAGCCTCTGTATAGTATTCCGGACCCTTCTGGATAAGTGCTTCAGCCTTGATAAGCATCATATCGGTCAGGCGATAGATAATCCAGTTGGGATTTCCAGAACTATAGGTTACCTCAAACTTCAGGTCCTTCTCTGTGTTGATGTTTTGAGTGGTAAAATCTACATCATAATGCACATACTTACGGATGAAGTAGGTTGAGTTATCCATCTCAGTGGTTGAATAAGCACGAGCATCGGTCTTCTTAAACACCTCATTGGTACCCTGAGCCACATCTTTGCGTAGGAAGTCAGGCACTGTAAGACGTCCGTTCATCTCACCTCTGGCATTTCCATAATAATCATCTACCCACTTGTTTGACTGCTGCTGATTGGTAGCAAAGTAGAGTTCAAAGATGCTTTCGAAGGAATTGCCCTTGCCAAAGATCTCATCGTATGAATGTCCACATAGAACCTCACCCTCGGGCTTGTCCAAGATCATAGGTATATCACCAAAGAGGGCAATATCATTTACATTACCTTCACGATCGAGCATCTCTTCATACTGCTGACGCTTGAAGTCGAGTACCAGGTCGCAATACTTGATACTATTGTCCCAGTCGCCCTTCCACAAATAGAGGTCGGCCAACAGAGCATGTATGGCTGTACGCGTAATCTTACTGGAGTTATGATAAGCACTGTAGCTGTCATCGAGATAATAACGGCGAACAGCATCGTACTGTACTCGCTCCAAATCGGTAATCAGTGTATCTATCACTACATCAAATGGTGTAGCAGGGATAATGTAAGTCTGCGAGTCGTCAATACTGGGAGTGGTTGTGTAGGGCACATCGCGGAACGTACGTATGAGATAGAAATAGCACAAAGCACGGATTGCTGTAGCCTCTGCGATATTGGCTTTCATCTCACTCTCGGTATAGTTAGGGTCGATCTCCTGTACCTGAGGGGCGTAATGACATACAATATTACAACGGTTGATAGCTTCGTAGAATCTTGCCCAGCTACACATCGAATTCGATGGCAGCAGATTCTCTTTCAAGATTTCATTGATCTCGTTGGGGACGTTGGTACCGATTTTCAAGTTGTCGGATCTCATCTCACCCCATACACCCATGCGTACCAGACAGTCTTCGGTCTCCAATGTCTCATAACAGCTGTTAAGTACACTGACCACGTCACCCTTCTCAGTCCAATAGTTCTCAAGTACCACCTCGTTCATCGGCAGAATCTCCAAGAAACCATCGCACCCTGTAAAAGCGAAGGTCGCACATAAGGCGCATGCTATATTTCTTACTTTAGTAATCATAATATTTAGTTCTAATTACATTTTACTTACTATTTAGAATCCGATTGTCACACCTGCAGTAAACGACTTGGCACGAGGAGTCTGTGCATTGTCGGTCACGATACCCAAGCCACCATAACCTACTTCAGGATCCGAACCGGAATAGTTGGTCAAGCAGAAAAGGTTATTGGCAGACACATAGAAGTCGAGACGATTGAGTCCGAAGCGCTTGAGCTCATTGGCAGGACAAGAGTAACTGATTTGTGAGTAGTTGAGACGCATGAAAGAGCCATCTTCAACGAATCGGTCGCTACCCAGCCAGTTGTAGCCATGCTGACGGAGAGCACGTGGAATACGTGCATCGTCGCCCTCAACACGCCAACGCCAGTTGACAGCGCGGCTCTGATTGTTGTTAGAATACATATTCTCGGCATTCATGCGCACTCTATTGATAATCTTGTTGCCATAACGGAAGTTAAACTGGTTGTTCCAGGACAGACGACCCCATCTGAGTTTGAAGCCCCATCCACCAGTCACCTTAGGCAATGAAGAGCCCAAATAAACGATATCCAGTTCGTCAATGGTACCGTCGTGATTGATATCATCATAGATGGCGTCACCACCACGGAACTCATAGTTTACCGAGCCTGCACAGAACATCATAGGCTTGGTCATCTGGTTTTCGTCAAGAATCACGATACCATCCTTGTCGCGTACTACAGGGGCATTGGGACCGCTCACACCAGGAACCTCCTCGGCAGAATAGTCTGAATATTGATAAACACCCAGGTAGCGGAATCCATAGATACTACCCAATGCGTAGTTGAGCTCTACACGTGAAAGGTATGATCCGTTGTTACGGTCAAACTCATTGTTCAAGCTGGCAAGGCAGGTCTCATCCATTGCTGTCACTCTGTTCCTATTATTGGCGAAGGTTACATTGAAGTCCATGCCAAACTTACCAGCCTTTACAATACTGTTACCGTTGAAGTTGAACTCCCAACCTACATTCTCCATGTTACCTACATTCTGCCACAGCAAATGAGGATAACCTGAGGAAGTAGGAATACCACGGTTCTGCATCAGCAGGTCACTGGTATACTGACGATAAACCTCTACGTTACCACTGATCTTATCATCAAAGAATCCAAAGTCGGCACCTATATTATAGGTTTCCTTCTGTTCCCATTTCAGATTCTTCATACGGATATTCTGCGGATAGATTGATCCTTGACTTAAATAACCCTTACCAATGGCATACTTACTGAAGTAGAGATACTCAGACCCTGGCTGCTTACCTACAATACCCCATCCTGGACGGATTGACAACATCGACACCCAAGGCAAAGCTTTGTTGAACCACGGTTCGCGGCTAACATTCCAACGCACCGAGAGAGCGGGGAATGTACCCCAACGCTTGTCGGCACCAAACTTGGTAGTACCGTCACGACGGAGCGAGAAGTCGGCCACGTAACGTCCCTTATATGCATAGTGAGCAGAATAGGTAAGGTAGATACTTCTCCACTGTCCACTACCCGTATTCATACCGTCGACGATACCGTTGGCAGCCGTACTATGGATAGGTCCTGACAGCGTACCAGAAGTCACGGTACTCTGCGATGTAGACTGACCGCTGGTAAGCTGTCCGCGAAGCATCATGGAGAGTGAGTGATCCGGGTTCTTGAATACAGGCACGAAGGTCAGCGTATGTGTTGTGGTCACACCAAAGTTCTTCGACGAATTGGCAGTAGCGCGGTTACTCTCCTTGTCATTCCACCCTTTTGTGTTGAGTGAAAGGGGCATAAACTGATCTTCATAGCGGTTGAAGATATTGAACATCACCTTACCCTCATAGTTCAAGCGTGTCTTACCATCTTCTATACCTAAAAGATCATATTTGAGCTTAAACTCAGGGTCGATATTGTAACTTGTCTCGTTGTTCTTGGCCTGATATGCCAATGCTACAGGGTTCGGGATATTCTTATTATTGGAAATCATCTGGTCACGAAGTGCAGATGACAAAGTCGGCTGCATGTGGTAAAACTCAGGAAGATCATTTCCATCCTTATCCTGCTCATAGATTGAGATGTTAGGCATGCGCACATATGCGAGAGAGAGCAAGTCCCCATTATTCTTCTGATTCCGGGTATAGGTCAGAGAGATGTTGGTTTCAATCTTGATACGGTCTGACACGAAGTAGTCGAGGTTCACACGTGAAGTGAATCGGTCAAGCTCCTGCTTGATGATAGATCCGGTCTCATTGTCATAACCTGCACCAATACGGAAGAGCGCCTTCTCACCACCACCACTGAGTGATACGTAGTGATTCTGTCTCCATCCCACCTGCTTCACAGCACTCAGCCAATCGGTATTGTTGTCATACATCTGACGCTCCGAGAAGCCCGACGACAGATAGCTGATTTCAGGGATGTTACTGGTAGCATCGCTAAGTGAAGGATTGAAATACTCCTCCTTGAGCAACATGGTGTACTCATCACCATTAAGCATCTCATAACCTTGAGGCTGATAGGTACCTGTGAGTCGATAGCTATAGGTTACGCGCGTGTTTCCACGTGTACCACGCTTTGTCTTGATTTCGATTACACCATTGGCACCCTGAGAACCCCAGATAGCTGTTGCAGCAGCGTCCTTCAATACAGAGATGCTCTGGATATCTTCGGGGTTTACATTAAGCAACTGAGCGAATGACTCTTCATTAGCTGAGTTGAAGTCAAAGTTATCGGTATTGGTTTCCAGCACATTGCCATCAACAACGATAAGGGGTTCGCTCGAACCATTGATGTTTGACACACCACGCAGACGCATTGAGGTACCTGCTCCCAGGTTACCTGAATTGAACACGATGTCAAGACCAGCGATACGTCCTTGCAAAGCCTCGTCGACCGTTGTCAATGCAAGACCTTCAAACTCAGCCATCTCAAGACTCTGACGTGCTGTAGACACCTCGTCCAGCGGTATAGAAAGTCCTGAACCTTCGGTACGCTTCTTTGATGTGATTACGACCTCTTCAATCTGGTTATCACTGGCCAGTCTGATATCATATCTCAACTTATTGAAGGGCAACGTCACAGTTTTGCATCCCACATAGGTCACGCGGAGAGAGTTCTTCGGATTTCTCAGTTTGAACGAGAAGTTACCATTAATATCCGTCACCGCATAAGAAATGATACGGTTGGCAGCATCCATCTCCACCACATTGGCACCCATCACAGGACCCATTTCGTCAGTGATGACACCACTGATCATATCGCCTGATTTCTGGGCAAATATACTGCTGACAGACAACTGACAAGTGACAATTATCAGTCCTACTATCTTTATTAATCTTCTTGTACTCATAGCTATTAGTTTTATTTGTATCTATGCCACTAAGCAGGTTATTTCTTCTTATAAGACAAGGGTCTGTCGATAAGATGAATTACAGCAGATGATGATGTTTCTATCATATTGGCAACTGCGGCATCCTTATTATTATATTGATACTCTCTGGCCATCAGGTT
This sequence comes from Bacteroidaceae bacterium, assembly GCA_017622495.1. Classification (GTDB taxonomy): domain Bacteria; phylum Bacteroidota; class Bacteroidia; order Bacteroidales; family Bacteroidaceae; genus UBA1189. Next base: position 43,311 of record JAGAQY010000002.1, on the reverse strand, counting down.
GTAGAGACTCTCATCCGAGGTCAATACGTGACTATATTCGCCTGAGTTGTCACGCAAAGTAATGGCATCACCTGTCGACTCGGCAGAGATACGATAGAATCGTTTGGTTGACGGGTCAATGATGGCTGTTTCATAATCACCCTTTTCTGGTGCTGCTCCAATAAACAGTGCATTGTCCTGTATATGGTAACGCAAGAAGTTGACTATAGCCAGTGAGTCACGTGACTTGGCAGCCAGGTTACCCATCTCTTCATGGTGAGCTACGATATCCCATGATGAGAGTTCACCCTTGGCTTGCAATTGCTGGATACTCTCATTTGTCGGTACATAAATAGTGTAGTGATAGGTATTGAACACCGACACATTGGTACCGCCACAAGCATTGCGGTTATTATGGATTACCTCAAACAGGCCACTACCGAGCATCAGGTTATAGAATTCAGAGAATTCTTCTCTGCTGGCCAATATGTCGTGCACAGTCATGCGAGTACCCAAGATGGGTTGTCCGTCGAGGATATAACTCTTACCATTACCCTGAGTCTGGTCATAAATCGTAGATACAGCCAAAGGCTGACCTTCATTGATCTGGTAACTGCCCTCAACGGTCATTCCATTGGCACCAGCCGCCACATTGTTGACACGTATTTCAGTTCCTCCCTTAGTACGATAATAGGTATGTCCGTCCTCGATGTCACCAATCACGATGTGCGTCTCAAGAATATCTTTCAGGCGATTCTTGATTACATTCACATCAGTAGTCTTGCCTACACTGTCAAGCAACATACCTGTCTCAGCATCATAATTCCAGATACTTGCCCATACACGCTCATCCTTGTTTACCTTTGTCTTGTCATAGTAGAAGCGATAGAGCTGTGTCTTACTCTTACCATACGATACCGGGTCGATGTACTCGAGCAAAGAATTGTTGGTAGGAATGAAGAAGCTATAATAGGTATTAAGAGAGTTGAGGTATACATCATACTGCAACTGCTCGATACCCCAATACAATATGCGCATCGTCTCATTGATAAGTGCAGGGAAAGATACACTGATGTATGCAGTGGGCGAATATACCTTGTTGGTCAAGTATATGGCACCATTACATGCGAGATATACGGAGTCGATATCAGCAATGTCTACACCCATCGGGTCATTGGCATCGTTCAAGATGTTGTCAAACTTCGAAGGCACAGATGAGATGAACGAACTGAGCATATTCACATTGATCAGTTTTGAGATTACATCATCAGGCACATTGTCCCATGTACCGTAATAGTCTCTCAGCACCTTACCGGCACCCTCTTCCCAATATCTGTTCATCGCGTCATCACTGGGCACCATCATCACGGCCATATCCTTTTGCAAGGCAATATTACCGCCTTGGTCATTGAGACCGGCATAATATGCGTTCCATGCAGGGTCATACTTGAGTGTACCATTGACCGCCTTTCCTGCAGGAGTCTGTATCAAGGAGAGTCCGCCCTGTGACTTTTCCGAGAAGAAGCGCTTGATGAATACAGTATCTACGTTAGCATCATATTCATAATTGTACTGACGTGTAATCGACCCCTCGCGGTCAGGATAGGGTGCACAGTAGCGCTCAAGCAAGCGGTTATACATATCTGCATTGGGCTTCGAAGCTATCACGTCGGCCATATTGGGAAGCGGAGTCACCACCTCGGCAGTCTTGTGTATAAATCCGTTAGAGCACTTGATATTACCCTGCTCCACTTGTATGCCATTCACACTGGCGTCACCAGGCTTACGGTGTGTAGTGTAGTTAAAAAGGAAATCATAGTCGTCATTGGTAATATTCTTGTTCGACAACTGCTTTTCGATAAAGAAGAGCAAGGGTACTACCGAATTGTCCGAGAAGCATACCATAGGTTCGCTACGCTCACGATAGTATTTCCAATAGCGGTTGTCGGGCATATACTCTGCTGTCAGCACTGGAACCGAATCAAAAGCTGTGCTCGAAGCAAAACGACGCATACACTCACCCTCAATAGGCGGTGTTCCCTGAATACTGGGCAGCATACTCAGCTGCATGGAGTTGTCAAGCATAGCGCCAAAGAGCAAGAGCTTCTTTTGCGACTCAGAGAGGTCGTCATAGCAGGTCACACCCCATGAGTTGGCCTGATAGAAACGATTGTAGGCTTCGTCATCGGCTACAAACAGAGTCTTCGAACCCGTCTTGGCCAATACATTCTTGTAGCCTAAATCCTCAATCATGCGCACCGTGTTGGTGTAGTTCCCTTGTTCATCGAGCCAACTGTATATGCTCGATCCCCAACCGTCAGGAGTACGCTCATCGAGGTCATACTGTGTACAGGATGTCAGTCCACCAGCCAACAGCACTCCGGCCATAAGCAGCAATCGCCGACCTCGCCTCAAGATTTGTTTTTCGGTTTTCATACGTGTTAGAGTTTTTTGTTATATTTTGACTTAATTATTTGCCTTAGAAAGTTCTTTTAACAAAAATTGCCTATCTTCCCAATGCAAAGTTACCAAGAATAAATCACAAGCACTTCTATTTATGTCTTCACACGTTTCACACGTGTAATATATATTTATACATTTGTTTCACCTACTTTTCTTTTCGTGTCATACACGGGTGTGTGGTAGAGGGTTGAGGGTTGAAGGATGAGGGTTGAAGGATGAGGGTTGAAGGATGAGAGTCGAGAGTAGAGAGCGAGTAGTTAACGTTATCATTACAACTCGGCTGCAACGGTGACAATTTGTCAGCAACATCATTCAAGCATACATTATGGCATTTCGTTTGCAACCTATCATCACGGAACGTTGTTCCTTTTATTAGGTCATTTGGACAAGAACCGTAGACTAACAAACTTAAAAACTCATAAACTTAAAAACTCAAATCAATATGAAAACAGGTAACATTGGGGTTACGACCGAGAACATCTTCCCCATCATCAAAAAGTTCCTCTACAGTGATCACGAGATTTTCCTCCGCGAATTGGTATCCAATGCCGTCGATGCTACACAGAAGCTCAAGACATACGCCATGAAGGGCGACTTCAAGGGCGAGCTGGGCGACCTCACCGTGCATGTATCGCTCGACAAGGAGGCTGGCACCATCACCATCAGCGACCGCGGTATCGGTATGACAGCCGAGGAGATTGACAAGTACATCAACCAGATTGCCTTCTCCGGCGCCAACGACTTCCTGGAGAAGTACAAGAACGACGCCAATGCCATCATCGGCCACTTCGGCCTCGGCTTCTACTCAGCCTTCATGGTAGCCAAGAGTGTAGACATCGTGACACGCTCGTACCGCGAAGAGGCACAGGCCGTGAAGTGGAGCTGCGACGGCAGTCCCGAGTTTACACTCGAAGAGGTGGAGAAGGCCGACCGCGGTACCGACATCATCCTCCACATCGACGACGACTGCAAGGAGTTCCTTGAGGAGAGCCGCCTCTCTTCACTGCTCACCAAGTACTGCCGCTTCCTCCCCATCAGCATCGCCTTCGGCAAGAAGAAAGACTGGAAGGATGGCAAGCAAGTGGAGACCGACGAGGACAACATCATCAACGACACCACTCCGCTGTGGACACGCACCCCGAGCGAGCTCACCGACGAAGACTACAAGAAGTTCTACCGCGACCTCTACCCCATGAGCGACGAGCCGCTGTTCTGGATACACCTCAACGTGGACTACCCCTTCAACCTCACGGGCGTGCTCTATTTCCCCAAGATAAAGAGCAACATCGACCTGCAGAAAAACAAGATACAGCTCTACTGCAACCAGGTGTATGTGACCGACTCAGTAGAAGGCATCGTGCCCGACTTCCTCACCCTGCTGCATGGTGTGATTGACTCACCCGACATCCCGTTGAATGTGTCACGCTCATACCTGCAGAGCGACTCGAATGTAAAGAAAATCTCCACCTACATCACCAAGAAGGTGGCCGACCGCCTCAACGGTATCTTCAAGGACAACCGCAAGGAGTTCGAGGAGAAGTGGAACGACCTGAAACTGTTCATCAACTACGGCATGCTCACCGAAGAGTCATTCTACGACAAGGCCAAGCAGTTTGCCCTGTTCACCGACACCGAAGGCAAGCACTTCACCTACGAGGAGTACAAGGAGCTCATCAAGGGCGAGCAGACCGACAAGGAGGGCAACCTCATCTACCTCTATGCCACCGACCGTGACGAGCAGTACACCTACATCGAGGCAGCACAGCAGAAGGGCTACAACGTGCTCCTCTTCGATGGCCAGCTTGATACCGCCATGCTCAACCTCTATGAGCAGAAGATGGAGAAGAGCCGTTTCTCACGTGTGGATGCCGACATCATCGACAACCTCATTGTCAAGGAAGACAAGCAGCGAGTAGAGCTACCCACCGAGGAGAAGGAGATGCTCACGGCAGCCTTCAAGAGCCAGATGCCCGAGGTGAAGAAGACCGAGTTCCACGTCGATGCACAGCCACTCGGCAACAGCTCGGCACCCATCATCATCACCCAGAGCGAGTATATGCGCCGTATGAAAGAGATGGCAGCCATCAATGCAGGCATGAGCTTCTACGGTGAGATGCCCGACATGTATACCCTCATCCTCAACACCGACCACCCCCTCATACAGTCCGTACTCACAGCCGAGAAGGAGCAGACAGCCGACAGCCTCAGACCCATCAATGAGGAGACAGCTACCCTCAAGGCACGCGAGGAGGCACTGGAAGCATCGCACAAGGGCATGAAGGACGAGGAGATACCCTCTGCCGAGAAGGATGAACTGAGCGACCTCCACACCAAGATACACGAGCAGAGCCACAAGCGCGAAGCCATCTTTGCCGACTTTGCCAAGGACAACAACGTGCTACACCAGCTCATCGACCTTGCACTGCTGCAGAACGGTATGCTCAAGGGTGAGGCACTCAGCAGGTTCATCAAGCGTAGCGTGGAGATGATCAATTGACAATTGACAATTCACAATTCACAATTGACAATTCACAATTGACAATTGACAAGTGACAATTCACAATTCCGCAGCGTAGCAAGAGCAGAGTCAAGCTTGTTTGAACTATGCCTTGCAAGCAAGGAATCTTGATACGTAGTATCATAATTGACAAGTGACAATTTAAGCAAGATACCCTACTCAGCACGATAGGCTGAGGACAAACAATAAGAGGGCGGCTGGAGAGAATCCAGTCGCCTTCAGTTTTTCACATGTAATATGACTTACCTTTCTCAGCGGAGCACAGCCCCTGAGACTTAGTAAGCCATAGAATCTTCAGCCCTATTTATTGTTGATATAATCATACAACTTCGACCACGTACACTTCTTATAGAATGTCGGATTCTTTTCCATTACCTTTTCGTACATTTTCCGGGCCTTCTCCCTGTCGCCAACCATCATATAGAACTCACCTTTTGAGTCATAAAGGTTAGCCTCATCGGGATCCATTTGAATAGCCTTGTCTATGGTTGCGTGCGCCATACCCATATCGGCATCCGTACCTACACCCTCGGCATAGCAATAGGCCAACTGGTTCAGTGCATCGACATTACCTTGAGCTGCCGACTTGCTTATCCAGTTATAAGCTTCGTACGGATTTTTCGCAACTCCCTCGCCATCCAGATAGAAAAGTCCCAGTTCATATTGTGCCGTAGCATGCCCCCCTTCGGCTGCTTTCCTGAACCACTTGACTGCAACCCGAGTATTCTGCTTCACACCCCGGCCATCATAGTAACATTCGGCCAAGTTATATTGCCCGTAGGAGTATCCTTGATTCGCTGCTTGTTCATACCAGTAGACTGCATTCTTGAGTATGACCTTCGTACCATATCCATACTCAAAGCAAAGCCCATACCTGTTCTGCGCCTCGGCATCACCAGCTTCGGCAAGTGCTTTCAACTCTTCAAAAGCACGCTCATGACCCAACTTGACAGCCAAGTAAAATATATGTGAGGCTACATCCAAATCCTTACGACAACCCATACCCAACTTTGCGCACATGCCTACGTTGTAGGTAGCATCGGCATTGCCCAATTCCGAGGCCTGCAGATAATACTGCAAAGCCTTGGCCCTATCCTTCTCTACACCATTACGGCCGTAATAGTAATCGGTGGCCAGTTTGTTAATCCGCTTACCCTCGGCAATCTGTTCCTTCGTAAACTCCTGCCGTTTGGGAGCAGATACTTTGGGCTCATCATCACAACATTTCATGACAACAAAGAAGACTACCAATATCATCAACAGAGGTGCTTTGAAGAGTGCCGTGATAAACAACGCAAAAACAAACCTAAAGGGGAAAAGTATCACATCCCAAACCTGTTGTTGCGGGGTTTTCACCTTTTTATTCTTTTTCCCTTCATCACTCAGCGGCACCGTCTTCGGAGGTTCGGACTTATGGTATCGGATGTGCCCCGTCTCCTCCTCTTTGTAAGTTTGGAGTACGTATAGCAGATTGGCTATCGCGCGTTTCTTCTCTTCGTTTATAACCGTAGCCGTGGCTTGACCGACAGACACCTCCATATTCGATTCCGATTTGGGAACATCCTCGGTTATTGGCAGTGAAGACTCTTCCCGATTCTCCACAGAACCCGTTTCTTCTCCCCGAGCAAGCAACAATTGCAAGACAGTATCCCACACAGACTCCCCAGCACTACCGCCACAAATATTGACCCTGTACCCATCAGGAATGAAAGCTGCGAACTCATCGGGCAGCATACAATCGTCCGTAAAGCATGCCAGCACCTGCTTGTTCGTCCCGACAGCACACGACAGCAGCTCACGGGCATAGCCTTCAGATAAATACCGTGCGCTCACAAGAGGGATAAACGTCCGACAGCCCTCAAAAATACCTTTCACGTATCCACTCATCGTGATACTGCTATTGGCACAGTCAAGGTAATACGTCACATTGCTCCGCCCCAATGCTGCCACCAATTCATACGCCAAAGACGAGTCAGAAATCTCGTAACTGATGAAAATATCGTAGCTCATAATATATAGATACCGCAAAGATAATTGTTTTTATCAGAAAAAGGACATTTTCGTGAATTAAAAGGATGCTTGGCTCGAGAATACTTACCCAATGCAGGAAAATGGAAAGCCACAACATATACCAGCTTTTCCCCAATAGGCTGTCCGGCTGTCCTTGTCGACCATAACCATCTGTATATCTTTCAACAAACGAGGACAACCCAGGTTGTCCTCGGGTTGTCCTTGCACTTTCTACCGTTAGGAGCATTTGCATTGTTTGGTTTTCAACTTTCAACTTTCAACTTTCAATTTTCAATTGTACACAGTACACCCTCCGCTCATGATGCTTGCGACGCACCACACCGAACGAGCGCAGCTCCGCCCCGAAGTTCTGGCGACACACGCCACGCATCGTCCTCGGGTCGAGGTCGTAGAGGTGGTCATAGATCTCGGCTGCCGAGAGTAGCTCGGGTTCCTCGCCCTCACGAGGCAAACGGTAATGGGCAAAGAAAAGCTCTTCGAGGGGCAGTGAACGGCGGTAGCCACGGTTGCGCAGCTCGATGTCGCGCACCTCATCGTCGGTGAAGTGGTGGCGCTCGCCATTATCCAATAGGTGCAGGCACTGCGCATACAGTTGCTCATACTCGATGGGCGTGGCCACATCGATGCTCTCCATGATCTCCACACAGAGGAAGCGTCGGCTGCCCGTGGGGTCACTGAGCAGGGCATCGCTGTTGCTGGTGCCGATGAACGAGGCGATGCGCGGCAGCACCGAGGCATTCTTCTCATACGCACGGCGTATGCTCAGCGTGGTCATCTGCATCAGGTTCTTCAGCGTGCTCTGCTTGCGCGGCGAGTAGCGGTCAAACTCATCGAGGTTGATAAGCAGACAGTCGGCCAGTTTGCGCTCGCACTGCCCCTCGGCCGAGAGGTCGAAGCTATCGGTATAGAGGTAGCGCAGCGCCTCGGGCAGCAGCAGTCGGCAGAAGGTGCTCTTGTGCAGACCCTGACGGTCGCTTATCAAGAGTGGTGCCACACTGTTGGCAAACACGGCATCCCCTTCCCTCGCCTGATGTACGAAGGCCAGCATCCAACGGCAGAGGTAGCCCACCATCGTCTCGTCTTGGGTGAGGCGCTGCATCAGGGGAGTCAGTCGGTCGGTGCCGTCCCACTGGGGCAATGCATCGAGCCATGCCGACACCGGGTGATACTCCTCCACATGCATCGACTCCACCACGGCCTCTATGCCGCCCATCCACCAGAAGTCCACACCCTCGGCCTGCAGTTCACACAGCCAGGTCTTATATACACGCTTTGTCACGGGGAGGTAGGCCGCATCGTCCGCGGCATCCACGGCCCGATACTCGGTGCGGCCCGTGAGCACATTGTATCGCAGGTGATACTTGGCCCGTAGGGCACGCTCCACATCGGGAAGGGACACACGCTTGGCCCCCCTCTGTCCACCCAAGGGGGGATGACTTGTGGGCTCCACCGATTTCCTACTTGTGACACTTAATGCTTCGCGCATCATGGTCAGCCACTGTTCAAACACTGCCGTCAGCTGTTGCTGTACGGTACTTAATATAGGTAGGTTCATCATAAATCTTAAAATTAAAAGTTAATAATTAAAACAAGCGGAAAACATTGGACGAATACCCTCCGGATGGCATCTGTTGACTGTTGACCGTTGTCTGTTGACTTTCTTGGTGCAAAGTTAATACATCAAAGTACCCAAGTCAATACCCTATCAATCAGCATACTTACAAATAAAATGCGAGGTTCGTTTGCATATATCGGGACAATAGATTACCTTTGTTCTATGGTTCCATTTTTCACTACCTTCGCGAGGGTAGTCCACTACCTTCGCGAAGATACTCTACTATCTTCGCGAGGATAGCGCACTATCTTCGCGAAGGTAGTCGGAAGAGAAACTAAAGAAAACAAAAAACATACCTATGAAAACGAAGAAATCAAAGAACGTGCACACACGCACTACCTACACTCCCGTGGTAACCTGCAAGCTCAACAGCCGCCAACTCCTTTGCGGCAAGGACACCAACACTCAAGGCGTCGCCATCTCCGTAGCCTACCCACAGAAAGTAGACATCGAGCGGATGGCCATCGACATCAACCACGCCACCACAGCCACCGACACCGACGTGAAACTCGTGTGGGATGCCCTGCGCCAGGAGATTACCGAAGCCCTCAGCCATGGCCACCGCGTACAGCTCGACGGCCTGGGCACGCTCACCATGGAGCTCAGCAGCCACACCGGCCCCACAGCACCTACGGGCAAGGACGTGCGCATCAGCGCCATCCGCTTCCGCCCCGACAAGCACCTGCTCGACCGCCTTGCCGACGTCAAGTTCCGCGTAGAGGGCAAGGTGCGCCAACCTCTTGCCGCGCCCGAGCTGGCCGATGCCCTATACGAATACTTCGAGACACACGACGACATCAGCACCCGCGAGTTTGCCCGCATCAGCCACTACGCCATGAGCACCTCGTACCGCAAGATCAGGGAATACATCGCCCTCGGCGAACTGGAGCCCGTGCCACGCGCCTCGGGCTACTACCGTCCCACCCCAGGGAATTTTGGGAAGTAAGTTGAGGATTGATGGACGATGGTTAGTGACTTCGTCACTGAGACTCGGTTACCTTGAGGGATAAGGGAAAAAGAAAGAAGGGAGGACAGCCTGGGGACATCCCAGGTTGTCCTTGCTTATACACTATATCACAATCCATTACACCCGACAAGGACAGCCGGACAACCTATTCGGAAAGAGTTATTTATATTAAAGATGAGAGATGTTTAACTTAAAAAACGTCAGAGCGGATATGCTATCCGCTGTTAATGAGTATCAGGATCTCTGACCCGCAATAATTAAGGGATTGCAAATCCAAAGGAACGAAAAACGGCGGATAGGAATATCCGCCGTGACGGAAGAACAAGATTGTTTTTTTCATAGACTCTATCATTTACAATCAACAAAAGTAGCAATAATATTCGGTTTATAAAACTTACAGGTAATAAATCTATAAATGACAACACACTAAAAGGAGGGGGATTTCTTAAGCCCCCTCCTCTCACCATATAGACTACCAGTTTACTTTACGATTACCTTGCCGTTATCAACTATCTCACCTTTCTTTTGCAAAGTAAAATTATACATTCCACTGCGCATCATTGCTGCACTCACCTGTACCGTATTTTCCCCTGCAGGGATTGCGCGGCGCTCCACCAACTGACCATTCACGCCAGTGATGATGAGTTCGCGAGCCACATTACTCTCGTCATCCAATGTGATGGTAATCTGCGCATCGCGGTCAGCAAGGGTAGGACGGATATTCATACCACCGCGCACCTCACGTACTAAATTAACACTATTAGCCTCTTTACTGATTTCGTACCAACGATAAGTGTCGCCATACTTCCATGATGAATTACTTGTATCCATGCGCCCAACCTTCAAAATCAAGTAAGTCTTATCGCCAATATTTATAATTTGATGTTCACCGCCAACTTCACCAGCTACAAAGAACATATTACTTCCAGCATTTAAGGTGTATAATATCTCACCTGTTTCACTAACAATCTTAAATGATGTAATGACATAATTAATATATTTGTAACGATAAGAGCTTCCCTCTTGATGCTCTACAACTTCACCTCCAAAAACTGGAACAATCACCTCAAACTTATCATCATCATTAAACAAGCTTTGGGACACTGCAGCCGCAGATGAAATATTACGATTCGCGCTATAATACATAAAAAAAGGAAGATTATATAATGGATATGAGTCTATATCATTTGATGAAACCCAACTACCATTTGCATAATCTTCACGAACACGAAGGCGTGTATTAAGAGCCTCATCTACAGTAAACATTTTAAGTTCTTTCTCGACTTCCATGTTTTTATTAAAAACTTGAAAACCTAGTTGAACGGTTGATGTTTGCACACCATCTGACCCATAATTGATTTCAACTTCCTCTGTAAGAGGGAACACCAATCTACAGTCTTTATCTACATCCAAATTAGGCTGTATAAAGTAATACCATTCAGGAGTAAACTTTATATCAGTTCTCTCCATAAATACATTATCCTGTGCCATTACATTAACACCCATCAACACTGCAGCACACGCTGCCATTCCTTTACGTAAAAAACTTCTCATATTACTATAAGTTTTTGCTGCCCCCTCAGTCCTAAAAGAGCATTAATTATAGAATAAAGAAACGTGGACTGAAATGCCACGTCTAAACTGAAGGTCCTGAGAAAACCCGAAAACAAAGAAATGGAAATAACAGTCCACGCGAAACGCGTAGAACCATCATGCCGTCCTCTTGTTTTCTTGAAAATTTCTCAGGTTTTCAGTTTAAAGAGAGCATAACGCTTCTATTTTACCAAAATGTCTTGACAATACGCTAAAAACGAATTATCAAGACAAAGGTAGCAAGTTTATTTTACTTATGAAATTTCTTGGAGATAAATCTTATACGAGACACATAAAAAACAGCATTAACACGTGAGCAAACAGAAAACATCTAACAGAGCGACATCAATATTCTCTTGTAACCAAGTTGAATGTCACGTTACATGGTGCTGTCCACCAATACCAGCAAGCGTACGTCTGCAATAAAGCAATATTACCACTTTCTGTAGAGTCCAGCATAACATCAATATTAACATCAGTATTCATCACTATCTCATCACTATAAGTCTTGCCGAAGTAATCTCCACGAGCATCAAAGTTCTTTGCATTTACATCCACAGGAATCCAGCCGTATCCAGCCAGAAAGAACTCTGAACGAACATGGAATGTATTATCTGTACGAATCATCACCACATGTCGTGCAGGAATACCTTTATTGCGAAGTAGAGAAATATAAACCGAAGCTTGATTTCCACAATCCCCTCCACCATTCTTTAAAATATCACTTAAAGGATAAAGCCCTGTACCTGGATACAAGTATAATAGGGTTTTAGCCACATGTTCGTAACACAATCTTGCATACGTTATGATATCCTCTTTTGCCTCGCTCCATAGTTTATCAGCCACACTCTGTATCTCTGGATTATCGGGAACAATATAATCTCCGTCTGCAACTGTATATTTTTTATAAACATCAGATTCTCTATTAATAGGTATATATGATTTTATCGCACTAAAGTCTGTTTTTATAGTATATGACTTAAGCGCAAAATCCTCATAAATACATATTTCGCCTGATTGCGGAAAACCATTTTCATAATTCTTCCTGATATAGGACAATTCACCATCTGAAGTCGTTAAAAGGTCTGCATCACGATAATTCAACTGAGTTACATCTTGGTACATATTAGATTGCGGAACAGGCAAGACAAAGACCAGACGTGCAAAATTCATCATGTCATAAGAAACAGTTAAATAATTCTTTATTTTACGTTCCTTTAATGCCGTTCTTTTTATGATATCAGGAAATTGGCATATTTCCAAATCAACTGACTTCTTTCCACTACAAATTCTTATTCCTGCACTTCTAGTCACATTTGTAAGATTTTTCAATGTGGTCACTGACAAGGAATCATTGCATCGTTCTATTCGAACCCAATTACTATCACTCTCCTGTAACAACGAATAGTTCCACAGTCTATTAGAACTGATATTTATTACTACGTTCCCACCTTGAGCATATACCATAGGATTATCGGGCTTTATCGAATCAACAACAAGCACTGTACCATCATCTACATCTGGCGTAATAACGTTCTCAGGGGTACAACAACACAGCCCGAAACCAATCAAACATAGAAGAACTATTAAATAACTAGATGTTTTTCTCATATATGTTAACGCAATAATCAATCTTATTCTATTAATATCTCAGGTTTCTATACCATCAGAGAGCATAACGTTCCTATTTCCACAAAATATCTTATGCATAGCCTTGCAGCCATATCATCGCCACAAATATACTGCAAGGTGAGCGTAAAAACAACAAATCAGTTGGATTTTTGACTTTAACTCATTCGGTATCCAGTCAGAGCGGATATGCTATCCGCTGTTAACGAGTATCAGGATCAGACACATCATTGAGGAGACAGCTACCCTCAAGGCACGCAAAGAGGCATTGGAAGCAACGCAGGACTTTATTTTGATAGCATTTCACTACTCTCAACGTAAGAGGGGCGCCAAATGGCGCCCCTCTCTGCTTTTATCTAATCAGCACATCTTTCTTAGAATCTGTTTGGATTTTACCGCTAATAAGTTTTATGTTATACTTTTCGGTTTATTTGAGGCTCTTTTTACCATCTTTACACTCTTTGTTCTTGCAAATAGACCACTATTTGCTGCGACCAAACAGTGCAAATCTGCTCAAAAATACCTCTCAACTAAACTTGAAATAAAATCCAAACAGATTCCTAAAGTCAAGGTTTCACCCATAGGAAACCCGTTTAGTTTATTTTGTTGGTCTAATAGTGTCAGTTTTTCGTAAATCTATATATCCAAGAGTTTTCTCATTACACTCATCCTTCGTAGTGTCAGTCTGCTTGGCCATAGCCATTCCAGATATTGCCGGTAACGGATGACGCGGTAGATACCGACGGTGTGCTACCGGAAATGATAGTCATTTTGCTTGGCATCCTGCTATTGGAGGGTACCTTGAAGTGGAACTGTGTGGCACCACCGCTTTGGAAGGCATACCAGCTGCCCTTACTGTAGGAAGCCGACTTCGAGGTCACTCCGCTAAGACTACTTCCGCTTTCGAGTCCACCGATAGCCACCACATTACCACCAGTGACATATAGTTTGTAACCACCCTCGGTATTGGCATCGAACCCCACCTCAGGACTTGAGGCGGCAACAGCAAACACATTGCCTCCCTTGACATAGAAATTGCCATTGGCATCAAGGGCATCATTGCCCGTACTATTGCCCATCACATAACCACCGCTGATGGTAAAGTCACTACCCGAATTGATAGCATCGTCGCTCGACTCCGCATAGACATATCCATCGGTAATCGTGATGGTACTCTTCGATTCTATGGCCTCATGACTCTTAGCAATAGCTATGATTGTACCTCCATTGACAACAAGACCTCCTGAGTAGGTATACGTCGTAGTATTACTGCCACCCGGTCTTCCAGGCCTATTACTGCTTCCACTTGTCGAACCACTCTCCCCAGTCGCAACTTTGGTACCTGCCTTAATGGCCTTGGCCGATGCCGAGTAGCTGCCAGAGCTGTAGTTGCCTCCCGAAGCTGTGGCATTGAGGACACCTCCAGTGATGGTCAGTGTGCTATCGCATTTCAGTCCTTTTCCTCCAGTACCCGTACTAAGGAGTGTGATGGTGCCTCCCGAGATTGTCATATCGTAGTCGGCATCAAGTCCCGCGCATCCCTTACCGTCACTGGCTGTCTGGTCTGTAGCTCCTGCTCCTGTACACTCTACTGAGATGACACCTCCGCTGATGACCATATTACCACTATCGGCCTTGATGCCCTTGCTGGCAGCCCCAGCCATAGCAACATTTATCGTACCGCCATTGATGGCTACCTCGCCAGCCTTGATACCCTTGGCAGTGCAGAAGTAAGTACTTGACGAACTGGTAGCACCTTTATTGGTAATGGTCAGTACGCCTGTGCTTGACGAGGCAGTGGCAAATACACCGTCACAAGCAATACCGCGTCCTGCTGCCCCATTCACGACAATAGTGATGTCGCCACCACACTGCGTAAAGCCTCCATCAGCCTTGAAACCAGCAGTATAGGAGATATCGCTGGTATCTGTAAGGTCAATGTCGCCATCGGCATTGAGCATCACCGCTCCACCACTGACTACGATGTCACCCTCAGCCTTGACACACTTGGCTGCAGTAGCCGAACCTGTGACGGTCAGTGTTCCACCATCTATATAGATGCTACCCGTATCCTCATCAGTATGGTCATCGTCGGTGGCAGCTGTGGCTGTAGTACCATCGAGGTCACACTGTATGCCCTCATCGCCGGTGCCAGTCATCGTCAGCGTGCCACTCTCCATCTGAAAGTAGCCGTTACAATTGATTCCGTCGCCCACCGAGCCAGCAATGTTCAGCGTCAGGTTCTTCACTTCAATATAGTCGGCACTTTTGATGGCATGTTCGGTATTACCGATGACATTCAATGTACCGTTTCCCTGTAGTTGCAATTGTCCCTTCGAATAGATGCAACCTTTATGAACACCGCCAGTGCAGTCGGCCAATGTATTCTCCGTGTCTCTCTTTGCGCTGAGCTGAATACGTTTCTTATTGGCAATGTTGATGGCAGGCCCCGATGCACAGGTCAGGTCTACACCCGATAGCGCTATCGTACATTTATATAGTCCAGAGAGCGCAAACTGCCCATCGGCCGATTTACCGCTTAGCTGATAGGTAATCTCGTCACCGTCCACAGCGTCCGTATTGCTTTGCTCGATGGTGACATAGGCTCCGATGACAACAGGTGTCACGTATTGAGCCACATTGCCGGCTACGGTTACTACAGCAGAGGTGTCATTGTAGGTAATATCTACCTGATTGTCGGTCACAGGGGTGTCATCTACCATCATTCCACTGACTTCAGACAACACAAAGGTCTTTCCCATGACAGTGAGCGCAGTACCATCGGCATAAGTCATATCGCCTGTTTGCGAGGCAGGAAACAAATAAGTCACGTTACCCACCTTCACATGCAGAGTCTGTGCTCCAGCTGCTATCGCCAACACGAGAGCACATATAGAGGTCAGTATCTTTTTCATTTCTTCACCAACTTATAGTTTCCGTCCTTTGTCTTAACCACATACACCCCATCCTTCGCTTGAAGTTTTGACACGCGGTTACCCTTCAGGTCATAGATCTCGGCAGCCTCTTCCAGCAAGTAGGTGTCAATACCCGTCACCGTTGTCTCATCAGAAGCCGAGAAATACATCTTGGCCAAATCTCCTATCATAAACGACTCAGAACCTGCAGTCAGTGTGTTTCCATCGATGGCCAACGTCAACGAAGACACATCGATGGAAACTTTTTCCCCGTCAGTTTTCTCAAATGTCAAGTAATGATATACGCCAGCCTGTACCATCAGCACCGAAACAGACATCAACAACAATAACAATAGTTTTCTCATGGCACATACTATTTAACGTTTCGATGGCAAAGATAAAAACATAGAACAATAAAACGCTTATCAAATGTATGGAAAAATTGTGCAAAAGGTCGGATTATGAACGGTCATATGAATAAAAGTTTGTAACTTTATGCCGTCCAAAGCACTTCTGTTACAATGGATAAAGACAAGATGCAAGAATTGATAGACCTTGTGAGAACCGGAAGACTTACCGACCGCGTTGCCGTATTGGAGGGAGTGTCATTAGTGCCATTCCTTCACCAAGACTATCACTCACCCTATTATTATATAGGTATGTGCCGTAAGGGCGAGGCACACGGCTACTACAACTACAAGCCCTGCGACCTACATGCTGGCGAGATATGCTGGCTGCTCCCCGACCGTGTACTATCACACAGCAGCATCAGCCCCGACTATGAAGTGCTGTCCGTATTCGTACCCAAGAAATATCTTTCGCAACTGAATAGAGCTGGTGTATTGGGGAAATATCAACACATCATACATACCCCCACTCTGAAGCTTACCCCACAACAGTTCGACACGATGTACGCAGGCCTCAAGTTCCTACAACATCTATCCGACTGCAGCCACTCTAATGCAGACGAACTCATGATTTCATTCATCAATATCATAGCTTCACTGAGCGACGAGTTCATCCGCAACGCATACCCCGAAGTCCCCAAACAGACACTGCTACACGAACAGCTCTTCGAGCGCTTCTACGATGCCGTGGCAACGCACTACCGCGAGTCGCGCGAGGTGTCATTCTACGCCAATCTACTCTGCCTTACCCCCAAGTACTTCGCCACCGTCATCAAGCAAACCACAGGCATTGCCGCCAGCGACTGGATAAGCCGCCACGTCATCATCAAAGCAAAAATACTATTGTCATACGAACAACACAAGAGCATCCAGCAGATAGCTCACGAACTCGGATTCAGCGAGCAATCAGCTTTCACCCGCTACTTCAGGACACATACAGGCATAACCCCAAAGAAGTTTAGAGAAACTTAGAGCCCCTCCCCAACCCCTCACTCTATGGAGGGGCTTTTGCAAACATCGCGGTTTTGTCGTTTTGAATGAAGTGATCACGATAAGCGAGCCTATGCGGTGATACCGGTGGAAATTATTCCAACATGCGGAACCGCAGTTTACTTTTGCGCTCGAGAAGCAAATAACTCATTCGTCACCCCAGATTTTCCAATCCGAGGTGTTTTTAGACGGGGATTTCAAAATCCCTATACTCACTCACGGCAGATTGTAAGGATTACTCGCCCTATATCAATAATCGAAATAGCACCAGTAGGTGTTGCCGAACTTGCGTTTAGAGAGGTTCTTGGCAACGATGGCGTCATCGGCATGCTCCCTCTGAAGGGTTTGATAGTCAGAGAAGCGGTTCACGATGGTAGTATCGGCTGTAAATGTGACTGGCGCGTCGGGGTGATGATCATTGTACAGGAGCAACGCCTCTTGATAATGCACGGGAAGATGGGCTTCGGCCTGTGCCATAGGAGATACCTCACGAACAAAGGTGTACAGGTCTTTGTCAAGAAGCAAGGCGGCAAGATAGAGGTCACGATAGATAGCCGAATCTGTCTTATGATACATGCGCTCAACAAAGGCACGGCCCGACTCACCGCCATAGGCAGTAGCACCCAAGTGTTCATAAAACTCTTGTGCACCATAACGCTGGGTCTGACGGCTATACTTATTGTATATCAGTCCGTCAGAGCCGTAATGCTGTGGGTAGTGAAACAGAAGGTCGCCCAGCTGGCCCGTCTTGGCCATGGCCAGATTGCGAAGCGACGTGAGTGCGGCATTGGAGTCATCGGAACGACGACCGATGGATAACACATCCTCATACTTATCGTCGTGCACATAATGCCAGGCAGCAAGCTCCATATGGGAGGTCGATGCGCTATTGCTTAACTGAGCAGTGAGAACAAACAGTATGTTGAATGTCAACAGATTGGGCCACAACACACCGAAGTAGGATTTCTTGTTGATATCGTTTACATTACGGTTGACCCATACCAACAAGATGTACAGCAGCACACACACAGGGACTGCCCACAGCCACTTGGACAGGGAGTAGAGCATGGTGTCTGTGTTTACATCGGTAAGAAGAGCAAGCAAAGTACACGACGGGAGATACGAGACGGCTTCCCACCGACCATGGAGCTTCGACAGACGGTTAACACCCCACTGCAACAGCATCAACAGGGCGGTAATGATGATTGCAGCCAAGAAGGCATTGCTATTGGTCACACCACGGGAGAGGTAATCTTGCATCAACGCCAGCAGTTCTCCTTGGAATACATATATATATATAAAGGAGAAGAGGGCAAAGACTGCAGCGCATAACCACTGCATGCTTTTATCGTATCGTGTTCGTTTACTCATTCTTATTTGTTATAATTATCATTCTGAGTATCGCGAAGATTTCCATGCACAAGCATATGTGGAGAATCTTCGCCGATGCTCAGAATGACGTAAATTACAGGTCTTTTAGTCGAGCTTCTTCAGCACAATGGCCGAGCGGGCCGGTATGTACAGTCTAAGCCACTCCTTGCGGTAGCGCTTATGCACGGGGTCGAAGCTGGTGAAGTGCGTGAGGCTCGGGTCGGTGAGTCCGTTGCCTCCAAACTCAGGATTGTCAGTATTGAGAACCTCCTGGTATGAACCACGGGGCACAAGCAAGCCATAGCCGCTGTACGAACGAGTCGGGCTAAAGTTGAAGACAAACAGCAGATCGTCGCGACGATAGGCCATAATCTGGTCGCCATCGTTGCAGTTGACCTCTACCACCTTGCTCTTCTCATACTTGGGCTGACTGCCTATGAGCTTGATCATGGCCTGGTCGAACTTGCCCAGATACTCGTAGCAGAGCTTGTCGTTGTCCACAAGGCTCCACTGACGACGGGCATACTTATAGCTCCATCCGTTGCCTTCACGTGGGAAGTCGATCCACTCGGGATGGCCAAACTCGTTGCCCATGAAGTTGAGGTAGCCACCGTTGATGGTCGATGCCGTGAGCAGGCGTATCATCTTGTGCAGTGCGATACCGCGGTGAGCCATGTAGTTCTCGTCGCCCTTCTGGAAGTGCCAGTACATATCGGCATCCACGAGGCGGAAGATGATGGTCTTGTCGCCCACGAGTGCCTGGTCATGGCTCTCGGCATACGAGATGGTCTTCTCGTCCTGACGGCGGTTGGTAACCTCCCAGAACATGCTGGTGGGCTTCCAGTTCTCGTCGGTCTGCTCCTTGATGAGCTTAATCCAGTAGTCGGGCACGTTCATCGCCATGCGGTAGTCGAAGCCGTAGCCGCCGTTCTTGATGGGGGCTGCCAGTCCGGGCATACCCGATACCTCCTCGGCGATGGTGATGGCATTCTTGTTGAGCTCGTGGATGAGCGAGTTGGCCAGGGTGAGGTAACAGATGGCATCGCCGTCCTGATTCAGGTTGTAGTAGTCGCCATAGCCACAGAAGGCCTCGCCCAAGCCGTGGCTGCGGTAGAGCATAGAGGTGACACCGTCGAAGCGGAAGCCGTCGAACTTATACTCCTCCATCCAGAAGCGGCAGTTAGAGAGCAGGAAGCACACCACATCGTTCTTGGAGTAGTCGAAGCAGAGTGAGTCCCAAGCCGGATGCTCATGACGGTCGCCTGGGTAGAAATATTGGTTGGGGTCGCCAGCCAAGTTGCCAAGCCCCTCAAGCACATTCTTCACGGCGTGTGACTGCACCATATCCATAATCACGGCAATGCCATTGGCATGAGCCTCGTCGATGAGCTGTTTGAGCTCCTCGGGAGTACCCTGGCGCGACGATGCCGCGAAGAAGTTTGACACGTGGTAACCGAACGAGCCATAGTAGGGGTGCTCCTGGATGGCCATGATCTGTATGCAGTTGTACCCTGCGGCAATCACGCGCGGCAACACCTTCTCGCGGAACTCGTTGTAGGTCGATACCTTCTCCTCTTCGCCCGACATGCCCACGTGGCATTCGTAGATGAGCAGGGGTGAGGTGTTGGGCTTGAACTTCTTCACCTTGAACTCATAGGGCTCGGGCTCCCATACCTGTGCACTGAATAGGTAGGTCTTCTCGTCCTGTACCACACGACGAACGTAGGCAGGGATGCGTTCTCCCGAGCCGCCTTGCCAGTACACCTTCATCTTATAGTAGTCCTCGTGATGGATGGCATCGGCAGGCAGGTTCACCTCCCAGTCGCCATGTCCGTTGAGTCGGGTGAGCTTATACTCGGGCTTCTCCTGCCACTCGTTGAAGTCGCCTATGAGATATATCTCCGTAGCATTGGGTGCCCACTCGCGGAATGTCCACCCCTTCTTTGTCTTGTGCAGGCCATAGTACTTGTGACCACAAGCCACATCTTTCAGTTTCTTGGCACCGTTGTCGGTGAGTTCGTTCTTGCGACGCACGTAGTAGTCGTAGCGTCCCTGAATCGCGGGTTCGTATGGTTCGAGCCACGGATCGTTTTCAATAAGTTTTAGCTTGCTCATAATTACCAATTCAAGAATTATTATGTCTCACGAAAAGAATTCATAATTCATAATTCATAATTATCTCTTCACTTTCACGATTATCTTCTTCAGCCCAGTGGGAGTAATGCCGGGAGCATGACCATCGGAGGGGAAGAAAAGGGTAAACATACCGGGCTTCACGGTGAGATAGTCATCGGCCAAGCCTTCATACAAGGTAAGGTCCTTAACGGCATCGTACTCCGCTTCGGGGAGGTCGGCACGCTGGGTATAGCCCATCTGCTCCACGCCAGTCAACGGTATCTGTATGTCGATGTATTCATTGTGTGTCTCCAGCTTGGCCTCTTCCTTGGTCTTGGGGCCAATCTCATTGACGTTGACAATCAACTCATTCTCTACAAGAACGATTTTTCCAGGAGCAAGAGCCTTGAGGTCGGTGTTCTCAATGTAGTCGATAGCCTGTGCGAACAGGGGATTCAGCGAAGCATAGTCGCGTAAGTTTTTCAGATTGTCTATTACCATGGCTTTAGTTTTTTGAGGTTATGGTTTATAATGTTTATCATCTTAAAATCATGGATATGGGAAATGCCCAAAATTCCAATCATCTCACAAATGTAAGTAATATCTTCTAACCATCCAAATATAAGGTCCGAAAAAGATGATATAAAATGTATCGGCTATACCTCACACAATCGCCCTTGCCATGTATTGCGTTCTCTCATTCGACGACGTAAACGTTCTACAAACTGGTAGTTCTTAAGTCCCCAGTCAGGTGCTATCAGCAGAGAACGCGGCGATTGGGATATGAAACGTTCGAAAACGACCGACGAGGGTATGCGCTCTACATAGTCAATAACTGTCTCTATGTAGTCATCAACATCGTACAGGCAAAAGGCATCGGGATTCTCGGCATATTCTCTCGCCATACGTGTACCCTTGATGAGCTGAAGCTGATGCAGCTTGAGCATATCGAGCGGCAAGGTCGCAATTACAGATGCTTGGCGCAGTAGTTCGTCACGGTCTTCACCGGGTAGCCCCAGGATGAGATGTCCGCCCGTCAGGATACCCCGTTCGTGAGTGCGACGTATAGCATCGACGGCCGTAGCAAAATCATGGCCACGATGGATGCGACGCAGGGTATCGTCATTGGCGCTCTCAATACCATATTCGACCATGAGGAAGGTATTACGGTTAAGATGTGCCAGATAGTCGAGCAAAGAATCGGGCATGCAATCAGGTCGCGTACCAATCACCAGACCTACCACGCCATCGACAGACAATGCCTCCTCATACATGGCTTTCAACTGCTCCAGCTCGCCGTATGTATTGGTATATGCCTGAAAGTAGGCCAGATAGCGCATATCGGGATATTTATGTGAGAAGAACTGCATCCCGTCAACAAGTTGTTCGGTAATGCTCTTGTCGGGGTGACAATAATCAGGATTGAACGTTTGATTATTGCAGTAGGTACATCCCCCTACCCCTTTCGACCCATCGCGATTGGGACAGGTAAAGCCAGCATGAATGGATATCTTCTGCACCTTCCCCACAAAATAGCGGCTAAGGAAGGAGGCAAAATCATAGTATGGACGCTTGCTATCTTGCATAACGGTGTAAAGGTACGAAAAAACGAGCGAAATGTAAAAGTTTACTTTAATATTTCTCAGCAAGTGCCGAGTACCTTCATGGCTTGACATAAAGGTACGAAAAACGAGCGAAACGATGGCACTAATGCATAAAAAAAAACGAATCGCGGTGCCCCTTTCTCACGAGAGAGTGCACCGCTTCGTTTTTGGCAAATAGTATTCTTATAAATCAATTCTTACTGGTAGTTCACAAAGGCTGCCTGATTGGGATTGGGTCCCTGAACATCGAAACGATGAATAGGAGTACCATCCTTCTCAAAACGATGAATTACGCCCGAAGATACAAACTTATTTCCAGCCAGTCCGATATAGAGTTCGCCATTCTTCGGATTCACCTCCATCATATATACACTGTTGGTGGCTATCTCTACGTTATCGCCTTTAAGAAACGACTGATTACTTAATGTTGCCGTCGCAACGTCGTATGTAAAGAACGTATTGGTTGTCTCATACGTAGCCCAATCTGTTGCTGAGTAGCAAAGATACAATGTGCCATCGTATGCCACAGCATGTGTAGCATTGGCAATAGTACGTGCTGTGCGACTCTCCACATCAATGCTCTGCACGTAATAGGGGCAGTGCCATTCTTCATCATACTGACCGTTGGCAAGCAAGTATACGCTATCGCCCGATACAACCATCTGTTGAGGATTCCACTCTACGGTAATGGACGCAATAGAGTCGAACGTAGCCACATCGACCACAGTCACCGTATTGTCGTATCCCCAACCCGAATTGGCAACAAGAAGTTGTCCCTTATAGAGCACGATGTCCTCAGGATTCATTCCTACGGGAGCATAATCCACAACACTCAGGTCTGACACATTCATCTTGGCTACCCTACCGCTATAGAGTGTCACATAGATGTAGTCACCCTCGGCTGCCAGATAGCGAGGTTGGCCCTCTTCGGAAGAAAACTCATAGCGTGCCAACTCCCGACCTTCGAGGTCGAGCTTGGCCAAATAAGAAGAACCCGAAACAGAAACGTAGATATGATCCTTGTGATAAAGGAGATCCTGTCCCGTATCACCAAGATACTGCCCGTTCTGTTTGGAATAATACTCACCGGTACACAACATACTGTCGGACTTGTATGCCGTGATGTCGGCATTGTTTGCTCCCCACAGGCCCTCGCAAAGGATGAAGACATCAGGTTTAGAGACTACAGATTCATCCCTCTTGTAGGGATCTTCAGGTTCACAACTTGCAAGCACGAAGCCTGCCAAACAAGCGCACAATGCGCTACGATACACTTTCTTCATTGTTGATTTAAATAAGAAAGTAAAACAAAATGTGTCCCTACGCATACTTTCCTCGAATACACGCGGTTTAACTGGTTTTGCAGGTCTTCTGACTCACCCCAGCACATCGGCCTTCCCAATGTCTTGTTTTCGGTTTTGAGTTTAGGGGTTATAGTTTAGGAGATCCATTAACCTCTAACCATCATCCTTAAACCCACTTTCCTGATAGATCATCAGTGGCAATAGATTCGATGTGCAACACTAGGGCACACAGCAGCGGGACTGTTCAGGACTCTCACCTGATTCCCTTTTCATCCATAGCCCGCAAACGGGGCATCTGGAACAAAACTGAGGGCAAAATTAGTGCAAAATTTCGATTAAGCGAAGATAATGTAAAATTATTTACATTGTTGAGCGCAAGAAATTTAGTTCAGACGAGCGAAAAAGCAAGTTTTTTACTAGCATTTTTCCAAGCCGCAGCCTAATTTTCCCTTGTGACAGCAAGATAGATATACAACAAACCGAACGAAAAAGCAAATTCAACGAACGAAATGCCATATGAAAAAAGCTCCCCGATCACTTAACGGGGAGCCTTCTATACCTCTTATATATAGGTTTATTTCTGATGTTGGTCGCGCAAGAGGTCGTTGACCGTCTTTACGGGGTTAAAGGTTGTAAGAGGAACCTCTACAAAGATGGTGTTCCAATCGCTCATAGCTCCATTCCACAGGCCCGGAAGTTCAAGTGCCTTGAGTGAGCGGCCACCCTTAGACTTCGAAGAGATAAAACCGGTGGACTTATCCACATACTTGGGCAAATCGAACTTCTCACCCTTATAATTCTTGATGGCACATACGAGATCAACGGGATTAAAGTGTGTTCCCTCAAGGAACATAGCTTTCTTCACAGGGTTGTCCATATCAATCTGCGAACTCTCAAGAATCTGCAATGACACCGTACCATCGGCATTATATGCGAGGAAAGGCCCGCCACCAGGCTCTCCCACATTCTGTACCATACCACAAACGCGCATGGGGCGATTGAATTTTTTCTTCAGATAAGCCACCAACACATCTCCCTTAAGGGTTTCGATGGCAGGATGCTTGCAGTATAACTTATGCTCGAGGAAGGAGACCATCTCCTGCAATTCCTCTTCGGTACATCCACCTTCATCCAAACGACGCAAATAGTCAAAAGTCTGAGTCTGAAGAGACACAAGCACACCAGCGAGCAATTTCTTATAGGTCACCGTACTATCCTTGAGACGATCGGGCACTACATTATCAATATTCTTGATAAACACGACATCGGCATCCAAGTCATTGAGGTTTTCAATAAGAGCGCCATGACCACCAGGACGGAACACAAGGCTACCATCGGTATCACGGAAAAGATTGTTATCCTTGTCAGCCGCGATTGTATCAGTGCTAGCCTTTTGCTCAGAGAAAGTGATGTCATACTTCACGTCAAACATCTCTTCGTAACGCGCTACGACAGCATCGACACGTTTTTTGAAAAGTTCACGGTGCTCAGGCGATACGGTGAAGTGCACATGTACATTATTGTCCTCATCCCGTGCATAAAGAGCGCCCTCAACAAGATGTTCTTCGAGCGGAGTGCGCACAGTACCATCATCATAGAGATGGAAGAGCAAAAGACCTTTGGGAAGTTGGCCAAAATTTAAGCCTTCAGGATTGAGCAGAGCCGCTACCACTTTTCTGTGGTGGCTCTCAGCCATCAGTTCCTGTATGCCCTGACCATACAACTCTATACATTTTTCATTTAACGCAGCATAGAAACCGAAGAACTCAATATGATCGAAAAATACGTGCTCAAAATCTGTCACAGGTTCGTCATGACCACCTGTGAGGAACTCAAACAGGTTTTTAAACATTCGGCTCGCTGCGCCAGACGCAGGAACAAACTTTACAATACGATGGCTTGATTGCAGATATTCATTCCACTGCGCTATAGCATCATCCAACGCAGGACCTTCTGCTTTAACGATGCCATTATCTACGGAGGCAGGACCGTCGAGCGAAAGATAAGGGAACCCCTTCTTAAAACATTCCAATTGATCCATTACATGAGCCTCAGTAATCCCTCTTTTTGCTAGCAACAATTCGTCTTCCTGGGTAAACATAATCATACCATTTTACTAATTAACACGGCAAAGATAGAAATAATCAGTCAACTCTGCTAATATTTCTTAACAAATCAGCTAACCGAACTGTACATTTTTCGCTATGAAGCACAAAAAGCAGTATAAAGTGGCTACTTGCAGCAATCACACATCGCAAAAACTACACATTGACACATATTATTCAAACTTTCACACACTCCACAAGCAAGTAAACCTACAATCTATTAGACAAATTAAAAAATTTGCAGTAATTTTGTAGCTTAGAAAAACATGAATCTATTAAACGACAAATGAATATGAGAAAACTCTTTACATTACTCACTGCAGGACTATTCGTCATGCTCGGAGCTACTGCAGCTGAGCAACTCGACATCCGTAAAATCACCAATGGAGCCTACAGCGCACAAGGTGTGGGCGGTATGCGTTCCATGAACGACGGCGAACATTACATGATGATTGGGGATGGCGGCACCTGCCTCGTACGTTATGCCTTCAAGACTGGCGAAGTAGTAGATACACTTTTCTCTGTCAACAACACTCGCGGTTGCGACTTCAAGCGATTTGACGGTTACATCATGTCGCCGGCAGAGGACCGTATCCTTATCCAGACAAAAACCAACTACATATACCGCCGTTCGTTTACAGCAGAGTATTATATATATGATGTAAAGAACCGCAAGATGGTGCCACTCTCTAACGGAGGCCCCCAACAAGTACCATCGTTCTCTCCCGACGGTAAGATGATTGCATTCGTTCGCGACAACAACATACATCTGGTGAAACTCATGTTTAACAACAGCGAGTCGCAGGTGACTACCGACGGCAAGTTCAACGAAATACTCAATGGTATCCCCGACTGGGTATACGAAGAGGAATTCACGATGAACAAATGCTACGAGTTCAGTGCCGACAGCAAAATGATAGCCTACGTGAAGAGCATAGAGAGCCATGTACCATCATTCTCTTTCACAATGTTTCGTGGTATGGCGCCAAGCTATGAAAACAATGCCCTATACCCTGGAGCCTACACCTATAAATATCCTTTGCCTGGTGTAGACAATTCCAAAGTAAGCGTACACACCTTTGACATCAAGTCAATGGTGACACGTAAGATTGATCTTCAGATTGACGAAGAGGACTATATTCCTCGTATACACTTCACCTCAGATCCGGAGAAATTAGCAATTGTGACGCTCAACCGTCACCAGAACCGTATGGACATATACATGGCCAACCCACGTTCTACCGTTTGCAAACTGGTGCTTCGCGAGGAATCGCCAACCTACATCAACGAAGCCACCTATCAGGATATACGCTTCTATCCCGACAACTTCATATTGCAGAGCCAACGCAACAACTACAACCATCTGTATCTGTACAACCTCAACGGTCAACTCGTGCGCCAACTGACCGACGGAGAGTACGAGGTAACCAACTTTTACGGATGGAACGAGAAGACAGGCGACTTGTATTACCAAAGCAACGAGCCCAGTCCATTGCGCCGCGCTATCTACCACATCAACAAGAAGGGCAAAAAGACACGCCTTACTCCTGAGACAGGCACGAGCGATGCCACCTTCAGCAAGAATTTGCAGAACTTCGTACACACACATTCTGACATTCACACTCCTCCTGTAATCACCATAGAGAATGTGAAAGGCAAGGTACATAAGACACTCGTAGACAACAAGGCATTAGCCGAAAAGCTCAACCAACCCGGTATGCCTTCAAAAGAATTCTTCCAGTTCACGACCTCGAACGGTGATGTGCTTAACGGTTGGATGGTGAAACCCGCCGAAAATTCTGAATCCAGAACTCAGAATTCCAAACTCCCCGTCATTATGTACCAATATAGCGGACCAGGTTCACAAGAGGTACTCGACAGTTGGCGGACGGGATTCTATGGCGGCACATTGTGGGAGGCTTTCCTTGCCCAACAAGGCTTTATAGTAGTATGTGTTGACGGACGTGGCACAGGTGGTCGCGGTGCTGAATTCAAGAATTGCACTTACCTCAGACTAGGGCTTCTTGAAGCTGAGGACCAAGTAGAAACAGCCAAGTACCTCGCCACACTGCCCTACGTAGACAAGAATCGCATAGGCATCTGGGGATGGAGCTTCGGAGGCTACAACACATTGATGTCGATGTCTTCGGGAGAACCCGTTTTCAAGGCCGGTATTGCTGTAGCGCCCCCAACCTATTGGAAATACTACGATTCTGTATACACAGAGCGATTCATGCGTACTCCACAAGAGAATGGAGAGAACTACGAAAAGACCTCGCCCATCAACCGCGCCGCAAACCTCAACGGCAGCCTACTCCTAATGCACGGTATGGCCGACGACAACGTCCATGTACGCAACAGCATGGAGTATGCAGAAGCTCTTGTACAAGCCGACAAGCAGTTCGACATGTTCTACTACACCAACCGCAACCACAGCATCTATGGTGGTAACACACGCTACCACATCTTCACCAAGATGCTCAACTTCTGGAATGACAAATTGAAGTAACTTGCATAACAAATAAAAAGAAGTCTACCGCCATTGCTATAGAAAAAAGGACAAGGGCAGGCTGCAAGGATTATTTGTTTCGCGAACAAAATACAAGGATAGACTGACACGATTTTCCATATCAGTGTCAGTCTATTCAGTTTTTTAAAACATTATCAGATTTCGCTTGTTACATTAAGGAACTTATCCAAATAATGAATCATTATGAATACAATGGTAAAAAGCGTTCTGGTAATATGCGCAGCACTATGCAGTAGCAAAGCGTCCATTGCTTGTACAGGCATCTCACTAACCGCTAAGGATGGCAGCTACGTACAAGCACGCACAATCGAAGGAGCGGAGCTGAAACTTGTCAGTGAATATGTCATCATACCCCGAGGGTATGAAATGCAATCATATACCCCCAACGCCAAGAACGGTCTGACATTTAAGGCCAAGTATGGCGTAGTGGGGTTGTGTGTAGTACAAAAGGAGTTTATTGCCGAGGGCATGAATGAAGCGGGCCTCTCTACAGGTCTCTTTTTCTTCCCTAACTATGGCAGTTATCTTCCCTATAACCCCAATGAGGCCAATCGCTGCGTAGGAGACCTGCAACTCAACGCCTGGATGCTGTCGCAATTTGCTACCGTTGACGAGGTGAAGGAAGCCATCACCTCAGGACAGATACGTGTGGTAGGACTCGATGCAGGCTCTGTAGTACACTATCGCATTGGCGATAAGAGCGGACGGCAGGTGGTACTTGAGTTTATCGATGGCGAGCCACATTTCTATGAGAATACCGTAGGAGTGCTGACCAACTCTCCTGGCTTTCCTTGGCACTTGGCCAACCTCAACAACTACGTAAACCTCTTCCCGGGCAGTGCCCCCAACCAACTACTTGGACAGCAAGCGTTGAGTCCCTTTGGGGGCAACTCGGGAATGCTCGGGCTGCCAGGTGATGCCACCCCACCCTCACGCTTCGTTCGTGCAGCCTTCTATCGCAACACGGCTCCTCAGCGTCCCGACGGATTCAGCACGGTGACCCAGTGCTTCCATCTGCTCAACAACTTTGACATCCCTATCGGAGTAGAACACAAGAAGGGCGAGGGACCTGATATCCCGAGCGCCACACAATGGACATCGGCCATAGATCTCACCAACGGAAAAGTATACTACAAGACAGCATACAATAATCATATCCGTTGCATCGACCTTAAAAGCATCGATTTTAGCAAAGTGGAATACCAGTGGCACCCCATGGACAAGAGTGAAACTCAGCCCATAGAGATGATAACCATAAAATAACACCAAACAATAAAGCCGTCTCGTAAGACGGCTTTATTATAATATAATATATGTACGCGCGCGAGGCTTACTTCTCCTTAAGATCCACAAGGATGTTGAGTTCGTCGAGCTGTGCCTGCTCAAGCGGTGCGGGAGCATCGATCATGACATCACGGCCCGAGTTGTTCTTCGGGAAGGCGATACAGTCGCGGATGCTGTCGAGACCGGCAAAGAGACTCACGAAGCGGTCGAGACCATAGGCCAAGCCACCGTGAGGGGGCGCACCGTACTTGAAGGCGCTGAGCAGGTAGCCAAACTGTGACTGGGCACGTTCCTCAGAGAAGCCGAGAATCTCGAAGGCCTTCTTCTGCAACTCGTTGTCGTGGATACGGATAGAGCCGCCACCTACCTCTACACCGTTGATGACCATGTCGTAGGCATTGGCACGTACGGCAGCAGGATTGGTGCTGAGGAGTTCGATATCTTCGGGCTTGGGTGAGGTGAACGGATGGTGCATGGCCATAAGGCGCTGCTCCTCGTCGCTCCACTCAAACATGGGGAAGTCTACCACCCAAAGGCAGGCAAACTTGTTCTTGTCGCGCAAACCAAGCTGCTCAGCCACTTCGAGACGAAGTTCACAGAGTTGCTTGCGGGTCTTCATCACATCGTCGCCCGAGAGGATGAGGATGAGGTCACCGGGCTCGGCGTTCATGGCAGCCTTCAGCTGCTGCAACACTTCTTGGGTATAGAACTTATCTACACTTGACTTCACATTGCCATCAGCCTCCACACGGGCATATACCATACCCTTGGCACCAATCTGCGGACGCTTCACATACTCGGTGAGTGCATCGAGCTGCTTGCGGGTATAGGTGGCTGCCCCCTTGGCACAGATACCGCCAATGTAGGCAGCACTGTCAAATACACTGAAGCCATGTCCTTTCAATACGTCCATGAGTTCCACGAAGCGCATGTCGAAGCGGAGGTCGGGCTTGTCGCTACCGTAGTACTTCATGGCATCGTGCCAGGTCATGCGGGGGAATGCCTCGGGCATATCGATACCGAGGATTGACTTGAAGAGGTGCTTGGACATGTCCTCGAAGAGTGAAATCACATCTTCCTGCTCCACGAATGACATCTCGCAGTCGATCTGGGTAAACTCAGGCTGACGGTCGGCACGGAGGTCCTCGTCACGGAAGCACTTCACAATCTGGAAGTAGCGGTCGAAGCCCGAAACCATCAGAATCTGCTTGAAGAGCTGCGGACTCTGGGGCAGAGCGTAGAACTGTCCAGGGTTCATGCGTGAAGGCACCACAAAGTCGCGGGCACCCTCGGGAGTAGAGCCGATGAGCACCGGTGTCTCCACCTCAAGGAAACCACGCTCGTCGAGGTAGCGGCGCACCTCGAAAGCCATCTTATGACGCAGTTCAAGGTTGCGGCGAACGGCACCACGACGCAGGTCGAGGTAGCGGTATTTCATACGGATATCGTCACCGCCATCGGTATTGTCCTCAATAGTAAAAGGAGGAGTCTGTGAGGCGTTAAGCACGGTCATTGCCTCTACGATTATTTCTATATCTCCAGTTTCAATCTTATTGTTCTTGCTTGAGCGCTCATTGACAGTACCTGTCACCTGGATTACATATTCGCGGCCCAACTTATTGGCTTGCTCGGTGAGCGCAGCATCGTGGTTCTCGTCAAACACCAATTGGGTGAGTCCATAGCGGTCTCTCAGGTCTACAAATGTCATACCACCCATCTTACGGATACGTTGCACCCATCCGGACAACGTCACCTTCTGCCCTACATTGGAGATACGTAGTTCTCCACAAGTATTCGTTCTGTACATAGTATATTGTTTATAATTTTAATATGCTGTTAACAAACTGCAAATATACAGCTAAAAAATAACATTTTCTTAAAAAACCACTATTAAAAAGGTATAACCAACCAAAAATCACAGTTGAACAAAGAATGAGACCTTTCAAACCGAATAGTATTTTTCCAGTTTCGCTATAAAAAACCTAATAAAAATTGGTATTTCATTCGGTTTGCACTATCTGTAGTGACTTTGTCACAGAAATTAAGCTTCAGTTCTGAAAAAACTCAAATAAAATTTGTTTTTTCGCTCACCTTGCACTAATTTTGCAGCGCTTTTCTAGAAGGAAAGCTTTCGGGATGTAGTACAGTTGGTAGTATACTTGGTTTGGGACCAAGGGGTCGCACGTTCGAGTCGTGTCATCCCGACGAATTATGGGATAATTTACTGATTATCGGTAAATTATCCCAATTTTTATGTTTCAGTCGGGACAAAAACGATACAGAATGATGAAGCAGAGACTTAATTCATAGATAAACTTGACAATTCGGGATATACACTATCACAAATGCCATCATTAGGATGAGAAATAAAAGAGCGAGGCATGCACGTGCATGTCTCGCCATTATATATAAAAAATAGAGTAACTCTATTTACTCTGCAGACTCCTCTTTCTTCTCTGCACTCTTACGGATAGCGCGTTTGCGGGTTTTCTTCTCAGGAGCCTGTACTGATGTCTCCTTTACGCCTGCCAATTCGGGATCAATCAAGATACGGCCGCAATACTCACATACGATAATCTTCTTACGCATCTTGACATCGAGCTGACGCTGAGGCGGAATCTTATTGAAACAGCCACCACAAGCATCACGCTGTACATATACAACACCAAGACCATTACGTGTATTCTTACGGATACGCTTAAACGACTGCAACAGACGAGGTTCTATAGTAGCTTCCAAGGCTTTTGCACGCTCACGCAGTTTTTCTTCCTCCTCCTTGGTCTCAGAAACGATCTCGTCAAGTTCAGCCTTCTTCTCCTCCAAATCTTTGAGACGTTCTTCGAGTAACCCCTCTGTACGAGCAATCTCCTCTTGCTTGTTTTTCTGCTCAGCAGCATACTGACGAAGCTTCTTCTCACAGAACTCCACCTCAAGACTTTGGAACTCAATTTCCTTGGCCAAGAGATCATACTCGCGATTGTTTCTCACATTGTTCTGGTCCTCGGTATATTTCTCTATCATGGCTTTGGCCTCTTCAATCTTGGCCTTACGCTTATTTTCCTCGAGTCTTAGATTCTCAATATCAGCAGCAAAGTTAGCGATACGTGTACGCAAACCAGCTACCTCATCCTCCAAGTCCTCAACTTCAAGAGGAAGTTCACCGCGCAAGGTCTTGATACGGTCAATCTCAGAGAAGATGAGCTGCAACTGATACAATGACTTCAGTTTTTCTTCTACAGTGTAGTCTTGTAGATCTTTCTTGCTTTCTTTTGCCATAAATCACAAATAAAATATAG
Organism: Bacteroidaceae bacterium; assembly: GCA_017622495.1. Classification (GTDB taxonomy): domain Bacteria; phylum Bacteroidota; class Bacteroidia; order Bacteroidales; family Bacteroidaceae; genus UBA1189. The sequence continues at coordinate 10,595 of JAGAQY010000002.1, read as the reverse complement.
GGTTTGTATTCAATGATGTCTTTTCAATCTTCAGTTCCGGGAAATGCTTTTGAAGCACTTCTGCAAATATATCTATCGTGTACTGCTCACTTTCATAATGCCCCATCTCGGCAATGAGCAACTCGTCATCATGCCCGAAATAGTCATGGTATCGCATTTCGCCTGTGAGAAAGGCATCGGCACCTCGTGCTATAGCATCAGCCAATAGGAATCCTCCAGCTCCGCCACACAATGCTACTCGTCGTATCTTGCGTCCATTAAGAGTGTTATGACGCACACATTTGCTACCGAACATCACTTTTAGCCTATTCAGGAAATGCACTTCTTCCTCTGCTTCAGGCAATTCACCTATGACGCCGGCTCCAGCAGGCACGTCAAATTGCTTTGTTTCGAGGAATGACAGATTGGAAAGTCCAATCTTCTCAGCTATGCGATAGTTTACCCCACCTTGAGCATTATCCAGATTGGTATGTGCCGCGTATATTCCAATCCCTTTCTTGATGGCCTTGACGACACAACGCTCTACATAATTTTTACCTGTTATAGACTTCAGACCATGAAACAATAAAGGATGGTGCGCAATTATCAAGTTGCACCCCTTACATTCGGCTTCATCAATAATAGCCTCAGTTACGTCCAGACACAATAAAGCCCCTGCAACTTCCTGCTCCTCTGTCAATCCTATTTGCAAGCCTGCATTATCGAAGCTGTCTTGCAAAGGCAGGGGCGCATACTGTTCAAGGGCGTCCAATACTTGTTTTGCCTTCATTATTTCAATTATCTCTGCAAAGGTATGAAAATATTCTGAATTACGAATTATGAATCATGAATTATTTATATCAACTTCACTGTACATTACCCCTTCATCACCTGTTTCATACGGCCATATCCGTCAAAAGCCCGTTTGGAAGAAAGTTGTATAGCAATCATCAACGACAGCATTGATGCCGACATGGTAATCACCACAATCATTATCTGATACTTGATAGCAACATGCGGACTGCTTCCACCCAAGATTTGACCTATCATGGTACCAGGCAATGACACAAGCCCCATAACCGCCATATTGGCAATCGTCGGGCTGAATGACTTCACTATAGCCTGACGAACAAAAGGCTTCAAAGCCTCGCTACGAGAGGCACCATTTCCCAATAGAAAATAGTAGAGATTCTGTTCGCGCTGCAAGGTAGAATAGAATGTGCCCACAGCTATCACATTGACCGTAAGCATATTTCCCAACAATATGCCCATTATTGGAATAAAATACTGTGCACTGAACACATTGTCCAGTTTCAACACTATACCCAAGAAATAGAGACCTATAAGCACACCTGCTACCACAAAACCTATCACGAGTGGCATCATCAACACGCTACGTTTCACTCGAGTACGAGTAAGCGCAGTCTCGGAAGCGATGTATACCATAATAAATACCCACACGGAATTTATCACTGGATTGTCCCACTCAAAAAGATATCGCAAATACACACCTATGAACAGCATCTGTACCACCATACGCACAGCGCCTATACAAATAGCTTTCAGCAACTTGGTCTCATAATACCATATATAGAAAATAGGTATCAAGAGTAAAAGCATGCCTACAAGCAAACTGATGTATGATATATCGATTGTCCCCATGGTCAGTCAAGTCGAATTATGGTAGAGCAGCGCGACGCGAATACAGGGTCGTGTGACACCGCAACAATAGTCTTTCCACATCGTTGCTCCTCAATAAGAAATCGTATAACAAGATCACGTGATTTCTCGTCAAGGGCTGCAGTAGGTTCATCGAGCAGCCAAACCTGCTTATCCAGCATACTCAAAACAGCTATCATGACACGTTGGCGCTGTCCTCCTGAAATTTCCGCCATACGCTTATCAAGCAGTTCGGGTTCTAATCCTAAACGCTGTATATTCTGATGCAACAAGGGCATGGATAATCGTACATTCTTCACGCCACCTATACGGAGTGTCTGAAGTACAATATCCATGATATCTTCATTAGGAAACACCAGTTCCTGAGGAAGATATGCTGTAATCTTCCGGACAAAAGCACATGAACTTTCGTTCAATTCAGTGCCAGCAATTCTTATTGTTCCACCACAGTAAGGTGTCAGCCCAATCAATGCTTTCAAAAGAGAAGTTTTACCGCAACCCGAACGACCAACGACACATGCCAACCCACCCTTCTCTACTCTGCAAGAGAAGTTCTGGAGCACTTGTTCACCGCCAAATTGGATGGATATATCGTTTACTTCAAGCATTTGTTCTTCTTTCGAGTAACAAAATTACGAAATTTATCCGATATATACACCCATACAAGCTGATAAATGTTTATTCAGCCATATTATATGGTAATAATATAGTAGATATCCACAGATGGACGACATCAAACATTTTCAAGTCTGCGTTGTTTTATCAGTCGAATCAAAAACCTAAACCTTATGAAAAAAATCATTTATCTCACAGGTGCTATATGCTTTTTCTTTAGCACAATGTCATTTGCACAGTCGCGCAGCGAGAAAGAGAAGGAATGGCGAGCCCAGCGCGAGCGTCTCCGTGCCCAAGAGCGTGCCATAGAGCAACGCCAAGACTCCATAGCTTATAATGAAGCCGTAATAGCCTTGAAAGAAGGCAACTGGGTATTAGAAGCCAACAATGTAAACTTTTTCAATGGCATCACACGTTTCGTATCATCCAACACCAACTATATCAGTTGTGAAGATGGTGAAGGCACCGTACAAACCGCATTTAACAACTTCGCTTATAGCCCCAACGGATTAGGTGGAGTGACTGTCCAAGGAGACTTATCGGGAGAGCGCATGTCAACAGACAAAGATGGCAACATATACTACAGTTTTAACATACAAGGCAGTGCTATCTCAGCCACCGTATACCTGACACTAACAGGAGGAACCAACCAAGCGAGCGCCACTATCAATCCCAATTTTTCGGGACGTTCGATGACACTTGATGGCTATCTGGTTCCCTACAGCCAGTCTAACGTATTCCAGGGAATACCTCAGTTTTAAAGACATAACCGAGTATTGTTAAACATTGCCGTCCGGACTACAAAATCTAATTATATTATCCGGACGGCAACTATATTCTTTATGATCTCTCCACTTATTTCAAGAACACGAAGAATACAGCTGCAATCAGACAGCCAAAGGCCACAAAATGGTTCCATTGCAGCGCCTCCCCCTTAAAGAAAACAATTGTGAAAAGCGTAAATATTGTAATTGAAATAACCTCTTGTATCACTTTTAGCTGCATCAGCGTAAACGCGCCTCCGTTACCTACAAATCCCATCCGATTTGCCGGTACCTGACAAGCATATTCAAACAATGCTAAGAACCAACTTATAAGGATTACAATATAAAGCGGCGTATTATCAGTGACAAGTTTCATCTGCTGTAGTTTCAGATGTCCGTACCAGGCGAATGTCATGAAGACATTTGAGACAACAAGCAGCAAGATAGTACCTATTCCGTGCATATCTTCTTTCAATAAAAAAACGTTACTATTCGATTATTATAACTGTATATAGTATAGACCTACGAGCGCTCCTTCATTACTGAAGACATAGCGATATTCATACGTCCAATAGATCTCTTCAAAATCTCTTTCCCGTTCACAAGACGAAGGCAAATTGGCCGAAGGGTAACCAGCCAAGCCTGCAAGATAAGCAAGCGGAAGAATGGGGCCAAAGTCATACTCTATATAACCAGGAGAGTGGAAATATGGCATATATCCATGCGAAGACATACTGGAGTAGGAAAAGAAAAAGGTTTCATCAGTTTCCACATCATTGGTATATTCCACTAAATTCCCATCTTCATACTCAAAGGTACACATATCACCTCCCACTCTTAGCGAGGTCAGATATCCCTGCCTGTCATATCCAAACAGCCATGTATAGCTATCACCAGTCGCCAAATCTGTTTCAGTGGCATTCTTAGCATAGCCATTTGCACCAATATTGAAGATACAGATACGCTGTACAGCATCATCATAGCCACAGAGTTTCATCTCTACCATATCATTGATGGCATTGTTCGCATCACGATATTCATCTCTATAGGAAAACGCAGCATATCCACCCTCGTAATAAATAGTATCTACAAGACCATTCACATTAAGCACAAACCCATATCCCGTAACATTACCCAGGAATGTCCGCCAACGTTCACGACCCACAACTACTTGTTCTGGCCTTACGCCGCCCACATTATTCACATCGTCGTCTACTCCGTCACCGGGTTGTATACACCCCACCATAAGTAGGCCTATACCCATCAATAGCCCCCGTATCACTTGCATTGGGGTATTCTTTTCTATCGTTTTCATTTTCCATTAACCAATTTGACCGCCAAAGTTACTGCAAGCCGAGCGAAAAACCAAAACTTGTTTTGTTTTTTTCCATAACGCCCCAATCATCCGAGCATATACAGCCGTGTAACAAATGCCAACAATTAATTAATGGCGACCGCAAGGACAGCGATCACCATTAAGAATATCAAACGAGAATAAAGAATTGACACAATAAAATGAGGTCAATGGTCATTCCACTACTTCGGCATCTGTTATTTCGATGGGATGAACCGTCCCTTTCCGTTGCTTGGCAGTACGCCATACAGCCACAATATCATTAATTGCACTTATCACACATCCAATGCCTATTAGGATAAATGGAAGAGCAGCTGCCTCAAATGGATTAAACAGCACGAACATCCCCAACACCAACACGAGAACAGGGAAAACATAAAGAGGCCACGCCACGGGTAGCGCACGACTTGACGATGCCAATGTAGCCAACTGATATACACCTAAAGCCACGAGTATACCCCCTATAACATACATAAAGATTCCCACAAAGAAACTGGGAGATATCACTAACCACAAACCCAGCAAGAAACTGCCCAATGCAGCCAATGGGAACATGGGGCGCTGCTCGAGCCGACGGAGATAGGACACCAATGAGTAGCACCCAGGAATCATGAGCAAAGCGCCCACTGCAATAATAAGCATGTTTAATGCACTGTCACCCAAAACAATAAAAAGTACTCCTATAAGCAACACACTGATACTTCGAACAATCTGTACATTCATAACTCTAATTATTAGATTCAATATATTTTTTACGAAAATAACTTATTTAATACAACTTGCCAAATAGCACCCACCAAATTTAACAAATCTTACAAAACAAACATACATTACCCCCAATTGTTTGTACAGAAAACATCTTTTCACTATCTTCGCATCGAAAAACCGGAAACACCCATCTTTGCTATGAGCGCATCGTCACAGACATCTATACTGCTGATTTATACTGGAGGTACCATCGGTATGATACAAAACCCCGAGACTGGGGCATTGGGAAACTTCAATTTCGACCAATTGTTACTACAAGTGCCCGAGATCAAGCAGTTTAACCTCGACATATTTGCTTATGCCTTTGAGCCACCTATAGACTCTTCGGATATGAGTCCAGATTTATGGGCCGAACTGGTGCGAATCATTTATAGCAACTATGAGAAATACGATGGTTTTGTCATCCTACACGGCACCGACACAATGGCCTTCACCGCTTCGGCGCTTAGCTTCATGCTCGAAGGATTAATGAAACCTGTCATCCTCACAGGAAGCCAGCTTCCCATTGGTGCCCTACGCACTGACGGAAAAGAAAACCTTCTGACCGCCATTGAGATAGCGGCAGCCAAGAATGATGACGGCACCCCAGTAGTACCAGAGGTATGCATATTCTTTCACGAGAAACTCATGCGAGGCAATCGCACCACCAAGATTAGCGCCGAGAACTTCGATGCTTTTGAGTCAAACAACTATCCCATATTGGCACATTCCGGCATTGAAATCCAATACTATAGGCATTTCATACGGCCCTACGATCCTAAGGCCACACTTAAGCCACACTATAAGATGAATGCGGATATTATCATCTTCTCGCTATTCCCTGGCATACAGCCTACCATTGTAAAGAAGATACTCAAGAGCCCAGATCTTAAAGGCATCATATTCCGCACCTTCGGCAGTGGCAATGCCCCACGATTCTCATGGCTCACCCAATCACTCACAGAAGCGACTCAAGCAGGCAAGGTGATAGTTAACATCACTCAATGTAGCACCGGCAGTGTAAAGATGCATTTGTATGAGACCGGGTGCCAACTTCTCGAGGCAGGCATCATCAGTGGCCATGACTCTACAGTAGAGGCAGCCATAACCAAACTCATGTATCTCATAGGGCAAGAACTCCCTCCCGAGAGCATACGTGCCGAGATGAAGCGTTCTATTGCAGGAGAGATTAGTGTATAGGATTAGCGATGAACGATGAACGATGAACGATGAACGTTGAACGAGAAACGTTGAACGATAAGCTATACACTCTTCAACAACTCCTATTATCCAGCAATAGAACCGACCATTAACAACAACAAACAATCATTAATAACAACCACAATGAAAAAACTACTGTCACTCATGTTCCTCGCTTGCCTTTGCAGCACATCAATGGCGCAAGGCACTGTGGAGGACTACAAGCGGGCCTTTGCACAAAGGGCCAAGTATTCAGGCAAAGTGTATTACGACAATGTACAGCCCAGCTGGATTGGTGCTACCCACAACTTCTGGTATGTGCGCAACACTCCCGACGGACGCATCTACGCTCTCGTGAATGCCGAGAAGCAGAAGCGCACCGAGCTCTTCAACCACGACAAGCTGGCCAAAGCGCTCAAGGAGGCAACCAAGCGTGACTATCGTGCCACTGCACTCCACCTCGACCGCCTCATGGTAGAAGAGAAGCTCGACGTTATCCATTTCCAGACCAACGGACATCGCTGGACGTACAACATCCGCAAGAACCAGCTCACCGATGACGGTGCCCTGCAGCAGCGTCAGGGCCGCCAGCGTCACTGGATGGAGCGCGACGATGAGTTGGAAGCAGCTCCCGTCACCTCACCCGACGGCAAGTATATCGCCTACATCAAGAACCATAATATATATGTACGCGAGCGCGCGACAGGCCGCGAGCGCCAGCTCAGTATCGACGGCACACTGGCCAACTACTACTCGGCCTACATACAATGGAGCCCCGACAGCCGCAAAGTGGTATCGTGCAAGATACGCCCCACCGAGAAGCGCTACGTATACTATGTGGAGTCCTCACCGGCCGATCAGCTGCAGCCCAAGCTCCACAAGCAGGAGTATGCCAAGCCCGGCGACGAGCTTCCCTTCAAGGTTCCCTGCATCTATGAGGTGGAGACTGGCCGTGCCATCATTCCCTCTACCGAGCTCTTCAATCACCAATACTACATCAGCCACCCCTCTTGGGACAAGGATAGCCGTAGTATCACCTTCGAGTACAACGAGCGTGGCCATCAGAACTACCGCATATTGGAGGTTTCGGCCGAAGACGGCACCGTGCGCCCCATCATCGAGGAGAGCAGCGACAAATATGTCAACTACTCACGCATCTATCGCCACCACCTGAAAGACGGCAAGCGTATCATCTGGTCGAGCGAGCGCGACAACTGGAACCACCTCTACATGTACGACCGCGCCACAGGCAAGCCCACTCATCAGATTACCAAGGGCGAATGGTACGTGCGCGACATCATCCGTATCGACGAGGAGAACGAGCAGATTTACTTCTCTGCCAACGGCGTGCAAACCGACGAAGACCCCTACCACATCCGCTACTACCGTGTAGGCTTCGATGGCAACGGGCTCACCGACCTCACCCCTGAGCGTGGCACCCATAAGGCATGGTTCTCACGCGACATGCAGTACCTGGTAGATGTATACTCTACCGCCAACGATGCTCCTGTAGCCGTACTCCGCAATGCCGAGGATGGCAGTGCCGTGATGCCTCTTGAGACTGCCGACATCAGCCGCCTCGAAGCTGAGGGATGGCGTGCGCCTGAGGTGTTTGCCGCCAAGGGCCGCGACGGCAAGACCGATATGTGGGGACTCATCATCCGCCCGTCAAACTTCGACCCCAACAAGAAATATCCTATCCTTGAGTATATCTACCAAGGTCCCGGCGACCACTACGTGCCCAAGGCTTTCACCGCCCACCATTACTATATGAGTTCGATTGCCGAGCTTGGCTTCATCGTAGTCTTTGTTGACGGTATGGGCACCTCGTTCCGTTCACGCGAATTCGAGAACGTATGCTACAAGAACCTCAAGGATGCCGGTCTGCCCGACCATATCAGCTGGATACGTGCTGCAGCAGAGAAATATCCCTACATGGATATCGACCGCGTAGGTATCTACGGCTGTTCGGCTGGTGGCCAGGAGGCTATGACTGCCGTACTCTTCCACCCCGACTTCTACAAAGCAGCCTACTCCGCTTGCGGATGCCACGACAACCGCATGGACAAGATTTGGTGGAACGAGCAGTGGCTGGGCTACCCCGTGGGTGACCAATACAAGGAGGGCAGCAATGTGGAGAATGCTCACCTGCTCACCCGCCCGCTGATGCTTGTTGTTGGCGAGATGGACGACAATGTAGACCCTGCCTCTACCATGCAAGTCGTGAATGCACTCATCAAGGCCGACAAGGACTTTGAGTTCGTCTTCCTTCCCGGCCAGCGCCACACCATGGGCGAGGCCTTCGGCGAGCACAAGCGCTACGACTTCTTCGTGCGCCACCTGCTCGGTGTCAATCCTCCCAGTTGGAGTGAGCTCAAATAATAATAAAGGAGGACCAAATGGTCCTCCTTTTTATATTACGTAATCCACACAAGCTATCATCACATTACCATAGCCACACGTATCTTCTCTACCGTAGCATCAGAAGCCGGCACAAGCGGTAGTCGCAACACATTCTCTACCCTACCCTGCAGATTCATCAAGGCTTTGATACCCGCAGGATTCCCATCCACGAAAAGCAAGCTATACAAAGGAGTCAGAGTAGCATCTATCTCATGCGCCTTATCAACTTCTCCCACAGAAGCAAGATGCACCATTTGTGCAAACTCATTTGCAAATCCGTTTCCTATAACAGAGATTACCCCATCGGCACCAGACTTAATCAATGGCAGTGTGATACCATCGTCTCCCGAGAACACCTTAAATCCAGCCGGTCGACGAGATATAATTTCATTTATCTGTTCTATATTTCCCGATGCCTCCTTTATACCTATTATATTACTGCAATCCGCGGCCAATCGCAAAGTCGTATCTGGAAGCATATTCACACCTGTACGTCCTGGCACATTGTACAAGACGATGGGAAGCTCCGTAGCATCTGCGATTGCCTTGAAATGTGCATACATACCTTGTTGCGAAGGTTTATTATAATAGGGCACTACAGACAGTATCGCATCCACTCCCTCCATGGAGTCATTTTTCAGTGTATCGATAATATGTTGTGTACAATTGCCGCCACAACCCAGCAAGATTGGCAAGCGACCGGCATTACGTTTGATTATAGCCTCACGCACCTTCAACTGCTCTTCAGCAGTTAGCGTAGGAGTCTCAGCCGTAGTACCAAGCACACATAGGAAATCAGCATTATTCTCTATCTGATAGTCAACCAGTCTATCCAATGCTGCATAATCAACAGATCCATCCAACTTGAAGGGAGTGATCAAAGCGACTCCCATACCACGTAGTTCTTTTCTTTCCATTATATTCAATCTGATTACCGCTGCAAAATTACCTATTTTTTATCAAACTGCACCTAATACGAGCTCTATTTTATCACCATAGCAGAAATATTCGTACCTTTGCCTCAAATAATCGCTAATTATGAAAGAAGAACGACACTACATATTCAATCATGGGCAGTTGCTGCTAAGGAACAATGGTCAAACCTATGAGATACCAAGAAAGCCCATATCAGCCATAAAGAATCTACATCTATTCGGAGAGCATGACAACCTGTTGCTCTATACAAGCGAGAGCTGTGCCAACGAGGTAGAGCTGCCCCAAGGATATGAATGGATTGGACTACGCGAAAGTTTCAATCTGCTGCCACGCCCCATTTATATAGAGGCCGGTAAAGCGAGTGAGATACTCTACTTCGACACGCACCACCAATATTGCGGTATCTGCGGAGCTCACATGGAGTGGCATACCCCCATCAGCAAACGTTGCGAGGTATGTGGCGAGGAGATATGGCCCCAGCTCAACACGGCCATCATCGTGCTTGTCCACCGTGGTGAAGAAGCACTTTTAGTGAAGGCCAAGAGCTTCCGCCGCAACTTCTACGGCCTGGTGGCAGGGTTCGTTGAGACAGGCGAATCGCTCGAAGAATGCGTACGCCGCGAAGTATACGAAGAGACAGGATTGACCATTGGCAACATCCGCTATTTCGGCAGCCAACCCTGGCCCTATCCTATGGGCCTGATGGTGGGGTTCCATGCCGACTATGTCAGTGGCGACATTGCCTTGATAGACGGTGAACTGCGCGAAGCTGCCTTCTTTCGCCGCGACAACTTGCCCACTATCCCCGAGAAGCTCAGCATGGCACGCATGCTTATTGATGATTGGGTTGAGGGTTGAGGGTTTAGAGTTTAGTGTTTAGTGTTTAGTGTTTAGAGTTTAGAGTTTAGAGTTTAGGG
>JAGAQY010000013.1 GCA_017622495.1 Bacteroidaceae bacterium | reverse complement strand
GAGCGCACTGCTCATACTGTAATAAGCACTTGCCTGCCAGTTTCCGTTGATATTGGTAGGCCATGAGGTGGTAACGCCCGTGGCCTTGTCATAGGTGCGGTAGTGGGCGATGGCATTGCGCACAAGCGAGGCGTTGACACCTGTATTAAAGTTGCGTTGCCTGACACTATGATAGCGTTTATATGCGAATGAAGCGTTATGCTTATGGGTACTCCTCAGCCCATCGTTGCGGTTGATGTATATCGACAGCGGATTGGCATCGTTCACGTAAGGGATGTTGTACGAGAGCGAAGGTGCCGAGTTGGAGAAGTTGTAGGTCCATTGGTATTCACGACGTGGCAAAGAGTCGCCCTGTTGGTATTGAGTTATGTTATACTGAGCACTACCCTCAAGCCTTGCTGAGAGACGGTTCACAGTGGTGTCAATGTCGCCACGATGTATGTGATTGCTTTCCGACATTATATTCAGAGGTAGACGTAACAAATAGTACTGGTAGCCGGCATCACTGTAAATCCTACGTTCCAGTTCAAGGCTTGGCACATGTTTATGGGTACGGCGTACCGAGTTATTGCTATTGATTACATCCATTGCTTGACTTAACGAATCGCGTGTAGAGGGGAGCATCCCCAACTCCTTATCTTCAGGGCTCCATTCCTCGAATCGCTCAAGGCGGTATACGTGGTTATACCCGTTGGTCGCATTATAAGAATAGGTGTACTTGGGACGGAATAGGAAAGTTTTGTTGAAGTCCAGCGCATGATTGTAGTCAAACTGCGCCGAGAGGTTCTTCTCCCATCGTTGATTATCGCCATACATATTGCGCTTGTCGTCCATACCGTTACCTGCCTCACCATAGCGAAGCGTGTAGTGCTGATAGTTTCTATTGTCATATTGGTAGCGATTGGCATTGATTATCATAGTGATGTAATCACGCGTATTCTCAAACGTAAATGAACCATATAGATAGCCTTTCACATTGAGCTGTTCGCGTATGCTTAGGTTATCTGTAACAGCGCTATATAGCATTGCTGGGTTGACATAGCCTGGCATGTAAATGCTGTCGAGCGATGCGCCTCGGTAATTCTCAGAGGGTTTAGCAGTGAAACGTGCGCCACGGTTTGTGCCAGTGATATCATTATGGAAAAACTCCAGTTCGGGGCGGAAGTCGAAAAAGTAGTACTTACCCTTTCCGTGCAAACGGTTTCTCCACATAATGTGCAGTTGGTCGTCGTGTGTTTTATTGTGACTGCGTGTATAGGTGTCGCCATCGTTGAAGAAGTTGGTCGCCGATGTCACAGTCTCGGTGTGTTCGTCTTCACGGAACACTTTCAGAGAGTTCTCTACGCCCAGGCTCTTCTCTTTATTGTCCCAAAGGAACTCGATACCACCGAGTTGCATATTCGTCACTCCCGATGCTTGCCACGAGGGGTTCCAGTCACCATTTGTCCCGGGCTGCCGTGTGTCGCTGGTGTTGTTCACATTACCGAACATGGCCAATCGCATCTGGTCGGTAAAGAGCAATCCGAAGAGACGCCCCGTATAGCGGTTGGCCAGTCCGTAGGCTATCTCTGCGTTGCTTATCAATCCTGCGGAATACTCCTTCTTCAGACGCACATCCATCACGAACGATTTATTTACCATTGTCCCGACAATATGTGCATCATCGGCCTCCTTCTCATACACTTTGATGTCCTTTACCATATAAGCGGATAGATTGCCCAACGCCACGCTGGGGTCGCCACGGAAAAAGTCCTTCCCATTAACCAATAAGCTCTCCACGTAGCGCCCATTGACCAGTATCTGGCTTCCTTTCAGCTCTACACCCGGTAGCTGCTCAATAAGCGCATCAAGCATCGACCCCTCAGTAAGGCGGAACGCATCGGCATTATATACAATCGTATCGCCTCGGTACACCATTTTTATCTTTGAGGCTTTTACCGTCACCTCATCCAGTTCAATGGGCTTTTCCACCATCTCGATGTTTCCTAAATTCTTGTTCACGGCTTTACTATTGCGATAATCCAGTTCCAGCCAATATGATTCATAGCCTACCATGCTGAAACAGACTACAATGACAGAGTCCTTTGGAAACGTAGAGGAAAAAGCACCGTCTGCACCCAAAGCACTTTGGGCTATGATGGTACTGTCGCGCTGCATTGCTGTAACATTTACTGGTAATGGCTTTCGTATGATCTTGTCTATTATCTTGGCTTCCACATGCATTGCCTCGCCATCATACCCTTCGGCATATTGCTTTGATTGCGCCATTGCGCCAAGGCAAGTAGCCAACAATACCCATACTGCTACTATTCGTTTCATGGTTCACCCTCCTCATTCTTTATTTGTATAGGTAAGTTATCGCTCACCGGTGTCTTTTTCAATGCCACCTTGCCCAAGTTGCCAATACCCGACATCATCAGCATTGACTTTGCAGGATAGGTCTGATTCACGTACACAGTATCATACCCCTCTTTAGTAAATTGAAATATATAGGACTTCCCCCATTCGAGGTTAAATGAAAACCGCCCCTCATACCCTTCTAAATCCCACGAAGGGTATGTGGTGACTATCGTACTGTCGGTCGTCATAATCGTTACGTCTACCTTTGTGAGGGGATTTCGACTCTTGGCATCTATGGTCCATCCATTGGCATTTACTTTTTCTCTCTGCTGTGCCATCACCCCGGTCGTCAGCATCATTGCGCATAGCGCCACAAATAATCTGTTCTGTTTCATTACTGTGTTTTTATTAGGTTATACGTTTGCTTTTCACATGGCAAAGGAACGCATAATCCATAGCCACACCAACGAAAAAACGTGGCAAAAGCGTGGCACGAGCGTGACATTTGCGTGACACGGAGGAATTTGACTTCTCCGGCAGTGTAATCGATTTTTATTTTTGGCCTGGCAGAGTGCAGAACTCCGATGAAATCGGCGATTTTTCCCTTCTCAGATGAAAAAAAGTTCACCTATACGATTAATCTAGGCCACAGATTTCACGGATCTTTTTAGTCAACAGATAGCACGGATTAAACAGATAGGCAAGTGGCTGCGCCCTTGCTGCCATCCGGATGGGCACAAGCAAAGCGCGTGCAAAATCTGTGGAATCAGTATAATCAGTTGACCAAAAATAAAAAATCTGTGGTTCAAAATTTAATCGTACAGGTGAAAAAAGTTTATATTTGGGGTGGCAGTGGCACGCACTACTCCTTTGCCTGAGCCAGAAAGCGAAGAATGGGTCGTATATAGAATAAACGTCCTTGTCTAGCGTGACAAAGTCCTTTTCCAATAAGCCGCGGATAAAAGATTTTTCCTTATTATCCTAATCAGGATAATCCTATTTAGGATAATGCTTATGATTTTATCTTCAGGTGAAAAACTTAAATATCCGTGGATATTTAATGAAATATCCGCGGTTACGTAATGAAATATCCATGGATACGTAATGAAATATCCACGGATATTTGAATTTTTTAGCAAATGTAACTGAAGTATAGGGTTGCTCCTCGCAAGTTATTGCGTGGTAGAAAATGACTAAGAATCAGGAATAATAATTTCTAAAGGCTGGCAATCTTCTTCCACGTTAGCATCCAGTAGGAGGCTATCGTTTACGTCAACGCCATCGTTGCAGCGCACAGCGCTGCCATGCCACCCCAAAAATAAACTTTTTCCACCTGCAGAAAGCCCCATTCACACGTTCGGGACTCAAAAATCGCCGATTTCATCGAAGTTCTGCACTCTGCCAGGCCAAAAATAAAAATCGTTTACTCCTTATCCACCCCCATCACACCCAACACCAACAGCCGTGCGACTCCATGGCGCCTGCTCCACCGCGCCAGCAAAAGACATTCAGTTGTAATGGCAACTCCACCAATGAACACTCCCCACACACCAAGCGAAGGGAGCAGGTGGCACACTCTGGAGATAAGGATGAATATCAATGTTTGGAAATAATATATACCTAAAGAGTTCTCCCCTGCATCCTTTACAAATCTGATGACACGCTTGGCCGAACATCTCTTATACACTCCATACAGCAAGGGGAGAATCCATCCCAAGGCGAAGAAGGCTATCAACTGGCGCATTGCAGTGTGCAGCACACTGCCCAACATTCCCCAACCCCACACATCGGCAAGCAGCGTACGGGTAGCATATAGTGCACCGACATACAACACCAGCATACTTGCTGATATTCTCATACGTCTCTTCCCTGCATATATCCGATTAAGGGTGTGCTTGCCCGTCATATACCCCACAACGAGGAACGGATAGAGAAACGTGTAACGTGCCGGGATATAGCTATTGTCGGGTATAAAGTATATCAAAGCACCCGCCAACACATACATCCACACCTTGTCGCCCATACGTCGGATAAGCAGCAGCAACAATTGGTTGTAGAGCAATGCCCACAGGAACCAAAGATTGCCGACAATAGTACTGAACAAATCCTTCGCACATCCTATTATATCAAACGTTGGATGTACGGCCCATTTGA
This sequence comes from Bacteroidaceae bacterium, assembly GCA_017622495.1. Lineage (GTDB taxonomy): Bacteria > Bacteroidota > Bacteroidia > Bacteroidales > Bacteroidaceae > UBA1189. The sequence continues at coordinate 16,642 of JAGAQY010000013.1, read as the reverse complement.
TGGCGAAGGCCAGCACGCCGAAGCTCAAAATGGGGAGTCCCAACTGCCGCAAGCGCCTCTTTGCCACTTCCAACTCCGTCCGATGGGTCAATGTCTGCTGCAGGAGGTAACCGCTGACAGCCATGAACAGCGGCATATGGAACGTGTAGATAAACTTGAATATGGGATTGCTGAAGTATGCCCCTTGCAAGAAATACTCCGCGCCATAGCAGTATTGGATGGCATGTCCCACGAGCACCAATAGGATGGCCACTCCTTTGACGAAGTCAATATAATCATTTCTTTTCATATACAATCGAATTATTACAACCAGAAATCATATCCCCACCCAAGCGTTTGGTACCCAACGAATACGGTCGGCAATCCAAGCGATAGAGTAGCTGACAAGGAATGATAGTAGCGTAATTGCCAACGGACGTATCCATAGCGGACACCAGTCCCACACGTCAAGCATACAGAGCATCCCCACCAGCGGCACATGCACGAAATAGATGACATAAGTGTAGCGCCCCGAGGAGGTGACAAACGATGTGAACCTGTCAGGAACTGCACACGACTTGAGGAGTAGGAACAAGCTGATTATGGCCAATGTATGCACAAGTGCGGTATTGGCACCATTCATCATCCCCCACACATTGAGGATATAGGCCAGCACGAACCCAACGAGTCCGAAGCGACGGTTCGTACGTTCATCGGTAAGATAACGCACACAATAGTAGCCGCACAGGAAAAAGCCCATATACATGAAGGCCGAGGCATTATAATAATGGATAGAGCCAAACTGAGGATAGTAGACCCGCAGTGCGAGCCACGCAAACCAAAGTATCAGTCCATATTGGGTGAGCCGCTTTCCACGAGGAGTAGAGAGAGCACGCTGCATAAATGGAGTCAGCAGATAGAGCCCTATCAATACGAATATATACCAATACGACGGATTGATTTTGCCCGAGAGCAGATAGGGAACATAATGCAACAAAGCCACCTTTGCGGAATGCACGTCAGTATACTTATGCATCACTGCCGAGATGATATATACTAGTGTGCCCCACAGCAGATAGGGAACGAGCAGGCGCTTTAGCCGTCGTGACAGGAATTGCGCTATCGGTAAGGGCTTGCCTCCGAGCATCAATGCTCCCGATAGCATAAAGAATAGCGGGACTCCCATCACCACCAGTTCTTGATAAATGTAGCGGACATCGCCGGCAGCAGGCTCATCGAGTCGCAAGCCACTCCACGCATGCTGTGTGATGACCAGCAGTATGGCTGCCATGCGAATCAGATCAAGAAAAACGATACGTTGTGTTTTCATTTGTGCTTTTTCCGACAAAATTATAGGAACTTACTGAGTGCTGTCTGTACCAGGATATTGCAATTACATTGCAGCGATATTGCAAATGTATTGCATGAGGGGCTGTACCGTAATTTAGTCCACGGTACAGCCCCATTCAGGTCAATTGTATAGTTCTAAAATAATGTGCCCCACCAGACTTGTCTGATGGGGCACGGGTTGTATGCAGATATAAAAAACTTAATCGCTACATAAATACATATTGCATGCCTACATATCGGTGGCGCACCGCTACACCTTGCCAAGCCAAAAATAAAAATAGTTTACACGGAATAAGGAGGGCTTTTATCTCTTTATCGCTTTCAATATATTCTCTCTTTGAACTGGAGATGTGCCAACCTCTATGAGGATGATTCTGCCTTCCTCATCAAGCACCACAGTAAAAGGATAGCTGCTTACACCCACTTGTCCTATGAGTTCTTCATCGTTGACCAACTGATGAAAACGAAACTTGTTGTCCTTGACAACCTGTTTGATTTTCTCGGCACTTTCGAATGTCACAGCCAGGAACGTCACATCACGGTGCTTTCTTACCCAACGGCCCAGCTCTGGCATTTCCTTTATGCAAGGGCCGCACCCAGTAAACCAGAAGTTGATGACCGCCTTCCTGCCCATCAAGTCCTTGTTGCTCCACTCACGGCCATTCATGTCGCGAAGGGTAAAGTGTGGAAACATATCTCCTACACTGACATTCATCGTTGGAGCCAAGATAGTAGTATGAAACCTACGGGCATTGGCAGCCCTTTTCAATATGTCTTCTCCATTCTTTATCTTTCTTGTCGGGATAGCATATTTCTTTGCGGCTTCTGACAATTGCGGGTAATCAAGTATGGTGATTTTGCCCCAAACGGAATCTTCCAACATCGCCATTTCCACAACGGTTCCAGGGGGTACCTGCTCTGGCTTCTCGTAGAAGAACATGCCATTGGTAATCTTTAATGTTTTGTGTTGAGTTGAACATGATGAACACAGCAACAATAAAATGAATATGGGCAAATATCTTTTCATGTCGTAAACCATTAGGGGTGGCACTTGGGGGTTCTAAAAGAAATAAGCCACGTTGAGATACAGGGAAGATGTTTGTGGATTGATGATTGTACTCCAAGCATCCTTGGTGGGTTTCAGCAATTCATAGCTATAGCCCATCGACCATTGCCACTGATTGATATTCAAACCGATATTAACCCTCGCACCGCAACAGGCTCGGCGGTACCATCCATCTTGAAATACGTTCTTGCTTTCATTGCTCGGGACATCTTCGTCAACATCCAGACGGCTATGTCCCCAAAGACCCAATGCGAGGTATGGACCTAATTCGCAGAACAGCCCAGACTTGCTCGACAGTGCATATTTATAGCCTACAAATAGGGGTATCTCCAAGTAATATACGTCACACTCCCACGTAGATGTTTGGAAATTGTTGTCCAAATACACAGGGATATTCCAACCCCTATTGCTGATGGACAGGGCTGAACTTAGGTAGAGGCTTTGGGGAAATACGCATTCTCCTTTTACCCCTATTTCGCCTCCTACGAAACGGTCAAAGATCTCACCTTCCACAAGATGGTCACCACTATGAGGATGTGAGGTAGAGATGCCTGCTGTCACTGCTTTCCGAAACGATGGCTGCGCATTGATACTATTGTGTGTACAAAGCACCGCCACGGAAAGGGCGAGAAGTAGTTTGGTTGGTTTCATTGTATTGGTTATTGTATGTTGTTACACGATTTTATTTATGGCTAATTTATGGGCAATTCACGAGAATTCGTATCTAAGAAAATAAAGGCATGAATTGCCATGTAATTGGGCCACGAAACGAGTTCGCCGCCCGCAGGGGCCAAAGGCAATTTTAAGGAATTATTGTTTTATTCCCATCCCAATTCTTCAGTACTTCGGCTAATCATCCCTTTAGCATACCCTCTATCTACTTTGCGTATAATATGGTTTTCGTCAAGGTAGAAGAATACAGGTACTCCGCGATTAGTACCGACATAAGCGTTCAGCACAGCATCTTCGCCAAGCAGCATCGGGTAGCTTATCTTGTGATGGGCAGCATAGTCGCGCAGGCTCTGTGCACTTTTTCCCCATGATTCGATAGATACTATGTTATAGCGTTTGCTCAGCTCTACCAGTTCGGGATAGGCCTGTGCGCAAGGACCACAGCCAAGGCCCGTCAGGTTGATAATCGTAGGTTTGCCACGCAAGGAACTTAGCGCCACCGACTTCCCGTTCATATCTTTCAATGTCCACTCGGGAGCGGCCTTGCCTATAAGCTGTTCGTGCTGCCGGGCCTCTTTGTCCATATCCCTCCTGCCGACATAATGTACCTTGTAGCTCCCATGCAGAAGTATGAGGTCTGTTGCAACGATGGGAGAGGTCGTAACCTCCTCACTCCATTCTGCATGATGGCAAGTGACATCCTGCACGTTATGGCTCATCTCCCTCAAATATCTATAAGGCATAGCATCGCCCTTGCGAATCCATAGCGTGTAGTAGGAGTAAGCATCCTCCTCGCTGAGGGCAAAAGGGTTCTCTGGCATCTTGTAGGCACGTCCGAAGAACTCCACCTGCCTGTCTTCGTAGATGGAGAGCTTATAGATAAAGTCTTCATCCGTTTCCTCCACGTCAAGGTTGATGCTGTCTGTGGTAGTCAGCATATAACGGATGAGGCTCTTTACATAGCTGAAGAAGGGGGGATGATACATGCGGAACGGGAGTGCCTGACTCTTTGCATCCAGGAAGTCCTCTACAACTATCCGCTTCTCGTCGTGATTGAAAGAGGCGAGATTTATACCGTCGTATACACTGAATATCCAGCCATCCTCACCGTAGCGTAGGGCTGATGCTCCGATAGTCGTATCTTGTGGATTATCTTGTTCTACAAACCTGTTGTGTCGGATGCTGCTCCAGTCCTTCTCATAAGGTGCCTTCACCTTCTCCTCTATTTCGTATCCTGCCACCTTGATACGTTCAACCGTCTCTAACGCATGCTTGAGGCAATCTTCCGATTGTTGCTTCTTCGGTGTACACGCCCCCAGCAGCACCGCTGCGGCAAGGACAAGGAATAGTTTGGTTGGTTTCATTTGGCTTGATTATTAATCCTTCTTGTAACGACAAGCAAAGGAAAGCAATAAATCCCGTTCGTACAACTTAACGTTACAAAAAGTGAAACGAGATGCCCAACTTTAACCATTATTATTAGTTGTAGATGAGGGCCACGTCCAATGGTCAGGTGGTCTCACCCTGAACCATGCACCTATCCATTACCGCCGAATATCACATCGCAGAAGTCGGTGGGGAGTTTCTTCTTGATGCGGTCTTTGCGCTTGCGGATGGTGCCGGGAGTGGTGTGTCCGATATAGGCAATGACATTGTTGCTATAGCCAAGGTAGGTGCAGAAGCAGCAGATGAGCTCTTGGTCGTTGAGTTCGGCGTTCTCGATGAGCGTGGCACAAGCCTCCTTGAATGCGGCGAACAGCGAACTCTCCACGTCGCGTGTGGCCTCGAAGGCCATATCGTAGAGCTCCTTCTCCTTTATCTGCATCGTGTTGAGGTCGTCGTAGCTGGTGGTGTGTTCGAAGGCACGGCGACCATCGGCAAGGCTGCGGCGCAGTATCAGTGACTCGGGCAAGGCAAAGGTTTCGCCACGCTCCTCTTCGGTGAGTTGGGGCTGAGGTTCCTCGGTCTCCTGCTGTGGAGTGTCCCCATATTCGTATACCCTCGGCGGCCTCTTCTTATTCTTATATATATACCACGCGGTGAAGAGCATGGCGATGATAAGCAGCACGATTATTCTGATTGCAAAAGGCGATAGGCCTGATGGAGCCTCTTTTGTTGTGGCTTGCTGAGTGGCAGCAGGCGTCTTTGCTCCCGGGCATGCACAGTCCTTCGATTTCTTGGACTGGGCGATGGTGCGCTCCATCTCGGCCTTGAAGGCCGAGGCCGACTGAGGAGAATGAACGTCGAGGCCACGAATCTGTCCCAAGGGGATGACAGCTGCCTCCTCGAAGCGCTGTTGGTAATAGGCTGCCGAGTCGGGGATTTGTCGGTTATGATAGATGTGCTTCAGCACGTAAGCCACGATATAGTCCGTCCAGTTCTTTCGCACGGGGAAGCTCATTGCCTTGTGGCAATAGTGGATGGCTGAGTCAATCTCGCCGTAGTGCCACAGGTCGTCGCCCTTGTGGGCATAGTATTGTGCCAAGTTGATGTCATTGCCTACGCCAGCCTTGGCATACTCGATGCAGCGGTTGATATACATCAGCGCCTTGGCATAGTTGGTACGTCCGTAAGCACCGTACGACTCAATATTATGCAACATATAAAGTGCCTTTACGCGTAGGGAATCGGTGGAATCATCGCGCACCACCACATTGGCAAAGTGATATTCGGCTTCAGACAGGCTCCGCTTGTCCTTCTTGTCCTTATTAAACCTGCCGTGTGCACGATAGGCGAGTTCCAGCTCCTGATAGGCAGTGAGCTCGATATGTACCTTCTTGGGGGCTTGCACCTCCTCCTTATCCTTCTTGCTGCAGGCCGCAAGACCAACTAAGGTCATCGACAACACGATATACAAGATACGCTTCATATATAAGAATCTGTTTTTAAGATTATCGCCAACATGTTTTTGTAGTTACTCTGTGCAAATGTACTGTTTTCATCGCTACGCACCAAGAAAACAGGTGTGACAAAAGCGTGGCAAAAACGTGGCAAGGGAGAAACCACCCCTATTCCCTTTCGTTCCGTGCAAGCAAAACAGAAACCGCCTTTTCACGGAAAAGTCCGATGAAAAGGCGGTTTTTTGCTATCTCAATACATCTGTACTACTCGGCCAAGATGCCCAGTTCGGCACCTGAGGCGAAGTCGTTGCCTGCCTGTGAACTGAGTGCGGTGAAGCGGATGTAGCGGGCCTTCACGGGCTTGTCGAGCATCACGCGCTTGAGCTTGTTGTCGTTGGCAAAGGCACCTTCGGCTACGGGCTCACTCCATGTCTTGGCATCGTCGGATACTTGCAAGCGGTAATCCTTGATGTTGCCGTTAGGACTGTCCTGACGGGGCAGGTAGGTGAAGCCGGTGATGGTCTTCACCTCGCCAGCGTCGAGGTCTACCCAGTGGGGATACTTGGCCACGGTCACCGAGTACATGGTGTGCCAGATGGTGTTGGCATCGTTGTCCACGAGGTGGCGTGCATTGCCTTCGCCCGACTCCTCGCTACTGGTGAAGATAACCTCGGTATTGATCTTCTCAATCTTGGCGAAGGTCATGGTCACCTTGAGCTCGGGCTTCTCCTTATAGTAAGCGGTGATGGTACCACCATCGCGGAAGGGGATAGGCTCGGAGTACTTCACGGCCTTAGCCTTACGGCCAGTGCCAATCTTGTACATCACGGTAGCACCCTCTATGCCGCTCTCTATGGCGATGTCGCCATTCTTCTGCTGGGCCATGAGCAGGGGCTTATCGCCTGCTGTAGCAACGTCTACACCACCTTGAGCATTGGCCGGACGGATGATGAAGCCCATGCGTGTGGGAGCTCCGAGAGCCTGATCATGTACGAGCGGACCGCCCTGACCGCATGAGTTACCACCCAAACCTGTCACCACTGCGTCTACGGTGAGGTAGGTGACATCGCTCTTGGGAAGCTTGTGAGGATGGGTAGCCATAGTGAGTTCCATGGCACTGTTACCTGTTACGCCTACTGCATAGGGAGCCTCGTTCACTACGAGCATACCACGGCCAGCCTTGTCGGTGAGCGATGCCCAGCGAGTCTCCTCGTGGTTGCCCATCTGCATGGGCTTGGGCCAGTTGGTGAACTGCTCGGCCACGGTAGAGCCGAACTGCTCGATGAACTGACCCGTCTTGCGGTCGTTGTAGTTGTCGATGGGGCCGCGGCCATAGTAGCTGAAGCGCTCATACCCGGCAGGCACCTGCATCTCGTAGCCGAGGCGTGCAAGCACGAGTGAGGGGTTATTAGATGTGATAGCTGACTGCAGTTCGATTGATCCGTCGGGATATACGGTCCATACCTGGTTGGTGGTGAACTTGAAGTCGTTCTCACCGAAGGGGAGCTGGGTTTGCTCCACGAGCTCGTGGATACCGCTGTCGTAACGGCCGTTCTGGCTGTTGAGGCGGGCACCATTGGGAGCCTGTGACACTACGGTGAAGGTGAGCACTACGGATCCATCCTTATTAAGAATGGTGTTGGCATCGACGGCCTTGTGCTGCAGGTTGTGGAGACCATTCTGGAACCAGGGCTGGTAGCACCAGTTGTCGTTGCTCACGAAGGCACGGAAGGCATTGAGGCGAGGACCGCCACCGGCAGCGATGACAACCTCGTCGCCATAGGTGAGCTGGTGGATGGTACCCTGAGCCATATCGAACTGCACCTCGAAGCCGTTGCCCTTGATGGTTCTGATGTTGTTCCCGTTCATCTCGCCCTGCAACTTGTCGCCAGTAGCCACAACGTTGATAGCAGGCTTCTCGCCAGCAGCCTTCACGGCAAGCTGCTCCTCAAACTGGGGATAGCCCTGCTTGGCCCAAGGCATGTCCTTGCCGAGGAGGAACTGTACCTTCACGAAGTACTCACCATTGGCATCGAGTGATGCGAAGTCGTAGGGGAGGCGGTAGGTAGCCTTCTGGCGGGGCTGGAGTGCCATGCGCGGACCTTGTACGGGCTGGTTCTGCTGGATGCACTTACCATCCTTCCAGAGCGACCATACGATCTCGTAGTCGTTGAGCGGAGTGTAGTAGTTCTTATTGAAGATTTCCACGAGACCCTGTTGAGCATCGAGCATCTTCACACCAACGTACTGGTACACCTTCTTTACCTCCCAGTACTGGGGCTTGGGCTCGCGGTCACCGAAGATGATACCGTTCATCACGAACTGGCCATCGTTGGGGGTGTCGCCGAAGTTACCACCATAGGCAAGGTATCGTGTGCCGTCCTTCTCATAGTTGTACATGGATTGGTCTACCCAGTCCCAGATGGCGCCACCGCAGAAGAAGTTGGTGCTCTCGATAGCCTCCCAGTAGTCGATGAGGTTACCTACGGCATTACCCATCGAGTGGGCATACTCAGAGATGTGGAACGGGTACTTGATGCCATACTTACCAGTCACGGCACCCTGTGTCCAACCGATAGAGGGGTACTGGTTTGAACCCATATCTACGATATCGTTGTTGCGCTCATACTGCACGGGGCGTGTAGCGTCGAATGCCTTGAGGGCCTTGTAAGCCTCTACGAAGTTGTTACCGGGGCCTGCCTCATTACCGAGTGACCAGATCACAACGCAGGCGTTGTTCACGGTAGCGTGAGCCATCTCCATGACGCGGGCCACGTGAGCCTTCTTCCACTCCACGGGGTGAGAGATAGAAGCCTCACCATAGTAGTACTCGTGACTCTCGATGTTGGCCTCATCCTCAAGGTAGATACCGTACTTGTCGCAGAGGAAGTACCAGTAGGGGTCGCAGGGATAGTGTGAGTTGCGCACGTGGTTGATGTTGGCACGCTTCATCAGCATTACCTCTTCCTCCTGCATTTCGCGAGTGATGGCGTGACCCACTGCGGGGTGGCTCTCGTGGCGGTTAACGCCCTTGAGCTTCACGTTCTTGCCGTTGATGAAGTAGTAGCGACCAGCGAGGCCAAACTCATCGTCCTCGGCCTTGGTATCCTTGATCTCCACCTCACGGAAGCCGACGATGGTAGATACGGTCTCGAGTGTGCGGCCCTTCTTGTCGAGCAACTCGGCTACGAGGGTGTAGCGGTAGGGAGCCTCGGCAGTCCATTGGCGGGGAGCCTCCATCGCCAGCTTAGCGGTAGCCACGGCCTTGCCGGTGAGCTTGCCCATGGTGATGGGTGCGCAATTGTCAATTGTCAATTGTGAATTGTCAATTGCGATGTTGTCGTCGCTGTAGAGCTCGTGCTGATAAAGCGTATAGCGCATACCCAAGTTCTTGACATTCTTCTTTGAAGTATTAACAAGTTCAGCGGTAATGTTGAGAACACCAGCTTCGTAGTTCTCATCCAAGTCGGGCTTCACCACAAGGTCACGGATGCGCACCTGGGGACGGCTATGCAGTGCCACGGTGCGGAAGATACCGGGGAGGCGGAACATATCCTGTGCCTCGAGGAACGAACCGTCATTGGAGCGGTATACCTCTACGGCTACGGTGTTGGAGCCATCGTGCAGGTACTTGGTGATGTTGAACTCGGCATTGTTGCGTGAGTTCTTTGAGAAACCTACATACTGGCCGTTGATCCAAAGGTAGAAGAACGAGTCTACACCGTCGAAGGTGATGAACACCTCGCGGCCCTCCCAGTCGGCAGGCACCTCAAAGGTGCGGAGATACGAGCCCACCTCGTTGCGGTGGTTATAGGTGGTCCAGTGTGTGGGAGGAGTACGCATCACACCACCCTTCCAGTCGCCCACAGCCACGCGGTGCTGGAAGATGACGGGCTGGTTCACATAGATGGGGGTACCATACTTCTGTGAGCCATCCTTCTGGATACCGGCGATGTTCCATGATGAGGGTACGGCGAGGTCGTCCCAAGCGGCGGCATCGAAGCCAGGCTGGAAGAAGTCCTTCGGACGCTCATCGGGGTTGGGTGCCCAGTGGAACTTCCATGTACCGTTCAGTGACTGCCAGTACTTGCTGTTCTCGGGGAGAAACTTACGGGCGCTCTCCACGCTCTCGAACGAGAAGAAATAGGCGTGGGGCTGCTCCTTGTTGAGCGACAGCTCCTCTACTGACTCCCACTCCTTGCCGGTGGGTGCGGCTTGATCACCATAAAGGAAACCTTCGAGGGCGGGCGACTGTGCCGCCAAGTGCATGCAGGCGCATCCTGCTGCGATCAGGGAAAAGAATCTTTTCATGATATTGAAATATTTGTTTGTATTTTTTCGTGTCACACACCTTATCGTCCGGCAAAGATACGCCAAAGTGTGCTAAATACAAAGTTTTACGTTGTCATTTGTCAGTTTCATGGTCTCTTTTCTCAGCAGCAGATATATAAAAAAGGGGGGCAGTATGATTTGCCCCCCCTTTTTAGTGTTTTTGCTCTACTGTGAGATTGTAGAAATGATGTACTGGACCATGTCCGTTCCCAATCGTGTAGGCAGCACCATGAGTGATGGCTTGGTTGATATACTCCTTGGCGGCGCGGGCGGCTTCGTTGAGTGGGAGCCCCTTGGCCAGTTGGGCAGCAAAGGCACTTGAGAGGGTGCAGCCTGTACCGTGGGTATTGGGCGTGTCGACGCGGCGGGCACTGAGTTCTATCACCTCGCCTGTCTCATTGTTGTAGAAGATGTCGATGAGCTCATCATCTACCAGATGACCTGCCTTGAGCAGTACCGATACATCATATTGCTGGGCCAGGCGGCGGGCAGCAGCGGGGAGGTCGCCCTGCTTCTCGATAGGCTCGCCAAGCAGGATTTCGGCCTCGGGAATATTGGGGGTGATGACTCGCGCCAGCGGCATCAGGTCGCTCTTCAGTACGGCGATGGCGCTGTCCTCGATGAGCTTGTGCCCCGAGGTGGATACCATCACGGGGTCGAGCACCACATCCTTGATACCGTACTTGCGCAATAGACGCGCCACGCTGCGCACCACCTCGGCTGAGTGGAGCATGCCTATCTTCACGCTGTCGGTGCCGATGTCGCTGAGCACGGCTTCGATCTGCCCTTCGAGGATGTCAATGGAGAGGCCCTCCACGGCATTTACGCCCAGCGTATTCTGTGCGGTGATGGCGGTGATGGCCGATGTGGCAAAGCATCCGTTAGCCGAGATGCTCTTGATGTCGGCCTGTATGCCGGCGCCACCGCCCGAGTCGCTGCCAGCGATGGTGAGAACCTTTTTTAATTGAGAATTGAGAATTGAAAATTGAGAATTATTCTCAGAGACCTCGGAGTGTTCGGAGAGCTCTGAGTACTCGGAGTGCTCTGAATGCCCATGGCGATTATTTCTTATAATCCCCGCCAGCTCTGCTGCTGCTTCGCGGGGCGAGGGAGCTGCCACGATGGCCGATACCACGGCTACGCCCTCTACGCCGTGGGCGATGACCTCACCTACGGTGTCTCTGTTCATGCCTCCGATGGCTACGCAGCGGTGGCGCGAGCAGCGCATCACCTCGTCTACACCATCGAGGCCGAAGGGGGTGAGCGTGTCGGTCTTGGTGGGCGTGGCATACACGGGCGATATACCTATATAATCCACGTCGAGGGCATTGGCAGCGATGACCTCATCCATCGTCTCCACCGAGAGACCGATAATCTTGTTGCTGCCCAGCAGCTTGCGGGCTGTGGCATAGGGCATATCGCTCTGCCCGATGTGTACACCATCGGCATCCACGGCGAGCGCCACGTCTACACGGTCATTGATGATGAGAGGTATGCCGAGAGGAGCCAGCGCGGCTTTCAGCTCGCGGGCCAGCTGGATGAATTCGGCTGTGGAGCACTCCTTCTCGCGGAGCTGCACCATGGTGACACCGCCTGCAGCGGCTTCACGCACTATCCAAGCCATGTCACGACCACCCGAAAGGGGGCGGTCGGTGACAAGGTAAAGGGAGAGGTCAAAGGGGTTAACCATGAATTATGAATTATGAATTGTGAATAATGAATTGTGAATTATGAATTATGAGTTAGGAGTTGCCGTCCGGCAGGTCAATTTTCAATTTTCAATTCTCAATTTTCAATTAGTTTGCCTCCTATCATAAAGAACTCCAGCTCCAGGGCGCAGCCTTCGGCGAAGACGCGGCGCATGAGTGCCTGCTTCTCGGGAGTGCAGTTCTCGGCCAGGCGGTCGATGAGGCCTACTACATAGTTGGTAGCCTCATCCATCTCGGGCGAACCGTAGGTCTGTATCCACTCCTTATAGGGATTGTCGGGACTGATATGCTGTGCCACGAGGTACTTGCCCACCTCATTGTAGACCCAGTAGCAGGGCAATACGGCTGCGAGCACTACGGGCACGTCCAGCGTGTCGGTATAGTGGCGCAGGAAACGGGTGTAGCGCAGCGTGGTGGCTACGGGGAGTGCCTCGCCATGGATGCCAAAGCGCTCGCTCAGCATAGCCTGCATGGCATTCTCGCTCTCCATGCCCTCCTTGGCGGTAGCGCGGAAGAAATCGCCCTCGGCCTTGTCCGCCATCATATCGGCTACGGCGTATAGGTCGCGTGAGTACTCCTTGAGGTATATCTTGTCTTGCTGCAGGTAGCGCACAAACTGCTCCTGCGGTAACGTGCCAGCCAGCATTTCCTGTATGAAGGCATACTGCTCGATGCTGCGCATGGTGTCGGCTACCGCCTCGAAGGCTGTGCTGCTCCACTTGGCGCGATGGTTGCTCGGTGTTGCTACTACCTGCTCGGCCAACTGCTCGGGAGTAATCTCGTACAGCGCATCCACGAAGTGGGTGAGCAGCGAGCCGGGAGTGGACTTCTGCGCTACGGCACGTTCGCCACACACGCCCATCACCGCCATGCCGTGCAGTGCTGCCTCGAAGGCATCGGGGTTGACACCGGCAAAGGCGCCTACTACTGAGGTGGCAGTGCAGCCCATGGCCGTGACGAGTGTCATCAGCGGAGAGCCATTGCCCACCGTCTCCACGCGAGAGCCATCGGTGATGTAGTCGGTAGCACCACTGATGACTACGACGGCACCTGTCGTGCCTGCCAACTGCTTGGCCGACTCCACGGCATCGTCGGAGCTTTGGCTGCTGTCTACGCCCTTGCTCTTGATGTCGGCATTCACGAGTGCCATAATCTCTGAGGCATTGCCACGGATGATGGTGGGGTGGCACTCGCGGATAATCTGCCACGCAGTCTCTGTGCGATAGGGGGTGGCTCCTGCACCTACGGGGTCGAGCACGATGGGCTTGCCCATGCGATGTGCAGCACGGCCAGCTGCCAGCATGCCGCGCACCCACTCCGCATCGAGCGTACCGATATTGATTACCAGGGCCGAGGCGATACCAACCATATCGTCCATCTCCTCCACGGCATGGGCCATTACGGGCGAAGCGCCCAAGGCAAGCAGGGCATTGGCCGAGAAGTTCATGGCCACGTAGTTGGTGATGTTGTGTACCAGCGGACTCTTTTCGCGCACCAGCGCGAGGTCTCTCTTCAGATTCTCTTTGTTCATTTTTTTCTCCTTTTTTTAAGAAGCTGCTTGGGTTTTTATCACAGATAAGTCCAAACATCTTCTTAGGTTTGACATTTAGTTTCGTAAATGCCGGTTCCTTGCTTGCGGAGTCGTGTATGGCATGGGCGAAAAAAGAGAGAAGACCTTATTCTCACGGGGGAATACGGTCTTCTCTTATACTATCAGCATCGCTTGTGCCTACACACCAAGTTCCGTTTTCCTCTCTGCAATTACGCCAGCAGGTTCAAAGGGTATAATCTCAGCCTGCCCTTGGGCAAGCACCCCTAACATTGGGATCACCTCACACAACGCGGCGCGCTACGCGCTTGTTTGGTGATTCCGCAACAAAATTAGTGCAAGCCGAACGAAAAAGCAAGTAAAACTTGATTTTTCTGAGGCGCCGCCTAATTTCTGTACTTGCAAAGCAAGGACTAAAGTTAGTGCAAGCCGAACGAAAAAGCAAGTAAAACTTGATTTTTCTGAGGCGCCGCCTAATTTCTGTACTTGCAAAGCAAGGACTAAAGTTTGTGCAAGCCGAACGAAAAAGCAAGTAAAACTTGATTTTTGACTTCAGCCCCTTCGGTTTTACCTTCGGGCGTCGACCTAAAGGTTCTGAGGCGCCGCCTAATTTCTGTACTTGCAAAGCAAGGGCTAAAATTATATGAAGTTTCTGATAAAAATCACAAAATGTAAGAAAAATGAACAATCTTCTGATAAAAATGCCGCAATAATAGGCAGAAAGATGTATATTTGTCACGCCAAATAGTATAGTAGCATTGAATATGTCAAGGAAATCAGCATATCACCGTATTGCGGTGAAGATAGGTAGCAACGTACTGACTCGTGCAGATGGCACACTGGATGTCACCCGCATGTCTTCATTGGTTGACCAAATAGCCCTGTTGTATCGCCAAGGGATAGAGGTCATACTGATTTCTTCAGGCGCAGTAGCATCAGGACGTAGTGAACTGCAACTTTCCGACAAGTTGGACAGTGTGGAGAGCCGTCAGCTCTTTTCTGCCGTAGGGCAAGCCAAACTGATCAATCGATATTATGAACTCTTCAGAGATCATGGCATTGCCGTGGGACAGGTACTTACGACGAAAGAGAGCCTTGCTACCCGTCGCAGCTATCTCAATCAAAGAGGATGTATGCGTGTCATGCTTGATCATGGGGTAGTTCCTATTGTTAACGAGAATGATACCATATCGGTGACCGAACTGATGTTTACCGACAATGATGAGTTGAGTGGCCTTGTTGCTACTATGATGGATGTGGATGTACTTATTATATTAAGTAATGTAGATGGCATATACGATGGTCCCCCTTCCGATGCAGGGAGCAAGGTGATACGTCGGGTAGAGCCGTCTATGGCCTTGGAGGAGTATATACAGACAGAGCGTTCGGGATTTGGCCGTGGTGGTATGCAGACCAAGTCAAGGATTGCCCGTAAGGTAGCCGATGAGGGTATCGCGGTCATCATTGCCAATGGACGCAAGGAGGATATATTGCTTCATGTTGTTAACGAACCGGAGGCGACGTTATGTACCCTCTTTGTGGCATCGGAGGCGAATGCATCGAGTGTCAAGAAGTGGATTGCTCATAGTGATGGTTTTGCTAAAGGTGTCATACGCCTCAATGATAAAGCTGTAGAGGTGGTGTTAGGAGAGAAGGCCGCGAGTATACTCCCCATAGGAGTATGTGCCATTGACGGTGATTTTGAAAAAGACGATATCGTACATGTTGCTGATGCCCAAGGAAACGTCATTGGTGTGGGTCGTACTGCTTATGACAGCATGGAGGCACGGCAGGCTATAGGGCAACATGATCGTAGACCTATAGTGCATTACGACTACTTGTGTATAGTATAAAGGATTATTGAGCAAACGACTATGAGAAAGTCCCGTATCGCCGCCCGTAGTGCGGCACAGTTGGGTGATGAGAGAATAAATAGTGTATTGTGTGCTGTAGCCAATGAGGCCGAAGCACGTATCTCCTATATCTTGGAGGCCAATCAGTGCGATCTCGCACGGATGAATCCTGATGATCCCAAATATGACCGTTTGATGCTGACCGCAGAACGTATTCGTTCCATTGCGGCCGATATACGTGCTGTAGCAACATTGTCTTCGCCTCTCAATAGGGTGTTGTGTGATACCACCCGTCCCAATGGTATGCACTTGCAGCGTATATCAGTACCATTTGGTGTAGTAGGTGTCATCTATGAAGCAAGGCCCAATGTGAGTTTTGATGTGTTCTCCTTATGCTTCAAGGCTGGCAATGCATGTGTGCTCAAGGGAGGAAGCGATGCGGAGAAGAGCAATGTCGCTATCGTTGCCCTTATACGTGAGGTCCTGGAACGCGAGGGGTTGGATCCGAACATCGTGACTTTGCTCCCTTCAACGCGTGAGGCAGCCGACAAACTACTCCATGCGGTAGATGACATTGATGTGCTGATACCTCGCGGTAGTGCAGGCCTTATCCGCTATGTGCGGCAGCACGCTACAGTACCTGTCATAGAGACGGGAGCAGGTGTGTGCCATACCTATTTCGATAAGTATGGCGATACGGCCAAGGGCACCGCTATTGTGCTCAATGCCAAAACCCGTCGTGTGAGTGTATGCAATGCATTGGATTGTTTGTTGATACATGCCGACCGCTTGGGCGACTTGCCTTTATTGTGCGGGGCACTCACTAAGCATAGTGTACGTATATTTGCCGATGAGGCTGCATTCGAAGCTTTGCGTGGGCATTATCCTACTGACCTTCTCTTGGAGGCCACCGATGAAAGCTATGGCACTGAGTTTCTCTCCTATACGATGTCGATACGTACGGTGGCATCTGCTGATGAGGCTCTGGAGCATATATGCCGTTACAGTTCAAAGCATAGTGAATGTATAGTGACTGAAGATGCTGATATTGCCGAGCGTTTTCTCAGAGAGGTTGATGCGGCTTGCGTATATCACAACGTGAGCACCGCCTTTACAGACGGTGCTCAGTTTGGACTTGGTGCCGAAATCGGTATCAGTACTCAGAAGTTACATGCCCGTGGCCCTATGGGGCTGGAAGAGCTCACCACCTATAAGTGGCTTGTGCGAGGCGACGGGCAGGTGCGTTAGGGTTTATGGTTGAGGGTTTATGGTTGAGGGTTTATGGTTTATGG
>JAGAQY010000012.1 GCA_017622495.1 Bacteroidaceae bacterium | reverse complement strand
CTAAACCCTAAACCCTAAACACTAAACTCTACACCCTCAACTTATACTGCTCCATCAGCCATGCCTTCTGCTCGGGGATGGTCATGTGGCTGTTGTCGAGCAGGATGGCGTCATCGGCCTTGCGCAGGGGGCTGATGGCACGTCCGCTGTCGATGCGGTCGCGCTCCTTCACATTCTCCAGTATGCTCTCGTAGGAGGCCTCTTCGCCCTTGGCCTTGAGCTCATCGTAGCGGCGCTGGGCGCGAACCTCGGCGCTGGCAGTGACAAACACCTTGAGCTCGGCATCGGGGAATACGGTAGTGCCTATGTCGCGCCCGTCCATCACGATGCCCTTGTCCTTGCCCATCTGTTGCTGCAGGGCTACCATGGCCTCGCGCACAAAACCGATGGTGGCGATGAGGCTCACGCGTGACGATACGGCCATGCCGCGTATCTCCTTCTCTATGCACTCGTCGTTGAGGTAGGTCTCGGGACGGCCTTCGGCACCCAGGCGGAAGGTGATGCGGATGTCGGGCATCGCAGCCTGCAGCTCGGGGAGCTTTACGCCGTCCTCGGTGAAGAGGTCGTGCTGAAGGCAGTAGTAGGTGACTGCGCGGTACATGGCGCCGCTGTCGATGTAGATATACCCGATCTCACGGGCAAGGTCCTTGGCCATCGTGCTCTTGCCGCACGAGGAGTGGCCGTCAATGGCTATGGTTATCTTTCTCATATATATATTTATGTTAATCAATGGATGTAAAAACCCTAAACTCTAAACTCTACACCCTAAACCCTAAAGTACTAAAGCAAAATTCATCATCAGGGATGAGGCGGCTACGTGGTACTTGCCATACGACACGCCCACTTTTATGCGGTTGACATTCAGTCCGGCACCGATGGAAAACCCTGCCAATGAACGCTTGACAGAGCCCTTCAGCTCGCTATGCCTTAGGAAATTGTATCCGATAGAGAGGTAGGTGTTGCGTGTAGGGAATATGTCGGCACCGATGATGAAATGTTTCAGCAAGATGCTCGACCATGAGCTGTCGCCTTTGTTGTAGAAATCGTCGGCCCTCCATTTGTCGAGGTCGGTAAGGGTGAGCGATAGGCGTATGGGGGCATGCTCTATCTCCTTGCTGATGCCTATCAGAAGGTTGAAGGGGATGGGCTCTTGTGTGCCGTCGAAGGTCTTGACCTGTCCGCCAAGATTGCGGGCCACGAGAGAGGCCGATAGCATGATGTCGGGGTTGTAGTAGTTGAGCCCGAGGTCTATGCCAAGGGCCAGCGAGTACACCTGCTCATAGTTGGAGTAGATGAATTTGCCGGTGACACCACCCGAGAGGCGGTCGGTGAAGTCGAAGCTGTAGACTGCCATCAGAGCCATGTCCTTGGCCGAGAAGTTGCCGATGATATTGCCGTCGGCATCGGTATTCTTCATCGAACCGAAATTGAGGTAGTGCACGCCGAATGCCAGCTCCGAACGGTTGTCTACAAGCATGTTGTATGCAGCGGAGGCTACGTGGGTGCGCTGCAGATAGTTCATGTAGCTGAGGCTGAGCGTACCGCCCGAAGCATTGGCCAGGAGGGCAGGGTTGTGGAAGGACAGGGTGATGTCGTCTTCAATGATAGAGGTGTTGTCGCCTCCCAAGGCGGCAGCATGTGACGATGCCGGAAGCTGTAGGAACTGGAAGGCTGCTCCTGCATCCTGGGCATGGAGCAGGGCGGCGCTACATATTATAATTAGGTATATAAAGGCTCTCTTCATTGGTAGTCTTTGTTTTTTTTCTTCGCGCATCTGTATACATTGCAAATATACGACATTTTTGCATATAAACGTTGTGGTGGAGTGAAAAAGCAATCCGTGTGGAATTAAAAAAGGTGTGAAGTGTAAAAAAAACATTTTTTTTTGTAAGGATAAAGAAAAAAGTATTACTTTTGCAGACACATCGGAAAATATAATAAATAAAAATAGCTTTATGGAAATTAAAAAATCAGAAAAAGCCAATTTGGAGAGCAAGAAACTTACTTGGATTTTGCTTGGTTTGATTTTTGCTTTGGCTGCTCACTTCGTGGCATTCGAGTGGACACAGTATGAGAAGGAGTTCACTGGCGAAATCGTTGATGCTGGTGATATCGTATTGGAAGAGGAAGTGATTCCTATCACAATGCCCGAGAAGAAAACCGTACCTCCTCCTCCTCAGGCTGTAACACAGGCCGAGGTGCTTAACATCGTGGAAGACGATGCCGAGATTGAGGAGACCACCATCGCTTCTACTGAAGACCAGGCTGAGTTCGTTGAGATTACCGATGATGTGCCCATCGTAGTAGAAGAACCCGAGCAGGAAGAGCAAATCTTCCAGGTAGTAGAGGAGCGTCCCCAGTTCCCCGGTGGTGATGCCGAGCTCATGAAGTATCTGCAGAAGAACATCAAGTATCCCACCATCTGTCAGGAGCAGGGTATTCAAGGCCGTGTAATCGTGCAGTTCGTGGTAAATACCGACGGTTCTATCGTAGACCCACAGGTAATCAAGCCTGTGAATCCTCACCTCGACAAGGAGGCCCTTCGCGTGATCTCTACTATGCCTAAGTGGTCGCCTGGTAAGCAACGTGGTAAGGCAGTACGCGTAAGATTTACCGTACCTGTGACATTCCGCTTGAGCAACTAATCTCAAATACACGTATAAAGAGGCTGCGTCACGTAGCCTCTTTTTCTTTTTATATTCTCATGACATAAAAAACACTCAACCATGCTTATTGGATTTCCCCAACTGCTTGATAAGGTGAATGAGCATATCGATAGACTCGACTATGCCCGTGAGCCCATGAATCTGTATGAACCCGTAAAGTACATCCTCGCGCTGGGCGGTAAGCGCATTCGTCCCGTCATGATGCTCATGGCTTATAACATGTATCGTGACGATGTAGATAAGATTCTCGATCCCGCATTGGCCTTGGAGATATATCATAACTTCACGCTGCTGCACGATGACCTCATGGACAATGCCGATGTGCGCCGTGGGAAGCCTACGGTACATAAGCGTTGGGATGCCAATACAGCTATACTCTCGGGCGATGTGATGCTCTCGCTGGCCGATGTATATATGTCTCGCATCGATGACGCCTATTTCCGCCAAGTGATGGCGACATTCCATCAAACCTCTATTGAAATAGCCGAGGGGCAGCAATATGATATGGATTTTGAGACGCGTACCGATGTAGCAGAGCAGGAGTATATAGAAATGATTCGTCTCAAGACCTCGGTGCTCCTGGCATGTGCACTTAAAATAGGAGCCATCCTGGGTGGCGCATCGGAGGATGACGCGGCTCATCTATATCGCTTGGGCGAATGCATAGGACTCGCTTTCCAACTCCGTGACGACTATCTTGATGTATATGGTGACCCCAAGGTGTTTGGGAAGAAGATTGGTGGTGACATCCTATGCAACAAGAAGACATACCTCTATATCAATGCACTCCGCCTGGCCGATAAGGAGCAGCGTGCAGTGCTCGACTATTGGGCTACTGCAACCAATGTCGTTCCAGAGGAGAAGATTGCTGCTGTTACCGAAGTATACAATCAAGTGGGACTTCCCAAAATGAGTCGCGACATAGAGGAACACTATTACTCGTTGGCAAAGGCTGAACTTGAAGCCCTCAGCGTAAACGAGGAAAACAAGCAGGTCCTTCGCGAGTTCATGGCAGCACTGATGGAACGTGATGTATAAGATTATTGATACACACAGCCATCTGTTTGTTGAGGAGTTTGACGCTGATCGCTCCGAAGTGATGCAGCGTGCCCGTGAAGCAGGGGTGTGTCGCATACTCATGCCTAACATCGACCTGGCCTCTGTGGATTCAATGCTCCAGGTTTGTGAGGAATACAAGGATTATTGCTATCCCATGCTGGGACTGCATCCGACTGAGGTCGGGACAGACTATCCTATTGTACTTGGCAAACTGAAGACATTGCTCGATGAGCATCCGCGGACTTTTGTCGCTATAGGTGAAGTGGGGTTAGACCTTTATTGGGATAAGACGTATAAGGACGCACAGATGGCTGCACTCGAGGAGCAGATTGCCTGGGCACTCGAGTATGATCTCCCTCTTGTAATCCATTCGCGTGAGGCATTCGATGAAATCTACACCCTTTTTTGCAGGTACAAGGAAACTCCCCTGCGAGGAGTGTTTCATAGCTTTACGGGTACTGCCGATGAGGCTCAGGCTTTGCTTGAGTTTCCCGGTTTTCTGCTCGGTATCAATGGGGTATCCACATTCAAGAAATCTACCATTCCCGACGCTCTTGCTCATGTGCCTCTTTCCCGTGTTGTAGTAGAGACCGACTCGCCATACTTGGCACCTACCCCCTATCGAGGTAAGCGTAATGAGTCGGCATATATCGTGCGGGTGGTTGAAAAACTGGCCGAGGTATATGGCCTTACAGCAGAAAGCGTGGCAGAGCAAACTTTTGCTAATGCTGCCACGCTTTTTAGGTTAGCGTAATGTGACTTTTCGTATGCGCTTTTATCTCTCCTCGTCGGGATGGCAAGCATAGTAGGCGCGGAGGGCGGTGGAACTTACCTTGATGAAGCCCTTGGCCTCCTCGGCAGTCCAACCCTTCTGAGTTTCACCGTATTCGCCAAATTTGTTCTTCACGAGGTCGTCCTTGGAGTCTACACCTACGGTCTGGAAGCCGAGCGGGCGGAGCTCAAGTGTTACCACGCCATTCACGTTGCGCTGTGAGCTGGTGAGCATGGCCTCGATATCGGGCATCACGGGCTCCAGATACTGGCTCTCGTGGAGGAACATGCCGTACCAGTTGGATACCTGGTCTTTCCAGTACTGTTGCCACTTGGAGAGGGTGTACTTCTCCAGATAGCGGTGTGCGGCGATGATGAGCATGGGGGCTGCGGCCTCGAAGCCTACGCGGCCCTTGATGCCGATGATGGTGTCGCCCACGTGGCAGTCGCGCCCGATGCCGTAGGCTGCGCCAATCTCCTCAACGGCCTGTATGGCCTTGATCTTGTCGGTGTATTCCACACCATTGACAGAGCAGAGTTCACCCTTGCAGAATCCGAGCTTAAGGAGTTCGGGACCCTCTTTGGTGGGGTGCTTCAGGTAGGCCGACTCGGGCAAACCCTGGTTGGAGTCGAGGAGCTCGCCGCCGCAGATGCTGGTGCCCCAGATGCCCACGTTGTAGGAATACTTGAGCTTGGCAAAGTCGGCATTGAAGCCGTTGGCATTGAGGTAGTCTACCTCCTCCTTGCGCGTGAGGGTCTTGTCACGGGTGAGGGTGATGATCTCTACGCCCGGAGCCATCACGAGGAAGGTCATGTCGAAACGTATCTGGTCGTTACCTGCACCGGTAGAACCATGTGCAATGGCGTCGGCACCAATCTCCTTGGCATAGCGCGCGATGGCCAGTGCCTGGAAGATACGCTCTGAACTCACCGAGATGGGGTAACAATTATTGCGCAATACGTTACCATATACCATGTACTTGAGGCTCTTCTCATAGTACTCCTGGGTAACGTCGAGGGTCACGTACTTGGTAGCGCCCAGCTTGTAGGCGTTCTCCTCATTGGTGCGGAGCTGCTCTTCGCTGAATCCGCCTGTGTTGGCACATACGGCATGTACCTCATATCCCTCCTCCTTGGCAAGATACATCACTGTGTAGGAGGTGTCTAAGCCGCCACTGAAGGCAACTACTACTTTTTTCTTCTGTTCCATATTGTTGTTTCTTTTTATTATTAGGGGGATTAAGGGCTGTTAAGGGCAATTAAAGTCTAAACACTAAACTCTAAACTCTAAACCATAAACCCTAAACATGTCACTTCTTATTCTTCAGATGCAGCATCTTGCGCAAGCGGTTTTGCCACTTCGACATGGTGGGCACCTCCTCGTCGGGGTCGACGGGCGTGGCTTTGGGGTCGAAGAGCATACCGGTGCAGAGGCAACGGGTGCGGTTGTTGCGCTGCAGGATGTCGTAGTTCTTGCATCCCTCGCAACCCTTCCAGAACTCCTCGTCCTGCGTCAGTTCTGTCAGTGTCACCGGTACGTAGCCCAGTGCGGTGTTGAGCTTCATTACGGGCAGCGAGGTCGTGATACTGAAGAGCTTGGCGTAGGGGAATCGCTCGCGAGCCAGCTCGAACGTTTTCTTCTTGATGCGTCCGGCCAAGCCCATTTTGCGGTATTCGGGGTCAACGATAAGTCCCGAGGTGGCCACAAAGTCTCCATGGCTCCAACTCTCGATATAGCTGAACCCAACGAGTCGGTCGCCATCGAGTGCCACCACAGCCTTGCCGCCATTAATCTTCTCGGCTACATATTCGGGTGAGCGCTTGGCGATGCCTGTGCCACGCTGCAGGGCCGATTCGTATATCAATTGGCAGATATGCTCGGCATATACGGCATGCTCGGCGTTGGCATATCTTACTACGATATTATTTGCATCCATAATGATGGGGTTTCTTTAACGGAAACAATCTTTTACCTATTACTTTTATACCTATATTTTCAATGTGACTGCAAAATTACATAAAAAAGAAACACCTCCAATGTTTTTCTTAGGTAATTATTCAATTTTTTTGTTTGCTCAGTCGTATATTTGACTTCTTTATTCAATATTTATTGCATAAACAAACGTTTTTACTGTTTTATATGCAATGAATGCTCGGATGGATTCATTTGGCGAGGAGGCCTTTTGTGCTCCTGTGTGTGTAAATCAAAGTACGCTTACCTGCTTGTCCGGGAAGTGCCCGCTACGTATGCGCCATTCGTTAGGGTAGAGGTTGTTGGCGCGGTTGCCGAGGTTTTTTACAAAGCCAAGCGGTGTGTTGCGGTAGGTGACAATGATGAAGCCGCGAGGAGTGTCGGGAGGTAGTGTGATGGCCTCGCGATGTAGATAGTTCAATGCTTCGGTGTAGGTGAGCTCGCATCGGGTAAAGGCTTCGGTGTTTAGTACATTGCTCATGGCCAGTTCGTGCGTGGGCAGCAGGTCGCGTCCCTTGCGTGTGGCTATGGTGATGCCCGACTTCAATAGGCATAGGTGTTCTGTCAATTTTTTTTGTATAGGTTCCATGTCTGTCGGGATGGCTACAACCTCGGTCTCTGTGTTTTTATATATATAGCCTCTGTTGTTGTCGATCCACTGCTTGCACTCTGCAGGGGTGGGGGGGGCTGAGCGCTTGTCCTTGTTCTTCTTGTTGCGCTTGGCATTCGCTTCGGTTTGCTGGGTGACTTCTGGCGCACTGTTGCGCTTGCGCAAAGCGGCCAAGAAAAAGCCTTCGCCGCGTGTGCGGCCGGGGAGGAATCGGTAGGCATGTGCTACCTCGGGGAGCAGACTTGGTGTGATGCCCCATGAGTCATCTATTGCTATCTGTAGGGGTTCGGCGTCAAGTTCTGTTGTTATCCAGCGCACATTCTCTTCATCTTCGTGTGTGTTGAAGGTGCAGGTGCTGTATATGAGCAGTCCGCCTGGGCGGAGTGTAGGCCAGATATCGGTGAGGATGTCGCGCTGGCGCTGCCAGCAGATGCTTACATTCTCGGGGCTCCATTCTGACACGGCAACTTCATCTTTACGAAACATGCCTTCGCCGCTGCAGGGAGCATCCACTAATATGAGGTCGAAGAGAGGGCCGAGCGGTGTGAAATCGGCAGGATAGTTTGAGGTGACGATGCTGCGTGGATGTCCCCACTTGATGATGTTTTCTGTCAATACCTGAGCACGTGGACGCATGACTTCATTGGATACGAGTACGCAGTCATCGGGTAGCAGCGAGCGCAGCAATGTGCTCTTGCCGCCAGGTGCCGCGCAGAGGTCGAGTGCTGCACGTGCCTCACTGAGGTGTTGCCTTACTGCTTGCTCGACAAACATTGATGATGCTTCCTGTACGTAATAGCTCCCTGCGTGGAACAGTGGGTCAAAGGTAAACGCGGGTCGTTCGGGCAGGTAGTAGGCATCTGAAGCCCAAGGCACAGGCTCGTAGCAGGGCGTGGAGTCTGACTTGGCCTTGTTGAGGCGTATGCTTACAGCAGGCTCGCCAAGCAGTGCTTCGCGAAACGCTACATATCTGTCGCCGAGTAGTAGGCGCATCTCATGCTCGAAGGTAGCAGGGAGGTTCATTTGTGCTTGTGGTTTCGTGGTGTCTTCGCGTGTGTGTGGATTTTTTCGCAAGTGTGAAAAACTTTTTTCACAGGCATGAAAATTTTTTTTCACAGGTGTGAAAAATCTTTTTCATAGGTGTGATTAGTCTTTCAGATAGTAGTCTACGCTGGTTACCACGCGTACGTTCTTCATGTATGGCGTGTTGCTGTCGCGGTCGGTGATGGTAAACTGTCCCTGTGTGGCGCGTTTGATTTTCCCCAGTTTGCTTTCGCTGTCGGCGGCAAACTTTTCGGCTGTCTCGCGTGCATTCTTCGTGGCAGTTTCGATCATCGAAGGCTTTATCTCATTGAGTTTTGTGAATGAGTATACCGTTTGGTACTCCCAATTGTTGGTCATGGCGATGCCTTTCTGCAACAGTTCGCCTTGGCGCGACTGCAACTGTATAATCTCGTCTACTTTGTCAGTGCATACCGTTACTACAGATGTCACGATATAGGTGTATCGGTTTTGGCTGCCGCTCCATTCGGTGCGTGTGTCTACCACTTTGGGCGCAGCGATGCTGATGTCTGTATCTGCGATACCAGCCTCGCGCAAGAAGTCTATGATGACCCCATTCTTGGTCTCTATCGTCGTGTATAGTTGTTGCAGGTTGTCGCCTCCCTCCTTGTAGGCAAAGGGGCATATTGCCTTGTCGGCTTTGACCTCGCGCTCGCACAATCCTTTTACTGATACTATGCGGTCGTTGGCTCTTGCGGCTTTGATGGCACTGCCCAGTACGATGGCGCCTACGATGAGTCCTATCATGAGGAGGCATCCCAGTGACTCATAACTCTTATTCTGCAGACTTTTCTGCTTGGTGTTCTTTTCTTCCATAATCAATTGTCTTTGTTGGTGTATCTCTTATAACAATTTGTTACGGCAAAGTTACGATAAAAGAGTGAAAAATGTAGAGCTTGCTCTGATATTTCTCTCAACGAGTACGAGTAACTTCGTCACATACGACAAAGTTACGAATAAACGAGCGAAAAATGTAGAGGTCGCCACATTATTTTGCGCTAATGTAGCGTGGTGGTGCCATTTGCGGCAATCTCCCCTGCGAGGCGTGATTATGTGATGTGTGAAAAAATAACCTGTATCATTTGTTGTGGTAACCTTACTTGTGGTTGTCATCATGTTAGTCGTCTTTCATGAACTTCCCTCTTTGCTTATCAGTCAGATAGCCCGCTGTGCTCCTTCTTTATAAGAAGTATATCATCCCAAAATTCAAGCTGAAACTGTTGCAGTTTATTATTTACACGTCACTAAAAGTGAAAAAAAATCACTTACTTTGCAACCTGAGGCGAGTTTGTTACGTCTAATAGACAGAGAACATCAAAAACATTATACAATATGAAGACAAAGAACATCTTTTTGGCCATGATTGTGGCCTTGATGAGTACAGTAATCTGCCCTGCACAGGAGGGCGAATCTACAAAAGAGGGTATTGCCGCAGTGGAGGAGATTGTAACGGACACTGACAGCAGTACGGACAATGGTGGTGGTAGCAATGCTGCAACGCAACACACGACCGGTTCCTGGACTGTGACTTACACGAACGATACACTGGATACCGATGAGGCGGTGGAGTTATTGGAAGAAATCTTCGACGAAGAATTCCCCGAAGGCATAGAGGGGCTGATGAAAACTGCAATGGGTGCTGCGACTGGCGGACTGCTGATTGCCGGGCTCGTGCTATTCTGTATTTTTGTTCTACCTATCTTGGGTATTATCCTTATTATATGGCTTATCGTCAGAGCCTCAAGGGGGAGTGGCACCAATGCAGGGCAAGCAGCCGTGCAAACCGAGGTAGACGAGACGGAAAGAGATCGTACCCTTTTCAACAAAGGCGTAAGAAACGTATGCCTTGGCATAGGACTCGCCATCTTCCTTGGGATATGGATGGGTGACTTTGGCGTAGGTATCGGCGTATTAGTCGTATGCATAGGTATCGGCGAACTGCTTGTTGACTATTTTGCCAAGAAATAAGCGAAGCAACAACCAGGCACACCTTAAGGAGCCACCTTGAGCGCAAACACTATGCACGACATCGCACTCATCAGCCAAGTACTGATATTCGGAAACCGACGAGCCTTCGACTCGCTGGTGAAGAAATATCAGGGTGCGGTGCGTAGATTCCTGCTGAGCCTCACGGCGGGAGACAGTGCCTTGAGCGACGACCTTGCACAAGAGACTTTCATCAAGGCGTATACATCGCTGGAGACATATAAAAAACGCTCAAACTTCTCAACTTGGCTTTACAGAATTGCATATAACGTTTTTTATGACTATATTCGCAGTCGGAAAGAGATGCTCTCGATGGACGATGACGACTGCGAGCTGGAGTCACAGCACCAGGAAGCCCCTTCGGAAAGCTACGTGAGGGCCGACATCAATGAGGCATTGAAGCTGCTGAAACCCAATGAGCGGACGTGCGTGACACTGCACCTGATGGATGACCTCCCTATCGACGCGATAGTAGCGATAACGAATCTACCCGAAGGTACCGTCAAATCGCACATCGCCCGAGGAAAAGAAAAATTAGCAACCTTTCTAAGAAAAAATGGATATGACAGATGATCAACTGATACGGCAGTTCATGCAGGACAGCATCCGCGTGCCCGAAGACAACGGCTTCAGCCAACGGGTGATGCGGCGTCTACCGCACCGTCCCGTCAATACGGCGTGGACTACAGTGTTTGAGGTAGTGACGCTTACTATTGGCCTGCTGCTCTTGCTCAGTAGGGTCGATTTGACGCAAACCTTTTGCGACATCTCTATACATGCCCTACAGTTTGTCGCCTATCTGCGTCACGTGGAGATTAACATCAATCCTCTTTATATTGCTGCAGCACTTACAATGCTCATCCTTTGGGGAGGTAAAAAGATAAAAGAAGCATAACTATGAAACAATATTTAGACTTGCTCAACCGTATCCTCACGGAGGGCGTAGAGAAGGGCGACCGCACAGGTACTGGCACCATTAGCGTATTCGGACATCAGATGCGCTTCAACCTCGAAGATGGGTTCCCCTGCCTGACCACCAAGAAACTCCATCTGAAATCCATTATCCACGAGCTGCTATGGTTCCTCAATGGAGATACTAACGTGAAGTATCTGCAGGACAATGGTGTGCGGATATGGAA
This sequence comes from Bacteroidaceae bacterium, assembly GCA_017622495.1. Lineage (GTDB taxonomy): Bacteria > Bacteroidota > Bacteroidia > Bacteroidales > Bacteroidaceae > UBA1189. The sequence goes on along the minus strand of JAGAQY010000012.1, from coordinate 126,157 downwards.
CGAATGGGCCGATGAGAATGGCGACCTTGGACATATCTATGGCTATCAGTGGCGCTCATGGCCCGACTATAAAGGAGGGCATATCGACCAGATTAAGGAGGTAATCGATACCATAAAGAACAACCCCAATAGCCGGCGCATGATAGTGTCGGCATGGAACGTAGCCGATATCGACAATATGAACCTTCCGCCCTGCCATGCCTTCTTCCAATTCTACGTGGCCGATGGCAAGCTCAGCCTGCAACTCTACCAACGCAGTGCCGACACCTTCCTTGGAGTACCCTTCAACATCGCTTCGTATGCCCTTCTTCTCATGATGGTAGCGCAGGTGACAGAACTCAAGCCGGGTGAGTTTGTACACACTCTTGGCGACACGCACATCTACAGCAACCATATAGAACAGGTGAAGCTGCAATTGACGCGTGAGCCGCGTCCGCTCCCTAAGATGAAGATCAATCCTGAGGTCAAGGATATCTTCAGCTTCAAGTTCGAGGATTTCGAGCTCGTAGACTATGACCCACATCCACATATCAAGGGTGTGGTGGCTGTATAAAGAACTAATTCCACCCGATAAAAATCAAAAAGTATGAATATCCAACCACTCGATAATTTGAACATCATCGTGGCCGTTGCCAAGAACGGGGCCATAGGGTTCAACAACGAACTGCTCTACCGCCTGCCCAACGACCTCAAACGCTTCAAGACCCTCACCACCGGGCATACCGTCATTATGGGGCGCAAGACCTTCGAGTCGCTCCCTAAGGGGGCTCTCCCCAATCGGCGCAATATCGTGCTGAGCCGGCAGGAGGGTCTGCACTATGAGAATGCCGAGTGCTATAGCAGCCTTGAGGATGCGCTCATGCAGTGTGACTACTGGGAAGATGTGTTCATTATAGGTGGGGCCGAGCTCTATAAGCAGACTCTCGATATGGCATCACGCATCTACCTCACGCTCATCGATGATATCCCTGCTGTGGCCGATTCCTTTTTTCCGGAATGGAGTGTTGCTGATTGGAAAGAGGTGTCGCGCGAAGAGCATCCAGCTGATGACAAGCACGCTCATGCATACGCATTTGTAGATCTGGTGCGTAAGCATTGATGTGGCAAAGTAAAGATCGGCCGTATTGACATTGTTGTCCATACGGCCGATTTCTTTATATATCTTCCTTGTCCTATTTCTCCAGTTTTTCCTGCTTCTTTTTTCTGCGGGCTGTCAGACGAGGCGATTTCTCCTTGAGGCCACTTGTAGCTCCGTCGATAAGGAACTGCACGGTATAGCCATCATACTGAATCTTGGAATCATCGGGGAAGGTAATCTTAAATCTCGACTCTATTGCCGTCACGATATTAACAATGGACATAGAGTCTGCATTGAGGTCGTTTACCAAGTTGGTCTCACGGGTGAGTGTGGCGGGGTCCAAAGTCATCTCCTTGGCAATAAATTCTTTGATGATCTTTTCGATGGTTTTTTCGCGCATCATAGCTTTATTTCCTGTTTTTTTAATTAATATTTACAAAGATACAACAAGGATTCATATCTAAAGTTCTTTGTTGTGTAAATTTAGTTTTTTTTATGATGTACAGGCTCGTTCTCTTGTTTCGTATGGTGTATATTATCACTCTTTGTGGGTCATGATATCCACCACCATGCGGTTGGTTTCCTGCATGGCTTCGCGTCCTATGCTTGTGAGGTTGCGTATGCTCTTGTCTACATCCTTGTCTATGATGCCTTCGAATTGGTTGACCGAGCAGTCCTGCATGGCCAGCATGGCCGACAGCATGGCTGTAGCCACTCCGCTCGACAGCTTGAGCGAGCAGCTGGGCTTGGCGCCATCGCATATCATGCCCGTGAGGTTGGCTATCATATTCTTCACGGCATAGCAAATCTGTGCAAACGTTCCTCCCATCATATAGGTGATGGCACAGCTGGCACCCGTAGAGGCCACTATGCATCCGCAGAGAGCCGAGAGGCGTCCCAAGCTCTGCTTGATGTATATGGCGGTGAGGTTGCTCAGTGTCAATGCTCTTACAAAGGTCTCATGTTCTATCTTGTGGTCGCGGGCATATACGGCTACGGGCACGGTGGCTGCAATGCCCTGATTTCCGCTGCCCGAGTTGCTCATCACCGAGATGGGAGCTCCAGCCATACGTGCATCGCATGCTGCGCAGGTATATGCCATGCAGTTGGTGAGTGTGCCGCTGCCTACCATACTGTTTTGTGCACTCCCTTGCAGCATCACTCCCACGCCATGTCCGTAGCATGCCTTGAGCGATTGCTCGGCTGCCGCCATGTTCATCGTGGCCGAGTCCTCTATGAAGCTGATTTCCTCAATGGGTGTTTGGGTGACAAAGTCGTATATCTTGCTCATCGTGAGGGTGGGCTCGTCGTTCTCTTCGCTGGCACGTGCTTTGACATCCTCCTTGCGCAGTACCTCGTCGTCTATGGCTTCGTATATGAAGCGTGTGTGCTCTCCGCATATGATGGCCTCTGAGGTGCGTCCGTCACCTTCGGCATGCACCTTGATGTAGAGTCCGTCTGGTGCATTTTCGTCGAGTGCAATGCTAATGCGTCCTTCTTCTATATATTGCTTGCCCTCCTCTACGGCTTGTGCATGATTGTCTTTCAGTACTTCCAGTCCATAGCTGCTCTTACCTATTCTCATACCCAGGAAGATGGCGATGGGGAGTCCTATCATACCTGTTCCTGGTATGCCTACTCCCATGGCATTCTTCAATACGTTCATGCTGAGTTCTACTTTTACGCGTTCGGGCAATGTACCCAGCAGTTCGGCAGCCCGTGCTGCGCACAAGGCTACGGCTACAGGCTCTGTACATCCCATGGCTGGCACCACTTCGTGCTTGAGCAGGGCTATTATGCGTTTGTGGTCTTCTATGGCGTGCATGTCATTATGATGTTTGTGGGTTGATAGTTTCTATCCATGTGAGTCTCAATATTGCTCCTTCTCGTTGGGGAAGTCACCGCTCTTGACATCCTCCACGTAGTGTCCTACGGCTTCGGTGACTATGGTGAAGAGGTCGGCATAGCGGCGTAGGAAGCGGGGGCTGAAGTCGTTGGTCATGCCCAACATATCGCTCACTACGAGCACCTGTCCGTCGACACCACCTCCGGCACCGATGCCTATCACGGGGATGGTGAGCTCAGAGGCTACGCGCTGTGCCAATGTGGCGGGTATCTTCTCCAGCACGATGGCAAAGCAGCCTGCCTCCTCGAGCAGGTGTGCGTCGCGGATGAGTTTTTCGGCTTCCTCGTCGCCCTTGGCACGCACGGCATAGGTGCCAAACTTGTTGATTGACTGCGGCATCAGTCCCAGGTGTCCCATCACGGGGATGCCTGCTGCGAGGATACGCTTCACCGAGGGCAGTATCTCTTCGCCTCCTTCGAGCTTGAGTGCATCGGCATGGGTTATCTTCATCATCTGTATGGCGTTGTTCACCGCTTCGATATCGCTTGCCTGATAGGTGCCGAAGGGCATGTCTACCACTACGAGTGCGCGCTGCACGGCCTTCACTACCGACTTGCCGTGGTATATCATCTGGTCCAGTGTGATGGGTAGTGTGGTTACATTGCCCGCCATCACGTTCGATGCCGAGTCTCCCACGAGTATTACATCGATACCTGCGCGGTCTACGAGCGAGGCCATCGTGTAGTCATATGAGGTAAGCATTGAAATCTTTTCGCCCCGTTGTTTCATTTCAGACAGGCGGTGAGTGGTCACCTTGCGTCTGTCATCACTAATGTATGCCATAATAGTTCAAATTAACAATTCATATTAATCGGTTCAGAGTTGAATTCTGTTTCGTCGGCAAAATTAATACTTAATTGACAAAGCGCAATTGACAAAGGAGAATTATTTGTTGTTTGCGGCCATTTTCCAGTTTCTGATGGAGACAAAAAAGGCAGATGCCCTGCATCTGCCTTTCATAACCTATATTATATAGGGGAGATTAGAGTTCGATTTTCTTGTAGCGCGGTACGAGCACCTTCATGATAGACCATGCGATGAGGTAAGCCACGGCACATATGCAGAATACGACCATGTAGCCACCCTGCTTGCCGTAGAAACCGAATACAGAGAATGCCTCGCCCAATCCTTCTGAGTAGGTGAAGAGCCAGCCTGCACCCTTATTGATGAGGAACGAGCCGATACCACCTGCCATACCGCCGATACCGGTGATGGTAGCTACCATGCTCTTTGGGAACATGTCGCCGATGGTAGAGAAGAGGTTGGCACTCCAAGCCTGATGGCCTGCACCTGCCAAGCCGATGATGATAGCGGGCCACCAAGCAGAGTTGAGGCCGATACCGAGGGGCTGTGCAAACAGTGCGAGCAAGGGGAAGAAGGCGAAGATCAGCATGGCGAGCATACGTCCGTTGTAGGGGTTCATGCCCTTCTTCTCCACGAAGATCTTGGGCAAGTAGCCACCGCCGATAGAGATAACGGTCACGATGGCGTAGAGCACTACGATGAGGGCCATACCTGTGCCAGATGATGACTTGTAGCCAAACTGGTCAGAGAAGTAGGCAGGTGCCCAGAAGAGGTAGAACCACCACACACCGTCGGTGAAGAACTTACCCACGATGAATGACCATGTCTGACGGAACTTGAAGCACTCCCAGATAGATACAGACTTCTCCTTCGGAGCATCTTCGGCTTTCTGCTCCTCAGCATCGTCCTGCTGCATATAGGCGAGCTCGGCCTTGTTGACGAAGCGTGAACGCTCGGGTTTGTCGTACATGAATACCCATGCTCCCATCCAGAGGAAGCCGATACCACCGATGATGATGAAGGCCATCTCCCAGCCGCCACCTACGCCTTGATCCTTGAAGTACTGGGCAAGCAGGGGAATGGTAGCAGGAGCCACGAGAGCACCTACCGATGCACCTGCATTGAAGATTGAGGTAGCAAAGGCGCGGTCCTTCTTGGGGAAGTACTCGGCTGTAGTCTTGATGGCTGCGGGGAAGTTACCGGCTTCACCGAGAGCGAGGATGGCACGTGCACCGAGGAACAACCATACGCTGACACTGGCGATAGCCAAGGCGGCAGCGCTGCCGTTCTCCACAGCTGCCATAGCAGCTACTGACTCGTAACCCTCGATATGCATGGTAGCCCATCCGCAAGCGGCATGGATACATGCACCGAACGACCATACACCGATGGCCCAGAGGTAACCCTTCTTGGTGCCCATCCAGTCTACAAACTTACCTGCAAACAGCATGCAGACAGCATAGATAAGAGAGAATGCTGCGGTGATGGTACCGTAGTCGGCATCTGTCCAGTGAAACTCAGGAGCGATGAAGTCTTTCCATGTGAGCGAAAGTACCTGTCGGTCCATGTAGTTGACTGTTGTTGCTAAGAACAACATGGCGCACATGACCCAACGATAGTTGGTCATTTTTGCATTTCCTTTTTGATTGCTCATGTTCTTTAGATTTTGTTTATAGTTATTAATGAATGTTCGTTTTCATGCATTATCGGGCAAATATAAGGACTTTTCTTTATAAATGCAAATTAATGTTGCATGTTGCTTGCATTGGGTGTGGGGATGGCTGTCCTTAGATGGTGTAATATACCCTCTTGACGCGTGTGGATATGCCTGTCATTATCTCGTAGGGTATGGTGCCGAGCCATTCGGCCAACTGTGTCACGGGTAGCTGTGGCCCGAATATCTCCACTTTGTCGCCCTCCTGGCAGGGTATGTCGGTGACGTCAATCATGCACACGTCCATGCATATGTTGCCCACATAGGGCGCTTTGTGCCCGTTTACGATGCAGTATCCGTGGCGGTTGCCCAGGCGGCGGTTCAGTCCGTCAGCATAACCTATGGGGATGGCGGCGATGCGCGACGGGCGTTCCAGTTGTCCTCTGCGGCTGTATCCTACGGTTTCCGATGGGGCTACATCGTGTATTTGCAGTATGGTAGTCTTGAGTGTGCTTATAGGGTGCAGCAGGCGGTCGCCCACGGGGCTGATGCCGTATAGCCCGAGTCCCAGGCGCACCATGTCGTGGTGATATTCGGGGAATCGCTCTATGCCTGCCGAGTTGCACACGTGGCGCAATATCTTGTGCGGGAATGCCTCTTGCAGTGCTGTTGCTGCTTGCTCGAAGCGGGCAGCCTGCAGATGAGTGAAGGTGTCGAGGTCGGGGCTGTCGCTGCCTGCAAAATGCGAGAACACCGAGCGGGGAATCACGGCGTTCTGTCCGCTCAGCCGCTCTATGAGGCGCGGTATCTCGTCGGGGCGGAATCCCAGTCGGCTCATGCCCGTATCTATCTTGATGTGGATGGGGTAGTGCATATATCCTTCGCGTTCGCAGGCATGTATCATGGCATCGAGCAGTGCGAAGCTATACATCTCGGGTTCCAAGTTGTTGTCAAACATGGTTTTGAACGCGGTGAGCTCAGGGTTCATCACAAGTATGTTGGCCGTGATGCCTGCCTTGCGCAGCTGTTCTCCCTCATCGGCCACCGCAACGGCGAGGTAGTCTACACGGTGATCTTGCAGCGTTTTTGCTATCTCGTAAAATCCGGCTCCGTAGGCGAAGGCCTTCACCATGCACGTGGTCTTCACTCCTGGTGCCAGCATGCTGCGATAGAGGTTGAGGTTGTCTACCATGGCTCCCAGGTCGATTTCGAGCGTGGTCTCATGCACCTTCAGTGCCAGCTGTTCGGCTATGCGCTCAAAGCCGAAGCTGCGTGCTCCCTTGAGCAGGATAAGCGATTGGCGTAGGTCGCCCAGCTCGTCCGCCCCGAGCAGCTCTTCTGTAGATTTGTAGAATGACTTCTCCATATCGAATCTTTCGGCCGATGCTGTCAGTTCGGGCCCTATGCCTATGATGCGTTCCACTCCCCGGCTTTCGGCCAGTGCGGCCACCTTGCGGTACAGTGCACGGCTGTTCTCACCTGTCTGCAGCAGGTCTGAGAGTATGAGCACGCGCTGCCGTCCTTCACGTTCGGGGCGTCGGGCCATGAAGTCGAGCGCTATGTCCAGCGAGGCAATGTCGGCGTTGTAGGTGTCGTTGATGATCGTACATCCCCTCTTGCCCTCCTTCACCTCCAGTCTCATGGCTACGGGTTCGAGCCTTGCCATGCGCTCGGCTATGTGCTCTGCCGGCACCATCATGTACAGGCACACGGCCAGGCAGTGTATCGAGTTCTCTATCGATGCTTCGTCGGTAAAGGGTATCGTATACCTGCCCGGCATGCCCAGGTATGTATAGTCTATGGTGGTGCTGTCATCGGCCTTCGTTACCGAGGATATGTATAGCGGTTTGTCGTCGTTCTGGCGCGACCATGCTATCTCGCGTGCCGTGTGCAGCGTGTGTGTCACGCTGTCGCCTATCACCTGGTCGTCGCCATTGTAGACGACAATCTCGCTATCGCGGAAGAGTTGCAGTTTCTCCATGCACTTGTCTTGCAGCGAGGCGAAGTTCTCCTGATGCGCTCCGCCGATGTTGGTGAGCACCCCTATGGTAGGCTGTATGATGGGCTTTAGCCGCTTCATTTCTCTGTGTGCCGATATGCCTGCTTCTATGAGCGCCACTTCGGTGCTCTCGTCGATTTGCCATACCGAGAGCGGCACACCTATTTGCGAGTTGTAGCTTCGTGGCGACCGTGTCACCCGGTAGTCGTCGGCCAGCAGCTGTGCCAACCACTCCTTCACCACTGTCTTGCCATTGCTTCCGGTGATGCCTACTACGGGTATGCCGTACTGTGCCCGGTGGCTCTCGGCCAGCAGCTGTAGCGCAGCCAGCGTGTCGGTCACGACAAGGAAGTTGGCCCCCGGCATCGCCTGCAACTGCTCGCCGGTGGGGCGTGCCGATACCACGAAGTGGCGCACTCCGCGGCCATACAGGTCGCCTATATAGCGGTGTCCGTCGCCACGCGCCGTCACGAGCGCAAAGAATAGAGTCTCTTCGGGGAAGCCCAGCGAGCGGCTGTCGGTGAGCAGCCACTTTACCGACCCTGGGGCTGTGCCGATGCGCTCGGCACTTATCCGCTGGGCAATGATTTCGATGGAGTATAGCATACTGCAAAGATACAACAAGTAACCGTCATTGCATGTATTTTTATCGAAAAACTTTCCGAAAAAATGCCGATCGACAGACTGTGCCTGGTGTATGGGCATGCTTATCCTTTATCGTTGGTTATGACAGCTCGTCCAGCGTCATCGTATCTGTGGGTCACGTAGGCCGGCACCATATGAGCGTGCCCAGGGAGTAGTGTTACCGCTTTGTCGGGCAGGTGAACCTTTGCTTCGCCATCGGTTACCAAGAATAGGCGCGTGAAGGGCGACGATACTCCCTGCCATTTCCAATCGGCGTGGTGGCGTGCAAATCCCACATTGAGCATGATCAGAATCAGCGATTCTACAGGTATTCATGGCGGTGATAAATTTTGCTACCCCAATAGCCATTTCTTATAGATAATGAAAAATGTGTATTTTGTCCTATTCTTTTATGAAATACTTATATCTGAATTTCTTTTCCGTTGGCTATCTTTGCACATAATCTTGAAAAGAATAAAAAGATCCACTATGAAACACTTATCACAACTCTTGTGCTGCCTTGTGCTGTTCCTTACAGCTTGTCAAGCAGATAGATTCACCTCGCCCAATGGTAAACTTGTCCTTGTACACGAAGTGTCTCCTTCGGGAACGCTATCCTATACCCTCTATCGTCATGCCGATGAGGGGCTGGAGCGAGTGTTGGATATACCCACTGTCGGTGTTGATACCGAGAGCGGCCTTGGCGAAGGCCTTATATTTAAGGAGGTGACTGGCCCTCGCCGCCATACCGATGACTATGCTATGATCAGCGGCAAACGTCGCCAGTGCTATAACGAGGCCGACGAGTATACCTACTATCTGGAGGATATCAAAGGCAACGAGGTGCGCATAGTGATGCGCCTCTATAATGACGGCATCGCCTTCCGTTATGAATCTGATGCCCTTGCAGGCGAGTCTATCACGGGCGAGCATACCCAGTTCCAGTTTGCCGCTGATGTTAAACGCTGGACACAGCCCTATGCCGTAGGCTACGAAGACTTCTATTACCCCAACACCGATGGCAAGGCTCACAACAAAAGCCGTCGTTGGAATATGCCAGCCCTCTTTCAGTCTGCCCCTTCATCTTATGTACTGCTCGCCGAGGCCAATGTGCTGCGTGATCAGTGCGGTGCCTACCTCTCCAATGTCGAGGCCGACTCATGCTACCGCGTACAGCTCTTCGATAAGCGCTTTGTATGTCCTACGGGATGGCACTCGCCTTGGCGCTTGGCTATCGTGGGTTCGTTGGCCGATGTGGTGGAGTCGACCCTCGTGACCGACGTGAGCGCCCCCTGCCAGCTCGACGACACCTCGTGGATAAAGCCCGGTGTAGTGTCGTGGATCTATTGGGCACACAACCACGGCTCGCGCGACTATCAGATAGTGAAGCAGTATATCGACTTTGCCGATACGCTCGACCTCCCCTACATGCTTATCGATGCCGAGTGGGATGCGATGGGTAATGGCGGCACACTGTCCGATGCCCTGGCTTATAGCCGCAGCAAGGGAGTAGCCCCGATGATATGGTACAACTCCTCTACTGGATGGATCTACGGCCCCGGTCCCGGATATCGTCTCAATGACCCCGAGAAGCGCGACCGCGAGTTTGCCTGGATTAGTGGTATGGGAGTCAAGGGTATCAAGGTAGACTTCTTCGGTGCCGACAGCATAGGTATGATGAACTACTATCTCGACATCCTCGAGAGCGCCGCCAAGCATCAGCTCATGGTCAACTTCCACGGTGCCACCATCCCTCGTGGCTGGCAGCGTACTTATCCGCATTTTATGACCTCCGAAGCAGTGTATGGTGCCGAATGGTATAACAATAATGGTCGTCTCACCCCCAATGCCGCGTGGCACAACTGCACGCTGCCTTTTACGCGCAATGTGATAGGCCCCATGGACTATACCCCCTGTGCCTTCACTGATTCGCAACACCCCCACATCACCACTCATGCTCATGAGCTGGCGCTGACGATTGTGTTCGAGTCGGCCCTACAGCACCTTGCCGACCGTCCCGAAGGCTTCCTCTCTCAGCCCACTGAGGTGCAGCATCTGATAACTTCACTGCCCGTAGCGTGGGACGATACCCGGTTCCTCGCAGGCTACCCGGGAGAGTCGGTAGCGATGGCGCGCCGCTCGGGCAACACATGGTATGTAGGCATCATCAATGGACTCGACACCGAGCAGAGCATATCCGTCGACTGGAGCTTCCTTGGCGGCGGTGACTACCGCGCCACTATTTTTGGTGATGTAGAGGATGAAGCCCGCGCATGGAGTATCCACACCGTTAGCCAGCTCCCCGCGAGTGTAAACCTCGCTCCCCGTGGCGGCTTTGTGGCAGTGCTGACCATGGAATAGGTGGATGAGTGCTTAAGCGCGAAGAGACCCCCAAAAGAGTACAATTTGTGTAAATGTTTGTGTACATTTTGTTGGTATAACCTTCGTGATATCCAGTGAGTTAGTGCAATAAAAGTGTAAATCTGTGTTCTTGTAGTATTTTTCAACAGAAAATCCAACCTGTACGATTGGAGAGGTCGAGAAAATCCGTTGCGCCTTTAGCGTATTGGGATACTTTATTGTATGTAATGTCCGTTATTGACTTAGCCTTATGTTGAATGTCACTTGCGATGACTAAACTGAAGAGCTTGTTTGCAATATCTGGAATTGTTTATTATCTTTGTTTCGTAAAGAGATTACTGCTTCTGCCTGCAAGTAGAAATATTTCTGCCTGCAGATAGAAAATATTTTACCTGCAAGCAGAAATTATTCCGGCTGCAGGCAGAAAAAACCAGAAGCTCAACGAGTATGTCGAGCGTAGAGAGATGGAGCGCGTGCCCCGCATCAAAGGTTGTTTCCGTCCAACGAAAGGAAACTTCGGACGGGAGTGAGACGGGTATTTTCATGTTATTTGTAGTGAAACGGCAAATTTACACTTTCTGTGCCACAACCGTCTGAGCATCATGGGAGTTAACTCAAAAAAATGTACACAAACATTTACACAAATTGTACACTTTCAGTTAGAATCTGTTTTATAATTATTGGGAGTTTAGCTGAGAGGCCTTTTGGGATAGATTTGCGCTGTCAAGGCGCAGTAAATAGTGGTTTATTTACAAGCTTTGAGAGGGTAAAGATGCCCAAAAGAGCCTCAGATAAACCAAAAAGCAGATTCAAAAACATGTTAGCGATAATTTAAAAACAGATTCTCATTCATTAATGTCCTATTGATGGCTATTATTGTACTATATCCCGATTTTGAAAATAATGTATCTTTGCAGCATAGAATTTAACAGTAAAATACGTATCGCTATGAAGAAGACTTTATTTATGGTATTGCTGATGACTGCAAGTGTTGTTGGCTATGCGCAGCAAACCGATGTTGAAGTCAAGAAGGGTGACTATACCCCTGAGTGGAACTCGCTTAGTCAGTGGGAATGCCCTGAGTGGTTTATGGATGCCAAGTTTGGAATCTGGGCACACTGGGGTCCACAGTGCCATGCCGAGGCTGGAGACTGGTATGCCCGATTCATGTATTACATGGGGTCGGGACAGCAGAACTGGCATTGGGACCACTTTGGTGACCCTGCCGAGTTTGGACTTAAGGAGCTGTGCAACGACTGGAAGGCACAGAACTGGAACCCCGAGCGACTGGTCAACCTGTACAAGAGCGTGGGGGCACGCTACTTCATGGCGCTGGGCAACCATCATGACAACTTTGACCTGTGGAACTCACCCTACCAGGAGTGGAACTCAGTAAATATGGGCCCCAAGCGCGACCTGCTCAAGGAGTGGTACGACGCATGCCGTAAGGTCGACCTCAAAGTGGGAGTGAGTATGCATGCTAGTCACGCATGGACTTGGCTTGAGCCCTCGCAGGAGTATGACGGCAACCTCACCAAGGAGGATGGCTACAAGCTCAATGCCGACGGCACAGAAAAGTGGTGGAAAGGTTATGATCCACAGGAGCTGTATGCGCAGAACCACGTCCCCAGCAACGGTTGGCGTGAGTCAGGAACCATACATAGTCAGTGGGAGTGGGGCAATGGTGCATCGCTTCCCTCGCAGGAATATAAGCAGAAGTTCCAGAACCGTGTGCTGCAGTGTATCAACGACTACCAGCCCGATATGATATATTTTGACGATACGGCCATGCCCTTTTATGGATGCGACGATAATATAGGAAAGAATATCCTCGCCCACTACTACAATACCAGTGCCGCCCAACATGATGGTACACCTCAGGTTGTTGTCACTGGCAAGCAGCTCGATGCCGACCAGAAGAAGTATATGCTGTGGGACGTTGAGCGCGGTATTCCTGACCGTATGCAGGAGAAATACTGGCAAACCTGTACCTGCATCGGTAGCTGGCACTACGACCAGGCCGTATATAATAATAACGGCTACAAGAGTGCAGCCCAGGTGGTGCGTATGCTTGTCGACATCGTGTCGAAGAACGGTAACCTGTTGCTCTCGGTGCCCATACGTAGCGATGGCACCATTGATGAGAAGGAGGAGGCTGTATTGGCCGGCATCAAGGCTTGGATGGACCAGAACGGGGAATCTATCTATGGTACGCGCACCTGGAAGACCTTCGGTGAAGGACCTTTGGCCGAGGCCAGCAACCCGATGAATGCGCAGGGATTCAACGAGGGACTGAATTACTCGGCACGCGATGTACGCTACGTGCAGAAGGATGGTAAGGTATACGCCACCATCATGGCATGGCCCGGCAGTGGGGAGTTCACCTTTGAGTGCTTCTCCATCATATCGAAGTACTACAGCGGTAAGGTAACCTCAGTGGACCTGTTGGGGCATGGCAATGTGGAGTACAAGCAAGGGGTCGACGGACTCACCGTCACTGTCCCTGCCACACGCTGCAATGAGATAGCTCCCGTATTTGTCATTACGCTGGAGGAGGATGCGGTGAGGGCATACGACAAGCTGCAAGCTACTATCAAGGCTGTCGAGGAGTATGTGGCAAAAGTAGAATCCATTGCGAGCTTTACCAATACGGGCAAGCCCAGCACCCTTGCCCTGCCTGCTTTGCGCGAGGCTTTGGCTAAAGCCAAGGAGGCTACGGCCGACATGGCCGATGCAGCCCTTGAGGACGCTACTGCTACGTTGCTGGCCGTGTATGAGGACTTCAAGAAGAATGGCATGAACAAGGGTGGTAAGTTTACCAGTACTGAATATACCGATATTACAAAGGAATACCTCGTAGAGGCCTCGGGCTTTACACGTGCCGAGGGTGACACTCGATTTGGCAAACCCGAATATTGGACTGTCGAGAACTTCAAGATACCTAACGGTGGCGACGGCGTGAAGCAGGGCCTCGACCGCTACTCGGGCAATGATGCTCTCATGTTGGGCGTATGGAACGATGCAGCCAACAATCAGGAGGGCGACCTCGCCAATGCGCGCATATACCGTAAGGTGCACCTTGAGGAGGGCAAGTACTACTTCGGTGCAGGATACAACACACGCTACGGTATAGGACGTGATGCCTATATGTTTGTTTCTACAGAGTTGCTCTCTACAGCTCAAATACCAGAAAACGCCATTGCATGCTATCCGATACAGGAGGTTAGCGAAGACAAGCAACTATGCGGATTGTGGTTTGAACTGAAGGAGGAGGCCGACCTATACATCGGATTTCAAGCCAACCTCACGGGCAATGCCACGCAGGAGTTTCGCGCTGAGACCGTAGCCCTCTATGCTTTGCCCGACACCTATCTCGACGACTTGCTGTACGAGATGGATGCCACGCTGGCCGAGATGGAGCCGTTCTTGGGCGACAATACAGGATACTACAACCGTGAGGCGTGGCAAGCCATGTTTGACAAGTGCTACGCATGGATGGAACAGGTGGGAACACTCACCCCAGAGGAAGAGAACACGCTATACTATCAGGTAAAAGAGGAATGGGAAACCTACCTCGCCCAAGCTAAGAACCTGGGCGGCGCACCTGACAACATGCCCTACGAGGATATCACAGAAGAATTTCTCATCGAAGCATCCGATTTTACTCGCGCCGAGGGAGGCGAGCAACGGTTTGGAAGGCCCGAGCATTGGACAGTGGAGAATTTTAAGATACCTAACGGAGGCGACGGCGTGAAGCAGGGCCTCGACAAATATGAGGGCAGAGATGCCCTCATGCTTGGTGTATGGAACGATGCTGCCAATAATCAGGAGGGCAATCTTGCCCATGCACGCATCTATCGTCGCATACGTCTCGGTGCCGGCAGGTACTACTTTGGTGCAGCATTCAACGCCTGCTATCAGGTGAGCCCCGATGCCTATATGTTTGTGTCGTCTGAACTGTATGATACCGATGCGATACCGGGAAATGCCATTGCATACTACGCACTTGCCGAGGCTACCAATAACATGCAGTTGTATGGACTCAATTTTACACTCACTGAGGATACCGACCTCTATATCGGTTTTCAGATGAATCTCACCAGTGGCTCTACCACTCAGGAGATACGTGCCGAAGAGATAGCATTGTACCGATATAACGAAATGACCTATGCCAAACTGCAGGACCTCATCGAGGAGATATCGGCTAAGGCTGATGCCGTCAAGGTAGGCGACAATACGGGATACTATACCGTGGAGGCGTCGGATGCGCTGAAGGCGGCCATCGCTGAAGCACGTACTGTCGCTGATGATGCTTCGGCAGAGGAGATTGTTGCTGCATACGATGCGCTCACGATGGCTTACGGTGTATTCCTCGATGGAGGACGTGTCAAGGGCACTACCTACGATGAGGCTGGCGCTGCTGATGTCACCGAACAATATCTGGTGGAGATTTACGGATTCACACGTGCCAAGGGTGGTAACGACCGATTCGGTACCCCACTATATTGGACGGTAGAGAACTATGACATACCCTCCAATAGCGAGGGCACACGTGGCGGACTCGACAAGTGGCCTGGCCGTGATCACCTCACATTGGGCGTGTGGGACGACAAGCAGAATGCTCCTGAGACATCGGACATCACTGACGCCCGGGTATACCGCCGTGTGGAACTCGAGGCGGGTACATACTTCTTTGGAGCTATATACAACACCGTAGACAATATCACCAATGCCTATGTCTTTGCAGCCGGTGAGCCTCTTGCCACTACTGATATTCCCGATAAAGCAATAGCCCACATGCCCCTCATGGAGTGTCGGGCCGACGGGGAGTACTGGGGCATACGATTCACCATAACCGAAGCACAGGAAGTGCTGCTCGGATGGCAGGCCGACCTGCTGAACAGTCCCGCACGTCAGGAGTTTCGTGCCGAGAAGGTGAAACTCGCTTATTACGGGACTACCGCAATGGAGGATATGGAG
Organism: Bacteroidaceae bacterium; assembly: GCA_017622495.1. Taxonomy (GTDB): domain Bacteria; phylum Bacteroidota; class Bacteroidia; order Bacteroidales; family Bacteroidaceae; genus UBA1189. The sequence continues at coordinate 110,751 of JAGAQY010000012.1, read as the reverse complement.
TATGCCGGACAGCCTGTAGCAACAAGCATATATACACTGCAGGGGGTGAAGGTAAGCGAAGACATCGGCACATTGCCACGTGGACTTTATATCATGAATGGCAAGAAGTTACTTGTTAAATAACCCAAATACAATCTCCACTATGGATTATCGCACTATTGGACAAACGGGCTTGAAGGTATCGGCCCTTAGTTTCGGAGCCTCCTCATTGGGCGGCGTATTTCACAGTATCAGCGAGAGCGAAGCCATCAGGGCGGCATCGTAGAGGGTCCTGACGGCAAGTGGTACTTCTTCACGCATCATGGTTCGGGCGACTGGAGCGGACGTGTAGCAAGTCTGCTCCCCGTAGAGTGGGCCGACGGATGGCCCATGATAGGTGATCGTAGCAAGGGTGAGATTGGTTCTATGGTATGGTCAGGTGGTATGCCTAAAGTGGGGGCCAAGCGCCTCATGATTGTCCGTAGCGACGATTTTGATAGTCAGGAGCTAGCTCCGCAGTGGCAGTGGAACTATCAGCCCCGTGCATATATGCACTCGCTCACAGAGCGTCCCGGGTGGATGCGGCTGCGTGCCTTCCGCCCTCTTGAACCAGGCAATCTCTTCAAGGCTGGCAACACGCTCACGCAGCGAACTTGGCGCACACCTGCCAACTGTGTCACCATCAAGGTTGACATCAGCAACATGGCCGATGGCCAACGTGCCGGCTTGTGTCATTTCTCGGCCCACTGCTCAGGGTTGGGTGTCGTGCAGTGCGAGGGGGAGCGCTACATCGAACATTTCGAGGGGCAGCACTTTACTCGTGGCGAGCGTCTTGCCCAGCCCTATATCTGGCTGCAATCACGCTGGGGGCTTGACGGACTCTCTACCTACCATTACAGTCTCGATGGCGACCATTTCGTGCCTTTCGGAAAGCCTTACCGTATGGTGTGGGGGCACTACCGCGGCGACCGCATCGGCATCTACTCATACAACGATGTCGCTGTTGAGGGCTGGGTAGATGTGGATTATTTGCACTATCAATGAATGGAAAGAAACTGCTGGTCAAGTGGGCATACATCCAACTCACATATCTCATACAAATAGTACCCCCGCGGGTGCTTATCTGTGTTTTTCCCCATTTCGTGCTGCCATCTTGTGTCAGCACCCTCTCTCTAGCTTGTTTCCCTTCTATAAATTTGCGATGTTTGCATATGTTTTCTATCTTTGTAGGGATATTTGCAAAATACGAATTCCCGTAGCTCGGACAATCATCTTTTACAATAATAAACAAAACTATTATTATTATGAAGAAATCATTACTTCTAGGTTGGTGCTTGGTGGCTGCCATGGCAGTGCAGGCACAGGTGTGGACCGCTCCTGCTGTGCCAGGTGAGGACCTCACTACGCTGAAATCGACCGACATCGTGTATGTCTACAACGTGGAGGCCGATGCGTTCGTCATGTATGGTATGACCAGCAACACGCAGGCCTGTGCCGCGCGCCTCACCAATGGCGACTACACTGCCTCTATTCCGAACCAGTCGTACGTGTTCTCCACTACCGACGGCCGCTTGCGCATGCGCAACAGGGAGAAGGGCAACAGCTACTACATTGCGTGCCCCAGCGACAAGGCGGGCGATGTGGTGATCAACAAGAATACCAATGCCTACTTCACCTATGCTGAGGTGGAGGAGGGTAGTCGCGTGTATACGCTCACCAATGAAGCGTATGAGAAGATGCTCGACGTGTCGTGGACCTATGGCGGGCACCTCACGCTCACCGACGGCACAGGACAGACTACGTGGGCCTTCATCAAGGAGAGCAACGTTACGGACGGTAAGTATGCCCTCTACAAGAGCCGCAAGCAGCTGTATGCTGTATACGAGGCTGTAGTGGCTGCAGGCAAGGTGGATGTGCATGCTGCAGCACTCGATGAGGCTTTGGCTGCCTACACTGATGCCAATGCCACCGAGGAGAGCCTCAAGGCTGCTGCACGCAAGCTCTTCGGCAGCGTGTGTGTAGACATCACCGAGCCCCTGGAGGTGTCGTTCATGCTCGACAATGCCGACATGGTGGGCAGCGCCTCGGCCAAGCCCTGGCACAATGGCTCGCCCGCCTTCGGATGGGAGGAGTTTGAGGTATACCACGCCACCTTCACTCTGGAGCAGGAGGCCACGCTACCCTTGGGCACCTACGACCTGGGCTTCCACTCACTCTACCGTGAGGATGGATCGGGCAGCGCACCCACACTCACCGTCACCACCAACAAGGGTAAATACACGGGCAGGACCCCGCTCATGGGCTCCATCGACTACGGTGTGACCAACGCTACCGACAACAACTGGGTATCGCGCAACGGCAAGATTGAACCCAACGGCATGCAGTCGTGCGGACAGGCGCTCGCTCATGGCGATGCCATGGCATGGGCACGCGATATCGTGGTAGACGCAGCAGGCAACATGGCCATCAAGTATGCCGTGACCAGCAGCGCACAGTGGGTCAACTGGCAGGGATTCCGCCTCGTATACAAGGGCCTGAGCCGTGACGAACTGGCTGCCAGCCTGAAGGCTGTCATCGATGAGGCTACCGCCCTCTATGCCGATGGCACGGGCGTGGGCGCTGTAGACCTGCAGAGCGCTATCGATGCCGCCACAGACGTGTATGGCAATGCCGAGGCTACCAACAAGGATGTGAAGGAGGCATCAGATGCCTTGCTCCTGGCTATGAAGAGCTACCGCTATGCCAATGCATCGGTAGAGAACCCCATCGATAAGACTGATCTCATCGTGAACCCCAGCTTCGAGAAGCAGAAGGAGGGATGGAGCACGGCCAACCTGGCTACGCAGACCAACACCTCGTTCACCAAGAAGGCGGGCTCGGTATACCTGGAGAAGTGGACCGGCTCGGGCAACAAGGTGGGCGATGCACAGGCACTGCAGGTGGTGCAGGGACTCGATATGGGCGTGTACCAGCTGGTGGTTGCTGCGCAGAACATACAGCAGAACGCTACCAATGCATCGCAGAGCGGCGCATGGATCGTGGCTAACGATGCAAGACTGTCTGTAGGCAAGACTGACGACTATACACTCACCTTCGTGAATATCGAGAGCAACGCTACCATCGGCTTTGAGGCTGTAGGCGCTACAGGTAACTGGATTGCGGTGGACAACTTCCGCCTCTACTACGTGGGTGGCAGTGATGCTGACTATAAGGCCGAGTTGCAGCGCTACATCGATGCAGCTACCGCACTCGTCGACATGAAGATGCATGCCGCTGCGCTGGATGCGCTCAAGGCTTGCATCGTAGCTGCTCAAGACGAAATGGCTAAGGGCTCTACAGCAGGCTACATCAAGGTGTCTACACCGCTGCGCGAGGCTGCTGAGACGGCTCAGGTGTCTATCGATGCCTATGCAGCGCTGCAGGCTGCTATCACAAAGGCCGAGGAGCAGTATGGCGAGGGGCAGGGCTTGGGTGCCGAGGACTTCATGGCTGCTATCAATGCCGCCAAGGCAGCCTATGCCGATGGCGCTACCACCTACGAGGAACTGGCACACCAAATCGAACTGCTCGACCAGGCTGCATTCAACTATATGCTGGGTGAGCCCACAGGTCCCGTGCCCACCATCACGAAGACCGACCAGCGCTATGCGCGCGGCTCGGTGATGGCCTTCGGCCGCTTCACCTACAACCTCAATGGAGCCAAGCTGCGCGAGGCAGGCTTCTGCTACGCTACGGAGAAGGCACCCACGGTAGACGACCAGCGCTCGACACGCTACTTCGACAACAATGGCCGCATCTACATCATGGACAATATGCAGCCATCTACCGTATACTATGCCCGCCCCTACGTGGTGACCGAGGGTTACCAGGTGGCCTATGGCGACGAGATCAAGATCATCACCCTCCCCAAGGGTGGCATGACCTGGTCGTGGAACAATGGCGGTAGCGCCGAGGAGAACGAGCGCATCTCTGGTGCCATACGCTATGGCATGGAGGTATGGAACATGTTTATCAGTCTGCACGGCTTCCACCTCACCGGTAACTACGGTTCGGGCACACCTACGGCCGACTGCTCGTATGGCGGATGGATGCGCGTAGGCCCCAACGCCTCGTATCAGCGCACGGGTACCATCATGCACGAAGCCGCCCACGGCGTGGGCGTGGGTACGCACTGGACATGGGGCACCATCATGCAGGGCGGTGCATGGACCGGCTCACGAGCCAACCAGGTGCTGCAGTTCTGGAACAACAACACCACCGAAACCATGCGTGGCGACGGCACACACATGTGGCCCTACGGTATCAACGGCGCCCACGAGGACGATGGCACCGACTTCCTCTACTATGGTAACGCCCTCATCATCCAGGGCCTCCACGAGGATGGCTTGCAGCCTACCGATGCCACCTTTGCCTCACCAGCCTACACCTTCGGGCACGACGATGAGGTGAAGTACTACATCAAGAACGAGAGCGCCAGCTATGGGCTCAATACCTCGTACCTCACCGTAGAGGGTACCGCACTGAAATGGAGCGAGGCTACATCGGCCGATGTGGCTGCCGACGACAACTTTGCATGGTACCTCAGCTTCGACCCCAAGGTACAGCACTACTCGTTCCGCAATGCGGCTACAGGGCAATACATCTCGCTCAGCGGCTCTACCTTCAAGACCGTAGCAAGCGAGACACCTACCAGCGCAGAGAAGTTCCATCTCATGACAGGCCGCAGAGATGTGAAGGTTGGTAGTGGCACTTCGGCTATCAACGTCCGTGGCTACTGGGTATTGCGCGCCAATGGCAACTGGGCCAATGCGATGACCGCTGCGGCCGGTGGTGGCGTGTCGCTCGCCAGCTTCGATATCGCTGCTGACGCAGCTGCTCAGCACTGGGTGATACTCACTGCCGAAGAGACTCGGGCATTTGATGACGCTGCACGTGGCTCAATAGTTAATGAGCTGAAGGAACTCATCAAGAACTTGCGTACGATGGCCAAGACACCACATACGGAGGATGTCACCGGTGCCGATGCAGCCCTCGAAGCGGCGCTTGCTGCTGCTGAGGCCGTGGCTGCTGATGCCGACGCCACCCTCGAGACCTTGCAAGCTGCCTGCAAGAGCCTCCGTCAGGATGGTATGGACTTCCTCGGTAGCGTGACTCCCGCAAGCGTGGAGAAGCCGTTTGACCTCACCTTCCTCATCGCCGATGCGGCCATCACTACCGGTGAGGGATGGGCAGGTGCAGGCACCATAGCTAACTCTGCCATGGAGTTCTATGAGAAGACATTCGACTTCAACCAGACCATCAATGGCTTGCCCGCAGGTACATACGACCTCCGTGCAAAAGGCTTCAACCGTCCGGGTACATACACCGACTCCTATGCCGACTATCAGAAGGGTAAGAACAGCGTAGTGGCTTACCTCTATGCAGGCACGGCCAATACCAAGCTCTGCCACTTGGCCGAGGGCGCAAGCAAGTCACAGCTGCATAGCGACGACAAGAGCGTGTCATCTCCCGCAGGCTATGTACCCAATACCATGGCTTCAAGTGCAGCTTACTTTACAAAGGGATACTATGAGAACTCGCTCCTGTTCGACCAGACAAAGGCCGCCGACCTCAAGATCGGTATCCGTCAGACAAGTTCTGCCTCATACTACTGGACCATCTTCGACAACTTCCGTCTCTACTACTACGGCTCAATGTCGATTGACGATGTCACCAGCGTAGAGCAGGTAGTGACTGAGGGCATGGCTCCCACTGCTGTATACAATATCTTCGGTCAGAAGGTGGCCGACTCTCTTGAGGGTCTTCCTGCAGGTCTCTATATCAGCAATGGTAAGAAGATTCTTGTAAAGTAACACAATTATTACATCCTGACACAAGCTGCTTGTGTCAGGATTATTTTGAAGCATAGTCTCATACATATTTCTTGTTCATTTGCATCTTTGCAAAACAAGAAATAATAAGTAAACAAGTATATATACTATTTATATGGATTATCGTAAGATTGGAAATACGGGAATGGAGGTGTCGGCATTAAGCTTCGGTGCGTCGTCACTAGGTGGCGTATTCAGAGGCATCGACGAGAGTGAAGCCATACGTTCGGTTTACACTGCCATCGAAGGCGGCATGAACTTCATCGACGTATCGCCCTACTACGGCCACTATAAGGCCGAGACTGTACTGGGCAAGGCATTGCGTGAGATTCCGCGCGACAAATACATCCTCTCTACCAAGGTAGGCCGTTACGGCAAAGACGGAGTCAACACCTGGGACTACAGTGCACGGCGGGCTACGGAGAGTGTGTATGAGAGCATGGAGCGGCTCGGCGTTGACCATATCGACCTCATCAACGTGCACGACATCGAGTTTGCCGACTTGCACCAGGTGGCCGAGGAGACGCTGCCTGCACTCGTGGAGCTGCGCGACAAGGGCGTGGTAAGCCACGTGGGTATCACCGACCTGCAGATCGAGAACCTCATCTGGGTCATCGACCATGTGCCCGAGGGGACGGTGGAGACGGTGCTCAACTTCTGCCATTACTGCCTGTGCGATGACAAGCTGGTGGACTATCTCGACTACTTCGAACAGCGCGGCATAGGCATCATCAACGCCTCGCCCCTGTCGATGGGACTGCTCTCCGAGCGCGGTGTGCCCGCATGGCATCCGGCACCGCAACCGCTCGTGGAGGCGTGCAGCCGCGCCGCACAGCACTGCAAGGCCAAGGGATACCCCATAGAGAAGTTGGCCATACAGTATGCCCTCACCAATGAGCGCATCGCCACCACCCTCTTCAGTAGTGCCAACCCCGACAACGTGGCACGCAACCTGCGCTGGGCTGAAGAGCCTATCGACTGGCAGCTGGTGCAAGAGGTGCGCGACATCATCGGTGAGCAGCAGCGAGTGAGCTGGAGGAATAGTTGATAATTCACAATTGACAATTCATAATTCACAATTGGCCTGCCGCACAGCAATCATAAATCACAAATCATAAATCAAATGAAAATCATTGATGCACACGCCCACCTATGGTTGAGGCAAGATACAGAGGTTGACGGACTGCCCATACGCACGCTCGATGGGGGACGCTCGCTCTTCATGGGCGAGATACGCCAGATGGTGCCGCCCTTCATGGTAGACGGGGTGAACAGCGCCGAGGTGATGCTCTCCAATATGGACTATGCGCAGGTGTCGGCAGCTGTCATCACACAAGAGTATATCGACGGCATACAGAACGACTACCTCATGGAGGTGGCACGCCGCTACCCTGAGCGCTTCATGGTGTGTGGCATGTGTGAGTTTCGCCGTCCGGGCTTCCTGCCCCATGCACGCGAACTGCTCGACGCGGGTTTCCGCGCCATCAAGATACCTGCCCAGCGACTGTTGCTGAGGGAGGGGCGCGTGAGCCTCGTCTCTGACGAGATGATGCAGATGTTTCGCCTCATGGAGCAGCGCGGAGCCATACTCTCCATCGACCTTGCCGACGGCGACCTGCAGGTGGGCGAGATGGAGGAAATCATACAGGAGTGTCCCGGGCTGAAGATTGCCATTGGCCACTTCGGCATGGTGACACGCGAGGGATGGCAGGAGCAGATACGCCTGGCACGCCACCGGAACGTGCGCATAGAGTCGGGCGGCATCACCTGGCTCTTCAACGATGAGTTCTACCCCTTCCACGGAGCCATACGCGCCATACGCGAGGCTGCCGACCTTGTGGGTATGGACAAGCTGATGTGGGGGTCCGACTACCCGCGCACCATCACCGCCATCACTTACCGCATGAGCTACGACTTCGTGAGCAAGAGCCGCGACCTCACAGAGGAGGAGAAGGCATTGTTCCTTGGAAAGAATGCACAGGAGTTCTACGGGTTTACCCACCTCGTGGAGCTACCCTATATAAAGAATATGTCAGAATGAAAGCAATACAGATAACATCCCCGGGCAACCTTTGCGTTGCCGACATACCTCAGCCCGAGCTGCATGCCGGTGAGGTGCTGGTGAAGATTGGCTATGTGGGCTTCTGCGGCTCAGACCTCAACACCTTCCTCGGGCGTAACCCCATGGTGAAGCTGCCCGTCATCCCCGGGCACGAGATAGGTGCTACCATAGAGCAGGTGGGCCCCGACGTGCCCGACACGCTTGCCGTAGGCACTACCGTGACCATAAACCCCTATACCAACTGCGGACATTGCGCCTCGTGCATGAACAGTAGGCCCAATGCCTGCGAACATAATGAAACACTGGGCGTGCAGCGCCACGGTGCCATGTGCGACTACATCGTGGTGCCTTGGCAGAAGGTGATACCCGTGCAGGGCATCTCGCTGCGCGACTGCGCCCTCATAGAGCCCATGAGCGTGGGCTTCCATGCGGTAGACCGTGCACAGGTGACCGATACCGATACGGTCATGGTCATCGGCTGCGGCATGATAGGCCTTGGCACCATCATACGCGCCTCGCTGCGCGGAGCCACCGTCATCGCCGTTGACCTCGACGACAGCAAGCTGGCCCTGGCACAGCGTATGGGAGCCACCCACACCATCAACAGCGCCACCGAGCAGCTTCACGAGAGCCTGCAGTGCATCACCCGAGGCTTGGGCCCCACGGTGGTCATCGAGGCAGTAGGCTCGCCAGCGACCTATAGGGCAGCCGTTGAGGAGGTGGCCTTCACGGGCCGCGTGGTATACATCGGCTATGCCAAGAGCGATGTGAGCTACACCACCAAGCTGTTTGTGCAGAAGGAGCTCGACATACGCGGTTCGCGTAATGCCCAGCCTGCCGACTTCCGCGCTGTCATCCATTACCTGCAGCGAGGTGCCTGCCCCACCGACGAGCTCATCAGCGCCGTGGTCGCTCCCGAAGAGGCCTCTGAGGCCATGCAGCAGTGGGCGTCCCACCCCGCCAAGGTGTTCCGCATCCTGGTGAAGTTTTAGCAGCACGTCCCCTAATCACACCTAACATCTTCATAAATCACCACACTATGATAAAGAACAGCAACCCTCATCGTGGCCGTAAGGCCGCACTCACCTTCCTCGTGGTCCTATTCACTCTAAGTACTGTCCCCTTGACTGCTCAGGTGACCGAGCGCGAGCGCCCTGCCGAGATAGCCGTGACCATCGATGGTAAGCCCATAGGCACCACCACCATCGACGCGCTGGCACCCTATGCACGAACCACAGCCACACTGCCGCAGGCGGCGCTCGAGCAGGGTACCTGCGAGGTCACTGCCACGGTGGATGGTCAGTTGACGGTGCTGGGTAAGTTTACTCTTTGATTACTCCGATAACCAATATATATACATATACTATGAAATCGACGAATAGTAGCAGAACCTTGTGCGGTGCAGTCCTGGCAGTAGCCTTGGCAGCATGTGCACCCAAGAATGTGCCGGTAGAGACCGGTGAGTTTGCTCCCGATTGGGAGAGCCTGAAACAATGGGAATGTCCCGAGTGGTTCAAGGATGCCAAGTTTGGTATATGGGCGCACTGGGGACCGCAGTGCCAGGCGATGCGGGGCGACTGGTATGCCCGACACATGTACTACGACGGACATTGGCAGAACAGTTGGCACAAGGAGCACTTTGGCGACCCATCGGAATATGGCATGAAGGAGCTCATACGCGACTGGAAGGCCGAGCGCTGGCAGCCCGACTCGCTGGTGGCGCTCTACAAGAGCGTGGGGGCACGCTATTTCTTCACCCTCGGCCAGCACCACGACAACTTTGACCTCTGGGACTCGCCCTATCAGGAGTGGAACTCGGTGAACATGGGTCCCAAGCGCGACATCGTGGGCGAGTGGGCTGAGGCATGCGAGAAGTATGGCCTGCCACTCGGCATCAGTATGCACGGCAGCCACACCTGGATGTGGATGGAGAAGGCGCAAGACTATGACGGCAACCTCACCAAGGCCGACGGCAAGGGACAATGGTGGGAAGGCTACGACCCGCAGGAACTCTATGCACAATGCCACGAGCACAGCGAAGGCTGGGAGCGAGAGGGCAACATACATGGCCAATGGGGGTGGCAGAACGGTGCTTCGCTACCCTCGGAGGAGTATAAGATGAAGTTTCAGAACCGTGTGCTCCAGTGCATCAACGATTACGACCCCGATATGCTCTACTTTGACGATACGGTGCTGCCCTTCTACGGATGCGACGACCGGGTGGGGCTCAATATCCTGGCACACTACTACAACCGCAGCGCTCGCCTCAATGGCGGCCAGCAGCAGGTGGTGGCTATGGGCAAGGTGCTGGAGGAAGAGCACAAGGACCTGATGATGTGGGATGTGGAGCGCGGCGCTCCCGACCGTGCGCAGGAGAAGTACTGGCAGACCTGCACCTGCATCGGCAGTTGGCACTACGACATCGCCATATATAATGAGAATCGCTATAAGAGTGCCGAGCAGGTAATCTCTATGCTGGTAGACATCGTCAGCAAGAATGGTAACCTGCTGCTCTCGGTGCCTGTGCGTGGTGACGGCTCCATCGACGAAAAGGAGATGGCCATACTGGCCGACATCAAGGCATGGATGGACGTGAACGGCAACTCCATCTATGGCACACGCCCTTGGAAGACCTTTGGCGAAGGTCCCTCGGCTGAGGCTTTGCGCCCGATCAATGCACAGGGATTCAATGAAAACAACAACTACTCAGCTGCCGACGTACGTTTCGTACAACGGGGCGACACCGTGTTCACCACCATCATGCGCTGGCCCGAGGTGCGCACCTGCACCATCAAGGCGCTGGGATCGGCATCGCCTCACTATAGCGGTGAGGTGGCAGGTGTAGAACTGCTGGGCTATGGCGCAGTGCCCTTCACCAACAGTCCCGAAGGCCTCGTAGTGACACTCCCCGAAAAGAATACCAATGCCATTGCTCCCGTGCTGGCTGTAAGTTTTTAATTAGGAGTCAGAAGCCTTGATACAAAGCATTGATAATTGGCATTTAACCTCTTCGGTAGGCAATTCTCAACTTTCAACTTTCAATTTTCAATTTTCAATTTAAATATGACCGGATACAACTCAAAACAGCACCCTATGCCCGTGAAGCGCTACTGCCGCACCATGGACCTCAAACCTGATAATGCGCTCATACGCGAGTACATTCACCGCCATAGCGAAGGCGAGGCATGGCCCGAAATCCTTGGCGGCATACGCGAGGTGGGCATCCTCGAAATGGAGATATACCTGCTGGGCAATCGCCTGTTTATGATCGTGGAGACTCCCCTCGACTTCGACTGGGACAGCGCCATGGCACGCCTGGCCACCTTGCCGCGCCAGCAGGAGTGGGAAGACTATATGGCTATCTTCCAAGACTGCAACGAGGGCGACACGGCCGACGAGAAGTGGCAGATGATGGAGCGCATATTCTACCTATACGATAAATAAAAACGAACAACGATGAAGATGAATGCAATCAAGACGCTGTGCTTCGCGTTTGCAGTAGGCACGATGACGGCATGCAATGCGCCACAAGTGACGTATGAGAGTATCAGTGTGGAGGCCCCATTTGAGATGGAGGCTATTCAAGTACCAGTATTCCCTCAGCAGGACTTCTGTATTGCCGACTATGGAGCGGTGCCCTCAGAGACAGAATGCTGTACCGAGGCTATCGCAAAAGCCATCGCGGCATGCCACGAGGCAGGGGGAGGCCGTGTCATTGTCCCGAGCGGACAATGGCTCACGGGACCGATACATCTGAAGAGCAATGTGAACCTTTACTTGGCAGAAGGGGCTGTGGTACGCTTTATCGACAATCCCAAGGATTATCTGCCTGCTGTGCCTACCTCGTGGGAGGGTATGGAGTGTTATAACTATTCCCCCTTGGTATATGCTTATGAGTGCGAGAACGTAGCCATCACAGGTCCTGGCAAACTCTATCCCAAGATGGGACTATGGCGTAAGTGGTTTAGCCGTCCCAAGGCACACATGGATGCTTTGGCCTCGCTCTATCATCAGATGTCTAAAGGGGTTTCTGTAGAGGAACGTCAGATGGCGGTCAACAACAATAACTTCCGTCCTCACCTCATCCATCTGAACCGTTGCAAGAATGTATTGCTCGATGGCTTTGAAATTGAGGACAGCCCCTTCTGGACTATTCATCTCTATCTGTGCGATGAAGGCGTGGCACGCAACTTGCGTGTGAAGGCACATGGGTTCAATAATGATGGTATTGATCTTGAGATGAGCCGCAACTTCCTCGTGGAGGACTGTGTATTTGACCAGGGCGACGATGCTGTAGTCATCAAGTCGGGACGTAATCACGACGCTTGGCGTCTCAATACCCCGTGCGAGAATATCGTGGTGCGCAACTGCATTATTAAGAATGGCCATACCTTGCTGGGCATCGGCAGCGAGTTGGCTGGTGGCGTGCGCAACGTATATATGACCAATTGCGTGGCTCCGGGCACGGTGCACCGACTCTTCTTTGTGAAGACCAATCATCGCCGTGGAGCCTTCGTGGAGCATATCTATATGGACAGCATCCGTACGGGAGGTACCCTGCGTGTGGCAGAGATTGATACCGATGTGCTGTATCAGTGGCGCGACCTGGTGCCTACGTATAAAGATACGCTGACCCGCATCAATGACATCTATCTCTCCAATATTGAGGTCGACTCAGCCAAAGCCATCTATGAGTTTCGTGGCGATGAGCGTCTGCCCATCCGTAATGTGGTGTTGAGAAACATTGATGTGGCTTGTGTGGCCGACTCGGTAAGCAGGGCATCTCATGTTGAGGCACTCACGGTGGATAATGTAAACTTCCATACAGTGAATGACGCAGTATTGCCTCAGCTCGACAGATACTTGGATAATAAGTAACTTTTGCTCCACTCGTTTGTTATAGTTTGAAATGGTTGGTATTGAATATTGAGATATGGCACGCATTTACGACAGTCTGCTCTCTCTCGTAGGGCATACGCCCTTGTTGGAAGTGCAGCAAATAGCACAGGTTGAGGGCGTGAAAGCACGCCTGATTGTCAAACTGGAGTCTTTTAATCCAGGTGGCAGCGTGAAGGATCGTGTAGCCCTATCAATGATTGAGGATGCCGAGAGGCGCGGACTGTTGCACCCCGGTGTTGTCATCATAGAGCCTACAAGCGGAAACACCGGGATAGGCTTGGCGTGGGTGGCTTCGGTGAAGGGGTATCGCCTCATCCTCACCATGCCCGATACGATGAGCCGCGAGCGGCAGAGCCTGCTGAGGGCTCTGGGCGCTACACTGGTGCTCACTCCGGGCTGTGAGGGCATGGCCGGGGCTATACGCAAGGCTCACCAGCTGAGAGGGGAGTATGCAGGGAGCATCATCTTGGAGCAGTTTGACAATCCTGCCAATCCTGCAGCCCACATACATGCTACTGCTGAGGAGATATGGGATGATACGGATGGAGAGGTCGACGTGTTTGTGGCTGCTGTGGGTACTGGAGGTACGCTGAGTGGTGTGGCCGAAGGACTGAAACGTCATAACTCCTCTATACGGGCTGTAGCTGTAGAACCCGATAACTCGCCCGTGCTGAGCGGTGGTGCCCCCGGACAACACAAGATACAGGGCATAGGTGCAGGATTTGTGCCGGCAAACTATCACCCCGAGGTGGTGGATGAGATTGTGCGCGTGACCGATGATGAGGCTATTGCTGCAGCACGTATGCTGGCTGCCCGTGAGGGCTTGCTGGTGGGCATCTCTTCTGGCGCAGCTTTCCATGCTGCACTAACGCTGGCGCGGCGCGAGGAGTATGCAGGTAAAACCATCGTGGCACTGCTACCCGACACTGGTGAGCGCTACCTCTCTACGGATTTGTTTAGTGTTTAGTGTTTAGTGTTTAGTGTTTAGAGTTTAGAGTTTAGTGTTTATAACTCATAACTCATAACTCATAACTCATAACTCATAACTCATAACTTATAACCCCTTCCTGCTCTGCAAATAATAGTCAAGGATGGTGATGGCAGCCATAGCCTCTACGATGGGTACGGCGCGTGGCACTACGCAGGGGTCGTGACGGCCCTTGGTCTGTAGGGTGTGCTCGGTGCCGTGGATGTCGAGGACGGTCTGCTCACCCAGTTGTGTAGCTACGGGCTTGAAGGCTGCACGGAAGTAGATGGGCTGCCCGTTGCTGATGCCACCCTGTATGCCTCCCGAGCGATTGGTCAGGGGGGCTACCTTGCCGTCGGCCGTAGTGGTGAAGGGGTCGTTCTGCTCGGAACCTCGTTCGCTGATACCATCGAAGCCGCGCCCGTAGTCAAATCCTTTGCAAGCATTGATGCTGAGCATGGCACCAGCCAATGCTGCATGCAATTTCCCGAAGACTGGTTCGCCCAACCCTATGGGACATCCTGTGATGACGCAGGTGACAATGCCGCCTATGGTGTCGCCTTCGCTCTTGACCTGAAGGATGAGTTCCTCCATCTCGCGTGCCTTCGCGGGGTCGGGGCAACGCACGATATTGCTCTCGGTGAGCGAGAGGTCGTAGCGGGTGTAGTCATTCTCCAAGGCTATAGGTCCTACCTGTGACGTGTAGGCCTGTATGGTGATACCCAACTCTCGCAGGGCGAGCTTGGCCAGTGCACCGGCTACGCAGCGTGTGGCTGTCTCGCGGGCCGATGTGCGTCCGCCGCCACGATGGTCGCGCACTCCGTACTTCTGCTGGTAGGTGAAGTCGGCATGGGAAGGGCGGTAGATGTCGCGCAAGTTATCGTAGTCGGCCGAGTGCTGCGAGGTGTTGCGTATGATGAATCCGATGGGCGTACCCGTAGTGTACCCCTCAAAGATACCTGATAGGAACTCCACCTCATCGGCCTCGTGGCGTCCTGTAGTGACAGCACTCTGTCCTGGGCGACGGCGGCGCATCTCTTTTTGTACAAACTCCATGTCAATGGCGATGCCTGCCGGCATGCCGTCGATCACGCCTCCTATGGCGGGTCCGTGTGACTCACCGAATGAGGTGAGGGTGAAGAGGGTTCCAAAAGTGTTCATGAGGGATGAGGGTTTATGGTTTAGGGATTATGGTTGAGGGACGATGGTTGAGGGTTTCGAGTTGAGGTCCATCATCCATCGTCCATCAACTATCAACCCAATTAATGACAATGTCCGCAGTCGCAGCCGCCATCGTGGTCGCCACATCCGTCGCATCCACCTCCACAGCTGTCGCATCCGCAGCTGCAGCCACCCTGACCGGTGATGATGTTGATGAGTGCTTGAATCTCCTCCTTGGTGGCATCGTGCATTGAGAGCACCTTTCCTTCGAACACGAGGTTCATGCCAGCGTAGGGATGGTTGAGGTCGATGGTAATAGCCTCTTCCTTAACCTCAACTACAAGCCCGTTCATACGCTGTCCATCAGCGTTCATGAGGGGAATGACGTTGCCGGGATAGATCTGCTTGTTGTCAAACTTGCCGTTCACGCAGAAGATGTTCTTGTCTACGTCGAAGACAAGGTCGTCGCGGCGGTCGCCATTGGTCTCGTCCTTGGTGAGAGTGAAATTGAAGGTGTCGCCCTCCTTCAGTGTCTTGAACTTCTCCTCGAAAGCCTCGAAGGTGAAGCCGAGGCCTGTGGTGAACTGGAAGGGATGCTCCTCGGTAGCCTGCTCTACAAGCTCCTTCATGCCTTCATACTCGGTATACATATCATACGATACGGTAATCGTCTTGCTGGGATTGATGTCTGACATAAGATTTGTTTGTTTTAATGATTTTTGTTGTATTGACTATGTGCAGGCATTCTATTTTGATCATCTAAGAATATCCTGTATTATTAATCATTTTCGTTAAAGCTTTAATTCTGTTGCTCAGCACTTGTGTTTCGTATGGGGTCGTCGTACTGCTCTTGCAGGGCGGTGAGCTTCTTCATCATGCGCTTGGTGATGCGCTCGGTACCGGGCTGTCCGTAGAGGTTGTTGAGCTCGTTGGGATCGTTCTTGAGGTCGTAGAGTTCCCATGTGTCGATGTCGTTGTAAAAGTGGATGAGCTTGTAGCGCTCGTCACGTACACCATAGTGGCGCTTCACGGCATGTTCGGCGGGGTACTCGTAGAAGTGGTAGTAGAGGGCATCGCGCCAGTCGGTGCGCTTGCCTTCGAGCAGAGGCAGGAACGACTCGCCATGCATCTCCTCGGGCACCTCTACACCTGCAAGATCGAGGAAGGTGGGGCCGTAGTCGATGTTCTGCACGAGTTGGGGTATATCACCCTTCTTGCCACCGGGGAGACGAACGAGGAGGGGTGTGCGGAACGACTCTTCGTACATGAAGCGCTTGTCAAACCATCCGTGCTCGCCCATATAGAAGCCTTGGTCAGAGGTGTATACAATCATCGTGTTCTCCAGCAAACCCTCCTTCTCGAGGTAGTCGAGCACGATGCCTATATTGCGGTCTACAGAGGTGATGACACGCAGATAGTCGCGCATGTATTGCTGGAATTTCCATTCGGCCAACTCTTTGCCCGAGAGGTTACGGGCCTTGAAGTCGGCAATCACGGGATCGTAGTGGCGGTCCCAAGCGGCTTGCACCTCGGGGCGCATGCGCTGGCGGTACATCTCGCGTCCCCAGCCTTCGTAAGCGCTGTGGAGCTCGTTCTCGCGGTCGGCCATCTTGAGGTCATATACGATGCTCATGTCCTTGGCGATGCTCATCTGCTGTTGCTGGGCAGCGGTGCGGCCTTCGTAGTTGTCGTAGAAGGTTTCGGGCACGGGGAAGTTGCTGTCGCTGAAGAGGTGGAGGTCACAGGTGTCGGGCATCCAGGTACGGTGCGGCGCCTTATGGTGCAGCAGCAGACAGAAGGGCTTTTCGGGGTTGCGCAGGCTGTCGAGCCAGTTGATGGCTACGTCGGTCGTGATATTGGTGGCGTAACCCTCGCGCTGGATGCGCTCACCGTTGCGAATGAAGTAGGGGTCGTAGTATTCTCCTTGTCCGATGAGGATGTCCCAGTAGTCGAAGCCCGTGGGGTTCGAGGCCAAGTGCCATTTACCCACAACAGCAGTCTGGTACCCGGCTTGTTGCAGCAGTTTGGGGAAGGTGAGCTGCGAACCGTCGAAGCGGGTGCTGTTGTTGATGAAGCCATTGGCATGGCTATGCTTGCCAGTAAGCATACAGGCGCGGCTCGGGCCACTGATGGAGTTGGCTACGAAGCTGTTGGTGAAGCGTACGCCCTCATTGGCTATGCGGTCAATGTTGGGCGTTTCAATGTAACGCTGGTCGTAGGCACTGATGGTTTGGTACGAGTGGTCGTCGCACATGATGAAGAGGATGTTCATCGGCTTCTCGGGTGCGGTAGCCTCGGCCTTCTTGTCGGCTCCGGCACAGGCGGTGAGTCCTGCGAGTGCGGGGAGGAGAATCTTACTTTTTTGCATAGTGTTGTTTGTTATGATATTATGTTTTTTGTTGTTGACTAAGAGGGTTCAGAGTTTTCGGTGATATCAGAGAACGCTGGTCGTTATTGTTCACTTGCAGAGGTCACCTTGCGGAAGGTGGCAGGCACGGGAGCCTCGAAGTGCATCAGTTCGCGTGTCACGGGATGCACGAGCGAGAGGCGGTGGTTGTGCAGCATGAGTCGGCCTATGGGATTGGTGTTGCCACCATACTTGCGGTCGCCGGCTACGGGGTGCCCTATGTCGGCAAGCTGTACGCGTATCTGGTTCTTGCGGCCGGTGAATATCTGCAGGTCGAGCAGCGAGTGATGCCCGTTGCTCTGCACCACACGGTAGCGTGTCACGGCCAAGCGTCCCTCGTCGGGCTTGCGGGCGATATATACCATCATATTATTGTTGTTCTCCACGAGGTAGTGGCGTAGCTCCTGATGTTCCTCTTCGGGGCAGCCCTCCACGACGGCCGTGTAGCAACGCTCGCGGATGTAGCTGTCCCATCCGAAGCGCAGTTCGCGCTGCGTGTCGGGGTCTTTGGCAAAGATGAGGATGCCCGAGGTGTATTGGTCGAGACGGTGGCAGATGTAAGCCATGGCACGCGGGTCCTTCTGCTTCAGGTACTCGGTGAGCAATCCCTGTGCCGTCTTCTTGTTGGTGTCGCGCCCCATGGAGAGCAGTCCGGCAGCCTTCTCCACCACGATGAGGTACTTGTCCTCGTAGATAATCTGCAACTGGTTGGCACGCAGCACGGCAAAGGGACGGGTGAAGTTCACCGACACCTTGTCGCGCGGAGTAAGCGGTGTGTCAAACTGTGTGGTGGGGCGACCATTCACGGCCACATGGTTGTGGGCCAGCATCGACTTGATGTCGCTCTTGCTCTTGGGCGCCAATATCATATAAAGGAAGGGCAGCAGCGTGGTGTCCTCTACGGCTGAGTAGTGGAATATCTGGCTGGGCCCTCGCTTGCCATATCGTTTGTTGTTCTTCATAATGTGTGCAAAATTAGTGCAAGCCGAACGGAAATGCAAATTTCAACGAGCGAATGTAATGGAAAAGTTTACTTTTCTATTGCTGAGCGAGGCCGAAATTCAACAAAGTTAAATTTATTTGTAATTTCCTGAGGCGCCGCCTAATTTCTACTTGTGCGAAGCGCAAGTAAAAGGTAATAAATAATTCATAATTCACAATTCACAATTCGCAATTAAGTGTTACCTTTGAGGTAAACCTCGAAGATACTTTCACTCGCTATGAAAAATATTCAAGCAAGCTTGATATTTCTCGCTCGTTTATTCGTATCTTTGCCATATCATAATTCATAATTTAGAAATCAGAATTAATAGCCATGCAGCATCCCGAAAACGAAGATATATACAAGGGCCTGACCGTGAATGCAGGCGTAGAGCAGCCCTCGATGGTAAATCCCTATATGAAGCCCAAGAAGCGCAAGCGCCTGTTCACTCCTGCCGAGTATGTGGAGGGCATCGTGAAGGGCGACATCACTATGCTGTCGCGTGCCGTGACACTTGTGGAGAGTCTGCTTCCCGAGCATCAGGCCATAGCCCAGGAGGTTATCGAGAAGTGCTTGCCCTATACCGGCAACTCGGTGCGCATCGGTATCAGCGGTGTGCCGGGAGCAGGCAAGAGCACCTCTATTGATGCTTTCGGCTTGCATGTGTTGGAGCGCTACGGAGGTAAGCTCGCTGTACTGGCCATTGACCCCAGTAGCGAAAAGACCAAGGGCAGTATCTTGGGTGACAAGACCCGTATGGAAAAGCTCTCAGTGCATCCCGAAGCCTTCATACGCCCTAGTCCCTCGGCAGGTTCGCTCGGTGGTGTGGCTCGCAAGACGCGCGAGACCATCGTGCTGTGTGAGGCTGCAGGGTACGACAAGATTTTTGTAGAGACCGTCGGTGTAGGGCAGAGCGAGACGGCCGTGCACTCGATGGTGGACTTCTTCCTCCTCATCCAACTGGCAGGCACGGGCGATGAACTGCAGGGCATCAAGCGCGGCATCATGGAGATGGCCGACGGCATCATCATCAACAAGGCCGACGGGGCCAATGTGGAGAAGGCCGAACTGGCCGCTTCGCACTTCCGCAATGCGCTGCACCTGTTTCCTGCGCCAGAGAGCGGGTGGACTCCCAAGGTGCTCACCTACTCGGGCTTCTATGGGCTGCGCATCGATGAGGTGTGGACGATGGTATTCGACTATATCGACTTCGTGAAGAAAAACGGCTACTTTGACCACCGCCGCAATGAACAGGCCAAATACTGGATGTACGAGAGCATCAACGAAGCCCTTCGCGACAACTTCTACAACAACTCCACCATCGCTTCGCTACTCACTTGCAAGGAGAACCAGGTACTCAATGGCGAGGTGACCTCCTTCGAGGCTGCACGTCAGCTTCTCGAGGTATATGGATTAAAATAGTTCTCTTACCGTAATCACCAAGTATTAGAATCTGTTTTAAAATTATCTTGAGTTTAGCTGAGAGGTGTTTTTGTGTAGATTTGCGCTGTCAAGGCGCAGCAAATAGTGGTCTATTTGCAAGAATTGAGAGTGCAAAGATGCCAAAAAGAACCTCAGATAAACCGAAAAGCAGATTCTAAAACATATTAGCGATAATTTAAAACAGATTCTTAATAGCATGCGCAAGTATGAAGTACATTAAATTGATAATATTGCTCCTGTGTATGGTGTCATGCACAGGTAATTCTTGCATGGTCATCGAGCGGGGACGTCCCATATCTATGGCTATTGTGAAAGATGAAGCACAGGTAGTGCATACGGCCGTCGAATTGTTTGCACGCGACTATCATGCCGTGTTTGGCGACACGTTGCAGATGGTGTCATCAACTGACGCGACATCACAGATTGTTGTAGCCACGTGTGGGGTGGGAGAGGCCGACTCCCTGATGGCTGTGTTGGGTATTGAACGTGATACCCTGACTGCCTATCCCGAAAGCTATTATATAGGAGTGCGTAGTGTGAATGAGAATCCCTGCCTGTATGTTATTGGTGGGGATGCACATGGTACGGCCTATGGCTTGATGGCTGTGTCTCGCATGATGGGTGTGTCGCCATGGGAGTGGTGGGCTGATAGTCCTGTAAAGCCTCGCAAGCGATGGGTGGTAGATGCTTTTGAGACTATTGAGCATCCTGCCGTACGCTATCGTGGCATATTTCTCAATGATGAGGACTTCGCTCTTGTACCTTGGGCAAACGAAACCTATGACCCAGGAACCCGAAGGGGGGAGCTAGGTCCGAAAACTTACGGACGCATTTTCGAACTCTTGCTACGCCTACAGGCCAACACCTGCTGGCCTGCAATGCATGAGTGCACGGTGCCCTTCTTCTTTGTGGAGGGTAACCGTGAGATGGCCGAGAAGTATGGTGTCTATATGGGTGCATCGCACTGCGAGCCCATGGCACGCAACGCCAATGGAGAATGGCGCGTGAGTGGAGTGGGCGACTATGATTATGTGAACAATAGCGAGGAGGTGAAGCGCTTTTGGCACGAACGTGTAGAGGAGGTGGCTGCCCAGCCCGTCATCTATACATTGGGTATGCGTGGCGTACATGATGGGCGCATGAATGGTGCCAAGACTGTAGACGAGCAGCGTGCAGTACTCACACAAGTACTGGCCGACCAGCGGGCTATGCTGGCAGAGCTGGTCGATTCTACTCTGACCCGCATTCCCCAAGTCTTTATCCCCTACAAGGAGGTGCTCGATGTGTATAATTCCGGACTTTTGGTACCCGATGATGTTACTCTCATGTGGTGCGACGATAATTACGGCTACATACGCCACCTCCCCGATTCGGCTGAGCGTGTGCGCTCGGGCGGCAACGGGCTATACTATCATGTGTCGTATTGGGGGCGTCCGCACGACTATCTTTGGCTGCCCTCTACGCATCCTGCATTGATGGCGACAGAACTTCTCAGAGCCTATGATGCACAAAATCGGGATATGTGGGTGCTCAATGTGGGTGATATCAAGCCTGCTGAATACTTGACGGAACTGTTTATGGATATCGCATGGAATCCCGAGCAGGTGAAAGCCGTGGGCGTGCGTGGCCACATGGAGCAGTTTATGGCACGTGAGTTTGGTCAGCGCCAGGCTCATGCACTTACCGATCTCATGATGGATTATTATCATCTGGCCTATATACGCCGTCCTGAGTTTATGGCTCATACACGTACAGAGGAGCGTGACCCCAAATACAAACGTCCTACTTCGCTCCCTTGGAGCGAGGAGTTTGTGCGTAGCCGTATAGATGCCTATGATGCGCTGATAAGCGATTGCAACCGCCTGGCCGACGGTAAGGATGAGGCTCATGCCGATGCGTGGTACCAGCTCATAGAGTATCCGGTGAAGGCTGCAGCCTATATGAATCATAAGTGGTGCTACGCGCAACTGGCTCGCCATGGTGCCGGTGAGGACTTCTGGAACAAGGCCGATGAGTGTCATCGCATGATAGTGAGCAGCACCAAGCACTATAATGAGGTGATGGCCGATGGCAAGTGGAACAAGATGATGAACTATCATCCCCGCAACCTTGCAGCCTATGATGAAGTGCCGCGAGGAGAGTACGAGGGCGTGTTGGAGCATGAGATATATACAATAGGTACCCCGCTTGAGTGGGAACGCAAGGGAATGATTGCCGAACTCGGCTATAGCCGACAGGCAGTGCCTTTGCATATTGGCAATCCGTTGACACTGGAAGTGGAGGCTGCAGACTCTATCGTATTGGCCTTCGTGCCTAACCATTCTGTGCAGAGCAAGGAGATGCGTGTAAGTGTTACTCTTGATGGGCGGGCATCCAAAGTAGTCAATATTGCAACCTATGGTCGTAGCGAGGCTTGGAAACGTAATGTGAAACGCAACCTTGCACTCTGTCCCCTGCCGTTCGGTCCCTTGGGTGAAGGCAAGCATACGCTGACCATCGAAGCCTTAGACCCCCATATCATCCTTGATGAGGTGTATGTGGTGGAGTGAGGGTTTATGGTTGATGGTTGATGGATGATGGTTGATGGATGTGGGTTTATGGTTTATGATTTGCCTTCCGGATGGCTAATTGTGAATTGTGAATTGTGAATTGTCAATTGATTTATGATTTGCCGTCCGGTAGGTAGTTATCGTCATCGTTATCGTCATCGTTATCGTTATCGTTATCGTTTTCGTTTTCGTTGACCCTTACCCCTCTATCTTTGCCCGTATCTTGGTGAGGTATGCCTTCATACCCTCGGCATCGTGCTCCTCGATAATCTGCAGCAGCTCCTTGAGCTCACGACGTATGTTTTCCACCTGACCCGGTGTGCGGGGGTTGAAGAGGATCTCCTGCAGCAGGTAGTCGTCTTCGCTGAGCAGTCCCTTGGCGATGGCCATGTGCTTCTTGAAGGTGGTGCCCGGAGCCTCCTGCTTCTTCATGATGGCGGCAAACACGAAGGTACTCACGAAGGGGATGGAGAGCGAGTAGGCCATGGTCTCATCGTGCTCGTCGAAGGTGTATTCGAAGATGTTGAGGCCAAGGCTCTGGTACAGGTCCTTGAAGAACACCTTGCCCAGGTGGTCGCTCTCGCTGATGATGATGGCGTTCTCATTGCTCAGGTTGCTGAGGCTGGCGAAGGTGGGGCCAAACATCGGGTGTGTGCTCACGAAGCGGAAGCCACTCTCGCGGTAAAACTCGGGCAGCTGCGTCTTGATGGAGGCGATATCGCTCAGTATGCAGTCTTGCGGGAGAGCGGGTATCACCTGCTTGAAGGCCTCGATGGTGTACTTCACCGTGGCGGCATTGATGACCAGCTCGGGGCGGAAGTCCCGTATCTCGTCCAGGGTGGTGAAGCGGCACGTGTTGTACACAAAGCGCAAGCGCCGTGGGTCGATGTCATACACTGCCGTCTCGTGCTGGAAACTGAGCAGGTCGGTAAAGAAGGAGCCCATCTTGCCGGCTCCGAGAATCAGTATCTTCATAATGGGAGACAAAATTAGTGCAAGGCGAGAGAAAAACCAAAACTTGTTTTGAGTTTTTCCGAGCCGCAGCCTAATTTCTGACCTGCAAGCAGGACTAAAGGAGCTGCCCCCCCCTTGGCAACCCCTTGGCAAGAACGCCCCTTTTGCGATAATTGTCATTGATTATCAACGCATACCCCTACGTAATGATTTGCGTTTACCCCCTGGCATCGGCACGATGAAAGCGGAGCGGGCGGAGGGGGTAAGGCGCTTAAATTACAGTCCCTAAATTTGTATATCAGTGCCTTCTTGTTCCTTGTAGACTAAAAGTAAATATGCGTCTCTCGGCAGAGATAAAGTCGTCTCTCTGCGGAGATAAAATCGTCTCTCTGCGGAGATAATATTGTCTCTCTGCCGAGAGACAGGGAAAAGCAAGGGGCTAACAGGGAAAACGCATTATAGAATATCGCTAATATTCCTACACGAATGATTGAATTTTACAGTCCGTTTTCTCGCAAATATTTGATTCTCACGCAGACTCCGCAGACTTACGCAGAACACGCATCGTTGACTTCGCCTTTGGCTTAGTACTCCTTTGGGACCCTAAAGGCTCCGTCGTCGCAACCGACGCTTTTATACCGCGTCGGCGCGTGTACCGTCCGGATGGCAGCGAGGGCGAAGCGACTCGCAAATTCTGCGTAAGTCTGCGGAGTCTGCGTGAGGCAAAATGTTGATTATTTGCGAGAAATAAACTAAATTTATAATGCGTATTCCCTGAAGGGGCTAAAGTCAAGCATCTCGCAAAGTACCCAGAGAGAAGAGACTCCTCGGGGAAACTAAAGGTAATGGTGCTAAAGCACACTCCTCTGGGGGAGATAAACCTCCCCTCCGTCGCAAGCAGCGCTAATGCTCCGCGCTGCCGTCGCAACCAATGCTCATCTCGCATTGGCCCTGCGCGAGATCCTTCGCTGTGCCCAGGATGACACCAACGCGGATGAATTGCCTTTTGGGACAACTGCTATATTATCTCCTAAATAAATTCACATTACACGATAATTACCCACTCCACAACTTCCATCTTCCATCTTTCATCTTTCAACTTTCAACTCTCATCTCATCCTCTTGCCAAGGGTCAGATGAAATATTGCTATAGCGCAGGTTTGATGGTCTAATATCGCTTTTCGCTACCATACGTAACATTCATATTTTCAATGCGTATACCCTTGGCAGAATTTGCGCATAGCGTACCTTTCTGCCAAGGGGTAAGTGCTGTTTTGCCAAGGGGTACAAACATTGGGTACGTCTCGGTTTTGGGGCTTCGTTTCGTGTTTGCTATCATTCGAGAGGGCAAAATCCCCAAGGCCTTCAAGGTACGCCTCCGCCTATTCCTTGAAAGCCTTGGGGATTATTGCGAACGAGAGGAAGCGGTACTCATTCATCACATAAATATAAATGTCGTTTCTTTGCTTCCGAGAAACGAATATCTCAGAGCGTTTGCGTTGTTTGCAAGGTTGCGAAATGAGAGGTATGAAAGATTTTGGGGTGGTGTTAAGAAAATAATTCCTAATTGACTTTAGCCCCTATGGGCGTCGAACTGCGTTTCATAACTCCTAATTCCTAATTATTTTATACCTTTAGCTTGCTGCGCAATCTGAAGATAGGCTGCGGCTCGCTGAAAAAAGTTCAAATAAATTTGGCTTCTTGCTCGCCTTGCACTATCTTTGCAGCATCCGAGGGGAGAAATCCTTGGGTCAAGAATGCGTTTCTTGCTTTTATCCCACAAAGTGAAATCGCCAATTTCAATCAACAGAGGGATGAGAACAATGCAACGCTCATTCTGTTTGCGTATATGCACACGTGTACAGCCCACGCTGTACTCATTTCTCATATATGCTACAGCGTGGGGTATTTGTTTCTCTGTTCATTTCTGTTATGGTGTTTGGCGATACCAACTTTGTGATGAGCATGACAAGTCTCTACGCTTTTCTTGTATCCGTTAATCAAATACATTATTAACGCTGACTTTGGGGGACTTATAGGCATAGTTAAGTTGAGCTATGAGACCGAAAAGAATTCATTTGCGTTTGGATTGGACAGAAAGGGAAACGATTGCTAAAAAGAAGTGTTGGCTTGACTGTCTCTTCGTGGAGAATCCTGAACTTGAGGAGTATGATGATTGTTTAACTCAGCACTTTGAGGAAAAGGCGCTTAAACTGGTGATTCATCATGACACAGAATCTGAAGCCATAAAGGTGTTAAAAGCCTTTCTAATCGCGTTCAGTAAGAAGAAGGATAAAATCTCTTATATCGAAATCTCTACGGATGTGTGCCTTGATGACGTGGAGGATGGACTTTGGCTTATATCTCTTATGCCTAATGAGGATGTAGTGCTGAGTTATTCATATAGTGCAAATTTAGAACATATTTATAAATCTAACAATCAAACAAAATGAAACAGGTTAAATTGTGGTTGACAACAATAGCGGTGTTATTGTGCAGTGGTACAGTGAGTGCTTATGACTTTGAGGTAGATGGGATTTACTATGATGTTAATAGTGGTACCAATAATACTGTCTCCGTAACCTTTGAATTTGCAGGAGCAATTCGTGGTGGAACAAATCCTAATTGCGAAGGAGATATAATTGTTCCAGAAAAAGTAACTTTTGAAAATATAGAATACTTGGTAACAAAAATTGGTAATTGCGCTTTTAGTAAAAGCAAGATAACCTCAATTGTATTACCTGCAAGTATTACAGAAATCGGGGACTTTGCCTTTGAAGGCTGTAACTCTTTAGAAACTATTATTATACCCAAATGTGTTGCGGTTATTGGAGCTTGTGCTTTTAGATACTGTCAAAACTTAAAAGAAGTGTTTTTCTTGGGTGATAAAGTTCCTGAATTCTATTCTGACTTTTATGGAAAAGGTTATTTTAGTGGTGCATTTGAAGATAACTATTTTTCTAGAAAAGCTTATGTTGTAAACAAAACTTTGGCAATAGGAACTCAAGGGTGGGAAAAAGCATCTGATCATTTAATAGAATATATAACCTTTGAGCAAAACGTATTTGATTATAACGGTCATATTCCGACTGTAACTTACACTAATAATTTAGCAAATAAGTATGAGTTGACAATGGATGTCAGCAAATTACAAAAAGATGCAGGAACGCATGAAACGACCTTCAAAGCCGTATATTCAAACGGCCTCGAAGTAGACATCCCCTATACCTATACTATTAATAAAGCCCCATTGACCATCAAGGTGAACGATGCAGAAAAGGTGTATGGTGACGAGAACCCACAATTTACCTATTCGTTGAGTGGATTTGTCAACAATGAGGACGAGAGTGTATTGAGCAGTGCTGTATCGTTCTCCACCAAGGCAAATAAGAATAGTGGCGCAGGCACATATAGTGTGGCTGCAAGCGCAACGGCCAAGAACTATGAGATTGGTTGTACGGAGGGTACGCTGACTGTGAAGAAGGCTCCGCTGAGCGTAAAGGTAAATGCTAAGTCAAGAGTGTATGGTGATGCCAATCCACAGTTCGACTTCACATACGTAGGTTTGAAGAATAGCGATGGCGTGCCTGTGTTTACTTCGGAGCTGACGACCTCTACCAAGGCAACAAAGTATAGTGATGTAGGTGACTACGAAGTGACGGTATCGGGCGGTGTGGCTACTAACTACTCGTTTACGGAATATATACCTGGTACGCTCACCATTACTCAAGCACCGCTTGGTATCAGTGCCCAAAGTACGGTACGTGAGTATGGCGAG
Organism: Bacteroidaceae bacterium; assembly: GCA_017622495.1. Taxonomy (GTDB): domain Bacteria; phylum Bacteroidota; class Bacteroidia; order Bacteroidales; family Bacteroidaceae; genus UBA1189. Next base: position 83,700 of record JAGAQY010000012.1, on the reverse strand, counting down.
GCCAATCCAGAGTTCCAGTTTGCCTATTCGGGCTTCAAGAATGAGGATACAGAGGAGTGCCTGACTGCTCTGCCTACGGTAGTGACATCGGCAACTCCCACAAGCAGTGTTGGTGAATATGAGATAACGCCTAACGGTGCTGAAGCTAAAAACTACGCGATAAGCTATACCAGTGGTACACTGACCGTGAACAAGGCTCCATTGACCGTACAAGCAGAGGCTACTGAGCGTGTATATGGTGATGAGAATCCGAAATTCACATTTGCATACAGTGGATTTAAGAACGAAGAGACCGAAGAAGTATTTACAAATCGTCCCTCGGCAACAACAGAAGCAGGGCTGACAAGCGCAGTAGGAACATACGACATCGTGCCAAGCGGTGCCGAGGCACAGAATTACGACATTACCTATAAGAATGGTACACTTAGTGTAACCAAGGCTCCCCTTGCAGTGAGTGTTGTTGACAATAAGCGAGAGTATGGTGAGGAGAATCCGGCAATAGCGCTCACGTATAGTGGTTTCAAGAATAGTGAAAACGAGAATTGCATAGCGGAGAAGCCTGCAGTTACTGTAAATGCAGAAAATAAGAGTGATGTGGGTGAGTATATTATCAGTGTGGCGGGCGGATTGGCTCAGAACTATATGTTCACCGAATATAATGAAGGCAAGCTTACCATAGAAAAGGCACCGCTTACTGTAATTGCCGAGAATAAGGAACGTCTCTACTTTGATGCTAATCCCGAATTTACCTATCGATGCGAGGGCTTCAAGAACGATGACACCAAGAGTGTAATTACTACTCAACCGAACTTTGAGTGTGGCGCAACTCAAACAAGTGGCGCTGGTGAATATGAAATCACCCTCTCGGGTGCTGAGGCCAAGAACTACGAGTTGAGCTATCAGGGAGCCAAACTGACAGTGGGCAAGCGCACGATTGATGTAAAAGTGGGTGATTGTACTAGAGTATATAACGAGGAGAACCCCGAATTAGCAGTAAGCTATAGCGGATTCGTCAACAACGAGAGCGAAAAGGTGTTTACTGCAATGCCTACGTTGTATTGTTCTGCTGACAAGACCACTGATGTGGGGAGCTATGAGATTACAGCTTCGGGAGCCGAGGCAGCTAACTATGACTTCAACTATAAGAGCGGTACGCTGACTATAGAAAAGGCAACACAAGAAATCGTGTGGGACCAGGATTTGTTTGAGGTAGCTTTGGGCGATCAAGTAGAGTTGACCGCAACTGCAACTTCGGGCCTTGCCATCGAGTATCAGTTGGCCGACAATAATTTTGTTTCGATTTATGAAGCCAATGGAAAGGTGTATTTGGATTGCAGCGGAGTGGGACAGGTTGTCATCAAGGCCATCCAAAACGGCAACAAGAACTACCATGCGGCAACACGAGTGAATAAGACTTTGGTGGTGACCGACCCGAGTGGAATAGAGAATGCCACCATCAACGATTCAGATGCTCCTATATATAATCTGAAGGGCGAGCGCATGGCTTGCAGCCGCAAGGAGTTGCAGAATGGCATTTATATACAGAATGGAAAGAAATTTGTGGTGAAGTAAATTGCAGTCTGCATGAAGTATTGGAGGGCTCAGCCGTGGCTGAGTCCTCCAATTTTATTATAGATTCTCATCCATGGTCATTTTTCATGCTCTAACCTTTATTCTATCGAGGTTAGCCCATAACCATTTATAGAAAATTCATGGTTAGTTCACACATACGTCGGCAATCATGTTCATGGCTGCGAAGCGATAGCGTTGTGTCGTGTGGGGGATATATAGAATCGTAAGGTTAACTCAACAAAAGGAATCTATATTTTGTCTATGCCCGACAAAAAAGAGTAAAAACATGTCTTCTATATCCGACATGTTTGCTTTTTTTAGGCGTATTACAATACAACGAGTGTAGACTCCTTAAAAGGTCATCTCTCAAGCGAGTTTCCAAAAAGAGATTCACCTCCTCTGCAGAGGAGGTGAATCTCTTTTCTCATTACGGGGATGTTTGAAGTCTTGCTTGTTCTACTGAAGCTTGACTGTGCTCACCGCAAGAGCCTAAATAAACTTACCTCTTGTTCGTTGGCGCAAGCTTTGTCACTTATCACTTGTCACTTGTCAATTATTCAGTATCTCCATCTGCTGGCGTACTGACTCTTCGTGGATGGCTTCGAAGACCTTCTTCATGAAGTCGCCACTCATATCGCACTGTACGGCTTGTGCGGCACGGCGCTCGAGGATTTCGTTGTAGCGGGTGTTCTGGAATACGGTGACACCGTGCTCCTTTTTGAACTGACCAATCTCGCGGGCTACACGCATGCGCTTGGCCAGCTCTTGTATGATGCTGTCGTCGCACTCGTCGATGAGCTTGCGCAGCTGTCCCAGGTCTTCGGTGCTGTGGGTCTCTGCACGGATGACGAGCATCTCGAGGATGTATTCGAGCGAGTCGGGAGTAACCTGTTGCGAGGCGTCGCTCCATGCCTTGTCGGGGCAGCAGTGGCTCTCGATGATGAGTCCGTCGAAGTTGAGGTCCATAGCCTGCTGGCAGAGCGGAGCGATGAGTTCGCGCTTACCGCCAATATGACTGGGGTCGCACAGGAGCGGCAGGTCGGGGTAGCGGCGGCGCAGCTCGAGGGGGATATGCCACTGGGGCAGGTTGCGGTAGATCTTCTTCTCATAGGTGCTGAATCCGCGGTGTATGGCACCGAGGCGTGTGATACCGGCATTGTTGAGACGCTCCATGCCGCCAATCCACAGCTCGAGGTCGGGGTTCACGGGGTTCTTTACAAATACGGGCACGTCAACTCCCTTCAGTGAGTCGGCAATCTCCTGCATAGCAAAGGGGTTGGCCGAGGTGCGGGCACCTATCCACAGAATGTCTACGCCAGCCTTCAGGGCCTCCTCTACATGCTTGGCAGTGGCCACCTCGGTAGTCACGTACATGCCTGTCTCGCGCTTCACGCGCTGCAGCCATCCGAGTCCTTCGGTGCCGATGCCCTCGAAGCCACCGGGCTTGGTGCGTGGCTTCCAGATGCCTGCGCGGAATATCTTGACACCCTTCTTGGCCAGTTGGGTGGCGGTGTTCATCACTTGTTCTTCGGTCTCGGCACTGCAGGGGCCTGCTATCACGAGAGGACGCTTGTCCTCAACGCCTGCGAGTTTGATGGGTCTTAGTTCCATATGATGTAAAATTGACAATTGACAATTGACAAATGACAATTATGCTTGCCGATGCCTCGTCAATTGGGTGTTGATATTTATTATTGATTTTCGTTTGGTTGTTTTGTTGATTTTATGATACTGATAAGTAGTTTATTAAGTTCTACACAATCGTTATTGATGCTCTCGTATTCATTTTGGGTTATAAATCCAGTTCGCATCAGAAGCTCTAGCCAGTACTCTGTTTCGTTGGCTTCCTTAAGTGCAATATTCTGTTTGCTTAGGAAGTCGGCACGGCTCTGAGCTTGTTCTGCCTCACGTATATTTGCACCTATACTTGTGCCACACCTCAGCAACTGTTTACTCATTACGGTTTCTCGCTTTTCAGCAACGAGATATTTATATAAGTTGACTATGCGTATAGCAAAGCTCAAGCTCTTATCTTTGACAATATTTTCTTTTTTCATATCACTTTTCATTGTCAATTGTCACTTGTCAATTGTCAATTGAAGAATTCTCTCCAGCGCTTCTTCCAGTTTGTCGTTCTTGGCACACAGCGAGATGCGTATGTAACGGCTACCGTTACTGCCGAAGATGAATCCGGGCACGATGAATACGCGGGCTTCGTGCAGTACACGCTCGGTGAGCTCCTCCACATCGGTGTAGTGATCGGGGATGCGGCCCCAGAGGAACATGCCCACCTGATTCTTGTCGTAGGTGCAGCCCAAGGCATCCATGATGGCTCCTGCTGTGTTACGGCGGGCGCTGTAGTTGGCGTTGTTGCCTTCGTACCAGTCGGCCTCGGCATCGAGCGCCTTCACGGCGGCCAGCTGCATGGCGCGGTACATGCCGCTATCGATATTGCTCTTCACCTTGAGTATCCAACTGATGAAGGTGGGGTTGGCGGCTATCATGCCGATGCGCCATCCGGGCATGTTGTGGCTCTTGCTCATGGAGTTGAACTCTATGCAGCAGTCCTTGGCTCCCTCTACGGAGAGGATGCTCAGTGGATTGTCGTTGAGGATGAAGCTGTAGGGGTTGTCGTTGACGATGACGATACCCTTGCGGTGGGCAAAATCGACCAGGCGCTCATACAGCTCGGGCGTGGCATTGGCTCCTGTGGGCATATTGGGATAGTTGGTCCACATGAGCTTCACACGGCTGAGGTCCATACGCTCCAGTGCGTCGAAGTCGGGCATCCATCCATTCTCCTCCTTGAGGTCGTAGTGCACCACCTCGGCACCGAGCAGACGGCTCAGCGAGGTGTAGGTGGGGTAGCCAGGATTAGGTACGAGCACCTGTTCGCCAGGGTTCACGAAAGCCAACGTCACGTGCAGTATACCCTCCTTGGAGCCAATGAGTGGCTGTATCTCGCTCTTGGGGTCGAGCTCCACGCCGTACCAACGCTTATAAAACCGTGAAAAGGCCTCGCGCAGTTCGGGTATGCCCACATAGGGCTGGTAGCCGTGTCCGTCGGGGTTGTGTGCCTCGGTGCAGAGTGTCTCTACGGTCTCTTCCGAGGGTGGCATGTCGGGGCTCCCTACGCCTAAACTTATCACCTGCATGCCGGCAGCATTCATGGCAGCTACCTCCTTGAGCTTTCGCGAGAAGTAGTACTCGCTCACCAACTCGAGGCGCTGTGCCGGCTGTATCGCGTACGTCTTGATTGCTTCGTTCATAATCCTTATATATATTTAATAAGCAAGTCCCGCCATTACTGAGCGGGACTTGCGTGTATCTTTTACAATATATCTTACATAACTATTTGTTGCTACATAGCCTATCCCGCTCTACTTCGTGCTAAAGTAAAAGTAAAAATAGGTATAATATGTAAAGCCAAAGTTGTGCATTGCTTACAAATTCACTTTTGTTGGGTGCAAAGTTAATCGTTTTTTTATAAACTCGTGCGTTTGTGTGATATTTTTTTGGTTTGGTGTATAAGTTTTTTCTAAAACCAACAAATTTACTTGCCCAGAAGTTCCTTGGCATTGTTTATTGCCGCCGCGGTAAGTGTGCCAGCGCTCATCATCTGTGCCAGTTCGGTGATGCGCTCTTCAGTGGTGAGGGGACGTATATGGCTTACTGTAGAGGTGTCATTGTCCTCTTTGTATACCTTGTAGTGTGCTGTTGCCTTGGCTGCAATTTGGGGCAGGTGTGTGATGCTTATCACTTGGCGTCCGTGATTGGCTATCGATGCCATGATGTCGGCCATGCGTGCAGCTATGGTGCCCGATACGCCGGTGTCTATCTCATCAAAGATAAGCGTGGGCATAGCCGTAGCTGTTGCGATGATGCTCTTGAGTGATAGCATGATGCGCGATATCTCACCTCCCGATGCCACCTGCGCGATGTCTTGCAGTGCTCCATTCTTGTTTGCCGAGAATAGGAAGGCGACGCTGTCGGCGCCTGTCGCGTCGGGCTGCCGGCGTGGGGTGATGTCTACGGCAAAGCGTGTGTTGGGTATGCCCAGTTCGATAAGTCGTGCTGCTATATCTTTCTCGAAGGTGCGTGCCACAGCATTACGCTGTGCGGTGAGTGTTGCTGCTTGCTTCTGTAGCGTCTTGTATGTCGTTTCTACGGCCTGCTCTAGCGAGGCAATACGCTCGGCGGCATCGTCGATACGGCTCAGCGTGTCGCGGTATCGCTGCTCTATCTCCAAAAGTTCGGCTACGCTGCTCACGCGGTGCTTCTGTTGTGCTGTGTATATCACATCAAGTCGTTGCTCTACCCATGTCTGCCTCTCGGGGTCTACGGTCATGCGTTCCTCGGCATCGGCCACCTCTTCGGCTATGTCCTTGAGCTCTATGTATAGACTTTCCATGCGTGAGTACCACTCTTCAGCTTGCGGATATATTGACGTAAGCGATCGCAGTGCTTGCGTGGTGCTGCGCAGTGCGGTGGCCTGACTATTCTCATCGCCGTTTAGGGCTGCACTAATACCGTATAGACTGGACTTGATGTCCTCGGCGTGTGTGAGTAGTTCGAGCTCTTGCTCCAGCTCCTCTTGTTCACCATCGCGTAGGTGCCATTCGTCAAACTGGTTGAGCTGAAAGCGTATATACTCCTCGTCGCCTCGGTCTCCCGAGAGTTGGTTGCGTAGCTCTTCCAGTGCCTGTACGGCCTCGCGGTAGTTGCGGTAAGCCTGCGTGTACTGTACTCTATAACTCTTGTCGGGGCATAGTGTATCGAGCACGCCCAACTGAAAGCTTTCTGCCGAGAGTAACAGATTCTGGTGCTGGGAATGTATGTCGATGAGTCGTTCGCCCAACAGCTTCATGCTGGCTAACGATACGGGAGTATCATTGATGAAGGCGCGACTCTTGCCTGTGGCGGCAATTTCACGTCGCACTATGCACTCGGGATCGTACTCTACATCCATCTCCTCGAATAGTGCTTGTAGGTTATACCCTGCAATGTCGAAGGTGCCTTCTACGATGCATTTCGTGGCTCCTGTACGTATGGCTGCAGTCTCGGCACGTTGCCCTGTGAGCAGACCTATGGCGCCGAGTAGGATAGACTTACCGGCACCAGTCTCACCTGTGATGACTGAGAATCCTTGGGCAAAGTTGAGGTCGAGCGACTCAATGAGTGCATAGTTCTGTATATGGAGGTTGCGTAGCATGTTCTCTTCGGTTTTGGATTACAAAATTAGTGCAAGGCGAGATAAAAAGCAAGTTTACTTGAATTTTTCCGAGCCGCCGCCTAATTTCTGCTTGCGCAGCAAGTTAAAGTGAGTGCAAGGCGAGAGAAAAAGCAAGTTTCTCGGACGAGCCGAGTGCTAAGGCAGTCCTTGGATTTTTCCGAGCCGCCGCCTAATTTCTGCTTGCGCAGCAAGTTAAAGTGAGTGCAAGGCGAGAGAAAAAGCAAGTTTCTTGGACAAGCCAAGTGCTAAGGCAGTCCTTGAATTTTTCCGAGCCGCCGCCTAATTTCTGCACGCAGTTGCTAAATTTAGTGCAAAATTTCGGCGAATTAAAAAAAACATCTACCTTTGTCTGCATTTTATTAATATAGTAACAATGAAACTGAACCTCAAGAACCCCATCGTGTTCTTCGACCTCGAGACCACAGGAGTCAATATCACCAGCGACCGCATCGTAGAGATTTCGTACCTCAAGGTGTTCCCCAACGGCAATGAAGTATCGCGCACCATGCGCATCAACCCCGAGATGCATATCCCCGAGCAGGCATCGGAGGTGCACGGCATCTATGACGATGACGTGAAGGACTGCCCCACCTTCAAGCAGGTGGCCAAGGATGTGGCCAACGACTTCGAGGGTGCCGACATTGCGGGCTTCAACTCAAACCGCTTCGATGTGCCCTTGCTGGCCGAGGAGTTTCTCCGTGCCGGTGTCGACCTCGACATGACACGCCGTAAGTTTATCGACGTACAGGTAATCTTCCACAAGATGGAGCAGCGCACCCTCTCGGCTGCCGTGAAGTTCTACTGCGGCAAGGAGCTCGAAGGGGCCCACAGCGCCGATGCCGACACTCGCGCCACCTATGAGGTGCTGCAGGCACAGCTCGACCGCTACGATGAGTTGCAGAACGACATCGCCTGGCTGTCGGAGTTCTCTTCGCATACCCGCAACGTGGACTTTGCCGGCCGCATCGTATACGACGACAAGGGCGTAGAGGTGTTCAACTTCGGCAAGTACAAAGGCATACCCGTAGTCGAGGTGCTGCGCCGCGACCCCGGCTACTATAGCTGGATCATGCAGGGCGACTTCTCGCTCAACACCAAGCAGGTGCTCACACGTATTAAACTGAAGAGTTAAAAGCGAAGAGGGAAGAGTGAAGAGTTACCAAAGATAGCTCCTTACTCTTCTTCCTTTGCAAAAAAGAATTCTTCACTTTTCACTTTTAACTCTTCACTTCCTATGAGCTTACAAGGCAAGAAAATCGTATTAGGCATTACCGGCAGCATTGCCGCCTACAAGGCAGCAGTGCTCATCCGTCTGCTGATAAAGAAAGGTGCCGAGGTGCAGGTAGTCATCACCCCTGCCGGCAAAGAGTTTATCACCCCCATCACGCTGTCGGCACTCACGAGCAAGCCCGTCATCAGTGAGTTCTTTGCCCAGCGCGACGGCTCATGGCACAGCCACGTGGCCTTGGGGCAATGGGCCGATGCCATGCTCGTGGCTCCTGCCACCGCCTCGTCGATAGGCAAGATGGCCCACGGCATTGCCGACAACATGCTCATCACCACCTACCTCTCCATGAAGGCTCCCGTGTTCGTGGCTCCGGCAATGGACCTCGACATGTTTGCCCACCCCTCCACCACGGCCAACCTCAACACCCTGCGCAGCTATGGCAACCACATCATCGAGCCTGCCGAGGGCGAGCTGGCCAGCCATCTCGTGGGCAAGGGACGTATGGAGGAGCCCGAGAATATCGTCGCCTACTTGGAGCGCTACTTTGCCCAGCGCGACGAGCTGGCAGGCAAGAAGATTGTGATTACCGCCGGTCCCACCTACGAGAAGATTGACCCCGTGCGCTTCATCGGCAACTACTCATCAGGCAAGATGGGCTTTGCCCTTGCCGAGGAGTGTGCAGCACGCGGTGCCGAGGTGACGCTCGTTGCCGGCCCCGTGCAGATGAAGACCGTGCACCCCACCATACGCCGCATCGATGTGGAGTCGTGTGCCGAGATGTATGAGGCCACCACAGCAGCCTTCACAGAGGCCAACGCCGCCATACTGTGCGCTGCCGTGGCCGACTTCACCCCCGAGACCACTGCCGTCACCAAGATAAAGCGCGAGGGCGACGACCTGGTGCTGCGCCTCAAGCCCACGCACGACATCGCTGCCGCATTGGGACGCATGAAGCAGCCCCATCAGCGCCTCGTAGGCTTTGCCCTCGAGACCAATGACGAGACCGCCCACGCACAGGACAAGTTGCGTCGCAAGAACCTCGACTTCATCGTACTCAACTCCCTGCGCGATGCCGGTGCCGGCTTCCGCCACGACACCAACAAGGTCACCATCATCAGCGAAAGCGACATCAAGGAGTATCCACTGAAATCAAAGACTGAGGTCGCCAAGGATATCGTGGACGAGCTGGTGGCAAAGGTCAACAGTCAACGGACAACAGTCAACAGTCAACAGACTACGGACAAACTATAATTGTCAATTATGATGCTGCGCATCAAGATTCCTTGCTGGCTCTGCATAGTTCAAATAAATTTGGCACTCCTTGATGAAGCTAAAGCTTCAGTCGTCGCAACCGACGCTTTCATACCGCGTCGGCGCTGCGCTGCGGAATTGTCAATTGCCCTGATTCCGATATTCACGCGGCGACACACCTGTCACGCGCTTGAAGTACTTGCCGAAGACCGATTGTGAGGGAAAGTGCAGTTCGTCGGCAATCTGCTGTATGCTCATCCTTGTGGAGAGCAGCAGGGCTTTGCACTCGGTGATGACGTACTGCTCAATGAACTCCAGGGCGGGAGTACCCGACTTCTCCTTCACCACTTGCGACAGGTACTTCACCGTCACGCATAGTTTGTCGGCATAGAAGGCTACGTCGTGGCAGGTGCGGAAATGGCGGCGAACAAGTTCCACGAAGGCACCGTATAGTTCATCTTTACGGCCGATGCGCGTCTCTTGGTCTGTGGCAACATTGTGTCGGGCCAGCGAGAAGGAATAGAAGGTGGCCAGTGTCAGGTGCTTGGCTGCTTCCAACTTGTAGGGCGAACCGCTACGCTTGGTGAGGTCGATGAGCATCGATAGGTACTTGTTGTATACATACACGTGCTCCACGCCCTCCTGTACCGGATGGTTCTGAATGGACGAACGCAACGGGTGCATACGGTCGAGGTTGAGGAAGAGATTGTCGGTAAAGTTCTTCGAATAGATGACAATCTTGTACTCCAAATCTTCAGAGCACTCCAATACCTTATATATAGTGTCGGGCAGGAAGGTCACTACGCTCGGGGCCTTTACCGTGTATTCTCTCATGTCGATACTCACGCGCACCCACCCCTTTTCATAGATGATGACCGTGGTCACGTCGGTCTTGAAGTGTCCCTCGGGAAGCTGAAACAGCTTGTGCTGCGGTAATATGAAGACGTCATTGCCAATGCGGTACTCATCGGGCACAATCTGGTTGATGCGCTCGCGCCACTTTACATAAGGTATTTTTTCTGTCATAAACTATACATTCAAATCTTGGTACAAATGTCGCTTTTTTCTCCATTCGCTGCAAATAAAAGTTGAACAATCTGCCCTCACTGTTCGCTTTTATGCGAATAATGTTCGCGTTTATTCTTGTTTGTTTGGTCTTTTTGGCGTCAAAAAGGCGCATTTACAGACAAACAAACCAAAACATTGGATTTAATGGCTTATTTGGTATAAAAAGTCGAAGTACCTTTGCAACGCAATTGCGAAGGTTGGCTGCGCTTGTTGAAAATAAACGTGGTTTATTCACTCGCTTGCTCAACCTTTGCAACGTCAAAAATGACAAAGCGAAAAGAACCTAACCTGAACTATGAGCGGAAGGCCCAAATATAAACTGAAGACCACCAAGGTGGAGAAGAGTGTGGTGGAGGCTTACCAGAAATTGGAGCGAAGTGTGGTAAAAAGCTACTTTGCAGTGGAGAATGCCTTCGTTGGGGCTTACCAGAAGATTGAGGACAAGTTTGTGGATACTTTCTTGGAAGAAATGAAAGATGAAGAGGCCCCCTCTAACTCCCCCAAGGGGGAGGACTCAAAATAATGTTTGAACACCAGAAACTTATAATAAAAAGAACAATAAATATTAACCAATTAAAGTAGAAAAAGAAATGAAGAAGATTTATTCAGTCGCAGCTGCAATGCTCATCGCAATGGCTGCAACAGCGCAAACAGACAAGAAGTGTGACAACGCATGTGCCAACGACAGCATCGTAGCAGACACCATCGTAGTGTATACCCTCAAGACCGGCAAGGTAGGCGAAGGCGTAGTAAAGGGCTACAAGGCTATCGAGAACGGTGTAGTAGGTGGCTATAAGGCTATCGAGAATGGCGTGGTAAGCGGTTACAAGAAGATCGAGGAGATGTTCGTACAGGCTTTCTTGAACCAAGAGAAGAAGGTGGTAAAGAAGGGCAAGAAGAACGATAAGAAACATTAGATTCAGACATATTATAAGATTTTAACCTAAACCATTAACTATGAAGAGTCAAAAGATTAAGGATACCGTGGTAGACGGCTACAAAGCCATCGAAGAAGGCGTTGTGGCAGGCTATAATGCCATAGAGAATGGGGTGGTAGGCGGCTACAAGGCTATCGAAGAGGGTGTGGTAAATGGCTACAAGAAGGTGGAGAAGAGGTTTGTAGACACGTTCCTCACCACGGAAAAGTCCTCTGACACGGAGATTATCAACAACAAATAAAACAAAAAGATTTAAGGTAAAAAACATGAAAAAGTTTATCGCAACATTCGCCCTCGTGGCAACCGTAATGGGTATGCAGGCCCAAAATGAGACCAAAGATTTCGTGAACTACGAGCGTGGCTACCGTGCCGACATAGCACTGAGCACCTCCATCTCTGAGCAGTACAGCATCACCACCAGCCACGGCTACAGTTTCGGCAACGGACTCTATGTAGGTGGTGGCGTAGGCTTCACCGCCGAGACCTTCCTCAACTTCGAGGATGAACCTCACTACCTCGTGCCCCTGTTTGCCGATGTCAAATACTCGTTCCTCAACAAGCGCGTATCGCCTTTCGTGTCGGCTCGCGTAGGTGGCATCTTCAACACCGAGTACCAGATGAACCGTATGCTCATCAACCCCATGGTAGGTATCGATGTACGCCACTTCAGCATCGGCCTCGGCTATGAGCTGCAGCACAACTTCAAGGGACTCATCGAGAACAAGGCTTCTATGCACAATGTGCGTCTGAGCGTAGGGTATACATTTTGATTTAAGGAGATAAAGGGAGATAAATGCCGAATGTTCTTACGCGCGTAAAAGGCTATTGGCAGGGCAAACGCACCAGAAATATCCACGAGGATTCCATCTTTTATCATCACGAAATCAGTCAATTATCCTCACGCGAATCTCGCAAATCTCGCAGAAGGCGCGTCGCTTCGCCCGCGCTTGTCGGCGTTCGCCGAGTGTTTTCAGCCGGATGGCACACACAAGCGTTAGCGCGTGTGATTTGCGAGATTCGCGAGATTCGCGTGAAATTCAATCATTTGTGCGTGAAGATTCTGGTGCGTCTGCCCTGGGCTATTGGCCTTTATCTCCCCAAAGAGCGAAGCGATATCTCCCTTTAACTCCTGCACTCCTAATTAATAAATTCATAAAAACCAATGAACCGACCTCTTTATCTCGTTACCGGCGCAGCCGGATTCCTGGGCAGCAACGTATGTGCCCAATTGCTTGAGCGTGGCGACCGCGTGAGAGCCTTTGTGCTCAAGGGCGACAAAGCCGCAAAGTACATCCCTGCCGAAGTGGAGATTGTATATGGCGACCTCTGCGACAAGGCATCACTCGATAAGTTCTTTACAGTAGAAGATGGTGTTGAGACCGTCTGCATCCACGTGGCCAGCATGGTGACCGTGAACCCCAACTACCGCAAGCTGGTGCTCGATGTCAACGTGGGCGGCACGGAGAATATCGTGGACCTCTGCCTGGAGCACAAGGAGTGCCGCAAACTGGTGTATGTAAGCTCCACCGGCGCTATTCCCGAGCGTCCCAAGAAGGAGAAAATCAAGGAGGTCGATGAGTTTAACCTCGATGAGGTGGTGGGCTGGTACAGCAAGAGCAAGGCGATGGCCACAGCCAATGTCTTGACCGCCGTGCGCAACCGCGGCTTGCAGGCCTGCATCGTATACCCCACAGGTATCTTCGGCCCCAACGACAATGCCATCAGCGAGACCACCGCTACCATTATCAAGATTATCAAGGGCAAGATGCCCGTGGGCATCGACGGCTCGTTCAACTTGGTCGATGTACGCGACCTGGCCGCTGGCTGTATTGCTGCTGCCGACAAGGGCCGTGTGGGCGAGGGCTACATCCTCGGCAATGAGGTCATCACGCTGAAGCGCCTGAGCAAGCTCCTCAATCAGGAGTTGGGGTGCAAGCCCATCAAGTTCTTCCTCCCCATACGCATGGCCGAGAAGATTGCCAAGAAGATGGAGAAGGATGCCGCCAAGAAGGGCGAGATGCCGATGATGACTACCTTCTCGGTGTACAACCTCAAGCGCAACAATAAGTTCGACTACAATAAGGCGCAGCGCGAACTGGGCTACACCACACGCCCCATCGAGGAGACCCTGCGCGATGAAGCCCAGTGGCTGGTAGCCAATGGCAAGATCAAGCTGGGCAAACAGAAGAAGTAAAACTCTTTATTCCAAATATCGACTTTGCATTGCCGCTCTGCTCGCAGACGGCAATGCTTTCACACATACACATCGCCATGCTACGCACTACACCTGTTCGTATAGCGTCTCTTCTATTCCTGTTGTCAATAGTCAGCCCTGCTACGGCCGATGACACTCCCTCGCGCATCTCGCTCTACGGGCGCAACTATGCTGGGCGTGTGCTTACGGCCAATGAGGCCCGCTCAAGCAACTGGTATATGTCGTACGACGTGGCTGTAGGATTCAGCACACGGCGCGATAGTAGCGTGTATGCCTACAAGTATGGTTACCCCACGTGGGGAGTAGGTATTGCCGTGTCACGGTTCAGCGACCTGCAGTTTACCTCCCCCTCCTTCATGCCCGATGTGTATACCGTGTACGCCTCGTTTCACCGCCAGTTGGTGCAGCGCGGCCGCGTCACCTGGGGCTACAATTGGGAGACCGGCATCACCAGTTCGCCCAGCTACTACGACCCCGTGGGCAACCCCGACAATCTGGCGCAGAGTTCCTTCATCATGGCCTACTTTGGAGGCGGATTCTATGGCACCTATGCCCTGGGCAAGCAATGGCAGCTGGGCACCGAGCTCACCTACCGTCACCACTCCAACGGCAAGCTCTCGCTCCCCAATACGGGCATCGACATCATCGGAGCCTCCATCTTTGTGCGCTACGCCCTGAGCCAGCCCGCTGCTCCTACGTGTACTAAGGAACATTTCGCCCCCTTCAAGCGACGCATGATGGTTCACCTCGCGGTAGGTGGCGGCGTACACTCGTGCGATGCAGAGTGGATAGCCTATAACCGTATGGTAGAGCGTCCCGAGGACAAACAGTCCACCTTCACCCACTATCCCAAGCTGACCTTCGTGGCCGATATGCTCTACCGCTACTCCGAGAAGCACGCCACAGGCATTGGCCTCGACCTCACCTGCTCTACCAACATGCGTCAGCTCGAAGCCGCCGAGCGCATCATCTATGGCGATCAGCGAGTGAACGAAGGCCCCGGCTACTCGCCCCTGTCCGTGGGCGTGGGCATCGTGCAGGAGTTCTTCTGGAAAAACCTTGCCGGCTACCTTTCTGTAGGTGTATATCCCTACCTTCATCGCGGCATCACTGAGAACTATGGCCTCTACTATCAGAAGGCTGGTGCCCGCTATTACTTCCCCGACTGGCACAACACCTTCGTTGGACTGGCCATCAAGGCCAACGACTTCGTAGCCGAGTTCTTCGAGTTCTCCATCGGGAAGGCGTTTTAGTACGATACGATGCGTCTGCCCTGTCAGTTCTGCCTCACCACTCGGCAGGGATTGCTTACAGGGATAGAGTCTGCAGGGATGTCCTGTGTCACCACCGAGCCAGCACCGATCACGGCACGGTCACCGATGGTTACGCTTGGCAACACCGTCACATTGCCCCCCAACCACACATTTTCACCGATGGTGATAGGACGGTCGTTGAAGATGCCTTTAAGGCGCCCTGTCGGGCCAAGGCGTGGTTGGTGCAGATAACTCAAAGCATCAATAAAAAGTATATACCACCTCCATATTGTTCCATTTTTCCGAAAAAAGAAGCAACTCGCCCCGACGGCAGTCTGCGCTTTGACTTCTCGCTAAAGAAGTAATAGCAGAATATTGTACAAATTTACATTATCATAGGTGAGATAACTCTTGCCTATATCTCCCATTTTTTCTGCTTGGCATACCCAATAGTTTGCGTATCCACGGTTATTTAATCAAATATCCGTGGATATTTTATTACGTATCCGTGGATATTTCATTACGTATCCGCGGTTACGTGAGTTTTTTGCTTTGCCCACATGGTTTATTGTCTATATGCAGCAGACTTTTTCCATATATGCTTTACAAGAATTTCTTTTGCGATTTGTACATCTGTTCTTGTATCGCTGATCTTGACGATATGAAGAGGGAGGGAGCTGCAACCCTGCTTGCGATGCATCGGTATAGCACTGCGCAACTACCCACAGAGCAATACATAGTTTTGATCTTCCCATAATTCTGTTCTTTTGTTAGGTGATACAATGGGGATTTTTTTGTCGGTGCAAAGAGCGAGCGGGCAGATTTTTCTCACAAGGGCAGCCCGATTTTCGGAAAATGTCACTAATTTTGCAGCACAAAACAGAAAAAGTTACAAGGCAGAGAACCCCATTTGGGTCTTTGACATCACGAGTAAGTATCTCCTCAATGCCTATATCGGGCGCCCCGAGCATCAGCCCCCTCCCTGACACCTAAACCTGAACATATATGCCAACAAAGAACTTTGAGACTGCACAGAGAATTGTAGCCGAGACCTGCCCCAAGCGCAGGCTGCAGGTAGACAGCATACGCCTGTTTGCCGGCATCATCCAACGCAAGAGCTACCACAGAGGCGACACCATACTTGCCGAAGGCAGTGTGTGCCATGCCATGATGTATATTGAAAAAGGGCTCGTGAGGCAGTATTACTTCAAGCACGACAAGGAGATGACCGAACACATCGCCTGTGAGCAGGGAGTAGTGATATGCATCGACAGCTACTTCAACCAACGTCCCTCACAGCTTATCGTCGAAGCACTGGAAGACACCGTCATTTGGGAGATACCGCACGATGCCATTGAGCAACTGGCCAGCGAGGTGCACGAGATATCATACCTCTACCGCCGCTTCATAGAGAACTCGCTCATCCTCTCCCAAGTGAAGGCCGACATGCTGCGCTTCGAGTCGGCCAAGGACCGCTACATGAAGCTCATGCACCACTCTCCCGAAATCATCCGACGGGCACCGCTCACCTACATCGCCTCGTACTTGCAGATGACACTGGAGACCCTGAGCCGTGTGCGTGCATCCATCGCAGCGACCGAATAGCCCGACTAATGCCGTGGCACCAGCATAAACATACAAGAGGCCTCCCTGCAGGGAAGCCTCTTGGCATATCTATTAGTAAGAACTGCAAATGCGATGTGCTGTCTCAGCACCTTCTGCTTGCTACGGCATCAATACCTATTGAACTTATCTGATGCACACAAACAATTAGATTCAACCTTTTTTCTTATCCTTTTTATCATTACAAACTCGGTCAACAATTCACTTTTTCCGTCTGAACTTCAGAGGAATCATTCCTGTGGGGCACAGATAATTAATCTCGTCGAAATCATATATCTCCTTGCTTACAGGATAGCAACTTAAGGCCCGGTCAATAATACTAACAATCTTTTTCATACCTTTTCAGTTTGTGCTCCCTGCCATTCAGGGAGCGGTTTCTTTTACTAACTTAACTTCAATACTTAGCAGCAGTGATGCTGTAGGCACATCGGCATCTGTCAGGTTCTTACTAATAACTGTCTTGGTCCGTCCTTATTTTTGCTGCAAAGGTAGGGGCTATCCTCCAATCACCGTCATGCCCGAAACAAAAATCTCGCGATGGGGGCCATTTATTTGATTTATGTCAAATAATGGGGCTAGAGTGCAAAGCGAGTCTTCCGCGATGAGGAAGGAAATCTGGCTTGGAGAAATCTCGGACAATCGTACCAATCTTGCAGGATAAGTGACTCATAACGTTGGTTTTTAGGTTGTAACTTTGCAGTGCCGTAATATCGTATTTCTTACGAAACAGAAAAAACATTAACCAAACCTATGCTGTCCAGTAATTTCAAGCTTAAGATTCGCTCGGGCGAGTCGTTCCTCTATCGCAAGGAGGGTACCGAGAGTCAGGTCTTCGAACTCCGTATGCGCGACAAAGTGTCGCACTTCGCCTTGCAGAATGCCTGCCGCAAGGCACTCAAGCGCTTCCCCTATTTCAATAGCAGTTTCAAGATAAAAGGCGAGTCTATCTACCTCGTGCGCAACAAGGTGAAGCCTGCCGTAGAGCGCCGCCGACATCTGCGCCCCTTGGGTGGAGCACGCACGCAGAAGAATATGCTCGACATCACCTTCTACGACAAGAGCATCTTCGTGGCCTTTCATCACGGCATGTGTGACGGACGCGGCATCATGCCATTCATCAAGACGCTGATGTACTATTACCTGCGCCGAGTGTACAAGCTGCGCGACCTTCATATCCCCGATGTGCGCCTTGTGGGCGAGGAAATGCTGCACGGAGAGACATCCGACCCCGTGAAAGACGGCAACTTCACGTTCGACCCCGAAAAGGTGTTCCGTGTAGACCGCACGGGATTCGAGCTCCCAGGAGTAGACCAGGAGGGGCCTTCGCCCACGCTCAACTATCGCTACGAGCATACCTTTGAGCTGGATACCTTCATGAAGGTGTGCAAGGAGCACAATGCCACGCCTCCCATACTGATTGCCATGCTCGTGCAGCGAGCCATCCTCGACGTATGCCCCTTGGCCGACAAGCCCATCACCTGCTACCTCACTTGTGACTGGCGCGAGCATATAGGTCTGCCCAATACCTTCCGCAACTGCGTGAGCTCCATCTATCTGCCCTACAGGAAGGAGGACCACGGCAAGGAGTTGCGACAGCTGGGTGCCGAGTACCGCGAACTCATAGCCCGGCAGAAGGAACTCGACTCGGGACGCTGCAGCGCCAGCATCATCAAGTACCTCTCCGACACGCTCGACAAGCTCTCCACCTACGAGGAGAAGAGTGCCATGGCCGAGCGCATGGCGGGTATGGCTGCCAACACCTTCAACCTCAGCTATACGGGACGTGCCAACATGGGCGATGCCGAGCAGTACATAGAGTCTATCCACCCTTACATGAGCGGTAGTAAGGGCGTATGCATACAGATGATGTCGATTGGAGATGTCATCACCGTGGACTTCTTGCAGAGCTTCGGTTCCTCCATGTATGTCGATGCCTTCTGCAAGCAGTGCCGCGAGCTGGGCCTCAAGTTTACGGGCTCGCAGGCCATACCGTTCAGCACACCGCGCGACCGCATACGCAATAAGAGTGTGATGAAGCTGCTGCAAAAGATGTTCAGATGAAAAAGTATCTCCTCGTATTCTCTACTGCATCCTTGCTGTCCTCCGCCGTAATGGCTCAGGAGGGGTTCTTCGAGAGTTTCGTGTTCAGGCCCGATACGACCTATGCTGTGCGCTATCCTTTCCGATTTACTATACGCCCTAACGTGGGCACCACTTTCGGACAGTACACCTCCCAATGGACTGCAGGAGACACGCCCCATAGCTATAGCCTGATGTCGTCGCCAATCTTCAAGGAGGGCTGCAGCGTATCGTATCTGGGCATTACCGCAGGTATTCATCGCGATGTGAAGCGCCTCTTTGGCGAGACCGAGGAGACGGAATACAGCATCAGCGGATACACCCCGATTGTGGGTGGCGAACTCTCCTATAGCTCCTCGCACACCCATACGATGAGCAGCAAAGGTGATGGTGAGACGCTATGGCAATTACCGCTCGACGGGTGTCACACACGGCGTTTTCTGGCCAATGGCTACGTGGTGCTCAATCCTCGCCGCTTTTCACTGCCCGCCGCGCTCACCCAACGCTATAAGCAGATACGTAGTGCTGGTAGTGCTCTCCTTGGAGCATCGCTCACGGGATTCCGTATGGATGTGGATGTATCGCAGTTGCCACCCCAGCTAATCGATGAGAACACTCCCTACGACTATGCCCGCCACATCATCTACACCGCAGCGAGCCTTGGTGCCGGCTATGCCTATAACTGGGTGCTCCCGGACAACTGGATGCTGCACGCTTCGTACCTGCACACGCTCTCGCTCTACCACTATGGCGAGATAGCCTTTGCCGATGGCACTATCCCCTTTGGTCACAAGCTTAACCAAGGCGGCATCGTACGCCTCGGCTCGGTATGGGACATCGACCGCTACTTCGGTGGCTTCACAGGGACGATGCAGATGCAATGGATGAGCTACACCCCCATCCATACCTTCGACTTCCATGTACGCACCCGCCTCTTTTTCGGCTTCCGGTTCTAACATTAATAAAATATAAATAATTTGGTTTTAAGCTATAGAATATCATATTTCACGTAATTTTGCAAGATATAGACCTAAACAGATAATGAAAAAACTATTCATAACCATCATATTCGCCCTTCTCTGCCTACCGCTTGCTGCGGTGGAGCGTGAGGACGAGGCGTTTCCGCTCGACACGGTCGACGTGGTGTGGACCTTCACCGAGGGCAACCGTGTGAAGCTGCTCAACAATGCCGATGCCAAGTTCATCGACCTGCTCACGTGCATCGACACGGCACGCCACTCGGTGCACCTTGAGTACTTCAACTTCCGTAACGACTCCATCAACAAACTCATGATGACGCTACTGGCGCGTAAGCTCTACGAGGGTGTAGAGGTGCGCATTCTCTTCGACGACTTTGGCAACATCTCCAATGACCAACCCATCCGACGCAAGCATATCCGTGAGATGCGTTCTATGGGATTCAAGATACAATCGTATGACCCGATGCTGTTTCCTTGGATCAACCACGCTTTTCACCGTGACCATCGTAAGGTGGCTGTCATTGATGGGCAGACGGCGTTTATCGGTGGTGTCAATATTGCCGATTATTACGTTACGGGCTTGTCTGGGGTTGGCGACTGGCGCGATATGCACCTGCGCATTGAGGGACCTGCGGCTAACATTATCCAACGTAATTTTATTACCATGTGGAATGCCGAGACCAAGGAACAAATCTCACCTGCCGACTATTGTCTTGCGCACACGGCCTACTCAGATGGGGTGCCCGTGGCTATTGTCAACGACCATCCCCGCTACAGTGATGGCGATATCCTTGATGCCTTCTTATGGCTCATTGGCGAGGCTGAGCACGAGATAAAGATTGTAACCCCATACTTTCTGCCTCCCAAAGTCATACGTCGGGCACTCACCGATGCTGTGGGGCGCGGGGTTGATGTGCAGATACTGCTCTCCGCTAAAGGTGATATCGCTCTCACCCCCGAAGGATCTCAACTTATGGGATATAGGCTTACCAAACGCGGCGTCAATGTGTTTCTCTTCAATGGAGGCTTTCATCACTCCAAGGTGATGACTATTGACGACGACTGTTGCATGATAGGTTCGGCCAACCTTGAAAATCGTAGCCTCTACTTTGACCACGAGCAGAATGCTATCGTGATAGACACGACCTTGGTGAACGATTTCGTAGAGATATACGAGGCTGATAAGCAATGTAGCGATACACTTAACCATGAACTCTACAAAAGCTTCTCTCCTTGGAAACGCTTCGTAGGGCATCTGGCTGTATTCCTGCGCCCTATACTGTGAATTTGCTGGGATTATTATTCGTATCTTTATGGCTCCGCCAAGAAGATACTTTCACTCGCTGTGAAAAATATTCAAGCAAGCTTGATATTTCTCGCTCGTTTATTCGTATCTTTATGGCTCCGCCAAGAAGATACTTTCACTCGCTGTGAAAAATATTCAAGCAAGCTTGATATTTCTCGCTCGTTTATTCGTATCTTTGCCCTATCAAACAGTAGTATGCGCATGAAGATGACTATACGATACATCGTAACATTGGTAATAGCCCTCGTCGGGTTGTTGTCACAGCAAGCCACCGCACAGGAACTAGAGGCCAAAGTGGTAGTCAACCACTCGAAGATACAGGGCACCAACAACTCTGTGTTTACCACCTTGCAAGAGGCCATCACAGAGTTTCTCAATTCGCGCAAGTGGAGTAATGCACAGTACGCCACTCGCGAGAAGATTGCCTGCAGTTTCAACCTCATCGTCAATGAATACAGCGACGATGGTCGCTTTGCCTGCAACCTTATGGTACAGGCCAGCCGCCCCGTATACAACGCGTCGTACAATACCACTGTCTTTAACTTCAATGACAATGCCGTAGACTTCAACTATATAGAGCACGATAAACTGGAGTTCTCCGACGAAATCATTGACAACAATCTCACTGCTGTGCTCGCATACTATGCCTACCTCATCATAGGACTCGATATGGATACCTTTGCTCCCAAGGGTGGCACTGACGTGCTCAATAAGGCCGAAAACGTGGTCAACAATGCCCAGATGATAGGCGAGGATGGATGGAAAGCCTTTGGTGACAGCAAGAACCGCCATGCTCTCGTCAACGACTATATGAACGGTGCCATGGACCCCTACCGGCAACTCCTCTATGACTATCACCGCAAAGGGTTGGATGAGATGGCGCAGAATGCCGAACGCGGGCGAAGCAACATTACTACCTCGCTTGCTCTGCTCGAGAAGTGTAAGCAAGATAAGCCCATGTCGGTGTTGCCACAGCTCTTCACCGAGATCAAGAAAGACGAACTCATTAATGTATACAGCAAAGGCACCTCAAAAGAAAAAGAAGAGGTCAACCGTATACTCTGCCTTGTCAACCCTTCACTTACCACAGATTGGGATAAGATAATGGACAATTAGGCTGCAACAGGCCGCGGTCAATCGCGGCAGGGTAGCTGGTTAAAAACTGCTAAGCAGCAGTTAACGTTTAACGATGAACGTGGAACGATTGAAGTTGAAAGATGAATCGAAGGTCGACGCCCGTAGGACTGAAGTCAAAGAGGAAAGATAACAGCAGCTATAATATTAATTAACAGCGTCATCCGCGTGCAATAAAAGAATACGTAATTCAAAAACATATAAAAACAAAACATTATGGAAAAAACAAAATGCCTTATCATTGGCTCAGGCCCTGCAGGATATACAGCGGCCATCTATACCGGTAGAGCAAACATTCCCACCATCCTCTACGAAGGATTGCAGCCTGGTGGACAGCTTACCACCACCACTGAGATTGAGAACTTCCCCGGTTATCCCCAGGGCATCAGCGGCCCCGAGATGATGGACGACCTTCGCCTGCAGGCCGAGCGCTTCGGTGCCGACATGCGCAGCGGCATCATCACCAAGGCCGACCTCTCGCAGCGCCCCTTCCACGTTACCGTTGACGACGGCACTGAAATTGAGGCTGAGACCATCATCATAGCCACAGGCGCATCGGCCAAGTACCTCGGACTTGAGGACGAGAAGAAATATGCCGGTATGGGCGTGAGTGCCTGTGCCACCTGCGACGGTTTCTTTTATCGTAAGAAGGTGGTAGCCGTAGTGGGCGGTGGCGACACTGCCTGTGAGGAGGCCAGCTACCTCGCCGGACTCGCCAGCAAGGTATACCTCATCGTGCGCAAGAACTACCTTCGCGCCAGCCAAATCATGCAGGACCGCGTCATGCAGAATCCCAAGATCGAGGTTCTCTTCGAACACAATGTCACCGGCCTTTTCGGTGACAACGGCGTTGAGGGAGCTCACGTTGTGAAGCGCAAGGGCGAAGTCGACGAGCAGCACTACGACATTGCCATCGACGGACTCTTCCTCGCTATCGGCCATAACCCCAACTCCGAGATCTTCCGCGAGTATCTCGACACCGACGAGACGGGCTACATCCTCACTCAAGGTGCTTCTCCCGCCACCAACGTGCCCGGTGTATATGCTGCTGGCGATGTGGCCGATTCCCGTTACCGTCAAGCCATCGTAGCTGCAGGCAGTGGATGCAAGGCTGCCCTCGAGGTAGAGAAGTTCTTGGCAGAGTGATATGCCACAAGGATTATTATATACAAAATCTAATAACGATGAATAAACTATTGAACCGATTTGCCCAAGTATCCACTAGATTGGCTTTGGCTGCAGTGACTCTTCTGGCATTTGCCCAGTGCGATGGCATGGGAGGAGCGAAAGTGGACGGTACCACTGTAGAGGTGACCATGCCCGACAGCACCTGTCGTGTGCTCGACTTCTATGGCGACGACATCGTCCGTGTGTTCCAGGACCCGCAGGGTGGCGAGATGCGCGACCCCGTGGCTACGCCCCATGCACAGATCCTCGTTGATAACCCACGCCGCGACGTCACACGCCTCACCGTGAAGGAGCGTGCCGGCAAGACCGTGGTGACCACACCCCGCATCAAGGTGGTGGTGGACAAGGCGACGGGCCTGATGAGCGTCACCGACCGCGCCACGAAACGCGTAGTATTCGAGGAAACCACCCCCGCCACCATTAAGGAGGGCGTGGCCGCGATGACCGTGAAGGCAGCCGAGGACGAGTATTTCTACGGCGGCGGCATGCAGAACGGACGCTTCTCACACACCGGCAAGGTGATACAGATCGTGAACTCCAACAACTGGGTCGACGGCGGCGTCACCTCACCCACACCCTTCTACTGGTCTACCGGTGGTTACGGCGTGATGTGGTACACCTTCAAGAAAGGCCAGTATGACTTCAACTCCGGGGCCGACGGCACCGTGAAGATGCAGCACGATGGCGACTACCTCGACCTCTTCGTGATGGTCGACGAGGGTCCCGTGGCTCTACTGGGCGACTTCTACCAGCTCACTGGCAATCCCGTGTTACTGCCCAAGTTTGGTTTCTACGAAGGCCACCTCAACGCCTATAACCGCGACTATTGGATTGAGACCCCCGAAGGCGGCGTGCCCTTCGAGGATGGCAAGCGCTACCGCGAGAGCCAGAAGAACAATGGCGGCATCAGAGAGACCCTCAATGGCGAGAAGGTAGACGGCTCGGTAGCCATGGCAGGCTCCGTAGGTGGAGGCGGCGAGGTGCGCGTGCCCACGAACAGCAGCTACCAGTTCTCGGCCCGCGCCGTAATCGACCGCTATGCAGCCTACGACATGCCCCTCGGATGGATTCTCCCCAATGACGGCTACGGTGCCGGCTACGGACAGACAGGAACCTTGGAGGGCAACGTGGAGAACCTGCGCCAGTTTGGCGAGTATGCCCGCCAGCATGGTGTGGAGCTAGGCTTGTGGACACAGTCGAGCCTCTACCCTAAGGAGGGTGTCGAGGCCCTGTTGCAGCGCGACATCATCCGTGAGGTGCGCGATGCCGGTGTACGTATCCTCAAGACCGACGTGGCTTGGGTAGGCCCCGGCTACTCGTTTGGCCTCAATGGTGTGGCCGACGTAGCCAAAGTGATGCCCGAGTATGGCGACAATGCACGTCCCTTCATCATCACGCTCGATGGCTGGGCAGGCACACAGCGCTATGCTGGTCTGTGGAGTGGTGACCAGACGGGCGGCAACTGGGAGTACATCCGCTTCCATATCCCCACCTACCTCGGTTCGGGCCTCTCAGGACAGCCCAACGTATCGTCCGACATGGACGGTATCTTCGGCGGACGTAACCTGCCTGTCAACGTGCGCGACTATGAGTGGAAGACCTTCTCACCCATGCTGCTCAACATGGACGGCTGGGGCTCCAACGAGAAGTACCCTCACGCCTTGGGCGAGCCCGCCACCAGCATTAACCGCTCATACCTGAAGTGGAAGTCCATCCTCACCCCCTACACCTATAGCATCGCCCGCGAGGCCGTCTTCGGCTTGCCCATGGTGCGTGCCATGTTCCTCGACACCGAGAACGACTACACTCTGGGCAAGGCTACCCAATATCAGTATATGTTTGGTCCCTGGTATCTCGTGGCGCCCATCTATCAGAACACCGCAGCCGATGCCGAGGGCAACGACGTGCGTCACGGCATTTACCTCCCCGAGGGTCAGTGGGTCGATTACTTCAGCGGCGAGCACTACACGGGCGGACGCATCATCAATAGCTACGACGCACCCCTGTGGAAGCAGCCTCTCTTCGTGAAAGCCGGTGCCATCGTGCCCCTCACCCATCCTCACAACAATGTCAACGAGATAGACCCCACCCTGCGTATCTACGATGTATACCCCTATGGCGAGAGCAACTTCACCGAGTATGACGACGATGGCCGCACACAGGCCTACCTCTTCGGTGAGTACGTGGAGACCAAGGTCAGCAGCAGCGCCAAGCGCGGCAAGGCCACCATCACCGTAGCCCCCACCACAGGCTCGTTTGAGGGCTTCGTGCCCGAGAAGCGCACCGAGATGCGCATCTACATGAATGCTGCGCCCAAGAAGGTGACGGCACAGGTCGGTGGCAGCAAGGTAGAGCTCCGCGCCGTGGCTTCGGCCGAGGAGTTTGCCAATGCCGACAACGCCTTCTACTACGAGCCCATGCCCTCGCTCAACAAGTTCTCCACTCACGGTACCCCAGCGGCAGCCGTGAACATCTTCGGTGCACCCCGCCTGATGGTGAAGGTAGCCTCTACCGACGTCACTAAGAACACCGTCAAGGTCACCGTAGAGGGCTACCGCTTTGAGGAGGGCGACCCCTTGGCCAGCAAGACCGGCAAGCTCGCGGCTCCCGCCATCGCCTTCACCGAAGAGCACATCGAACCCTATGCGCTCACACCCTCATGGACACTGCAGCCCGAGGCCGACTACTACGAGATTGAGTTCGGCGGCATGCTCTACTCCACCATCCGAGACAGCCTGCTCCGCTTCGAGGACCTCAAAGCCGAGACCGACTACACCTTCCGCCTGCGTGCCGTGAATGCCGATGGCGCCTCCCAGTGGGCCGAGGCTAAGGTGCAGACCCTCTCCAACCCGCTCGAGTTTGCCATCCCCGGCATCAAGGCCGAGAACACCTGTAAGGACCAGCCCGGACAGGGTGTCAATAAGTTCTTCGACTACGATGAGGCCAGCATTTGGCACACCGACTGGGGTGGCGGTGCCGTGCCCTTCACCATGGAGATAGACCTTGGCGGCATCAACCAGCTCGACAAGCTCCACTACCTCCCCCGCGAGGACGGTGGCAACGGTACCCTCCTGCAGGGCACCATCTCCTACAGTGCCGACCGCAAGGCATGGACCACCCCCGTAGCCTTCAACTGGGCTCCCGACGGCACGGTTAAGATTGTCGACTTCGAGGAGAAGGTACCCGCCCGCTACGTGAAGATCGACGTCACTGCAGCCCGCGGCAACTTCGGTTCGGGCCGTGAGATGTACATCTTCAAGGTACCCGGCACCGAGACCATCCTGCAGGGCGACATCAACCACGACGGCCGTGTCGACAAGGACGACTACACCTCCTACATGAACTACACCGGCTTGCGTGCCGGCGACTCCGACTTCGACGGCTACATCAGTGGTGGCGACATCAACAAGAACGGCCTCATCGATGCCTTCGACATCGCCACCGTGGGCGTAGCCATGCAGGGCGGCGTGAACACCTACGGCATGGGCACACTGGGTGGCAAGCTCCAGCTCGTGGCTCCCCAGAGCGTGCGCGAGGGCGAGGAGGTGAAGGTCATCATCCGTGGCGACGGCCTCAATGAGGTGAACGCATGGAGCGTGGCCATCCCCTACGATGCCACCCAGCTCAGGTATGTGAAGACTTCTCCCGTGGGCACCCGCGAGATGGACAACCTCACCTACGACCGTCTGCACAAGAATGGCGTGAAGGCCCTCTATCCCACCTTCGTCAACACCGGCAACAAGCCCGTGCTCAGTGGTACCGGCACGCTTGTTGAGATCACTTTCATCGCTTTGAAGAGCGGCGACCTCGACCTGCAGATGCAGGATGCCCTCCTCGTGGACAAGAAGATGAATACCATAGAGTAGAGGTAATAGGCCTATAAAAGAAAAATCCAGTCTGGGCTTTCTGCCTAGACTGGATTTTTAGTGTATACGGAGTTGATGCATTATGCACTGATATTTAGTCTCGCTTTGCACTACATGAAATTAAGCTGTGGGTAAGGAAGATGCACGGAATGCATTAGCAATTGGTATATCCGAGAACTTTGCTTTTTCGTTTACCTTGCACTAATTTTATCTTGCTTTGCTCGATAGAAATTAGGCTGCGGCTCAGAAAAATGCAAGTAAACTTGCTTTTTCGTTCACCTTGCACTAATTTTGTCGCAATTTAGTGTAATGCGCGTAGTTTTTAAGGTGATTTTGCGTCTAAAGGACACATTGTATAATACATTATTAATAACAACAAAACAATGAAACTAAGAAAACATTTCATGGCATTGGCCACGCTCGTGGTGTGTGCCGTGACGGCATTTGCCCAGCAGATGCCGCCCATCCCCATGGACCCGAAGGTTCGCATGGGCAAACTTGACAACGGACTGACCTACTACATCCGTCAGAACAACTATCCCGAAGGACAGGCCAACTTTTACATCGCACAGAAGGTGGGCTCGGTGCTGGAGGAGGACAACCAGCGCGGATTGGCGCACTTCCTGGAGCACATGTGCTTCAACGGTACGGAGAAGTTCCCCGGCAACGGCGTGATCAAGTATCTCGAGGGCATCGGCGTGAAGTTCGGTGCTGACCTCAATGCCTACACCTCTATCGACGAGACGGTGTACAACATCGACAATGTGCCCGTGAGCGTGGCTGGGGCCATCGACTCATGTCTGTGGATCCTGCACGACTGGGCTGGCGCTCTCTTGCTCGAGGGTGACGACATCGACAAGGAGCGTGGCGTAATCCATGAGGAGTGGCGCCAACGCAACAACGCTCAGCAGCGTATGCTCGAGCAGTTGCTCCCCACACTGTACCCCGGCGGCAACCGCTACGGTCACCGCATGCCTATCGGCACCATGGAGGTGGTAGACAACTTCCCCTACCAGGCGCTGCGCGACTACTACGAGAAGTGGTACCGTCCCGACCAGCAGGGTATCGTCGTGGTGGGCGATGTGAACGTTGACGAGGTGGAGGCCAAGATCAAGAGCATCTTTGCCGACCTCACCATGCCCGAGAACCCTGCCGAGCGCGTGTACTATCCCGTGGCCGACAACAAGGAGCCTATCATCGCTCTGGCCAAGGACAAGGAGCAGCAGTATGGTATCGTATACATCTTTGCCAAGCACGAGGCTATCCCCGATGAGGCCAAGGGCGACTTGAGCTACCTCATGTACCAATACGCCACAAGCATGTATACCCAGATGATAAACGAGCGCATGAAAGAACTTACCATGCATGCCGACGTGCCCATCGTAGAGGGCTTCGTGGGTGATGACATCTACTTCCTTGCCAAGACCAAGGGGGCCATCAACGGCTATGTGGTACCCAAAGAGGGCGGCATGAAGGAGGCTACAGCGATACTCTATCGCGAGATGTTGCGTGCCCATCGTCACGGCTTCACCGAGTCGGAGTATGCACGTGCACGTGCCGAGTACCTCACCCACCTGGAGAGTGCCTACAACGAGCGTGACAAGGTGAAGAGCCAGCGCTACTGCAAGGAGTATGTGCGCCACTTTATCGACAACGAGCCCATCCCCGGCATTGAGAACGAATATGCCATCATGAACCAGCTGGCTCCCAATCTGCCCGTCGAGTTTGTCAATCAGGTGGTGCAGTCGCTGATGAGTGACTCTAACCTTGTGGTGATGGCCATGATGCCTGAGAAGGAGGGCGTCACCTATCCTACCGAAGAGGAGATTGCCGTTATGCTTACCGAGGTAGCTGCCGAAGAGATTGCTCCCTATGTGGACAAGGTGTCTGACGAGCCCCTCATGTCGGAAGAGCCCGTAGGCGGCAAGGTGGTGAAGACCAAGGAGGCCAAGTATGGCTACAAGCAGCTGACCCTCTCGAACGGCGCTACCGTATACCTCAAGAGCACCGACTTCAAGGCCGACCAGATATTGATGCGCGTAGTGAGCAAGGGTGGTCAGGCACTGTACGACGAGAGTGAGGCCATCAACCTCGGACAGGTGGCCGACGTAATCAGCAACAACGGTATCGGCAACTTCAACAGCACCGACCTGCAGAAGGTGCTTGCCGGCAAGAAGGCTGGCGTATCGCCCTTCGTGAGCATGTATACAGAGGGTATGAGCGGTAACAGTACTCCGAAGGACTTTGAGACACTGATGCAGCTCACCTACCTGCAGTTTACCGCTCCCCGTCTCGACGATGAGGCCTTCGCCTCATACCGTGGCAAGATGAAGGCTATGCTCGAGAACCAGGAGATGGATCCCTCATCGGCATTGAGCGACACCATCACCAAGGTGCTCTACAACAACCACCCCCGTGCCATCAACATGAAGGCAGCCGACGTGGAGAAGATTGACGACAAGCGCATCTTCGAGATCTACAAGGAGCGTTTCGCCAATGCAGCCGACTTCGTGTTCATCTTCACCGGTGCCATCGACGAGGCTACCGCACTGCCTCTCATCGAGAAGTACATCGGCGGTCTGCCCACAGGCGGCAAGAAGGAAAAGGTGAAGGACGTGAAGCTCGACATCCAGAAGGGCGAGATCACCAACATCTTCGAGAAGCAGATGGCTACTCCTGCCGCTACCGTACTCGTAGTATATAGCGGAAAGGCAAAGCATAACCTCAAGAACAATCTCATGATGAGCCTCACTACACAGATCCTCGACATCGTGTACACCGAGGAGATTCGCGAGAAGGAGGGTGGCACCTATGGCGTAAGCTGTAGAGGTCAGATCAGCAACATGCCCAACGAGAGGGCTATGATGCAAATCGTGTTCCAGACCGATCCCGACAAGCGCGAGCACCTCACCAAGATGGCTATCGACCTGCTCAACAAGTATGCAGAGGAGGGTCCCGACCAGAAGAACCTCGACAAGGTGCGCGAGTATATGCTGAAGAAGTACACCGAGAACCAGAAGGAGAACGCATACTGGGGCAACCTCATGTATAACTATGCCTTCACCGGCTACGATGGCTACAAGGACTACGAGAAGACCCTCAACAGCATCACTCCCGACGACCTGAAGAAGTTTGTAAAGAAACTCCTCAAGCAGGGCAATGAGATTGAGGTTTCGATGGTAGGTGTAGAGTAAATTGACAATTCCGCAGCGCAGCGAGAGCAGAGTCAAGCTCGCTTGAACTATGCAGAGCCAGCAAGGAATCTTGATGCGCAGCATCATAATTGACAATTATAGCTAAAGGCTATTCAAACGAAGAGAGAGGGCCGTTCCCCATGGGGCGGCTCTCTTTCTTTCTGCCCATGTGGCTGGTATAATCATGCATTTATGCGTTTGCAACTAAAAATAAATGTTAAAAACGGGGAGTTTGCTGCAAATTCCTAAACTTTTAGTTGGAGGATTACGGAGAAACGTTTTCCTTTGTCGCAGAAATCAACTAAAACTTTAAGAGATATGAAACGTACGAACGAACTGACCCGTGCCGAACTGCAAGTGATGAATATCCTGTGGGATATGGGGAAGGGCACAGTGAACGAGATACTGGAGAAGTTTCCCGAGCCCCAGCCAGCCTACAATACGGTGCTCACATTCCTGCGCATACTGAAGGAGAAGAAGTTTGTGGCCAGCGAGCCCATAGGCAAGCAGCACCGTTTCTATCCGCTGGTGCAGCATGGCGAGTACACCCGCAACTACATGCGAAGCGTCAAGGACAACCTCTTCCGTGGCTCGGCTGCCAGCCTCGTCAACTTCTTCGTCAAGGAGGAAAACCTCTCGGCTGAGGAGATAGAGGAGTTGATAGCGTTGCTGAGGAAGAATGAATAGTTTAATTCTCCGAAGGCACCGAGGACTCGGAATTATCCGAGAACTCTGAGTGCTCCGAGAACTCCGAAAACCATGAACTTATAATTTAAAAAGATGATTGCATTCTTATCCTATATCCTAAAAGTCTCGCTCAGCTTGGCGGCATTCTATATGTTCTACAAGCTGCTTTGCAGTCGCGACACGCTGCATCGGTTCAATCGCTGCTTGCTGCTGTTCATCCTGGCTCTCTCGGCCGTGGTGCCCTTCATGTATATCGACCTTGGCATCATCAGCCACGAGGCTGCTGTGGAGATTGGCGAGCTGGGCGCTGCGCTTGAGGCGGAGCCTGTGGAAATGGTAGCGATGGAAGATGCTCCTGTATCGCTGTGGCAGCGCGTGCCGTGGCAACAGATACCGTGGCGAATGATACTGGGTGGCATCTACTGTGCCGGTCTCCTCGCGTGTCTGGCCCATTTCGTAGGTTCGCTCCTCTCCATCGCCCTGCTCATACGCCGAAGCAAACGCCGCGTGATGGCCGATGGCACCATCCTCGTCACGCACAACAAGGCATACGGACCCTTCTCGTGGATGCGCTACATCATCGTCTCGGAGCAGGATCTCAGCGACAACTTCGATATGATACTCGCTCATGAGCGTGCCCATATACGCCTACACCACTCGTGGGACCTGCTCTTCGTGCAGCTCTGTGCCACGGCGCAGTGGTTCAACCCCGCAGCCTGGCTTCTCAAGCGCGAACTCGAGGCCATCCACGAATTTGAAGCCGACAGCGACACCCTGCGCCAAGGGTTCGACGCCCGCCAATACCAGCTACGCCTCTTCGAGGAGGCCGTGGGCGTGAAGTTCAATACGATCACTAATAATTTCAACAATTGTTCCACTAAAAAACGTATTATTATGATGATGAAAAGACAAACCAGTCCGTGGGCACGGATGAAAGCTCTGTTCGTGCTCCCAGTAGCCTTCGTGGCGGTAGCCGTAATTTCCTGCACTTCGCCGAAGGAGCAGGGTTCCTATCCTGTAAGAATAGGGAAGAACGATGTGAAACAATACGATATCAGCGACTTTGGCAAGTATCCCGAAGTCAAGATTATCTGCGAGCGAGATGGTATGATGGGTAGCCAAAGTTATAGTGCATCAAAGGCCGGCGCAGAAATAGCTCAGGGAATAGCTGATTTCTTGAAAGGGGAAGGGAGAGATGAATTTTTGGCAAACTTTAATTTGACTGAAGCTGATATTGATTCCGTACGGATGTTCTTCCCCGGAGAGTCAGACCTTTGTGGCAATATTGGTAACAATGGAGTAATGGCGATTTATGTGTCATCGCGTGCCATCAGACAACTTCAAAAGAGCTCTGAAGAAGCAACTGCAGTGGCCTACAAGAACGACAAACCTACCGAAGAGGGCGAAATCTTCCAAGTCGTAGAAGAGCGTCCGCAGTTCCCTGGCGGTGACGCCGAACTGATGAAGTTCTTGCAGCAGAGCATCAAGTATCCCAAGGAGGCTCAGGAGCAAGGCAAGCAGGGCCGTGTCATTGTGCAGTTCGTGGTAAACAAGGATGGCAGCATCACGGGCGATTCTATAGTTCGCTCCGTAGATCCCTTGCTCGATGCCGAAGCGGCGCGTGTAGTACGCAGCATGCCCAACTGGACACCTGGCAAGCAGAAGGGCAAGCCCGTACGTGTACGCTTCACGCTACCCGTAACATTCCGCCTCAGTGGAGATGCGCCCAAGCAGGCAACCGAAGTGAAGCAGCCCGAGGCGACTGGTGATGAAATCTTTAAGGTGGTAGAGCATCGTCCGCAGTTCCCTGGTGGCGACGCCGAACTAATGAAGTTTATCAATGCGAATGTCAAGTACCCCAAGGAGGCGCAGGAGCAGGGCAAGCAGGGCCGCGTCATCGTGGTGTTTGTGGTAGAGAAGGATGGTAGCATCACCGATGCCGAGGTATTGAAACCCGTAGACCCCCTGCTCGATGCCGAAGCACTGCGCATTGTAAACATGATGCCTAAATGGACACCCGGCAAGCAGCGCGGCAAGGAGGTGCGCGTGCGTTTCACCATCCCCGTAACGTTCCGACTAAGCAATTAACAGTTCCACCAATCAAGTGACATTGTAAAACTATTTTTCTTCATGATGCAATGTCAAATAGAGCGGGCACTTCCTTAAAGGAGTGTCCGCTCCATCTTGTCTATCATTCATTTAGGCTCATTCAAAGTACAAGGAAGAAATCTTTGTCAAGAATTTTCATAGGCTTGACAAAAAATTATCACTATAGTGACAAAGAATTGTCACAGGTGTGATAAATAATTATCACAGGCTCGACAATGTTTTGTCAAGCCTATAAAAAACTTCTCTGAGGGTTTCAAGGCATTCGAATAGTTGTAGAAAAGCTGTGCGTCACTTGTTGGGATTGACGATTTTAGTTATTTTTGCGCACAAAAGCATATACAACCCACAAAATAGTACACCAACCCGATGAGACTCCTGAGCAATATCAAAGCTGCATGGCGCAAGCTGATGCACAACGAGCAGTTAAAAAAGAAACTCTATACCATCATCTTCGAGAGCGATACCCCGATGGGCAAACTCTTCGATGTGGTGCTGATGGTGTGTATCCTACTGAGTATCTTCATTGTCATAGCCGAGAGCATCCAAGAGTGGCAACCCTATGTTGGCCCTTATCTGCGTGTGTTGGAGTATGTGTTCACTATCATCTTCACTGCCGAATACCTGCTGCGTCTCTACTGTGCACCGCGGGCAAGGGACTATGCCTTCAGCTTCTTCGGTATCATAGACTTGTTGGCTACGTTGCCCCTCTACATCACCTGGATATTCGGTTCGGCACGCTACCTGCTTGTCCTGCGCACCTTCCGCCTCATCCGCGTGTTCCGTGTGTTCAAGCTGTTCAACTTCCTCACCGAAGGGCACCTGCTGCTGCGGTCGCTCTATATGAGCAGCCGCAAGATAGGCGTATTCTTCCTCTTCATTGTCATCCTTGTCATTGCCATCGGTACACTGATGTATATGATCGAAGGGCAACGCCCTGGCACTCAGTTTAACAACATCCCCAACAGCATCTACTGGGCCGTAGTGACGATGACTACCGTAGGCTACGGCGACATTACTCCCGAGACACCTCTGGGACGTTTCCTTTCCGTGGTGGTCATGCTCATCGGATACACCGTCATTGCCGTACCTACAGGTATCGTCTCCGCTTCGATGATGCAGAGCAGCCGCGATGCACACAAGGAAGATGACGACGATGATGACGCGTTAAAAGACTCATCGGACAATGGAGCCGACCGCAAATGGGAGACCATAGACAGCCGCTACATCATAGAACGGCCCTGGCTGACTGCCCGATGCGACCATGTGAAACTGCCCACCGGTGCCGAGATTCCCGAATACTATGTGTTGGAATATCCCGATTGGGTGAACGTGATAGCCCTGACCAAGGAGGGCAAGTTCGTCATGGTGCGCCAATACCGTCACGGATTGCAGGAGACACGCTACGAACTTTGTGCCGGAGTGTGTGAGGAGGGTGAAGACCCGATGGAGGCCGCCAAGCGCGAACTGTATGAGGAGACGGGCTATACAGGCGGACAATGGAAACTGTGGATGACCGTTAGCGCCAACGCCAGTACCATGACCAACCTTACCCATTGCTATCTGGCCACAGGCGTGGAGCGCATCACCGGGCAACACCTCGAGGACACCGAGGACCTGAGCGTGCACCTGCTCACCAAGAAAGAGGTGAAGCGACTGCTACAAACAGATGAGGTGCGCCAGTCATTGATGGCGGCACCGCTATGGAAATATTTTGCCAAACATGGCTGAGCAGGCTATAGTATGATATAATTCCTTTTATGATGCGATGCAAGCAGACGAGCGGGTCCTGAACGGATGAGCGTTCCGCCTTTTTATTCTATAGGTGGTAAGTCTGCTGTTTGTTGAAAACAAAAAGGCCTCGGTACATGTACCGAGGCTTCTTTTGGGTGACTAGTGGGATTCGAACCCACGACATTCAGAACCACAATCTGACGCTCTAACCAACTGAACTATAGTCACCATGTTGGTTGCTCTCTTACGAAATCGGTGCAAAGGTACGACTATTTTCTGAATATGCAAAGGATTTGCCTGAAAATTTACTTGAAAGGTCCCATTTTGTTGTAATTGCCAAGAAAAAGCTCCTCAGTAGCGATGGCTTGCTGCATGCGTTGGCGCGTTGCAGGGGTGAAGTCGGTGGGTAAGGTGTCGGCAGGGATGATGCGGAAGTCACCCGTTTGGCTCAGTGCGGCACGTTCGGTATATACGAGGCTGTGCTTTATGGCCTTGAGGCGTGTGGTGCCAGCAATCTTCTCGAGTGTGAGCTCCACGGCAAGGCCTACGTCACCGTGGGTGATGCTCATGTTTGACACGTAGTTGCCCAACGAATACACGATGGCATGGTGGGTGGGGTGCTCGGCCGAGGGTACGAGCTCGATGGGCTGCACCACGTGGGGATGGCTACCTATGATGTGGTCTACACCCTGCTCCAAGAGCCATTGCGCGAGGTTGCGCTGCTCGGTATTGGGCTGCTGCTGGTACTCGTTGCCCCAGTGCACGAAGGCGATGATGGCATCGGGGTGCAGGGAGCGGGCATGGCGTATGTCGGCTGCGAGTTCATGCCTATCGAGGCTATTGACGATATTGGGTGCGGTGGCAGGGATGCCGTTGGTGCCGTAGGTAGCGCAGAGCAGCGCTATGCGCACGCCGTTCTTCTCTACGATGAGTGGGTATCGTAGCTGGCGGTCTATGCTGTCGCGGTAGGTGCCTACGGTGGGTATGCCGAGGCTGTCGGCAAGGGTGAGCGTGCGCTCAAGGCCGCGTTTGCGGCGGTCGAGGCTATGGTTGTTGGCTGTAGCGAGGATGTCGAACCCGGCATCGTGGATGGCATGCAGGTATTCGTCGGGGGCGCTGAACTGTGGATAGCCGCGGTAGGGCTTGCCGCCCAGCGTGACCTCAAGGTTGCCGATGGCGAGGTCGGCATGGCCAATGTCGTTCTTCACCAGCGAGAAGCAGTGGCTGTAGTCGTATGTACCGTCGGGCTGGCGGGCGGCATCGATCTGTGCCTGGTGCTGCATGAGGTCGCCCACGAAGAGCAGTGTGAGGCGTTTGCCTAATTCTGAATTCTGAATTCTGGATGTTGAATTATCTATACCGTCAACGAGGCATTTACTGCTGTCGATAGGGGGGATAGAAAGCACCTGCTGCCTTTGCCCATATATACATATAGGTAAAAGCAGCAGGAGTATGGTGTGGAGGATTCTCAAAAAATTAAAAGTTAAAAATTAGAAATTAAAGGTCGAAATGGGTAGCAGCTATCCGCAAGTTCTAATTTTCAATTCTCAATTTTCAATTTTCCATTGTCAATTATCTGTACACCGCCTTGGTGCCTGCCAGCAACGTGTTCATCATGAGCGACACGATGGTCATGGGGCCTACGCCGCCAGGTACGGGAGTGATGTAGGAGCACTTGGGGGCTACCTCGTCGAACTTGACATCGCCGGTGAGCTTGAAG
The DNA here is from genome assembly GCA_017622495.1 of Bacteroidaceae bacterium. GTDB lineage: Bacteria > Bacteroidota > Bacteroidia > Bacteroidales > Bacteroidaceae > UBA1189. Next base: position 47,325 of record JAGAQY010000012.1, on the reverse strand, counting down.
CCGCTCTTGCGGGTGGCGTCGGGCACGCGGGTGGTACCCACGTCGATGACTACGGCGCCCTCCTTCACCATGTCGGCCTTCACGAAGTTGGGCTGCCCCATGGCGGCAATGAGGATATCGGCCTCACGGCACTCCTTGACGAGGTCTTTGGATCGGCTGTGGCATACGGTCACGGTGGCATCGCCGGGGTAGGCCTTCTGCATCATGAGGGTAGCCATGGGCGTGCCCACGATGTTGCTGCGGCCCAGGATAACGCATTTCTTGCCCGAGGTCTCTATGTTGTAGCGCTTGAGCAGTTGCAGTATACCATTGGGCGTGGCCGACACGAAGCAGGGGAGCCCAATGGCGAGGCGGCCTACGTTGATGGGGTGGAAGCCGTCTACATCCTTGCGGTAGTCGATGGCTTCGATGATGCGCTGCTCGTTGATGTGGCGGGGTAGGGGGAGCTGCACGATGAAGCCGTCTACATCGGCATCCTGATTGAGGCGCTCGATTTCGGCCAACAGGGTCTCCTCGGTGACATCGCTCTCATAGCGGATGAGCGAGGAGGTGAAGCCGCATACCTCGCAGGCCTTCACCTTGTTGGCTACATATGTCTCACTGCCTCCGTCGTGGCCTACCAGTATGGCAGCCAGGTGGGGGCGCTTCTCGCCGCGCGCCACGCGCTCGGCTACTTCGGCAGCAATCTCTTGCTTGATCTGCTCCGATATGGCTTTTCCGTCGATTAGTTGCATGAAAAGAATTCTGAATTATGAATTGTGAATCCTGAAAATATAATGATGTTAGTTGAATTGTGTAATTCTGAATCCTGTCTTACTTATAAGCTGGCGTGTGTCAACTCATAATTCATAATTCATGATTCAGAATTATGAGAAAGTGTATCAACGCTTTCTCATCGGCATTCCCATCTTGCCCATAGGCATGTTGGCCACGTTCTTCATCATCTTGCGGGTTTGCTCAAACTGCTTCAGCAGGCGGTTCACCTCCTGTATGTTGGTGCCGCTACCCTTGGCGATGCGCTGGCGGCGGCTGCCGTTGATGGCGTCGGGGTGGCTGCGCTCGTAGGGAGTCATCGAGTAGATGATGGCCTCTACGCTCTTGAAGGCGTTGTCGTCGATGTCGAGGTCCTTTATCTGCTTGCCCACACCGGGTATCATGCCCATGAGGTCCTTGATGTTGCCCATCTTCTTGATTTGGGCTATCTGGGTGAGGAAGTCGTTGAAGTCAAACTGGTTGCGTGCCAGTTTCTTGGTGAGCTTCTTGGCCTCTTCTTCGTCGAACTGCTCCTGTGCCTTCTCCACGAGCGATACGATGTCGCCCATGCCGAGGATACGGTCGGCCATACGGTTGGGGTGGAACACGTCGAGTGCTTCGAGCTTCTCGCCCGTACCCACAAACATGATGGGCTTGCTCACTACCGTGCGGATAGAGAGGGCGGCACCACCGCGGGTGTCACCGTCGAGCTTGGTGAGTACCACGCCGTTGAAGTCGAGGCGGTCGTTAAACTCCTTGGCGGTGTTCACGGCATCCTGACCGGTCATGGCGTCTACCACGAAGAGAATCTGGTCGGGAGTTACGGCCTCCTTGATGGCGGCAATCTCCTGCATCATCTGCTCGTCTACGGCAAGGCGGCCGGCGGTATCCACGATTACCACGTCGTAGTTCTTGGCCTTGGCCTCGCGGATAGCGTTCTGTGCTATCTCTATGGGGTTCTTGTTGCCCTCCTCCTTGTATACGGGCACGTCAATCTGTTCGCCCAATACGGTGAGCTGGTCAATAGCTGCAGGGCGGTACACGTCACACGCTGCGAGCAGTGGACGGCGATGCTTCTTGCTCTTGAGCATGAGGGCGAGCTTACCCGACATGGTGGTCTTACCCGAACCCTGCAGACCGCTCATGAGGATTACCGAGGGGCGGCCCTTGAGCTCCAGTTCCACGGCATCGCCACCCATGAGGGCGGTGAGCTCATCGTGCACGATTTTCACCATCAGCTGGCTGGGGCGTACGGCGGTGAGCACGTTCTGTCCCAATGCCTTCTCCTTCACCGTGTCGGTGAATGTTTTGGCTACCTTATAGTTGACGTCGGCATCGAGCAATGCCTTGCGCACATCCTTGAGGGTCTCGGCCACGTTCACTTCGGTGATCTTGCCCTCACCCTTCAGTATCTTAAACGACCTTTCTAATCTTTCACTTAGGTTTTCAAACATATCTTTTTAGGCTAATTTTCTAATTAAATGGCAAAATTAGTGCAAACCGAACGGAAAAGCAAATTTATTTGCATTTTCCTGAGGTGCAGCCTAATTTCTGTGTTCGCGTAGCGTACACTAAAATTAGTGCAAACCGAACGGAAAAGCAAGTATCTCAGACGAACTGAGTGCTAAGGCAATCCTTGCGATTTTCCTGAGGTGCAGCCTAATTTGCCTTTAGCCCCTTCGGGCGGCGACCTAAAGGTTCTGGGCTTGCGTAGCAAGCACTAAAGTGAGTGAAACCGAGCGAAGAGGAGGCTATGGACATCTTCTATAATTCCCCGCTACTACCCCTCATCAAGGGCGGCACTGCCGATCTCCATTGCCGTAGCTACCATTATCTGGCCGAGGAGATTTGGAGCGATAGGGCAAGGTAACACTGTGTCAAGTGAACAGGAAACTCCACAAGGACTGCTCGGTTAAGTCCAATAAGATTCTATTTTCCGCCTGAATAGACTTATGTGTTTTGTCGACAATGTGCAAACTAATCGAAAACCCGCAAGACTCTCAAGATACGCCTACGCCTATTTCTTGAGAACCTTGCGGGTTGTCGCAAGCCACAAATGGAGAATAAAGTTCATCTCTATTGTTATTGCACCGCTGCAAGTTCCTGCATCATTTTTTCTACCCCAGGCCAACCACTGATGGCTTTAACGAATTTGCCTTTGCGGTCGTAAATAAGGTAATGAGGTATAGCGTTTTCGTAGTCGGGAATTTGCATGGCCTGCTTCTTGTCTTCGGGAACAATGTAGTGGATTCCTTCATGTCGGGCAACGTATGCCAACCAATCATTGGAGTCGCTGCTGGTGTCGGTGATATAAACGAAATCTACACCTTTCTCCTTCAAACTATCTTTCACGCTCTCCATCTCTTTCATTCCCGTACGACAAGGACCGCACCAAGTTGCCCAGAAGTCAATGAAAACAATACGGCCTTTGTGTTCCGCTACGATTTCAGGCAACCATTCCTCAGGTTTGCCTTCTGGAAGGTCTTTACATGTCCCTTTGCTGTCAGCGGCCTCCCTTTTCATGAGTGCCTGCATCTCACGTATTTGTACTTGGAACTCCGGTGACAGGCTATCCAACTTGCTTTCGCTCACAGGCAGATTGGCCTTCACACGGGTCATCACAGCCTTGGCTTCGTCCAATTCCTTGAACCAGCGTCCTAAAGGAGAATCTTCCAATCCGTTAGCATGCATATACTCTCTTCCCTCACCAAACAAATTCTCCATGCAGGCTAAGAAACCGAGCGTGCTACGGTAGTAAGTCAGTTCGGGAGCATGAGGGTCTTTGAAGGTAAATTGTGCCTCAAACATTGCCAATGAGTCTTCATCGGTCAGGAGCTTCCAACTCTTCTTCACAAACATGAAGTTATGTAGTTTGTTTAAGTAATCTTGTTCTATCAGCATTCTGCGGTATTCACGTTCTCTGGGTGAGAGGCCGAGAGAATCCAACTGCCCTACCACATCCTGAAACTCGTTCCAGCACACCTCGCGCCATTCATCAAAGGTACTGCGAACATGAGCGACAGCACAATCACGACTAACGCCCAGTTGCATACCTTTCATGTGAATGGGCAGAGGCATTTCAAAGCTTGCACCTTCCATGTGGACGGCTTTCTTCCAAAGTTCCTGCAACTTCTCTGTAGTGATGCTATCATGTGGTGTCTCTCTCTTGTAGGCTTCGTATGCAGCAAAAGCGCTTCTGCTGTAATCGAGTCTGACGGTATCGCCGGGGAAAAGCATGATTTTCAGTCCGTTCATGCATTCATGCTGCAGCGGATAACAGATGTCGTATGTTATGGAGAATGTTCCGTTGATGGAATCTTTGGTAATTTCGCAGCCATTACCTTTCAATGACTCGTGATTTCCCCAAAATCCGGGAGGAAAGGGATTGTCACCAGCCTTCCAGTCAACGTACCGTCCAAGTATCACTGCCGGGGCACTCTTGCGTTCCCACAGCAGTTCGTCTGTTTCATTCGATTCTTTCGTCTGTTGGCAACTCAGCATTGATACCATCAGAGCAAGGGCACAAATGGATAATAATGTCTTCTTCATGTTTACTTGTGTTTTCTAAAATAATGCTTGTATGGTTTATTTTGGCGCAAAGCTATCCAATTCTGATATTTTCGCCAAATAATTGAGTTTACAAACAGTTTACAAATGGCTTCAGAGACAATAAGAGAGTTTGCAGACGGTTTATAAACCATTCACAGAATACAGATATGCAGCATTCTATAGTACCTTATAAAGAAAGTATGAACTCGTCCCAATCTTTCCCCGTTCCTTCCTTGCTAAACACCTTCTTGTATAGCCTACGGCGCATGGCGCTTATGGTGCTTTTGTCCTTGTTTAGCACTGCGGCGATTTCTGTAGGAGCAGTGCGGACTTTAATCAGCAAGCAAAGTTGATATTCAATGGTAGAGAGGCTATACAGCCCATAAAGCATATTGCTAAATCGCGGGTAAACCACGTTTAATTGTCGTTCTAACTCTGCCCATTCGTTCGGCTTGATGTTCTCTCCAGCCTCAATGCGATGGCGTAGAGATATATAGTAGTCTGATTGGAAGAACTCGCGCTCTACCTCTTTCATGGCATCGACCACCAATCCAGGACGCAGTGTACGTTCTCTTTCGATTTCGGCCAGCCTTCTCTCTACCTCGCGTTTTCTGACATATAATCGGAAAGCATAGAATGTCGCGCCCAGAGCTATTACCGCTATACCAATGATGACGATAAGGAGGAGTCTGTTCGTAGCCTTCAATTCCCGCTCTGTGGTGGAAAGCACGAAATGCTTTACTGGTGCCTCTCCATCATCGGGATATTGTCTCACGAGGTTTCGTATTTCCTCCTTGCGCTCCTCGGTCATGGTGATTGTTCTTACAAAGGTCTCTTTATATCCCTCAAATTCCATCATGACGGTAGAGTCATTGACAATGTGGAAGGGCATTACGCGGTCGCGCTCCTTATAGACTGAATCAGATAGAACGTATTTCCCCATCTCGTGAGCGAGAATCATCATTTCGTCGCCGACTGCATGTAATTGTACGCTATAATAGGTGCTGTCAGGATCATATATCTTACATCGCGTATAGTGCGTATAGATGGATGAAGTCTGCTTCCCATCAGGTCCTATCTCACTCTTTAGCATCCATACACCGAATATGGAGAACTCTTCTTGGTCGGACGTACGCATTGCATCATTTACAGACTCTAAGTCTGCAATCCCCTCGTTAGCTTGTGGCGTATCGCCCTGCTGCTTCCCCAAGCAAGAGGAGAGCAGTGCCAGCAACGTGGAGAGTATAATGAAGAGTCTATTCATAGATACCTTTGTGAGCGCAACGCAGTTTCGGATAGCAAAGATAGTCGTTTTTCGGCAATGCGCAACATTTACGCAAAAAATTACGCAAAAGTTACAATCGTAACTCTTTTGTAAATCAGTGCGTAATGTGCCAACTTGCGCAAATCTTTGTTTTGCTACTGTTTTTTTGTTTATGGTTATGATGGATGAAACTCACAACTCATAACTCCTCTCTCCTGAAGTTTCCCCTCGTGGGACGGTAGTAGCCTCTGTCATGATGCACATGCTTCGATTTCTTGATTCTCATAGGCGATAGAGATTTTTCTATGGTTTCAACTGATTTTCTATTCGCGGTCAGAAGATTTTCTGTTCGCGGTGAGAATACTTTCTGTTCGCGGTCAGAAACATTTCTATTCGCGAGTAGAAACATTTTTCTCTTTGCCCAACAAAGATAATCCATAGTTCCTACCTATCTGTTTATTCTCGTCTTCCTTGGCAACAGATTTTCTCGCTGCAATTCTATAAAGAACCGCATTGTATGAATATCAATAAAGCATACAAAGACAGGATAATATTGCACTGCTGCTTTATCATTTCATAAAAATCACCTATTTTTGTAGCATAATTAACACATCTGTCATGAACATACCCATAGAATCGCTGAGTCTGATTATGCTCCATGTTGGGTTTGCCCGCCACCATGCCGACTGGAACTGGCAGGGGGTGTCATCGCCCTTCACGCGGCTGTTTCTGGTCACCGAGGGCGAGGCAAAAATCCATCTGCCCGACAGAGTAGTGACCCTACACCCCGGACGAGGCTACATGGTGCCAGCCTACGTGACACACAGCTATGAGTGCCACGGCGACTTTGCGCTCTACTACCTGCATGTGTACGAGGAGTTCAAAAACGATGCTGCCCTGCTCGATGCCTATGATTTCCCCACGGAGATTGAAATTGATGAGCTGGACAGGATGGCCTTTGCATCCATCTGCCACACCTTCGAGGGGGCAGCATTGCCATCGAGCGATCCTCAGAGTTATGACAACACGGAGAGCGTGGCCGACAGTATGGAACGCTACCACAAGCTGCCGCTCCACGACAAGATGCTCCTGCGTGGCTTTGCGCTCTCGCTCTTCTCGCGATTTGTTAGATATGCCCAGCCACGTGTATGGACTGAGGATGAGCGCATCATCCGTGTGGTGAGCCACATCAACGAACACATCGCAGAGGCTATCACGCTCGACGAGCTGGCCTCTATTGCCTGCATCACCAAGAGCTACCTCATACGCCTCTTCACCCATGCAATGGGTATGTCGCCCGTGCGCTTCATCAACCGCAAGAGGATGGAGCGTGCCCAACTCATGCTGCTCACCGAGCAGGTGCCCGTGAAGGAGGTGGCCTATCGACTGGGATATAGCGACCACTCGTACTTCATCCGGCTCTTCCGCCAAACCGTAGGGATGAGTCCGCAAGAGTATCGTAGGCGCAACGGACGAGGTTGAGCGTTTTATGTTTGCTGCCCCCGCCCCTACGGCCAGCGACCTGCAGGGGTTGCGTTGCTTGAGATGGCTGCGTGGGGCTATATCTGTGGGTGGGACACCGTGGGTATGTCGTCCTAAAAAAGGAAGCAAGTCCGGAAGTCCCGGACTTGCTTGCACGATTAGTTTTACTTTCAGATAATTGTCCTATCGTTTCTCTCTACTGAATATTTCTATTCGAAGCTGATGGCAAAGCCGCCGCCACGTGCCATGTCGAGGCTGAGGACATCGGCAGAGGTCACCTGCTTCGTGCTGATGACGTAGGCCTGCGGGTTGGTGGCATAGTCGGCATCGGGGGCATCGGCATAGATGGTGGCCTCGTAGGTGCGGCCTGCCTCAAGGAAGTGGAGGGGCACGTCGACGTGGCGCTTGTGCTCGTCGGTGATGCCACCCATGAACCACTGGCCGCTCTCTTTGGCTTGGCGGGCTATCACGAGGTAGTCGCCCGGCTCGGCAAGGAGGTACTCGGAGCGCTGCCAGTCGACAGCCACGTCCTTGATGAACTGGAAGGCATCCATGAACTTCTCATAGTGCTCGGGAAGGTCGGCAGCCATCTGTAGGGGCGAGTACATGGTGACGTAGAGGGCCAGCTGATTGGCGATGGTGGCGTTGACCTTCGAGTTGTTGTTACCCCCAGTCACAGGGCCGAGGTCCATCTCGAAGATACCGGGCGTGTAGTCCATCGGTCCGCCATTGAGGCGTGTGAAGGGCAGGATGGTCACCAAGTGGGGCTTGGAGCCACCGAACGACTGGTACTCGGTGCCACGGGCGCTCTCGTTGCCGATGAGGTTGGGGTAGGTGCGGCAGAGTCCGGTGGGACGCACGGCCTCGTGGGCATTGACCATGATATGGTGCTTGGCGGCCTCGGTCACGGCGTAGAGGTAGTGGTTGACCATCCACTGTCCGTAGTGGTACTCACCGCGGGGGATGATGTCGCCCACGTAGCCGCTCTTCACGGAGTTGTAGCCATACTGTTCCATGAGCTCGTAGGCCTTGTGCATGTGGCGCTCGTAGTTGCGCACCGATGAGGAGGTCTCGTGGTGCATCATGAGGCGCACGCCCTTGCTCTGGGCATAGGCGTTGAGTGCCTTGATGTCGAAGTCGGGGTAGGGGGTAACGAAGTCGAACACATAGTCCTTGGAGTTGCCGGCCCAGTCTTCCCAACCTTCGTTCCAGCCCTCCACGAGCACTTGGTCGAAGCCATGCTCGGCGGCGAAGTCGATGTAGCGGCGCACGTTCTCATTGGTGGCTCCGTGGCGTCCGTTGCGTGAGGCGTTGGCATAGTCGGTCTGACCCAGCTTCACGGTGGGGTAGTCGTCGGTATAGGCCCAGGTGCCCTTACCCGAAATCATGTACCACCATACGCCCACATACTTGACGGGCTTGATCCACGATACATCGTCGTAGGCGCAAGGCTCGTTGAGGTTGAGCACTAGGCGTGAGGCAAGCAGCTTGCGGGCATCGTCGGTGACCTGTATGGTGCGCCAGGGGGTGTGGCAGGGTGTCTGCATGTAGCCTTTCCAGCCTGTGGCATCGGGGGTGAGGTGCGACACGAAGGTGTAGGTGCCGGGACGCAACTCGAGGTGCATACAGGGGTAGTCGACGAGGGCTGCCTCGTGGAGGTTGATGTAGAGGCTATCGGCGGTGCGCAGCTGCAGGGAGGTCTGCACGCCAGTCATCGAGAAGGGAGTCTGCGATGAGTTGGGCGTGATGGCCTTCGGCATGAGGCCCTCAATTTCAGAGAGACGTGACTCTACGTAGTCATACTCCTGAGTGTCGTAGTCGCCAGGGATCCAGAAGGCGGTGTGGTCGCCCGTGAGGGCAAATTCGGTGCGCTCTTCCTTGATGACGAAGTAGGCCAGGCTGCGCTGAGCGGGAAACTCGTAGCGGAAGCCCAGGCCATCGTCGTAGAGGCGGAAGCGGATATTCATCAGGTAGTCGGTGCCCTCCTGCTCCATGCATACGAGCAGCTCGTTGTAGTGGTTGCGGATGGAGGATTCCTCGCCCCAAACGGGAGTCCAGGTGTCGTCGAAGGTGGCGTTCTTCACCTCCTTGATGGTGAACCCGCTATTGAGGGGGAGCACCTCAGAGGCGTTGCTGGTGATGTCGCCACCGTTCCAGAACTCCTTCTTCTGGGTGTCGCCACGGAGCTCGAAGCCCATGGCGCTGGGGAGGATTACTGCCTTGTCGCCAAACTGGAGACTGTAGGTGGGGGTGCCGCTTTCGGGGGTGACACCGAACTGCATGGTGAGTGTCTTGCCGGGTGAGGTGAGCTGGTGCTCGCCTTTCCATGCGGCCTCACGGGTTGACTTGCTATCGCATCCCATGAGGATGGCTGTGGCGATGGCAAGGAGGGTAAGGGGGATTCTTTTCATTGTGGTATGTGTGATTATTATTTCTTTTTTTATAGGAAGTTCTAGGATTCTCTAAGATATCCTAGGGTTTCCTAGAACTCTAAATTAAACTCTAAACTAAATACCAAACTCCACTACCAGCGCCTGTTCGGGCCCTACGACGGTGTCATCGGAGAGCGTTACCGTCTCGCCAGTGATGACGTTGCGCCCGGTGGTGAGGCCTTCGGAAATCTCCTTGTAGTAGCTCCAGGGGAGGTGCTTGGGCTCCTGTGAGTTGTTGATGTATACGAACACTACCTCCTTGTCGTTGTAGCGGAAGTAGGCGTAGGTGTTGTCGCGGGTCATGAAATGGAGGGTCTTTCCGTTGTGGATGACCTCCTTGCTCTTGCGCCACTGGAAGAGTGTGTGCGAATAGTCGTACATGTCGGCGATGACAGGATGCTGCTCGCGACCTTCGGGGGTGAAGTAGTCGGCCTTGTCGCCAGCCCAACCGCCGGGGAAGTCGACACGCAGACCGCCATGGCCTTGGCTGGGGTCTTTGGATACGAACATCATCTCGTCACCTGCAAAGAGCTGCGGAATGCCGCGCATGGTGGCCAGCATGGTAATGCCCAGCTTGGCCTTGTTGTAGTTGCGCCCCACCACATCGCCCAGACGGTCGGTGTCGTGGTTGCCGGCGAAGATCATCATGTTGGAGAGGTCGTGGTAGAGGAAGTCGTGTGACAAACAGTCATACACGCGTGTCATGCCCTGTCCCCAGCCGGGGTTGCGCTCGGCGAGTCCGGCACGCATGGCATCGTGGAGGGGGAAGTCCATGATGGCAGGCAGGTGTGAGTCGAAGCCATCCTTATTGGCATTGCCGCCCTGCCAGTAGGCCAGCTGTGGAGCCGAGGAGGTCCAGCACTCGCCCACGATGTTAAAGTTGGGGTACTCGCGCATCAATGCCTCGCACCAGCGGCTCATGGGCTCCTTCTCGTTGTATGGGTAGGTGTCCACACGCAGGCCGTCGAGGTCGGCATATTCGATCCACCAGATAGCCCACTGGATGAAGTAGCGCAGGGTGTACTCGTTGTTGAGGTTCATATCGACCATCGAGGGCACAAACCAGCCGCTCTCCTGGATGTAGAGGTCCTGCTTCGAGGCGTTGGGGTCCATGTTGGTGGAGAAGCAGATGTTGGTGCCGGTGTAGGTGTCGAACTGGTGTATCCAGTCGTGGAAGGGGAGGTCCTGCATCCACCAGTGCTCGGTGCCGCAGTGGTTGGTGACGATGTCCATAATCATCTTGATGCCCTTGTCGTGGGCCTTCGACACGAGTTCGCGGTAGAGGGCGTTGCTGCCGAAGCGCGGGTCTATCTGATAGTAATCAGAGGCGGCATAGCCGTGGTATGACTCCTTGGGGGCGTTGTCGAGCAGTAGGGGAGTGGACCATATAGCGGTGGCGCCGAGGTCGGCGATGTAGTCGAGGTGGTCGATGATACCCTGGATATCGCCACCGTGGCGTCCGAAGAAGGCATCGCGGTCGGCCTTGTCATCGGTGTCGGGGGTAGAGTCGTTCGAGGGGTCGCCATTGGCAAAGCGGTCGGGCATGAGCAGGTACACCATATCGGCAGTGGTGAAGCTGGTGCGCTCGGCAGAGCCTTCGCGGCGTGCTTGCAGTTGGTAGGGGTAGCGGAACTCCTTGCCCTCCTTGGTGAATACGAGATTGTAGGTGCCGGGCTGTGCCTTGGCATCGATGGTGACGTCGACAAACAGGTAGTTGGGACTCTCGGCCTTGTGTACTGTGGCAATCTGCACGCCCTCGTCGCCCTCGATGGTGAGGTCGTAGGAGGCGATGTCGGTGCCATGAATCATCAGCTGCAGGGGTGTGTTCATGCCGATCCACCAGGAGAGCGGCTCCACGCGGTCTACGGGGTCGCACACGGTGCGGTACTCCCAACGCCAGGGAGCCTCGAGCTGTACCGATACCTCAACCTTGTTGCCCGGTACCGAGCGAGTAAAGGTGAGGGTGTTGTTGTCGGTGCTGATAATCTCAAACTCGCCATGCCCGATGCCTGCGCTCAGGGCAGGGTTGCTATGCTTGAAGGCGATGAGGTCGCGGTAGAAGTCGGTATGCGCATTCTCCTTCCATGCAGGGATGGGGTCTTTCTCGAAGAACTGGAAGCGGTGGTTCCATCCCATCTCCTGACCGGTATAGATGAGCGGCTGTCCGCCCGGCAGGGTGAAGGTGAGCACGGCCATGGCCTGCGTGGCGTCGCCCATACGCTCAAATTCGGTGCCAGCCCAGGAGTTCTCGTCGTGGTTGGTGATGAACATGAGGCGGTAGGCACCTTCGGGGTGGCGCTCGGTGTCCTTCTTGAGATAGGATACCAGGTCGTCGATGCCCTTATTGCCCTTGGCGATATCGTTCATCATGTGGTGCAGTTCCCAAGAGTAGGAGGAGTGGAACCCGCACTGGCTCTGCAGGAGAGGTTCTTCGCCCTCGGCGAGCATGAAGACATCGGGGTACTGAGCCTTGATGTCCTTGATGGTCTCTTCCCAGAAGGTGAGGGGTACCTCGCAAGCCATATCGCAGCGGAACCCATCGACACCACGCTGTAGCCAGAAGTGCATGGCCTCTTGCATGCCCTTCACCATGCCCTCATCGGCATAGTTGAGGTTGGCCGTGTCGCTCCAGTCGGCCGTGTAGGTGAGTCCGCCCTGCGCATCGCGCTCATACCATGAGGCGGGCGACTCGGTCACCCAGCTTGCATCGGGCGAGGTGTGGTTGGCAACCCAGTCGATGATGACCTTCAAACCCAATCGGTGAGCCTCGGCAAGGAAGTTGTCGAAGTCGGCCAATGTGCCAAACTCAGGGTTGATGTCGGTGTAGTCCTTGATGGCGTAGTAGGAGCCTAAGGTTCCCTTGCGTCCCTCCACACCGATGGGATAGATGGGCATGAGCCATACCACGTCGATACCCAGTTCCTTGAGTCGGGGCAGCTCGCGCTGGGCAGCGGCAAAGGTGCCCTCGGGCGTGTATTGACGTACATTCATTTCGTACACTACGGTGTTGACCCAGTCGGTGGCGGCCACCGTGGGTTGCTGTTTGTTACCGGTACAGCCTGTCATCAGTATGGCTGCTAAGAATACCCAGAATATTTTTTTCATGCGTTGTGTATTATGAGTTATTTGTTTTGTCGCTTTTTGGGAGAACTCAGAGTGCTCGGATTTCTCGGAGAACTCCGATATTCTCCATTCTCAATTTTCAATTCTCCATTAAATATAATCTATACTCTCCAGCCCCGAGGGTTACCGTTGTCGTTGTGCCAGTGTAGCTCTCTGAAGACTCAAAATAGTTTCTCCATGAGCCCTCGATGGGGAAGGTCACGGTGATGTCTTGCTCGCGTGTGTCGGGGTTGCCCACTACCACGAAGGCCTCCTCACCTGCTACGCAACTGATGTGGCGTCCTGTGCTCCAATACGATGTGGATACCTTCCACGTGAAGTCGGCCTCGCTGGTGAAGAACTGGGGATGCTCTCTGCGGAAGGTGATGAGCTGGGCATAGGCATCGTAGAGGGCACGGCGTTCAGGCATCTCAAGATAGTCCCAACGTAGGGGCTTCTCGCCTGTGCGACCATTCTCCTCGATGGAGTAGTCGTAGCCGAGTTCGCCAAACTGCCATATCATCTTCGGACCCGGCACGGTGAAGAAGAAGGCTGCACCCATGGCGGCGCGTTGCATCTGTTCATCGAGCGACTGCGCTATGGTGCCTGCACCCCAGGTCTTGGCCTTGTAGATGAGGCGCTCCTCGTCGTGGCTTTCCATGAAGCCGACATAGGCTCCGAAGGGCATGGAGGTGCCTGTCCACAGTCCGCTGAAGCTGCTGTTCTCCACGTAGCCCATGGCCGATTGGCAATAGCTGTTGTTGAGGTTGCGCCATACCTTGATACCCTCTTCGGCAAGTGCACGCTCCTCGGCATCACAGCAGAAGTGCTCGAGTATCACTACGGCCTCGGGATTCACGGCTTTGATGGCGTCATGGTACTCGGTGAGCACGTCGATACGACCCTGGTCGTAGTTCGATGCGGTGGCCTCGGTACATTTACGTTGGGTGAAGCCCTTGGTAAGATCGAAGCGGAAACCATCGAAGCGGTACTCACGGAGCAGGTACTCTAGGTTGCGCTTTACATGCTCGCGCACCTCGGCGTTCTCGTGGTTCCAGTCGTGGAACACGCTGTAGGGGTGGGGGGCTGTGACGTTGAACCAAGGGTTGTCCGCTGCGGTACAGTTGCCGGTAGTGTTCCAATAGAGCTTGGCCATGGGGTGTGCACCGGTGGCGTGGTTGTATACCACATCGAGGAGCACTGCGATGCCACGGCTGTGACATTCGTCGATGAACTGCTTATACATCTCGCGTGTGCCGTAGGCCTTGTCCATGGCAAAGTAGGCGCAGGGGTTGTAACCCCAGCTGTTGTTGCCGTCGAACTCCTGCACCGGCATCAGCTCGATGGCGTTGATGCCCAGCGCCTCCAGGTAGTCGAGGCGGGCAAGTGCCCCCTTCAGGTCCTTGGTGGAGGAGAAGTCGCGTAGGAGCAGTTCGTAGATGATGAGGTCGTCGGGGTTAGCGATGGTGAAGTCCGCCTGCCATGCATAGCTCTCGCGGGCGGTCTGGAATGCGCCCACGAGTCCCGATGTGGCGGTAGGGTAGGCTGGCATGCCGGGGTATGTGCTTGCCGGTATCCAGTGGTCATTGGCACTGTATACAATCTCGGTATAGGGGTCGCAGATGCGTATGGTGCCGCGCTCGGCATCGTGCAAGTGGTATTGGAAACGGTATTCCTTGCCTGGGTCTACCTGCTCGAAGGTGTACCACCACGTGCCTGCCTCCTCATCGCGCAGCATGGCGTATTCGGATTGGTATTCCCACTCGCTGAAGTCGCCAATGACGTAGGCATGATCGTAGCTGCCGCCTTGGCTGTCACGGTCTTTCAGTACCAGGGTGACGGTACGCTCATCGATGTAGTTGATGCCTTCGCATACGCCAGCAGGCATTGCGGCATGCTCAACCTCATCGTAGGCGGTGCCGTGCTGGTCTTCCACAGTGCAGAAGAGGTCGGCCGTCTGACGGGTGCCATCGGCATTGCGCACCACCACACCTATCTTGTTTATCACCTCGTCCTGTGAGGCACCGAACCACTCTCTGATGCTTGGCTCAAGGCGTAGCATCCACACGTCGGGCACGTCGGTGGTCGTGAAGCGGCATCGGTCTAAGTTTGTATTCCAGTCGGCAGGCACATGCTTCCACTCGAACTCAACGATACCGATGTGTGCATACAGCACCTCGGTGTATCCACTGAAAGGGAATCCGCCACCAGCCTTATAGTAGATAATGCAGGGCTCATCGGCTTTCGGTGTGCTATTGTCTGTGAGCGAATAGCCCGAGAGTCCGTAGGGTAGACTGCTTAGGTCGATTTCTTCTTCGGGTGTAACTGGATTTTGTGGTTCGCAACTGGCCAGGAATGCCAAGAAGCACAATTCAAGAGCAAGTAGGATATAGCGGTTCATGAGTTATAATTTTATTAAAAAGTCTACGGTCAACAGTCAACAGACAACGGTCTTTGGCTTTTGGTTTATTGTTTATGGTTGAACGTTTAACGTTTAACGAGGACTGATAATCGCCTGCCGGATGGCTAATTCTCCATTTTCCATTTTCAATTCAGCAATGCTGCATTAGCGACCTAAGGCCCGATCAAAGGCCTTAGGCCAAAAGGGGCACCCGTTGAGGGCACCCCTGTGTTGTTAGGTTTGTTACTGATTAGTTGATAGAACCTGTACCAGCGTTGAAGTCGAGAGTTACCTTCTGACCTGCAGTAGCAGGAACAGCCTCCTGATCGTTACCACCAGCGCGGTATACGATAGCACCATCATAGATGTTGAACTCCATCTGCCACCAGTCTGAAGTAGGTGTAGAGAGAGTTGCATACATTCTGAGGTTACCAGCAGCCTTAGTTGTTGCTTCGAGAACCTGACCGTTGGCTACGAACTTGTTGGCCTCGACGCCACCTTCCCAACCGCCGAAGCAGTCGCCCATGCCATATACGTTGGCGGGCTCTACGATAACGCGGCTGTTCTCAAGGTCTACATAAAGCATATAGATGCCGTCAGCCTCTACCATGCAGTTGCCAGGAACGATGTAACCGCTGTCGTTGCCCTGTCCGGTGAAGTCGCCATTCCATTCGCGAAGTGCGCAGAACTTGAACTCTGTAGCTGTGGTCATGTGACGGATAGCCCAGAAGTGACCGGGGTGGCTGTGTACCGGAGTCATCTCAACAACGGCCTCAGATTCCCACTTCCAGTCGCCGAAGTCATTACCGATGATATACATTGTCTCAGGCATAGAACTCTCCTGAGTGCACTCGACAGTGTAGTTGAACGATTCAGCAACAGTACCAGACTTGCAGGTGTAGGTCAAAGTGATGGTGTAGAGACCAGCTTTCTCAACTACGATATTGTTGCCAGTGTTAGAGAGCTTTCCTTCGCCATCCAAGCCAAGGCTTACCTCAGCCTTTACCAAGCCATTGATGTCAAGGTTGATCTTCCAGCCATGGCAAGAAGCAAACTTGAACTCGCCATTCTTAGCCAGGTTCTGGTCAACCCACTTGTAGGTGATAGAACCGTCTTCGTTCTTAGTTACCTCGCCAGGAGTGAATCCCCAGCCATTCATGCCACCACGTACGCCCCAGTCGGCCTTGTGGATGATGATTTGCGGATAATCCAAGTCACCTGTTGCATTGTTATCCAATACAATGTGGTAAAGACCTGTTTCCTTAACTTGCATAGCAGGGGCATTCTCGCCGATGATGAGTTCTCCCTGAAGAATCATCATATCAGGATTGTCTGCAAAGTTCAAACCTTCACCTTCTGCGTAGCCGTAATTAACCTCCTTGAGGTTGGCACCATAGTACTTCTTGTTACCAGCTGAATTCTCAACAAGAGAGAAGTCCTTGTTAGCCTCCAACCATACATACTTTTCGTACATACCGGTACGGATAGCTTTGTCAACTTCGTTAGAACCGGCTGACATAGCGTTCTTGGCTTCTACCTTGTCGGCAGCACCTGTAGCCTCGCCATACACATAGAATCCATCAAGTACGATGTCGTCAACATCGATTTCAGGCTCATTACCCTCGGGTTCACAAGCTGAGAAACCGAGCATCAGTGCAAATGCACCTGCCAAATACATTAACTTTTTCATGATGATAATAAATAAATTTAGTTAATAAATTGATTGTAAACTGCCCTGCAATTTATAATCGTTGGTTAATAAATCAGATATTTCAGTTAATTAAAGATTTTCATATCCAGGAGTCTGTGTCCAGATAGGATTACCGTTCTCGTCAAGCAATGATTTCTCAAGCACAGAATAGGGAATGGGGAACCATTTGCGATGGCTTTGCTTGGCTGTCACGTATTGTACATCGTCAAACTTATCGTAGCGGATAAGGTCGCGACGACGCACCATTTCCCAAGTGAACTCTCGACCACGCTCGTCTAAGATACCCTCCAATGAGGTGGTGGCATCGGGGTAGGCGGCTTTGAATGCCTCTAATGGATTAGCATCATAAGCAAATGAACGTTTTAGCATGGTCTGGAAATCCTTAGACGATACACCGCTGGTACCATTTCCACCACGCAGAATAGCCTCCTCCTTCATCCATAGTACATCGGCATAGCGGAAAAGTACAAAGTCGTTCTCACAATATTTGTATTCGCTATTCTTGTCTATCTCCCATTTGTTGAGGCGAGCGCCATCAAAGTTATGGGCATTGGTGAGACTTGAGATCTCGGTATGGATAATGGTCTCTTCATCGTGGTCTTCATCCAAATAGAGTTCTGTGGTGCTGCCAGCCTTGTGTACAGGGCCTACAAACCATCCCCATTGTTTGGTGTTGGCTGTACCTTTGCCTTCATTACCTGGTCCGCGAACGTCAGTCTCTGCATATAGTTTCATGAAGTCAGGACGTGCACAGAAACCATTCCAAGTGTCCAATACGAGATTGTAGAAGAATTGCATGCCGTAATGATGGGTGTTGTGGATGATGCGAAGCTTGTTGCTCATAGAGCCGTTGCTACGTTCGTCGAAGTCCGCTTGCCCATTCTCTACGATTACCATGATGTTTTCCTTACTCTGCTCATTGTAGATTTTGAAGTTATCGAAATAGTTCGCTTCAATGCTATATGAACCCGAATTGATGACAGCATCACAGCAACGTACACAATTGTCATAGAATGATCCATTATACTGTGCCGGAGCTGCTACGTTCTTGAATACATTCTCGGGAGTACAGCCAAATGATTCTGCATTCAAGTACAAACGGGCCAGCAACGCGTAGGCAAATCCCTGTGTGGTGCGTCCATAGTTGGCTGCACGATTGTCGTCAGACACAATTGCCATGTTGGGCGCATTACGCTCCAGGGTGGCTACTAAGTTGGACCATACGTCTTGTGGCTCAAGAAGCGGACCAGTGGCCTCTTCGAACTTCTCTGTGTAGGGAATACGTCCAAAGCAATCAAACAATAAATAGAAATAGTATGAACGCAATACTTCGACTTCGCCTACATATTGTGCATATACCTCCTCTGACATGGATTCTTTATATGAATTGAGGGTCTCAAGTACCTGATTGCAGAGAACGGCACCAGAAATCGTGGTATTCCAAACATTCTTTATGGCATCACCTCTATGATCCCATGTGTGAGTGTTTTGCTTGAGCCAATACCCACCATCATTCCAGTCATTACCTCCATTGCGGGGTACGCAAATACCCTCATCGCCAGTAATCGTTGTCAATCCCCAATATCCCCAATGGTCATGTGTCCACTTGAGGTCTGCATAAATCTGTCCGACAAGCAGTACCACATTCTCCTCTTGAGTCATCATATCCTCTACGGTAGGACTTCCATAATTCACCTCCTCCAACATGTCAGAGCAGGATGTTGTCACTAAAGTCGTTAGTGCAACAAAGGTATATAATAGCTTTTTCATCGTTATAGTATTTTATTTGAATGATAGGTTTATACCGATAAGTACAGTTGCTACGGTAGGATAGAAATCGCAATAGTCGATACCTGCATCCCATACACTGGTAGTGTTTACTTCGGGATCTTGTCCGCTATACTTGGTGAGCGTAAGGAGATTCTGCCCTGTTACATAGACACGAAGATTGTTTACAGTCTTATGATTGCGACAATCAAATGTGTAGCCGAGAGTCACGTTGTCAAGTTTTACATAAGAACCATCTTCGAGGTAATAATCTGAGAAGAGAGCCTTGTTGGTGTAGACAACATCTCCATTCTTTTTTACATCGTGCATGAACAGATTATCGGCTTGTGTGGGACGTGGACCATAAGCCCAACGGGTAAGATTGAGAACATCATTGCCATACACACCGCGTAGGAAGATTGTAGCATCAAAATCCTTGTAACGGATAGTGTTGTTCCAGCCAAATGTGAAAAGTGGCTGTGCATTGCCTATGACTTGGCGATATGCTTCAGCTGCAGTAGAAGAGTCAACGTATCCGCCTGCAGGAGTACGGAAATACCAGTTGCCGTCCTTTATGCCATAGAACTCATATCCATAGAAGGCACCAACACTTTGTCCTTCGATGAGGATCTGGGTGTTGGTATTCATGATACCGTTTTCGCCAACACCGCCCGACGTGGTTTGCTTATAGTTGAATCCCTTGCTGGGGTCAGAAAGTTTGGTGATGTAGTTGCGGTTGAATGCAATTGTTGGTGTAGTGGTCCAGTTCCAATTTTTCGTTTTTACGGCAACTCCACTTAATGCAAGTTCTACACCATAGCTGTCCATTTGTCCTGCATTGGCAAGGAGGGTCGGGTATTGGTAGGGTGGTGTAGGAACTTCGTAGTCCCACAGCAAGTCGCGTGTCTGGCGATAGTAGGTGTCGAGGCTACCATAAACGCGGTTGTTGAAGAATGAATAGTCGAAACCGAGGTTGTACTCGTATTTCTTCTCCCAACGAAGGTCGGGGTTTACATTCTGGCTTACACCATAGGTGTATACATATTTACCGTTGTACCAGAAAGTACCGCCATTGGAAAGCATGGCTACAGAACGGAGGTCGGATCCGAGGTTGTTACCTGTGACACCAAAACCTACACGCATTTTCAATTCGTTGCACCATTCTTGGTCTTGCATAAAGTCTTCACCGCTGATGCGCCAACCTGCTGATACGGCAGGGAACCATCCCCACTTATTGTTGGCACCGAAGCGTGAAGAGCCTTCGCGGCGGACAGATGCCGAGATGAGGTACTTCTTATCGAAGTTGTAATTCACGCGAGCAAAAGCGGCAGCCAATGTGTTGGAGTTGCGATAAGATGATGCATTGAGGTATTCCTTAGAGGCATCACCATTGCCTATTTGATAATATTTCATTGAGGCTGTTGGGAATCCCTTGTTGGAAACCTCCATACCATCGTAGAGGAAGTTCTGGTAAGAAACACCTGCGACAGCTGCCAAGTTGTGTCCATTGTGTGCCCAAACGTAATCCAATGTGGCTTCAAATAGACGGCTGAGGTTGGTGTCGGTCGAACGACCAGCTTTGCCAGAACCTGCTATGTCGGTATTGATGACCCCATTGTACCAATACTTCTTATTGTCACCTTCTTCAATGGCTCCAAAAGCGCTGAGCTTAAGTCCGTCAAGAATATTGTAACTAGCCTTGATTGAGCCACGGAAGTAATTGCCATCTTGGTAGCTTTCACGATTTTTCATGTCTTCTACCGGATTGGTCAGTCCTGTGCCTTGTGGCATATAATAACCTGAAGCAGTAGATTCATCATAGATGGGATACGTAGGGTTTAGTATGGCTGCCTGCTTGAAATTGCCGCAGAAGAAATCGTTGCGGTAGCGCATATATGACATGTCATACTGTAATTCCAATTTCCCATCGAGCGCTTTCTGGGATGCAGACAACTTGGCTATCAACTCTTCACGGTTTGACGTTTTGGCAATACCTTCAGCGTTCTTGTAATTCAATGATGCACGATAGTTGAACTTGTTTGATGATCCCGATATCGCTACATTATGATTGTGGGTCAACGCTGCGTCACGTGTTAATTCGTCCATCCAGTCTGTTAGTACATAATTACCGTTATCGTCAGTGATTATCGTAGGCTTAACAAGTCCGTTTGTCGCTGATTCCAGATTTACAAACTCTTCAGGTGTGGCCATTCCAAGGACTCCGTTGCGAGTAGATACCGAGGCATATCCCGAGTATTCTACATGGGTGCGAACAGCATCGGAAAAACCATCGCCACGCTTGGTGGTAATCAAAATCACACCATTGGTACCGCGTGTACCATAGATGGCCGCAGCAGAACCGTCCTTGAGTACGTCCATGGAGGCAATTTCATCAGGAGAGATGTTGTCTATACTGCTGACAGGAACTCCATCAACAATGAACAGCGGAGAGGTTCCGGCTCCCTTGTCGAGAGTAGAAAATCCGCGGATTTGGATATTGTATCCTGTATTGGTAGGGTCACTCGTTGTACGAATGATATTCAATCCCGACACCTTACCTTGCAGCAGTCCTACGGGACTCGACTTGATACCGGCATTGAAATCCTCAGCTTTGATGGAGGCTACAGAACCTGTAACCTCTTTCTTCTTTTGCGAACCGTAACCGATAACGACCACATCGGTAAGGTGTGTGGTCTCTTCGGCGAGCGTGATGCGTTTAGGCAGTGCTGAGGCTTTGAAACTCTGCGTGGTGTAGCCTATGTAGCTGATTTCGATGATGGCATTGGGGCCAGCTACAGTAAGTGTAAAATCGCCTTCAAGGCCTGTGGCTGTACCGTTTGTAGTACCCTTTTCCACTACGGATACACCTACGGCGGGACCCAACTCATCGTTGACTACGCCTTGTACCTTGTATTTGCCTTGGGCAAACACTTGCGCGGACGTCAGGAGTGACAGCATCAGTCCGGCCAATACAACTTTAATCTTATTCATATTAATATAGATGTTTGATTATGCTCGTTTTTCTTTTACTAAATATACTGCAGCAGCACCACACACGAGCAGGATGCCTGCGATGAGAAACATTGACACTTGGCTGCCGCCTACCATTCTGAGCAATATACCTCCACATGCGGCAGCTACAATCTGAGGCAAGCAGATGGTACCGTTGAAAAGTCCGAGGTAGGTGCCTATATGGTCGCCTGAAAGCGAGTTGGTGAGCAATGTGAAGGGTATGGCGAGCATTGCTGCCCAGGCTGCTCCAATAAGAAGAAATGATGCAAACAGTATATATTGGTCGTGTATGAAGAATACAGAGGCGAAGCCTACGGCTCCCAACAGGAGGCTTACGACATAGGCTGTTTTGATGCTCTTGAACTTGGGGATGAGGAGCGCCCAAAGCATAGAGCCTATGGCCTGTATGGCAAAGAGAATACCTACCCAATTACCTGCTTCCTGATAGCCCTCGGAACGTACGTCGGTAGTTTCCCATACGGTGTCGGCAATGGCGCCGTTGGTGTAGGTCCACATGTACATGAAGGCTGCCCAACAGAAGAACTGTACGAGACCCACTGTCCAAAAGGTGCTCGGAGCCTTCCTGAGTAGGGTAAGCATACCGGGTGACTTTTCCTTTTGTGTCTGTGGGTCGATACCGTGGAACTCGGCATACTCTTTCGGGGGCATCTCCTTGACCTTGACGCTAGTGTACAATACGCAGAGGATGAGGATGGCTGCACCGATATAGAAGGCGTATTTCACGGTGTCGGGAATCTCACCTTCAGGAGCGGTATTGGATAAGCCTATCCAAGCAAACAAGAAAGGGAAGATGTAACCTACGAGGCTACCCGCATTGCAAAGAAAGCTCTGTATGGAGTAGGCCTTGCCCCTTTGCTCTTCGTTTACCATGTCGCCTACAAGCATCTTGAAGGGTTGCATGGCCATATTAATAGAGGTGTCGAGCAACATGAGGGCGATAAGACCGAATATCATGGCACCGCCTATGGTAAATCCAAAACTGCCGGCATTGGGCAGCATGCACATGACGAGGATTGCTACAAGCGAACCTATGAACAAGTAGGGGATGCGGCGACCAAATCGACACCATGTCTTGTCACTGTACTTGCCTACGATAGGCTGTACTATCATGCCCATTAAAGGTGGGAGAATCCAGAAATAACTCAAGTCGTGGGGGTCGGCACCCAATGTGGCAAAGATGCGACTGATGTTGGCGCTCTGGAGCGAATAGGCTATTTGCACCCCAAAGAAACCAAGGCTAATATTCCATAGCTGCCAAAATGATAGACGATTGGAATTCATGGTATGTGTTTTCCTTGTTGTTTGGTAAATCACTAATATTTTTGCAAAGATAAAAATCTTTTTCGTGTGCGCGTATATTTTAAAACACTATTTCTGATGAATGGTGTGTTTACAGCGACGAATGGACGTAATAGTTTGATGAATGGAAAGTAAAAAGAGTGCAGAATATTGCAATTAGTTAGCGAAGTTATCAGAAAAAAAAACTAACTTTGGTGCCGGAACGGAAGTTTATAGCATATGCTGAGAACGATGAAATCCTCGGGGGTGATACATCTATTTGCCCTGTTGCATGCCTTGGTGGTCCTCGTCTGCCAATGGGTGGGCGTTGATGATGCTCTTACGCTGACCATCTTCACCATGACAATGACGGTAATACTGTGCCTCAAAAAAGGCATGCCCATTGACATCATTGCAGTGATGGTGATAGTGGTCAATGTTGTCGGTTTTGTCGTTGGTACCTTGGGTGCCGGACTCATACGCTACTTTATGAATGTGGAGGTTGCTGCAAGAATCTTCTCTACCGTGCTTACTACAGAGTTGCTGGGGTGGACTCTCATACTTCTATCGCGCCTTACCTATAAAATAAATAGGGTAGAGGCCGACCTCTCGCGATCAGACTCTAAGTTGCGATGGACGTTTGCCATCGTTGGTGGCATATTGGCATTGCGCGTAGGGGCTGCTATGCTCTTCTCCTCTCCCTTGTATGCTGGAACCAGTGTAATGGATTATGCATGGGAAATCCTGTCAAGTTCGCCTGCCTTCATCACCTATACCTGTATTACCATCATCTGTGTGAGGAGATTGCGCCATCAACGTAAGATAAGGCGCAAGCCGCTGACGTGGCTCGGCTACGTGCTCTTCGTGGGAGTGGTATCGGCTGTAGGAGCATGGTGCTTCAGCATTGCGCATGAGAGAACTGCGACTATTGCGGTAGATATACATAACTACCTGCGTTATTTTATCGCGTCGGTGCTCGTGGAAACTACCATTTGCTGTATTGTGATATTGGTCGATATCGTGTTCACTATACGAAAAACTATGCAGCTCGAGCGCGTGAGGGCGGCACAGGCTCAGTATCGGTATGCGACGCTCAAGCAACAGGTGAACCCTCACTTTCTCTTCAACTCACTCAACACTCTCGACGGACTCGTATGCGAGCAGCGTACCGAGCAGGCCAGTGACTACATACACAAACTGGCTCATATGTATCGCTACATGCTACGGTGCGAGGAGGACGCGCTGGTGCCCTTGCGCGAGGAGATTGACTTCATACAGGAGTATGTGGCCCTGCAGAAGGTGAGGTTTGCCGATGGGTTTGAGGTGAAGTACGCTATTGCTGATGAGGCTATGCGGCGTATGGTGGTACCATGTACCGTACAACTTCTGGTGGAAAATGCGCTCAAACACAATGCGGTGAGTGCCGCCAATCCGCTACGTATTACCATATCGGCCAACGAGGAACAGCTTATGATAGAGAATAATGTATTACCCAAATATACGCGTCCAGCGTCGACTGGACTCGGACAGAAATATATACGCGAGCACTATCACACCCTATCAGCGCAAGATATGGTCATTGATAGTACTGATGAGTTTTATCGGGTGGTAATACCGCTGCTTTAAGAATTGAAAATGGAGAATGGAGAATAAAAGTAAGTTTTTGAGTTTTGAGTTTATAAGTTTGTTAGACGCAAGCCGACTGAACTCAGAAACTCAAACTCACAAACTCAAAAACTTAAAAACTCAAAACAAGATATGACCGTACTGATTATAGAAGATGAAATAATGGCACAGAATAACCTGATGAGGATGCTGGGGCAATACTGTGCCGACCTTACCGTGGTAGGTGCAGTAACCTCGGTGGCTAGTGCAGTGGAGTGGTTGCAAGACCCCTCTCACAAGGCAGACATCCTGTTTATGGATGTTGAACTGGCCGATGGCGTGTGCTTCGAGATATTCCGTAAGGTAGATGTTGAGGGTAAGGTTATCATGACTACCGCCTACGATACCTATGCCATCAAAGCCTTTGAGGCGGGTAGCGTAGATTATCTGCTTAAGCCCATTGCACCAGAAGCACTGCAGCGCGCCGTGTCGCGTTGCCGTGCCCGAAGCGAAAAACCAGATATGGTTGCCGTGATGAATACCCTATCTGAGCCCAAGCGCTATAGGGAACGTTTGGTGGTAAAGTTCAACGATCGTATAGTCCCTGTTCCTACAGCGGATATTGCCTATATATGCTCTGAGGAGAAGTGCAACTATGTGGTCACATCGGCTGCTTGCCGCTATGTGCTTGATGCATCGCTCGATGTGGTGGCCGAGGTGCTCGACCCTGAGAAGTTCTTCAAGATTTCGCGTAGCTGTATCATAGCCTCAAATGGTATCAAGAGCATTGTGAAGCAGAGTGGACGCTTGCGTATAGTCCCCTTTGTGGAATCGCCTGTGGAACTCACCGTGAGCCGATCGCGGGTGGATGATTTCATGGCTTGGCTGGAGCGGTAGGCAATTAACGAGGACACGCAAAGCGTGTACGATAACAGAAAATACGATAAGTGTCATCCCGAGCAAAGCGAGAGATCTCTCACTCCGTCTCGAGATGACAATTAAACTCTAAACTCACAAACTCAAAAACTCACAAACTCAAAAACTTACCTCCCTTCATCGTCCAGCCTGACGGACGAGGCGACCTACCAGACGGTTGAGGTCTTCGGCCTCGAGGAGCTCTTCCAGGGTGAGGTGCATGCGGTAGCGCCAGTAGTGATTTGAGTTGGCAGGTACGTTGATGCGCTCGAAGGCTGGGTCGGGGTAGCGCAGATGCTCGTCCATGGCCATCCAGTCCTGCAAGGGGAGGATGGTGAGCATGGCAGGCGAGTCGAGGTGCTGGCGCACGATGCTCTCGCATATCCATGCCTCACACTCCTTAGGTGCCTTGCCGCGCTGGTGCAGCATCTCGCTCCAGTAGCGCTGGGTGAGTGTGGGGTCTTCTTCCCACCAACCGCGTATACCGCTCATGTCGTGAGTAGAGGTGGTACATACGGAGTAGTAGGGGTAGTTGGCCGGATTGTCGAAGGTGCACCCGTAGGCTTTGGGCATGCGCTGTATCTCAAGTGAGAGGATGCGCAGTTCGTTCATCACGGTGGGCACGCAAGCGGGTATCATGCCGAGGTCCTCACCGCAGACGAGCATGTCGGTGGCATCGATGAGGGCGGGGAGCTTCTTCATGGCTTCGCGATACCAGAAGTCGTTGTGGCGATGGTAGAAGAAGTGGTCGTGCAGTGCATAGAAGGCTTTGCGCTCATTCTCGGGTAGGGCCTTGAACGACTCGGTGTCGAATCCATTGATACGTGGGTGGTAGGTACCTGGTTGGTAGGGATCCTCCACGAAGAGCACGTCGGTTTCGTCGCCCAGGGTGAAGGGGGTGGCGTGACGCTCCTTGTAGAAGGCGATACCCCACTGCGCTATCTCCTCAGGGGTGAGGGGCATGGCTGGATTGAAGTGGCCAAGCAGTCCGCTCTTGGTGGTGCAGGGTATCTCCCATATGCGGAAGAAACCGAGGATGTGGTCGATGCGGTAGGCATCGAAGTAGTCGGCCATCTTGGTGAAGCGGCGAGCAAACCACTGGTAGCGCTCAGCGGCCATGGCTTGCCAGTTATAGGTGGGGAAGCCCCAGTTCTGTCCGTCGCGGGCAAAGGCATCGGGCGGTGCACCGGCTTGGCTCTCCAGGCAGAAGAGTCCGGGATTGCTCCATGCCTCCACGCTGGTGCGGCTGATGCCGATAGGTATGTCGCCCTTGAGCACTACGCCATGCTTGTGGGCGTAGTCGGCGGCATGCTTGAGCTGCTTGTGCAGGTGATATTGTATATAAAGGTAGAGTCCTGTCTCTTTGGGGTTCTTGCTGTCCCTGATGCAGCAGAACTCGGCATAGGGTACCAACCACGATTCGTTGTCCTTGAAGAAACGCTTGTAGGAGGGTGAGGCAAGGGTCTGCTCGCCCTCTTGGGCGAAGATGCGGTGCAGGTAATCCCACTTGGCGATGACTACGGCATCAAAGTCGACCTGTGGCAGCTTATTCAGCTCTTTCTGCTTTTTGCGGAACTCCTTCATTGCCTCTTTGTCGTTGAGTACGCCTACCTCTTCGAGGCGGATGTACATGGGGTTGAGTGCAAAGCAGGTGATGGCGTTGTAGGGGTACGACTCGTGCCAGTTGCGGTTCATGGTGGTGTCGTTCACGGGCAGCAGCTGCAGGAAGCATTGGCCTGTCTTGGCAGCCCAGTCGACCATAAGGGGGATGTCGGAGAATTCGCCTATACCGAAGCTTTTCTTTGAGCGCAGGGAGAATACGGGGATGGCGACACCGGCACCGCGCCAATGCTCTTGCGGGTCGCGCAGGGTATAGGTGCGCAGTACGCGCAGGCTCACATCGCTGTAGTGGTCGATGTGGAGGCTGCGGTTCTCACCTGGCTCCCATGCGACTAATTGATAATTGACAATTGACAATTGAGAATTGGCCTCCGGGGTGGTAGCTGTTGACTGTTGACTGTTGTCTGTTGACTTCTCAAGGATTATAAACTTGAACTCACAGTTCTCGCCCAGCTCGCCTTTGTCGAGCCACAGTTGCCACTCGGTGCCGTGAGGCTCCATGATGCGTGCGTGGTTGGTGTCCCAGGCTCCTAATGCTTTTGCATCGCCACATACGGCAAGGAGTTGGTTCTTGCGCAGGGTAGGGGCTTCGCAGCAGATGCAGATACCTGCAGCACCGTGAGGCGTAGTGTTGTGTGTGTCGTGTGCGAAGATGGCACGGGTGAAGGCCGAGGAGTAGAAGGGAGCAAGCTCGGAACGGTCTACCCAACGGTCGCTGATGTGTACGTGTCCGTGCAGCGTGTCGGGCAACCTATGATGACGCCATTCGGTGCGTTTGATGTCACCATTCTCCATCACCACGAAGGTGTAGGGAGCCGAAGGCTTGTAGTCGCCCTCTATGGTGATGAACCAGCGCCCCTCGCCATTGGTCTGCATAGGGAGTGTGGGCACGCTGTGTACGTTAGCTACAGGGGAGAATGCCAAGTGGAGGCTCTCGCCCCACTGGGTGTTGTAGTGGAGTGTGATTGTGAGTTTCATTACGTTATAATTTTATTTTTTCTTTCTTCGGCTTTGATTCATTGTGTAGTCGGTCGAGTGCTGTCACTACATAGGTATATTTCACTTTACCCCCTTCGTAGGTGAGTGGGAAGAAGGACTGGGTGGTGAATCCCATTATTTTGGTGGCATCGTTGAGGTCTACTTTCTCGCCTTTCACGAAGCGGTATACGACGTACTTCACTGGGCGGTTCATCTCGTCCTTGTATTTCGGGGCAGTCCAGCAGAGTACGGGACCATCGTCGGTCCAGATGACGTCAAGTTTCTTTACATGCTTGGGAGCTTTCTTGTCGATGAATGGGAACTCGGGTTGCAGAGCCAGCCAGCGGTGATACTCCTCGGTAAGTGCGGTGGCATAGCCGCCAGCGTTCTCGGCTACTGCCGAGGCTGGCCATTGACAGCTGCCGCCAATGCTCTCGTGGCTGCGTTGCAGCGTCATCTTACGGGCCTGCTGGTGCTGGGTTGGGTTGGTGGCATCGGTAGCCTTCACGGTGCGCATCACATCTTGTCCGATGAAGAGCGGACGTCCGTCGGCATGCTCTGCCCACCAGCCTACCAACGTCTCGTAGTCGGCAGCCTTGTGCCCTATCTCCCAGTAGAGTTGCGGTATGGTGTAGTCTACCCAGCCTTTGTCAATCCAAAGGAGGATGTCGGCATACAGGTCGTCGTAGTTCTGCAATCCATTGGTGAGGCTTCCCTCGGGGTCACTCTTCTGGTTGCGGTAGATGCCGAAGGGTGATATGCCGAACTTCACCCAGGGCTTCACACCACGTATCGTATGGTGTAGCTGCTCGATGAGAAGGTTCACATTGTCGCGCCGCCAGTCGGCCTTGTCGGTAAAGCCGCGAGGGTCGGCACGGAACGAAGCCTCGTCGTCAAACTCTACACCCGGCACAGGGTAGGGGTAGAAGTAGTCGTCGATATGCAGTCCGTCAATGTCGTAACGCTTCACGATGTCGGTCACGATGGTGCAGATATAGTCGCGGTTGTCTTGCAGGGCAGGGTTGAAGATGAGCATCCCGTCGAAGTGGACGAAGCGCTCGGGGTCTTTCTTGTAGGGGTGCTTCAGTCCCAAGCTCTTGGTCCCCTTCGTTTTGGCGCGGTATGGGTTGATCCATGCGTGCAGCTCCATGCCGCGTTTATGGCACTCGTCTATCATCCACTGCAGGGGGTCCCAAAATGGTTCGGGGGCTACTCCCTGCTCGCCTGTGAGGTAGCGGCTCCAGGGTTCGTAGTAGGAGAGGTAGAGCGCATCGGCCTCGGGGCGCACCTGGAAGATGATGGCGTTGATGCCTGCCCGCTGTAACGCATCGAGCTGTGTGGTTAGGGTGGCCTGCATCTGAGTGGGAGTCATCCCGATGAACTGTCCGTTGACGGCCTGTATCCATGCTCCGCGGAATTCACGCTTGAGCGGTTCGCTGGCTTGGGCATCGGTGATTCTCCACGATAGGAGTAGGAAGAGTAGTATTTGTATGTATCGTTTCATTATAAATATGTAAAAACTGCCGCGAAGATACATAAAATTGATTCATCATACAAGAAAAAGTTGTAACTTTGCCACAAGTGGCGAAGATAGTAGCGTTCGTCTATATCTATCTTTGCAGTAAATCTTGTTACGACAATGAGTGAAGAGAAATACATCAGCGTCAAGGGGGCGCGCGTCAATAATCTCAAGAACATCGAGGTCAATATCCCGCGTAACAAGCTGGTGGTAGTGACTGGCTTGTCAGGATCGGGCAAGAGCTCGCTGGCATTCGATACTTTGTATGCCGAGGGGCAGCGCCGCTATGTGGAGAGCTTATCGTCCTATGCACGCCAGTTCCTCGGGCGCATGAAGAAGCCCGAGTGTGACTTCATCAAGGGGCTGCCTCCTGCCATCGCCATAGAGCAGAAGGTGAGCAGCCGCAATCCTCGTTCTACGGTGGGCACATCGACCGAGATATACGAGTACCTTCGCCTGCTCTTTGCTCGTGTAGGTAAAACCTACTCGCCTGTGACAGGGCAGCTGGTAAAGAAGCACGACACCGAAGATATCGTGGCATGTATGCGATCATATAGTCCCGGTACGCGCTTCACCGTGTTGGCCCCTCTTGTGGTGCGCGATGGGCGTACGATAGAGGAACAGCTCACCATATGCTTACAACAAGGATTTGCAAGGGTTGAGATGAAGGGGGAGGTGATGCGTATCGAGGAGATGCTGGAGAAGGTCACATCCGCTGACTCTGAATTCATAATTCATAATTCAGAATTAAAGATCGTTATCGACCGCCTCAGCGTCGACGATAGCAAGGAGACCGTGAGCCGCCTTATCGATAGCTGTGAGACAGCATTCTACGAGGGTGGGGGAACGTGCATGCTACGTTTCTACCCTGCAGGGATACTGCATACATTCAGCAAACGCTTCGAGGCCGACGGCATTGTTTTCGAGGAACCGAGCGAACAGCTCTTCTCCTTTAACTCTCCCGTAGGCGCCTGCCCCGAGTGTGGCGGGTTTGGACGCATCATTGGCATCGACGAACAGCTCGTGGTGCCCAATACAGCTATGAGTGTATACGATGGTTGCGTGGTATGCTGGCGTGGCGAGAAGATGAGTGCCTGGCGCGATGAGTTTATCCGCTATGCAGCCAAGGACAACTTCCCCATCTTTGCACCCTATTATGAACTTACTCAGGCGCAGAAGGATTATCTGTGGCACGGACCGCGGACGAAACCCTGCATCGACTCCTTCTTCAAGATGTTGGAGGAGAACCAATATAAGATACAGTATCGGGTGATGCTGGCACGCTATCGTGGCAAGACGACGTGCCCTACCTGCCATGGCACACGCCTCAAGAAGGAGGCCACCTATGTGAAGATTGGCGGGCGCAACATCTGCGAACTGGTCGATATGCCCGTGACCGAGCTGCAGCGCTTCTTCGCGCAGCTTACGCTTGATGAGCACGAGGCTACCATTGCCAAGCGCTTGCTTATCGAGATTAACAGCCGCCTGCAGTTTCTGCTTGATGTGGGCCTCGGCTACCTCACACTCAACCGCCTCAGCAATACGCTCTCGGGTGGTGAGAGTCAGCGTATCAACCTCGTCACTTCATTAGGCAGTCCGCTCGTGGGCTCGCTCTACATCCTCGACGAGCCCTCCATTGGCCTTCACAGCCGCGACACCGACAAACTCATTCGTGTGCTTCGTCAGCTGCAACAGGCAGGCAACACCGTGGTCGTGGTGGAGCACGACGAAGATATCATCCGTGCAGCTGACTATATCATCGACGTCGGTCCGCAGGCTGGGCGTCTTGGTGGACAAATCGTGTACGAAGGCGACATGCACGATCTGCAGCCTGGCTCAGATAGTTATACCGTGCGTTACCTTTTGGGCGAGGAGCAGATTCCTGTACCCCAGAGCCGCCGTCCGTGGAACAACTTTGTAGAGATTCGTGGTGCACGCCACCACAACCTCAAGGGCATCGATGTGAAGTTCCCGCTCAACGTGATGACCGTAGTCACCGGCGTCAGCGGTAGCGGCAAGAGTTCGCTCGTGCGCGATATCTTGTATCAGGCTCTTGCACGTGAATTTAGTGAGGGTACCGAACGACCCGGCGAGCACTTGGAATTGAAGGGCGACATCCGCATGCTGCGTGCTGTGGAGTTTGTCGACCAAAACCCCATAGGCAAGTCCACCCGCTCCAACCCTGTCACCTACCTTAAGGCCTACGACGAGATACGCAAGCTCTTTGCCGAGCAGCCCTTGGCCAAGCAGATGGGCTATACGGCAGGATTCTTCTCTTTTAATAGCGAAGGTGGCCGCTGCGAGGAATGCAAGGGTGAGGGTACCATTACGGTGGAGATGCAGTTCATGGCCGACCTCGTGCTTGAGTGTGAGGCCTGCCATGGCAAGCGCTTCAAGGCCGACACCCTGCTTGTGACCTATCATGAGAAGAATATCCACGACATACTGGAGATGACCGTCAACCAAGCCGTGGAGTTCTTCACCGAGCATGGAGCCAAGAAGGTGGTGCGTCGCCTCAAACCCTTGCAGGATGTAGGACTTGGCTATGTGAAGCTGGGGCAGAGCTCATCGACCCTCTCGGGCGGTGAGAACCAGCGCGTGAAGCTTGCCTACTACCTCAGCTTGGAGAAGTCGGAGCCCACGATGTTTATCTTCGATGAGCCCACCACGGGACTCCATTTCCACGATATCAAGAAACTGCTCGAATCGTTCAATGCGCTCATCCAGCGCGGCCACACTATCGTCATCATTGAGCACAATATGGAGGTCATCAAGTGTGCCGACCATATCATCGACATAGGTCCCGAAGGGGGCGACCGTGGTGGCCAGCTTGTAGCATGCGGTACACCCGAAGAGGTCTCGCAGTGCGAGGCATCTTATACAGGTAGGTTCTTGAAGGATAAATTATAATATGTAGAAGCGATATTTATATAACGAATCAGATATGCCACTTACATTACCCGATAAATTGCCGGCTATAGACCTGCTGAAGCAGGAGAATATCTTCGTCATGGATGCCACTCGAGCTACCTCACAGGACATCCGCCCGTTGCGCATTGCCGTACTCAACCTAATGCCGCTGAAAATCACTACGGAGACTGACCTCGTGCGCCTGCTCTCCAACTCTCCCTTGCAGATTGAGCTCAGCTTTATGAAGGTGAAGAGCCATACTTCGAAGAATACGCCTGTGGAGCATATGCAGGCCTTCTATACCGACTTCGAGGAGATGCGCCACCACAAGTACGACGGTTTCATCATCACTGGCGCTCCTGTTGAGCACATGGACTTCGAGGAGGTGAGCTACTGGGATGAGATGACAGAGATTTTTGATTGGGCACGCCACAATGTGACCTCTACCTTATATATATGTTGGGCTGCCCAAGCAGGCCTCTATCATTATTATGGCATTCCCAAATATCCGCTGGACAAGAAGATGTTCGGCATCTTCAAACATCGTGTGAGCAATCCTGAGCTGCCTATCTTCCGCGGCTTCGACGACGAGTTCTATATCCCTCACAGCCGTCACACCGAGGTGCGCCGCGAGGATATTGAGCGCAATCCCGCACTCGACATCCTGGCCGAGAGCGAAGAGAGCGGGGTGTATATGGTGATGGCACGTGGTGGTCGCGAGATATTCCTCACCGGTCACTCGGAGTATTCTCCTCTTACGTTGGATACCGAGTACAAGCGTGACCTGGCCAAGGGGCTCCCCATCGAGATGCCAAGGCATTACTACCGTAACGATGACCCCTCGCAGCCTCCCGTGGTGACGTGGCGCGGACATGCCAACCTGCTTTTCAACAATTGGCTCAACTACTACGTATATCAGGCTACACCTTATAGACTTGAAGATATTAAGTAAAGCCTCCCCTTACCCCTCCCGAGGAGGGGGATTAAGCAATGACAACAAACAATAGAAATACACATCCCATGGCTACAGCTCCCTCTCATAGGGGGAAAGACTGTATGAGGTACCCAATCGAACTGCTTGCCCCTGCCAAGAACCTTGAGTGCGGCATCGAAGCTATCCGCCACGGAGCCGATGCCGTGTATATCGGTGCGCCTAAGTTTGGAGCCCGTGCTGCAGCGGGCAACTCGATTGACGATTTGCGTCAGTTGGCCGACTATGCCCATCAGTTTGGAGCCCGTGTGTATGTGACGCTCAATACCCTCATCAAGGATGACGAGCTCGCCGAAGTGGAGGCACTTGTGTGGCAGCTCTATCGTATAGGCATCGATGCGCTC
Organism: Bacteroidaceae bacterium; assembly: GCA_017622495.1. Taxonomy (GTDB): domain Bacteria; phylum Bacteroidota; class Bacteroidia; order Bacteroidales; family Bacteroidaceae; genus UBA1189. Next base: position 13,671 of record JAGAQY010000012.1, on the reverse strand, counting down.
ATCGTGCAGGATATGGCCTTGCTTACGATGAACTTGCCACCCATAGCACTGCATGCCAGTACGCAGACGGATAACCGCACGGCGGAGAAGGTGCAGTTCCTCCATTCGGTGGGATTCTCTCAGGTGGTGCTGGCCCGCGAGCTCTCGCTCAAGGAGATTGATGAGATACATCGTGCTTGCCCTGTGCCGCTCGAAGCCTTCGTGCATGGAGCGCTCTGCGTGAGCTATAGCGGTCAGTGCTACGCCTCTCAGGCTTGCTTCGGCCGCAGTGCTAATAGGGGAGAGTGTGCCCAGTTTTGTCGCTTGCCCTTCGACCTTGTGGATGCCGACGGACGCGTTATCGAGGAGCGGCGTCACTTGCTGTCGCTCAAGGATATGAACCGCAGCGCCCACCTCGAGGCGATGATGGATGCAGGCATCCGCTCGTTCAAGATTGAGGGCCGACTGAAGGATGTGTCGTACGTCAAGAATGTCACCGCCTACTATCGGCAGGGTATCGATGCCATTCTGGCCCGTCGCCCCGAGTACAAGCGTGCCTCGCAGGGCGTGAGCACCTATACCTTCACCCCACAGCTCGACAAAAGTTTCAATCGTGGTTTTACCGACTACTTTCTCACTGGTCGTCGTACCGATGTGTTCTCCTTCGACACCCCCAAATCAGTGGGCGAGCCCGTAGGCCACGTCAAGGAGATAGGGCGCGGATACATTGCCGTGTCATCGGTCAAGACATTCCATAATGGCGACGGGCTCTGCTTCATCGATGAGCAGGGGCGCTTGCAGGGGTTCCGCGTGAATAGGGTAGAGGGCATACGCCTCTATCCGAAGGATATGCCCCGTGGGTTGCGTGCCCGTACACCGCTCTTCCGCAACTATGACATGGAGTTTGAACGCCTGCTCTCACGTCCCTCGGCAGAGCGTCGCATACCTATAAATATATGCCTGCGCGATGTCTCCTTCGGTTTCTCGCTTACCTTCTCTGATGATGAGGGGCACAGCGCTACGGTCAACTTTACCCGCGAAAAGGAGCAGGCCCGTAGCGAGCAACGTGCAGGCATCGAGGCGCAACTCTCCAAGCTGGGCGGCACCAACTTCGTAGCCCAGAGTATCGAGATTGACTTCACTGACAATTGGTTTATCCCCTCGTCCGTACTAGCCGATATGCGCCGCACTGCGGTAGAGGCGTTTGGGAGAGCCTGTAATTTGAAAATTGAAAAATCAAAATTGAAAGTTGAGAGCGATGCAAGCTATAATTGTCAATTATCAATTGTCAGTTGTCAATTGTCTTATCTTGCCAACGTCGGCAACCATCGTGCCGAGGCCTTCTACCGCTCATTGGGCGTTGAGGAGATTGCTCCAGCCTATGAGCTCAGTGCACCGCGTGGAGCCACGCTGATGTTTTGCCGCCACTGCCTACGCTATGCCTTTGGCTGGTGTCCCCGCCATGGAGGCGTCAAGTCGCCCTATCGTGAGCCATACACCCTGGTGTCGGCTGACGGACGCCGTTTTGTCTTGGAGTTCGACTGCAAGCAGTGCATGATGTTGGTAAAAGAGAATGGTAGTGTGAACAATAAGAATAATAGTAACTATTAATACGTAGTATGATGAAGAATTTAGTGAAATGTGCTCTTGTAGCAGGTATGATGTGCGGTATCACATCGTGCGTAAACGTTGCTCCTGGTGCGGGCGAAGAGGCTGTGCTTATCCATCAGCCCTATCTCTTTGGACATGGCGGTGTCGATGATGAGCCGGTAGAGACGGGCCGTCAGTATGAATGGTTCTCCACAAAATATGTTATCGTGTCCATGTTGCCTCAGAAGTTCGATGAGAAGCTTGATGATGCAGCCTCAAACGACAACACTTTGCTCGACTTCAGTACCCAAATCCAATTGCAGGTGAAGGACAACAAATCGCCTGTACTCATCAAAAACTATGGCCCCAACTGGTATGTAAATGTTATTCAGGAGGTATATAGAAACACGGTGCGTAACTACATCTCCAAGTTTGGCCCGTTCGACCTCATGAGCAATCGCGAGGTGCTCGATTCCATCAACTATGCGGTGAAGAATGATATGGAGGATTATATAGCCGATTTGTCAGAGAAGGGAGGCGAACTGCCTGTAACTGTGGTTAATGTGGTGGTGGGACGTGCCATTCCCAATGAGAAGCAGAAGGCTGAGATGGACAACACAGCTGCTGCAACACAGGCCAAGCGCACCGAGGAGAGCCGTCTTGAGATGCTCAAGGCTAAAGAGGCTGCCGAGCGTCAGCGTGCCATTGCCGACAAGGCCTATCAGAAGGAGCTGGGACTGAGCACCGATCAGTTTATCCAGTTGAAGGCATGGGAAATCATCGAGAAGAAAGATGGAGCCAATATCGATGTGCTGGTAGGCAACACGGGTACTGCAAATATGTGGAACGTGCGTCGATAATCGGTGTGTTATCTATAATATTTGTATGAGGCAAGTACAAGAGTTTACTTATGGGAATAAAAATTTTAATTCATAGAGCATATGGAAAAAACCTGGAGATGGTTCGGTAAGAACGATAAGATTACGCTGACAATGCTGAGGCAGATTGGCGTGGAGGGTATAGTGACTGCGTTGCACGACGTGCCCAATGGAGAGATTTGGACGCTGGAGGCCATCAACGACCTCAAGGAGTATATCGAGAGTTATGGCTTGCGCTGGTCGGTGGTGGAGAGCCTGCCCGTGTGCGAGGCCATCAAGTATGGCGGACCCGAGCGCGATGCCCTCATCGAGAACTATAAGGTGAGCCTTGCCAATCTGGGCAAGGCGGGTGTGAAGACGGTGTGCTACAACTTTATGCCTGTGCTTGACTGGGCACGCACCGAGCTTGACCACCCCTGGGCCGATGGTTCCACCTCGCTCTACTTCAATCGTGTAAAGTTTGTTTACTTCGACTGCTATATCCTGTGCCGCCCTGGTGCTGAGGCCGACTATACGGCTGAGGAGTTGGCTGCTGTTGCCGAGATGCACAAGACCATTACCGACGAGGAGCGTCGTGCGCTGGTGGATACGATTATCGTGAAGACGCAGGGCTTCGTCAATGGCAACATCAGCGAGCGTGATGCCGACCCCGTGAGCCGCTTCCGCGAGTTGCTGGCACTGTACGACGGCATCGACCGCGACACGCTGCGTGAGAACATGCGCTACTTCCTTTCAGCCGTGATGCCCGTGTGCGAGGAGTATGGCGTGAATATGTGCGTACACCCCGACGACCCTCCCTGCCAGTTGCTGGGATTGCCGCGCATCGTGACATGCGACGAGGATATAGCGTGGTTTCTCAATGCTGTGGACAATCCGCACAACGGACTGACCTTCTGTTGCGGCTCGCTCTCGGCCGGTATTCAGAACGACGTCCCTGCGCTGGCCCGCAAGTATGCCAGCCGCACCCATTTCGTGCACCTGCGCAGCACCGATGTGTTGCCCAACGGCGACTTCATCGAGGCCGACCACCTCAAGGGGCGTGCCAACCTCATCGAGGTAGTGCGCATCTTCGAGCGCGAGAATCCCGGTGTGCCTATGCGCGTTGACCACGGACGCACCATGCTGGGCGACGAGGACAAGGGGTACAATGCCGGCTACTCCTTCCATGGCCGTATGATGGGGCTTGCCCAGATGGATGGCGTGATGGCGGTTGTGCGCGACGAACTGAATGCTTAGACTGACTTCTGTTTGCAATTGTAATAAAGCCATTGGGATTATGTCCCAATGGCTTTTATGTATGCAGCTGCTGCTTCGGCACAGCGTTCTCCATCGATGCCTGCCGATACTATACCCCCTGCATAGCCTGCTCCTTCGCCACAGGGGAAGAGTCCACTCACGGTGATATGCTGTAGAGTTTCCCTGTCGCGGATGATACGTATAGGAGCCGAGGTACGTGTCTCTATGCCTATCACGGTAGCTTCATTGGTAAGGAATCCCCGTGATGTACGTCCAAAGTGCTCGAATCCCCGTTGTAGGCGACTGCTGATGAACTCCGGCATCCAAAAATGGAGCGGTGAGGAGATGAGGCCGGGGGAGTATGACGATGAGGGAAGGTCGTACGACAGCTTGCGGCGTGTGAAGTCTACCATACGCTGTGCCGGTGCCGTCTGTCGACGATTGCCCTGCATCCAGCATTGCCGTTCCAGTTCCTCTTGCAAGTGAAGCATGGCGAGCGGGTGGCTACCTGAGGACTGACTGGCGGTATTGTCAATAGTCAATTGTGAATTATCTATTGAGGATATGTCTTCAGGCCTTATCTCCACCACCATGCCCGAGTTGCTCCATCGTGAATTGCGATGTGAGGCCGACATGCCGTTTACTACAATCTGTTCGGGGCCACTAGCAGCTGGTACCACGGCTCCTCCTGGGCACATGCAGAAGCTATATACACCGCGTCCATCGACCTGAGTGACGAAGCTGTATTCAGCAGCAGGCAGGTATCTTCCTCGTCCGTTCTTGTTGTGATATTGTATTTGGTCTATGAGTTCGGCAGGGTGCTCCAATCTTACACCCACTGCGATACCCTTTGCCTCGATGTCTATCCCCGAGGCATATAGGTGGCGATATACGTCGCGTGCCGAGTGTCCGGTTGCCAGGATTACGGGCCCGTGGAAGGTGTGTCCGGTATGGGTCTCAATACCTGCAATCTTGTTGTGCTCGATGATGAGGCGGTCCATGCGTGTCTCGAAGTGTACTTCACCACCGCAGCGACGTATGGTCTCTCGCATGTTTTCGATTACGCGTGGTAGTTTGTCGGTGCCAATATGCGGGTGTGCATCGCTCAGTATGGTGGTAGATGCCCCATGCTGGCAGAATACATTCAGGATTTTCTCCACGTTGCCTCTTTTCTTGCTACGTGTATATAGCTTGCCATCAGAGTAGGCACCTGCACCCCCTTCGCCAAAGCTGTAGTTGCTCTCGGGGTCTACGGTGTGCTCGCGTGAGATACGTGCGATGTCGCGTTTGCGTGTGTGCACATCTTTACCGCGTTCTACTACGATGGGTCTGCATCCCAGTTCTATGAGACGCAGTGCAGCAAAGAGTCCGCCCGGTCCAGCTCCCACGACAATCACCTCAGGGCCTTCGTCTACCATGGGGTAGTAGGTCTCGGCATACTCATCGTCGGTGGGCAATTCATTGATGTAAATCCTCACGGTGAGGTTTATGTAGATGGTACGCTGGCGTGCGTCGATGCTGCGCTTTAGGGTGCGAACGGCATGTATGGTGCGCACGCCCAGTCCCTTCTCGCGTGCTACATATTGCTTGATACTCTGTTCGCTGGCTGCCTGCTCGGGCAGAATACGGAGTTGCAGTTCTTTGATCATAAGGAATGTGTTGGCTGCAAATGCTTTGTGATGGTATGAACCCTATGGGATTTATTTATTTTTATAGCGTTCTATAAGATGTTGAGGCAGGCGCACCACGCAGATGTTCATCGAGCGCCCGTCTTCGGAGAGCATGGCCGACTGTATCTCTATGGCTGTGCCGTCGGGCTTGAAGGTGGGGTGCACGTGGTCGCGTGCAGTGGTCTTGTGTCCCGCAGTCAGCAGTATACGCTCCTTGGTGTGGCGGTCGATGAGCCATAGCTCTCGTGCGAAGGTGTCTCCTGCTACCCAATGCCCATCTTGCGAGCCGGCCACATGCCAGAAGTTGTCGCCATCTACCTGCCCTTCGAGGGTAAACTCCCTGGTGCGCATGTTTACTACGGCCAGTCCGGTAGCATACGCCTTGGTGCCTGCAGGTCCCCAGTCTTTGCTATAGTCGGCAGGCTGTTCGTCTACCCCTATCTTGCGGTGTCCTATGATGGCAAAGGCCAGTTCGTCTTCACTGATCACAGCCTCGTGAGTCACCCAGTCATATTCTGTCTCGCGGTATATGGGACGCAGACCCGTACCGTCGGCATTGACCATCCATGTGCGTTGTGGTGCCTTACCTCCTGTTTCCCAGCAGAAGATTACTTCTCCCGGATGCCACGGATTGCCTTGTATATGGCCCACCTGGAAGTGTACGCTTACCACATGGTCTACCTTGCCTGTGGCGAGGTCAATCTTCCCGATACCTGAGGGCCCTGCTCCCATGTTGCGCGGGCCGAACGTGCCTGATATATCCTCCTTGATGGGGAACTGTCCGGCATACTGCTTGCCCAAGCGGAAATAGGCAAAGGTCTCGCTCCCGTCGAGTGCCATGTCGCCCATAGCACCCATCTCTGCGGGGATTACGCCGCAGATGCGCTCATAGTGTTTCTTCTTTTTCAGATTGTCTGCTTCGGAGTCGGCAAATAGGCGCTCGAGGTCAATCTCTACAACCTCCATCTCTCTTTCGCGTGACCTCTCCTTACTCTTCTCTCTTGCTTTTTGTACGGGTCGCATGTAGTATAGATGCATCGAGTGGCGTGCTACGCAGAGCATTCCTGAGAATCCTCCCTCGGTAACCTGCACTATATCACCGCTCTCTTCATGTACGGCCATTGCCTCACCGGGTACGCGGTCAGAGCGGAATATCACCCATTTCCCGTCCGAGGTCCATTGGTTATGTGTCTGGTATATCTTGCTGTCGCCTGTGCCGCTTTGGCTGGTGAGGAAGATGAGTTCTACACCCGTCTTGGGGTCATTGATGACTTTTCTTTCCGAGGGGAAGCGTCGTCCTATTTGTGCTGTGGCCGGTGCACTTGCCATTATCGCTATGGCTATCCATGCGAGAGCGCTTATCGTTCGTTTCATGAAGTGTTGGTATTTATAGGTGAGTTGTCTTAGAATCTGATGCTACCATCGTAGTTGAAGATAGGCTTGTCTGTCTTTACCTCTTCGTCGTAAAACTGTACAGCACTATCGTTCATCTTGGGATGTTGTTCCTTCAGCAGCTTGATGACCTCGGCTCCGGCCCATATCACGGGTCCATAGCCATGAGCGGCCATTACATGTACGGGTCGATAGGCGTAGAACCCGGCATCGAATCCCATGCCTGTGCCTACACATACCCCTTCTACCTGTCCTTGCTCATTGATGGCCGATTCTACGGCATGCCATCCTCTCAATACGATGGGACCATAAGCCTTGGCGTCTATCCAGCCACGGTTGATGGCATGGGCAAAGCAATAGGTGTATATGGCCGTAGCGGAGGTCTCCAGGTAGGTGTCGTTGCGGTCGAGTAACTGGTGCCAGAATCCGTCGTGATGCTGCAATGTGGCCAGCCCCTTTATATGGGCCTTCAGTAGGTCGAGGATCTCTTGTCGCTTTGGATGATTATCGGGTAGTACATCGAGTACTTCGCATAAGGTAAGTATGGCCCATCCGTTGGCTCTGCCCCAGAAGAATGCAGGGTGAGGGTCCATATCCTCTACCCATCCATGGCGGAAGAGTCCCTTTTCGGGTACAAACATCTTGTCGGCAAAGAGCAGTACCTGGCGTGCCGCCTCGTCGTAGTAGCTGGCCTCACCCGTGAGCTTACCCATATAGGCCACGGCGGGTATCCCCATGAACATATCGTCGAGCCACACCGTATTCTTCTGGGGACGAATGCGTGCAAACGTGCCATCAGTTAGGCGGTACTCTTTGTTTATGATGTAGTCGATATAGTTGTCGATGAGTGGTCGTAGCTCCTGATGCTTATTGCTCAGCATCGACTTTATCATCGATACGCATACGGCACCGGCATCGTCGAGTGCATGAGGATCTATTACGCGGCGCACGTTCCCGTCGATTTTGTGATGCTTGCGGTGCAATGCCTCGAAGTGAGGTGCTGCTTCGGCCAACAGGTGGTGCCGCTTGTACACGTAGTCATAGTATGCCTTGTCGCCCGTAGCTTCATAGGCTGCCAGCACGCCCGAGTAGGTGACACCCCATTCGTAGCTCGTCAGACGGAACCCACCCTGCTTCAGTTGCGTATCCTTGTCGATATCTGCCATGGCGGTAACCTCCTTGCCCGTCCGCTTGTCTACGAGGACAGCAGGTGTTTGCTCATCGATATAGCCGAGCACACGGTCCATGGTTGCCTTTACCTCCTCTGTGGTAGGTATTCCATAGCTGACCTTATAGGCCGGTTTCATCAGGTGTAGCGGAGTGTTGTTGTCGTTGATTTGCTGCGCATGGGTAGGCATTGCTGCCATGAGTATAAGCGCTGCGTGCAGGGCTATCTTGTGTTTCATGTTTTGATCCGTTGGTTGGGTCGTTTTTTTGTGAATAAAAAACTCCCGTAACCGAGCAAGTTACGGGAGTTTTGGAGAGTCGATTATTACTTGTTCAATGCCTGAGCTACGTCAACGGCGCAAGCTACGGTGCAACCTACCATGGGGTTGTTACCGATGCCGAGGAAGCCCATCATCTCTACGTGTGCAGGTACTGAAGAAGAACCGGCAAACTGAGCGTCAGAGTGCATACGACCCATTGTGTCGGTCATACCGTATGAAGCGGGACCGGCAGCCATGTTGTCGGGATGGAGGGTACGGCCTGTACCACCACCTGATGCTACTGAGAAGTAGGGCTTGCCAGCGAGCACGCGCTCCTTCTTATAGGTACCTGCGGTGGGGTGCTGGAAACGTGTGGGGTTGGTAGAGTTACCGGTGATAGATACGTCTACGCCTTCCTTCCACATGATGGCTACGCCTTCGCGTACGTCGTCGGCACCGTAGCAGTTAACCTTTGCACGGGGACCGTCAGAGTAAGCGATGCGCTGGATCTCCTTGAGCTCGCCTGTGTAGTAGTCAAACTTGGTCTGCACGTAGGTGAAACCGTTGATGCGTGCGATGATCTGTGCAGCGTCCTTACCCAGACCGTTGAGGATTACGCGGAGGGGCTCCTTACGTACCTTGTCGGCCTTGGCGGCAATCTTGATGGCGCCCTCAGCAGCAGCGAATGACTCGTGACCTGCGAGGAAGGCGAAGCACTTGGTCTCCTCGCGGAGCAGCATGGCTGCGAGGTTACCGTGACCGAGACCTACCTTACGGTCGTCGGCTACTGAACCGGGGATGCAGAATGCCTGCAAGCCGATACCGATGGCCTCAGCAGCCTCGGCAGCTGTCTTCACGCCCTTCTTGATGGCGATAGCGCAACCTACTACGTAGGCCCACTTGGCGTTCTCGAAGCAGATGGGCTGTGTCTCTTCACATGCCAAATAAGGATCAAGACCATACTGGTCGCAAATCTCGTTGGCCTCTTCTATTGATTGGATACCGTACTCGTTCAATGCAGCGAGAATCTGTTTGATACGGCGGTCCTGGCTCTCGAATTTTACTTCTCTAATCATAGTACTTTCCTCCTTATATTATTCGTGACGTGGATCAATGTGTTTTACTGCGCCCTGCTCGGCGGTGAAGCGGCCGTATGTGCCAGTAACCTTCTTCAAGGCCTCGTTGGCATCGGTACCCTTCTTGATTTCGTCCATGAACTTGCCCAGGTGTACGAACTCGTAACCACAGATCTGGTCGTCCTTGTCGAGTGCTACGCGGCTGATGTAGCCCTCAGCCATCTCGAGGTAGCGGGGACCCTTGGCGAGTGTGCCGTAGAGTGTACCTACCTGTGAGCGGAGGCCCTTACCGAGGTCTTCGAGGCCGGCACCGATCATCAAACCACCCTCAGAGAAGGCGCTCTGTGTGCGGCCGTAAACGATCTGGAGGAAGAGCTCGCGCATAGCGGTGTTGATAGCGTCGCATACGAGGTCAGTGTTGAGAGCCTCGAGCAGAGTCTTGCCGGGAAGGATCTCCGATGCCATAGCGGCAGAGTGTGTCATACCAGAGCAGCCGATGGTCTCTACCAATGCCTCCTGGATGATACCTTCCTTCACGTTCAAGGTGAGCTTACATGCGCCCTGCTGGGGTGCGCACCAACCGATACCGTGTGTCAAACCTGAGATGTCCTTGATCTCTTTTGATTGTACCCACTTACCCTCTTCAGGTATGGGAGCGGGACCGTGGTTAGGACCCTTCTTTACAACACACATGTGTTCTACTTCATGTGAATAAACCATTGTTTTTTTTGATTTAATAAGTGAATGAAAATAAAATCTTCTATTTCGTGTGACAAATTTAGTGCAAGGCGAATGAAATTCCAAATTTATTTGAGAATTTCTGAGCCGCCGCCTAAATTCTGTTTGTGCGAAGCGCAAACTAAAGTCATGCAAACCGAACGAAATATCAAATTTATTTGAATATTTCTGAGGTGCAGCTTAAATTCTGTCCTTTGAAACAGGACTAAATTTAGTGCAACTGACGCCTGAGCGAGCAAGATCCAAGTTTACTTGAACTCTTTCAGCGAGCGGGCAGAGAATTCTTCTTATTGGGCAGATAAGTGCTCTTCTGATATTAAACATTTGCAAATAAGAAAACTAATCTCAATCAATCACTTGGTAAAGTAAAGATAATAGACTAAATTTGTGCAGTATTAACTTAAACATGAAAGGTGTATGAAACGCTATCTGATACTATTGGCAATGTTGCTCGCCATCGTGAGCGGCGTTGCAGCACAAGAGCCTATCGCTATGGATGGTAAGGAATGGAATATCATAGAAAGAATCCCCTACTACATTGACCTCAGTTCCGATGTACGCATGTGGATAGAGGGCGATACGATAGTTGACGGGACGGCATGCAAGAAACTATATACCCGCACTCAAGAATTGTGGGAGGGTGGTAAAGAGAGGCTCGAGGTGGGCTACTGCTGGCAGGATGGTGACAAATACTATCAGAACGGTAAGCTGATGTTCGATTTCGGGTTAAATGTCGGCGACACTTTCTCTATACACGAGTATGACGATTTAGTATTTGCATGTATGGTCACTCATGTGGGCGACACTGTATTGCTTGACGGGCCCCCCCGTCGGTATCTGCACTTGTCACCATACTATTATGGAGTCGTGCATCCATCTCCTCAAGATACCTGGATTGAGGGCATCGGCTCACTCTCTATGGGAATCGTCTCGAACGATTTCTACCATGACAGCGGTGTGTTTATTCAAATGCAAAGTTGCTCCTACTACGGGTTATATATTTACCAAAAAAATGGCACGAATGTAGAAGTTCCGCAACATCTGTCTGCCCCCTCCACCCCCTACTACGACCTCCAAGGCCGCCCCGTGGTGAATCCTACGCGTGGCATCTATATCAAGGATGGGAAAAAGATTGCTGTCGATTGACAGCAATCTTTTAACGATAACGTTAACGTTGACGAAAACTTAGCAGCTGCGTTGCTCCTCTGGAGCCGAGCGTGAAAAACTTGATGTGAAGAAATAAACTCTAATAAGTGTACGAGAAGTGTAAATCTTTTTGTAATTCTTTTCGGTGTAACTGCTCTGGCGCTCAGCGGATTGTGGCGCAAAAAGTGTAAATCTCCAGTTGTGCTATAAATATTGTATCAATGGGCTCGTTTACTCCCTCCCGAAGTTACCCTTGGTAGGGCGGAAGCAGCCGTTGACGCGAGGCACACGCTCCATCTCGCCGTGCGCCACATAGTCGTTGAGCTTCTGGTACGAAGTGTTGGTGGCGTAGTGGCTGATGCGGAGGGGCAAAGGTTGCAGTTCTCTACAAATGCTTAAGTACTATTACTGAGTATTCAGCTTCGACTTGAGCACTGTTACTAAATCCCCCTTCATTATATTTTGCTTCAAATCTCAGTATAATATAAGTGTCATCAATATACAATAGGCGTGGAACAATAACTTTGCTGCCAAACCTACAATGCAAATCCGTGCCATATAGAAGTTGGGTATCCGCATCAAAACGATACCGTTTGGAGTATCTCCCGTCGATGGATGGGTCGTAGTCGTAATCAAAATCTATATTTACAATGCTGTCGCTAAAACTGCATTTGTACCCACTCTCACCCATAGCTAACGACAATAGGTTAATTTTATCTTTAGACATAGGGTGATTGGGGAAAGGATGAATGTATCTTCTCACTCCTTCATGGTCATAACATTCATAGAGGGCACTGTTTATATAACTTTTATTTTTTACTAATGTACGAAATTCCTCAAACGAATAAAATCTACTACCCAAAGAATCTTCTGGTATATTAGTTTCGGGAAAATAGGCGACAGACCGCTTGTCCTTAACAACTTCCATCGGCTGACTCTCGTTTGTTGCTTTACACGCGACAAGCAGAATACAAATTATAATTACAAATATATTTTTCATCTTCAATTAAGCACTAACGGCTTTCTAATATTGGGTTGTATCATTAATTGAGTAGGATAATTATTTGCATAGTTAGTACCTACCCCTGCGTCATATTACGTGGTTTGCTCGAGCGGGTAGTATTAACTTCATCCAACATCTTTATTGCATCTTGTGCTATAGAAAGAGCTTCTTTGTAAGTACGAGATGGGGAGAGTCCCTTTGTGAAACTCAATGAAGTATCTGCTTGTCTTGCCAAATCATCTATGCTGTCCTGTGTACAAGCAATTAATACTGATGCTACTAATACAGCAACAATATTCCCATTTTTTAGATTCCTTTTCATGAGAGCTAATATTTTTTTTATCTATAACATGTATTTCACCATGACAAAAATATACATTAAAAAACAATTTCACAACGCCTCCCTAAAAATAATTTGCTATTTATGATTATTGTAACTATGGACTAGCGGATTATGATTAATAAAAATGGAAACTCATGCAACATTCATGAGTTGTTTGCGGTAATTACCTTTGGACTGCGAACTTCATTTCATATTGAAAAAGAAAGGAATACAGAATTTATCCATAAACTATACAAAAATTCGGCGTAACCCTAATATGGTTCAGTGCGTTACGCCGATAAAATGTACAATGCGCCGTTAGCGTATATGATTTATGTTCATTTCCCGAAGTTCCCCTTCGTAGGGCGGAAGCAGCCGTTGACGCGAGGCACACGCTCCATCTCGCCGTGCGCCACATAGTCGTTGAGCTTCTGGTACGAGGTGCTGGTGGCGTAGTGGCTGATGCGGGCAAACTCTCGGACGCTGATGTCATCGTGCGTCTCGAAGTATTCGTACAGCGCATCGGCCAGCTCGGGGGCCGACAGAGGTTGGCGCACCTTACCTTCTACCTGAAACTTCACATCGGCAAGGCGGTCGAGCAGGTGCTTGTCGGCACGGAAGCGGATGCCACTGATACGTACGTCCTTGCCCGTGGGAGGCGTAGAGCCGGTGTGGCTGCTCAGCTCCATGGTGAGCGAGCCAAGCCCGTCGAGCTGCACGCGGTGGCCGTGGCTCAGGGCATCGATAATCTGTGTTCGCAACACGTCCCATACGAGCTTCACGTCCGATGGAGTGGCCGTGGTGGCATTGTTGGCACTGATGGCCATCTGCTCAATGTCAACTTTCTGCGGGAAGGCTACCGACACGCCCGTGCACCACGACTCCTCCCCATCGGGACCCGATACTTTATGACGCCGACTCAGTGAACAACGTACTACGGGAGTATAGCCATCGCGATAATTCTGCACATGCTTTGATTTCTTTACTTTCATGGTGGTATTTTTTAGGTTTTGAGTTTATAAGTTTTGGCAATAATATAGGAGTTGTCCAAAAACTCGGTATTGTCCCCCTAATTAGGGGGACGAGCGAAGCGGAGGGGGTATTATTTATAAGCATCGTACCACCTCCCCCTCTTTGAGGGTACTCCTCCTAACCCAGGAGGAGAATTTAAAGAATGTGGACAACATCTATATTATCACCTAATTTTTTGAGTT
>JAGAQY010000011.1 GCA_017622495.1 Bacteroidaceae bacterium | reverse complement strand
CATCCGGACGGCTACATACGAGCGATAGCGATGTATGATTTTGCGAGATTTGCGAGATTGCCTTTAGCCCCTTCGGGCGGCGAACACGTTTCGCGTGAGATAATCATGTCAAATAGAGGATATAAACTGGTATTTTAATTGGAAGAAATATAATGCGTTTTCCCTGGATTAATGGTCACTTTATGCACTGTCACCGCGGTGACACTTTTCTTTCACCGCGGTGGCACTATTCCGTCACCGCGGTGACACCAAAACGCCACCGCGGTGACGTTTTATTTTATCTTTGTTTTACAGGGAAGACGCATTATGAAATCGCACTAAAAAGGTATCTTAACAATTTACGCCTAACAGGTTCTTCTCTCACAAAAAATTGATTCTCACGCAGATCTCACGAATCTCACGAAGAGCACTTGCTACGCTCGTGCTAGCCATCCGGATGGTAAACACTCGGCAAAGCCGACAGCTGCGAGCCTTTAGCGATGCAGCCTTCGTGAGATTCGTGAGATCTGCGTGAGACAAAATTCTGATTATCTGAAAGAAACAAGTTGTAATGGTTAATGAAATTATAATGCGTTTTCCCTGCTTTGTTTTATTAAAGAAAATGCACTACAAACGCGACTTGATTTTTACGCCAAATGATTGAATCTGTGTGAGCAAGCCAATATAAAGTTATGCTTTAAGATGGCTTGCTTACTCGGCAATGATTAAGACTTTCCCTAGCCCTTGGGTTAGTCCAATAAGCTTATCATTGCTCTCGCTGCGCTGTGCCAATGCCAATGCCAACCGATTTATGAACTTTCGCCATAGGAGAGCGTGTGGGAAACACAAATTTCCATAAATTATCCGCGAATTATCCACGAATTTTCATAAATAATTACTAATTTTGCCATCGAGTGGAGTGCGCTCAACCGACTTTTTGATTTATTGGTAGAAGCGTTGTGCTTCATTCTTGATAGTGAAAACGTAGGAAATTTTCAACAAGACAAGAATGGCATGAACGGTTCTGCGCCATATGGCGTGGAGTTGTTTGTCTATTTTATGTCTTCAAGGTTTTCCTACGACCCTCACTATCATAATATAGTACTTCAGTTCCACGCTTCTTTATTTCAAACCTCTATAGAGGTCGCGGAGGAACTGAACGCGGCAACGGTTTATATTATGAAAAAGTGTACATTCCCGCTTTTACGTATGTTTATGTTTGTCGGTATGCTTCCTATCTTGCTGGGAAGTTTGTCCTCCTGTACGCCAGAACAAGAAGAGGTTGACAGCCATGAAGCTGTAGACCTTGGCTTGAGTGTGAAGTGGGCTTCATGTAATGTTGGCGCAAACTCTCCTGAGGATTATGGTGCCTATTATCGTTGGGGCGAAATCAAGGAGTATAATATAAATAGTGGCGAATATAAATATTTTCAGCCAAAAGATTTGGGAGATGATGGTTATTATTATGGCCCAGAATGTTGGCATAATATCGTTTCTAATATTTCAGGAACTTCTTATGATGTCGCCCACGTGAAATGGGGAAGCGGTTGGCGTATGCCTACAAGAGATGAGGTAGACGAGTTGTGTGAAATGTGCTCTTGGCAATGGACTTCTATCAATGGTGTCAATGGCTATAAGGTAACAGGACTAAACGGGAACTTCATCTTTCTTCCTGCTGCAGGACTAAGTTTTATCTTTGAAGATCTGAATATTAGATATCGTGGTGAATTGTGCTACTATTGGGCGGGTACGATGTATAGCGGAAGAACTCTAGATTATCCAAATCTTCATTTTGATGGTGCTAATTATGATCCGGTGTCTACCTTTCATCCAATAGCAGGTTTCTCTATTCGCCCAGTAAAAGAT
This sequence comes from Bacteroidaceae bacterium, assembly GCA_017622495.1. Classification (GTDB taxonomy): domain Bacteria; phylum Bacteroidota; class Bacteroidia; order Bacteroidales; family Bacteroidaceae; genus UBA1189. The sequence goes on along the minus strand of JAGAQY010000011.1, from coordinate 11,520 downwards.
TAATTTACAGTTTATATATGGTAGAATTTTAAGTCATCCGACATTTTGAGAGATGGAGTAAAGAACGCGGTCTAAAACAATTCAAAAAGCACTGTCGCCCTTTAAGGGGGACGAGCGGAATGAAGCCTATGCGTAATGGAGCGGAGGGGGTAATAAAGAGAATACAGGCTACAATGCCCAGAGATTTACTATGCTTAAGGTCTTTTGATTTCTTTATTAAAGAGCGGGATATTCCGCTCTTTCTTTTTGCAACAATGAAGATCCAGAAGTAACCGTTGCATGCAGCCATCGAGTATCGTTTTTTAAGAATCTGTTTTAATATTATTCCGATTTTAATACTTATTAGCGATAATTTTTAAACAGATTCTTATATAATCTTTCACATTCTGAAATAATATGCTTACCTTTGAAGACCTTTTATAAAACATTGACAAGATTTCGTGAAATATGGAATATATCCCTACCGCCATTGAAGGCGTATATCTGATACGGCCACGTGTGTTCAATGATGCACGCGGCTATTTTATGGAGGCATTCAAGCAAGAAGAGTTTGATGCCAATGTATATCCCGTGAAGTTTGTGCAAGACAATGAGTCAATGTCATCGTATGGTGTACTGCGCGGACTCCACTACCAGAAGGGTGAATATAGCCAGGCAAAGTTGGTGCGTGTCATCAAGGGTCGCGTGCTCGATGTGGCAGTAGATATGCGCCGCTCTTCGCCCACATTTGGTAAATATGTGATGGCCGAGCTTAGTGAGGACAACAAGATGCAGTTTTTCATTCCCCGTGGCTTTGCCCATGGTTTTCTTGTGCTGAGCGACGAGGCCGTCTTTACATATAAGGTAGATAATGTGTACGCACCTCAGTCCGAAGCATCGGTGCTCTTCTCTGACGAACAGATAGGGATTGAGTGGCCCATCGATGCCAAGGAGATGATACTCTCACCGAAGGACCTGGCCGCTGTGCCATTTAGTGAGGCAGAGTGTTTTGATTGATGGTTTAGTGTTTAGAGTTTAGTGTTTAGAGTAAACTCTTGCACTTTTGTAAAGAACTTTCTAAAAAGAAAATATAACACAATGAAGATAGCAATTGTAGGAACAGGATATGTAGGTTTGGTTACAGGTACCTGCTTTGCCGAGATTGGTGTAGATGTCACATGTGTAGATGTGGACAAGCAGAAGATTGAGAATCTTAACCGTGGTATCATCCCCATCTATGAGCCTGGACTTGAAGAATTGGTTATTCGCAATGCCAAGTCGGGCCGTCTCTCCTTTACCACATCCCTTGAGAGCTGCCTCGACGATGTGGAAGTAGTGTTCTCGGCTGTAGGCACTCCGCCCGATGAGGATGGCAATGCCGACCTGAAATATGTGCTGCAGGTGGCCAAGACCATTGGTGAGCACATGAACAACTATGTGCTGGTGGTAACCAAGAGTACCGTGCCTGTGGGCACAGCCCGTAAAGTGCGTGAGACCATCCAGGCCGAGCTCGACAAGCGAGGTCTGGATATTGAGTTTGATGTGGCCTCCAATCCCGAGTTCCTCAAGGAGGGAAATGCCGTAGACGATTTCATGAGCCCCGACCGTGTAGTTGTGGGTGTGGAGTCGGAACGTGCCAAGAAGGTGATGACACGTCTCTACAAGCCCTTCCTCATCAACAACTTCCGTGTGATGTTTATGGATATTCCTTCGGCTGAGATGACCAAATATGCGGCCAACTCCATGTTGGCTACACGTATCAGCTTTATGAACGATATTGCCAACTTGTGCGAACTCGTGGGAGCCGATGTCAATATGGTTCGTGCCGGTATCGGATCTGACACTCGTATTGGCCGTAAGTTCCTCTATCCGGGCTGTGGCTATGGCGGTTCGTGCTTCCCCAAGGATGTGAAGGCACTCATACGCACAGCCGAACAGAATGGCTATACGATGTGTGTGCTCAATGCCGTGGAGGAGGTCAATGAGCGCCAGAAGGGTGTGCTCTTCGAGAAGCTGCACCGTCTCTTCGATGGCGACTTGAAGGACAAGACCATTGCCCTTTGGGGGTTGTCGTTCAAGCCTGGCACTGACGATATGCGTGAAGCCACTTCGCTGGTGATGATTGAGAAGTTGCAGGCTGCAGGCTGCAATGTTCGCGTCTACGACCCTGTAGCCATGGATGAGTGTCGCCGCAGGATAGGAGACACCGTATACTATGCTACCGATATGTACGATGCCTTAGTCGATGCCGATGCCATGATCCTGGTGACAGAGTGGAAGGAGTTCCGCTTGCCCTCATGGAGCGTGATACGCAAAACGATGAAGCAGCATTATATAATAGACGGCCGCAACATCTACGATGCCGACGAGCTCAAGGAAGCCGGTTTCCACTACACATGTATAGGCAAGAGATAATGGCTGCTCCGTTCAGCAAGTACAAGCGGTGAGGAATCTCACCGCTTGTACTATATACAAAGATTTGGTTATAAAGGCTTCAAAGCCCCATTGATACGTTTCAGAACTAAATTGACTCCATGGGGCGATTGTTGAAATTCTTGAATTTGTTGAAATAAACTTAAAAACACGTTCTTTATTGCAAGGTTATTAATTGCCAATTGTCGATAAATTGTTAACTTTGCACCTTGATTGCGAAGAATGGCGCTGGCGCTATCTTGGCGACAGCATTTGCTAAGAATATAATTCTTGAACGAAGAAAGTGATGAGAAAGAAAATATACCTCTTGAGCACGTTGCTATTCACTACATTGTGTGCCACTGCTCAACAGATGACCGAGAACGACCATATACGCAACGGCAACCAATTCTATACCGACAGCCTCTTTGAGAAGGCCGAGATTGAATACCGCAAGGCGCTGGAGATAAACCCCAGTTCTACAGATGCCATCTACAACCTTGGCAATGCGTTGTTCAACCAGATACCCCAATCCAACGAGAAGGGTAATGAGGCCATGGAGCAATATACCACGGCTGCCAAGTTGGAGACCGACAAGAGCAAGTTGGCCCATATATACCATAATATAGGAACGCTCATGTATATGGCTCAGCAATATCCTCAGAGCGTAGAGGCCTATAAGGAGTCGTTGCGCAACAATCCTTATGACAACGAGACACGCTACAACCTGGCCAAAGCCATGCACATGCTCAAGAACCAACAAAACCAGCAGGACCAGCAGCAGAACCAAGAGAATCAAGAGCAGCAACAGGAACAGCAGCAACAGGAACAACAACAGCAGCAGAACGAGCAACAGCAGCAACAAAATCAAGAACAGAATAAGGAACAGCAGCAAGATCAGCAGAATCAGCAAGAGCAAGAGACTCAGCAGCAAGATGCCCAGCAGAGCGATGAGGAAATCTCCGAGGAGAATGCCGAGCAGATGCTCAATGCGGTGATGCAAGATGAGAGAGAAATCCAGGAAAAGCTCAACAAGATGCAGCAACAGCACGGCAAGACCCTGGATAAGGATTGGTAATATTTATTGCACAGGAGTAAATACCTGACACTTCAATAATCATGAAACAGAAATTAATTATAACAATCACCCTCCTTATAGCCGCCTTTACATACGTTAAGGCCGACGAGGTGACCTTTACGGCCGATGCCCCTAATGCGGTCGTTATGGGCGAGACATTCCGTTTGTCCTATACCGTCAACACCCACAACGCCATGAATTTCCGAGTAGGCAACATCACCGACTTCGATATTCTCTCGGGGCCCAACAGGTCAAGTTCGATGAGCAGCACTTCGGTCAACGGTGTGCGCACCACATCCCACACTCTCACCTTCACCTGTATCCTCCGCCCCAAGAAAGAGGGAACCTTTACTATCCCTTCAGCCACAATCACTGCCGAGGGCAAGCAACTCACCTCCAAGGAGCTCACCGTGAAGGTGCTTCCGCCCGATCAGCAGAGTTCACAGCAGTCGGCCTCACAGGGTAGGGGAGCCGCCACCTCACAAAGCGGCAAGATAAGCGACGACGACCTCTTCATCGTAGCCACGGTAAACAAGAAGAAGGTGTATGAACAGGAAGCCATACTCCTCACCTATAAGATATATACCACCGTCAACCTCACCAATGTGAGCGGTAAGATGCCCGACCTCAAGGGCTTCCATAGCCAGGAGGTAGAGATGCCCAAGGGTAATCGAGAGTTCCAGCTTGAGCACTACAATGGCCGCAACTACAGCACTATCGTCTGGAGCCAGTATGTGCTGTTCCCTCAGCAGAGCGGACAGCTTGAGATCCCTTCCATCACCTTTGAAGGCACCGTGGCACAGCGTGTGCAGAGCTACGACCCCTTCGAGGCCTTCTTCAATGGTGGCAATAGCTTTGTCAATGTGCAGAAACCTATCCGTACTCCCAAACTGACCATCGATGTCAGTCCGCTCCCCTCAGGACGTCCCGCTTCATATTATGGTGGAGTAGGTGACTTTAGCATCTCATCGTCAATCAGTGCTACCGAACTTCAGGAGAACGAGGCTGTCACGCTCAAACTCATCATCTCGGGCACCGGCAACATGAAACTCATCAAGACCCCTGAGGTGAAGTTCCCTGCCGATTTTGAGATATACGACCCCAAGATAGACAATAAGTTCTCTCTCAAGGCTGGCGGCCTGTCGGGTAACAAGGTTATCGAGTACCTTGCCATACCTCGTCACGGAGGCACCTATACCATTCCGTCGGTCGAGTTCTCCTATTTCGATGTCAAGAGCGGCTCCTACAAGACACTCTCTACCCCCGAGTACACACTCAATGTGGCCAAGGGCAGCAATAGCACCTCGGGCTCAGCTCCTGTGGGTTATGTGAGCAAGGAAGAGTTGCGTCTGTTAGGTCAGGATATCCGGTACATCAATCTCAAGGATGCCCATTATCGTCCTCGTGGACAATTCTTCTTCGGCACCTTCGGCTATTGGCTATGGTATATCGTTCCCCTTTTGGCATTTGCAGTGCTGCTGGTCATTTACCGCAAGCAAGCTGTAGCGAATGCCAACATGGCCAAGACCCGCACCAAGAAAGCCGGTAAGGTGGCTACACGTCGCCTCAAGATGGCCAAGAAGAAAATGGTCGAGAAAGACAAGGCCGGCTACTACGATGAGTTGCTCAAGGCCTTGTGGGGTTATCTCAGCGATAAGCTCAGCATGCCCGTGTCAGAACTCTCCAAAGACAACATAGCAGCCAAGCTCGCAGAGTGCCAAGTACCTGCAGACCTTATCGAGGAGTGTGCAAGCATGATAGGGGAGTGTGAGTTTGTCCGCTATGCCCCCTCGCTCTCACGCACAGCCGATGACAAGATATATGACAAGGTAGCTACATTGATGAACAAATTGGAAAATACCATCAAGAGATAATTATGAAACGAAATCTTATATATATAATAGGAGTAATCCTATGCGGCTTCAGCGCAAGGCTGAGTGCACAAACCGTCACCTTTGCCGACAGCACCGTAGTGTACAACAAAGCCATGGCCGACAGTGCCTATGCATCGGCCGACTATGCCACGGCAATCCACATCTATGAGCAACTGCTTGCCACCAAAGGCGAGGCTGCTCCCGTATACTATAACCTGGGCAATGCCTACTATAAGACCAGCGATATCGCTCGTTCTATCCTCAACTACGAGCGTGCATTGCTTCTCGACCCCTCGAACGACGATATCAAGTTCAATCTTGAGCTGGCCCGCAGCAAAGCAGTAGACAAGAACGCTGTCGTGAGCGAGCTCTTCTTTGTGCGTTGGTATCGTGATTTCGCCTCTATTTTGTCTGTAGACGGGTGGGCAAAGTGTGGAATTTTATGTTTTATAATATTAATTCTGTGTTTGACCCTATTTATTTTTAATAAAAAGAGTAAAACTAAAAAAATTATCTTTATATTTGCATTACTCTCTCTGATATGCACCGTCTTGTCCAACGTAATAGCGTCAAGCCAGAAGGAGAAGATGACCTATCGTGAGAGCGCCATCATCATGGAGCCAAGCGTTACGGTACGCAGTACCCCCAGTACATCAGGTACCGAACTCTTCATCCTCCACGAGGGCAAGAAAGTAACTATAAAGGATGATAGCATGAAGGACTGGAAAGAAATAGAGATCGAAGATGGCAACATCGGCTGGCTTCCCGCTTCGGCTATCGAGCAAATTTGATAACAGGAGCGATGGATATACAGCGATTGATCGACATAGACAAGCAAGTGATGCTGGCCCTCAACGGCAGCGATTCGCTGTATATAGATGGCGTTATGAAGATATTTACCACAACCTCTGTGTGGATACCTGTGGCCGCCGTGCTCTTGTTCGTCGTGCTCAAGAACAACACTCCGCGTGGCAGTCTGCTCACCGTGCTTGCCGTAGCGCTCACAATCCTTGCATGTGATCAGATTTCATCTGGGCTCATCAAGCCCATTGTAGCCCGTTTGCGTCCCAGCCACGACCCCTCCTTCATGCATTTGATTGACACGTTCAACGGCTACCGCAGCGGTAGCTATAGCTTTACTTCGAGCCACGCTTGCAATTCGTTTGGGATATTCACCATCATCGCCCTTATAATCCGCAATCGTGCGCTCAGCCTCTCACTGCTGCTGTGGGCATGCATCAATAGCTTCTCACGCATATACCTTGGCGTACATTACCCTGGCGACATCCTCTGTGGAGCCATTGTAGGAACAGTTATCGGCAGTATCATATTCCTGATATACCACATCATAAAAAAGAAGATAGACTACACGTCAGTACGCATTACCTCCAACTATACCCGCACTGGATACCTGGTCGATGATGTACAGATGATGACAGCCTCTATCTATGCAGTATTCACATTCATCAGCATATACGCATTGATATATATTCACAACAATATACTTTAACAACAAACACTTATTAGTAATAATAAAAAATTTACGATTATGAGCAAGTTAATGACATTCAACGAGTTGCGCAATCTTAAAGATTCATTGCCCGATGGCAGTATGCACCGCATTGCCGACGAACTCGGTGTAAGCGTAGAAACCGTACGTAACTTTTTCGGTGGCCAGAACTTCCAGTTGGGCCAGAGCGTAGGTATTCATCTCGAGCCGGGTCCTGATGGAGGTCTCGTACGCATCGACGATACTACCGTGCTTGACAAGGCTCTTGCCATCCTCGAAGAGGTAAAGGCAGCCGAGGCACCCGCCGAAGAGGCTCCTGCTGAGGAGTAAGAATACACACATTTCTGTATGATTGTGAAGTCCGTAACTGCAATTCCGAGGGATTGTGTGACGGACTTCTCCTTTTTCTTTTACACCATAGAACACCGAGCATGAGAAAGTCAGCCATCCTCGCCATGCTATGCACAGCGCTTGTCAGCTGCATACACAATCCTGAGTCACTGAGCGTGATACCCATCCCTCAACAAACAGAGATTTCGCCGTATGGCAGTTTCTTCTTCACTGAAGAGTCCCAACTGTATCTCGACGTCCCCGAACCCGACCGCCAGGTCCTGCTCGACTATATATCCACATCTCCCATATCATCCATCATTTATGCCGAGCCACATCCAGCGGAGGATCTCATCCATCTACAGCTGGTCAATGAGCTCCCCGAGGTAAACAGTCCAGAGGGCTATTGCCTCAATGTCGACTTTTCCGGCATTACCATCCAGTCTACTACAGGTGCTGGCCTTTTCTATGGCCTGCAGACCCTCCTGCAGCTACATGCCCAGAGTGATGAGATTCCCATGTGCACCATCATCGATGAGCCCCGCTTTGCCTATCGCGGCATGATGCTCGATGTGTCGCGCCACTTCTTCGATGTAGACTTCGTGAAAAAGCAGATCGATGCCATGGCCCACTTCAAGCTCAATCACTTGCACCTCCATCTCACCGATGCTGCGGGATGGCGCATCGAGATCAAGCAATACCCCCTGCTTACCCGGCGAGCAGCCTGGCGCCCTCAGGCCACATGGAAAGAGTGGTGGAATAGCGATCGCCTGTATGTAGAGGAGGGTAGTGCTCAGGCCTACGGAGGTTACTACACACAAGAGCAGATACGCGACATTGTCTCCTATGCTCAGAAGCGATATATCACCGTGATACCCGAGATAGAGATGCCATCCCATTCCGAGGAGGTGCTCACCGTATATCCCGAGCTTTCCTGTTCACACGTACCTTATAAGGAGTCCGACTTCTGTATAGGCAACGAGCAAACCTTTGAGTTCCTTGAGAATGTCCTCACCGAAGTTATCGACCTCTTCCCCTCAGAGTATATACATATCGGAGGCGACGAGGCCAGCAAGCAGTCGTGGAAGAGCTGTGCACTCTGTCAGTCACGCATACAACGCGAGGGCCTGTCCGATGTCGATGAGCTACAGAGCTACCTCATCCATCGTATCGACAGCTTCCTCACGGCCCATGGCCGCAAGCTCCTTGGTTGGGACGAGATACTCGATGGCGGCCTTTCGCCCAACGCCACCGTCATGTCGTGGCGTGGTACCGAAGGTGGACTTCGAGCCATTGCCGCAGGTCATCGTGCTATCATGACCCCGGGCGAATACTGCTACCTCGATGCCTACCAAGACGCCCCTCATACACAGCCCGAGGCCTTTGGAGGCTACTTACCACTCCAGAAGGTCTATTCCTACGACCCCATGCCCGACACCCTCACAGCCTCTCAGGCCTCGCTCCTGTATGGTGTGCAAGGCAATCTCTTTGCAGAGTATATACCCACCGAAGAGCACATGGAATACATGATGTATCCCCGTCTTTTTGCTATAGCTGAGGTAGGGTGGAGCAGTCCTTCGGTTAAAGACTATGCCCATTTCCACCGTCGTTCCTTGAATGCCATAAAGCACATGAAACGTGAAGGTTACAACACTTTCGACCTTGATCATGAGGTCGGCAATCGCCCCGGAGCCGATAAGCCCATCCATCATCTTGCTGTAGGTAAGCGAGTTAGCTACAACAATGGTTCAGCATATTATCCAAGCTATACAGCCGGAGGCGATAGCGCCTTGGTTGATGGTTGGCATGGTGGGTGGACCTATGGCGACAAGCGCTGGCAGGGATTCCTCGGACACAATGGTGTAGATATCACCATTGACCTGGATACTGTCATCAAGGTTCGCAGCATCAGTGCCGATTTCATGCAGATATGTGGTCCCGGTGTGTTCATGCCATCACAAGTGACCATCTCTGCATCTGTCGACGGACAAAACTATACACAGCTCCAGTGTATCGATAATGATGTTGTGCGCGACGATGCCGTCACGTTCAAGAGTTTTGGCTGGAAAGGAAAAACCACAGCACGTTACATACGTTACCAGGCACAGCGCAGTCATCACGGAGGTTTCCTATTCTTGGATGAGGTTGTGGTGAAATAGATTGGTTTATATATTTAGGTAATAATATAGATTTATCCACATCCCCTAAAATATTATTGCCTTTCTTTAATAATAGGAGTGCTGAACCTCGACATACATAATATAATATAATATAATATATCGAATTAAACATAATCACGATTATATTCCTTTTGTGCAATTACTATATCGGATGTCTTTTTTCACCATATTAAATATATAGTTTGTTAAGTTCTCCTTTTATGATTCGCCAGTTTGGCAAGTAATGAGTCAGCAATGATTTGAACTGATCGTTGTGCAGACGCACGATGATGTGCAGCAGTTCGTGCACCACCACATATTCTATGCAGTGCACCGGTCGCTTAATCAGTTCCAGGTTAAAGTTAATGTTGTGTGTTCTGTGGTTGCAGCTTCCCCAGATTGTCTTCATCTGCTTTATGGTCGTTCGGTTTGCCTTCACGCCGATGATCTGTTCCCATTTCCCGATGAGTTCAGTGAGCAGCGTCTTCAGCTCAGCACGATACCATTCCCGCAACACCTCAGCGCGCCGCTCCTTGGTGGCTCCCTCGCGTACATATAATATAATGTATTCACCACCTTCGGTCTCTACCTTTGCTGGTCCGTTATGATATACCACCTTCAGTGTATAGCCGTGCCCTTTGTAGTAATGCACCTCTCCTGACACATATTCATACGGTGCCGGTCGTTTCTGCTCGCATAACCGCTTTACGCGCTGCCTTATCCACATCTCCTTGGATAGTATGAATCGCTTTATCGCCTCCTCGCTCATTGTCATAGGTGCAGATATACGTATGCGAGCATCGGTCGGAGATATTCTCAGGTATATATTCCTGATCCATTTCCGTTCCACTTCAGCTACTAAGTCCGCCACTTTGATGACGCCCTTTTCCTGTCTTTTACTGCCTATTGCCAGTCGCATGTTCATTTACACCATTTATGTACAAAAGTACAACTATTTTCGTCTACTACTTCTTAATTGTCCGTTTTTCTTATGTGAGAAACGCCATCATCCTTGCCATATTTCCGTGCAAATGGTCGAGCGAGCGGAAATATCGAATTTTCAGAGGCTATTTTTCGAGATAACTCCCTATCCCCTACCCTTTTAACCCTTATTTCCTTTGTTAGGATTTTTCCCCTTCTCAGAATTGGAAGTATCCGATTTTTTTGTTATATTTGTAGAAACAATGAGTATGGTAAAATAATGTGTATCAATGGCAAAGTCAAGCGACATATATACTCTTAGCTTCCCCAAAGCCAAGAGCGTTTTGGTTTCAGGCGACATACATGGCGAGTTCAATCAACTTGTCTTCAAGCTCTGTGTGCAATACTCCATGCGCGACACTTTGCTCATTGTTGCTGGCGATTGTGGTTTCGGCTTTGACAGTCCAGGCTATTACGACGAGATGGTCAAGAAGAACAGTCGCCGTATGTCTGAGGCTAATAACTGGATAGTCTTCGTCAGAGGCAATCACGATAATCCCGCCTATTTCAATGGACGCACTTTCCATCACCGTCGTTTCGTGGCTGTTCCTGATTATACCATTATAAAGGCTTGTCGCCACACCATATTATGTGTGGGTGGAGCCATCTCCATCGACCGCAACTATCGTCTTCACAAGTGGGAGGAGGACAGTCGCCGTCGTACTCATCAGCATGCCGTTCTTAAGGATACTCGCCTCGCCCGTCATTATTACTGGGCCGACGAGCCTCCAGTGTATGATGATGCTATGCTCTCGCGCATCAATGACTCCTTTGCTGTAGATATTGTTGTCAGCCATACGGCACCCACCTTCTGTCAGCTGTTGAGCAAGCGCGGATTACTCTCTTTTGCTACGTCTGATGAATCACTGCTTACTGATGTAGAAGCTGAACGCAATACGATGACCGATATCTACAATCGCCTTATCCACGATGCCCACCCTATCACGCACTGGTTTTATGGGCATTTCCATCAGTCGTGGCACAACTCCATTGAGGGTGTGCTTTTCACTATGCTCGACATTATGGAGTTTCGGGAGGTGTATTAACCACCTTTACATACGCCCCATTATGAGCAGGTGCCGTTTGAGGTGCCGAGTTCGTGGGTAGTTTGTCCTTTAGAAACTTTAGCAACTTTTGGTGGAGGGAAAACACCTTCTATGGATAACAAGGAGTATTGGAATAATGGTAGACATTTGT
>JAGAQY010000010.1 GCA_017622495.1 Bacteroidaceae bacterium | reverse complement strand
CTTTTTGTCATCCCCCCTTGGGGGGAGTGAGGGGGGCTGTGGAGACCAGACTCAATATCTCTTCCACCTCATCGTCCAGATGCAGCGCGAGGGTGCCATCCGCTTCACCCAGCTCATCGCCGAGAAGGATTACCGATGGCTGCACATCTCCTATGTGCCAGGGATGTTGCGGAATCAGGTTATTGATGTCAACGATGACGTTAACGTTAACGATAACTGCCGTCCGGAGGGTAAACGTAGCAGCCAAGTGTCTATGACGAAGGCATTAACGTTAGCGTCAACGTTATCGTTAGAAGAAAAGTCAGCGTTATCGTTATCGTTGAGAGATTATCAAGATAGTGGATAGAATCTTGCTGGATGAAACTTCACTTTTTACAATTGCTTTTTCATAGTAATCCCCGATTCCATCGATGGAATCGGGGATTTATGTTTGGGGTTGTGCCCTTGTGTGTGATGAAGCTGCCTATTATTTCACATTCACGTTGACCTGCATGGTGGCGCGGTACTCCTTGCCGTCGGTGTGCTTGTAGATGATGGCTTGACGCACGGTGTAGGTCTTGCCGCGTGTGAGGCGACCGGGGTACTGACCTACGTAGCAGCCATACTTGTCGGGGTAGAACTCGGCAAAGATGCGGGCATTGCCATCGTAGCCGCAGATGTTGCCCGAAGCGTTGAACCAGTGGCCGAAGCAGGTGGATGAACTGGTAGAGGTGGTGGTGTTATTGGCCACGGAACCATTGGCATTGACACCTACGAAACGTATGCTGTTGGCTGTGCCTACCTTGACGGAGCGCATCTGCGCAGTGCTCAAGCCCAAGGCCTGGCTTACGGCGTCCATGTCGTACTGTACACGCACCGATGAGTAGTTGCTGCCATCGTAGGCCAGGGTGGCCTCGATGACTACCGTGGTGTCGCGGCGGGCATAGTCGGCAGGGTACTCCTCGTAGGTGCGGCTCACACCGTAGGGGTCGGTGCCGCTGAACTGTACGGCGTAGGGCCACTGCTCGTCATCGGCATCATTGTCGTTCCATGAGTGGCTCCACCACTTGGTGGGAGCTCCCATGACTACAAACCACAGATGGGTGCACTTCTCGGGAATGGTGATGGTGACCTCTCCCTCAGCATCGCGGCCCATATCGCCATAGGTGCGGGTGCCGTCAGACGAGTAGGCTACAAGACCGTAGCGCCAGCCTGCACGCTCGGGGTAGATGGAACGATAGCCAGTGACGTTGGAGAGTCCCTTGAAGGTGGCCTTTACCACGGTGCCTGCTGCCGGTACCTTGAGGGGATTGGCGTTGTAGCCGTAGTTTTGCGGACAGTAGGCGGGGTCTACAATCCACCAGTCGGTCTCGCCATTGAGGTGTGAGGCTACGATGGCCTCGGGCACCTCCTGCAGGCGCTGCTGCTCACTGCCTATGAGGTGCTGCCCATAGGTCTGCCAGCGGTCGATGTCCATGGCGGCGATGTGGGCATAGCCGGTAAACTGCTCGTCGGCAAAGCTCTGCTCGTCGTGGCCGAAGATGCGCATGTAGGCCTGTATGGGGTCTTCGGGGTAGGTGGCCTCGCGCCATACACGACCTATGGTGTTGAGGCCGTGGAGCTGGCACCACCAGTCCTGATAGTAGCAGTTGTTGTAGCGGGCACCCTCGTGGATGATGTTCATGTGGTGCATGTTCTGGTTGTTGCCCCAGTTCTCCGAGAACTGTGCCGAGGGGTATACCTTATGTGCCTGCCAGTTGGCGCAGTCTTCCCACCACTCGTTTCCGCTGGAGTTCTCACCCAGCACGTAGTTGAGTCCGTGTGTAGAGCCCAGGTCAGCACTCACCAGGTACTGAAAGGTGTGTCCTATCTCGTGGGCTACGGTGACATTGCTGCTGGCGGCCCATGCGTTGCAGTGGAAGAGGCCTACCTTGTGTGACTTCTGGGTCTTGGTAGAGCCTGTGCCGGCTGTCCATACGTGGCCGTCGGTTCCACTGCCGTCGGCACGCCACTCTGACTGGTTGACGATAAACATCTCTATCTTCACGCGGTCAGTGGTGGATTTGCCCGGCTCCAGGAAACCGAGTTCGTTGACATACACGTCCCATATTTTCTCGGCATTCTTGAGCAGGGTGTTGACGTTACATACCGAACTGGAGGCTCCGCCTGTGAGGTTGCCATTGGGCTGCAGCTTGAGCCCCTTGGCCCAGAAGAGTACGAAGTGCTCGCTCTCGGCACTACGCTGGAAGCAGAAGGTGGAGTTCTCGTTGGTGAAGTTGTTGCTCGCATAGGTGCTGGGGCGTACCAGGTAGCGCTCTATCTCATCGAAGCGGTATACACCGTTGGTGCGGAAACTCTTGGGGAGGCCAGTCACCTTGTCTACAGACTCGTTGTACTTGTATAGCTTGAGACGTGTGTTGGTAAACTCTATGGAATCTACATTGGTGAGGCTGATGACCTCGTTTTCAGTGAAGCGGTCTTCAAACTGAAACCACATCGTGTCGGGCTTCTCCTGCGCAGAGAGCAGGGTAGCCTGCAGGGCCGCAATGGCCAATAGGGTGAATATCTTTTTTGTCATAGTCCGTTAGTCATTAATCGTTAAACGCTCATCGTTCATCGTTCTTCATCACCTTGAGTGCTGACTGGCCCATCTTTACCACATAGGCTCCCTGAGGCAGCTGGCTCAGGTCTACCAGCACCTTGTCACCCATGACCTTTACGTCGGCCTGTGCGGGTGTGCCTGCAGTGGTATACACCTGTACCTTGTCGGCCCCCTTAGTTGTGAATACGAGCATGTTGTGGCTATACGATACGTGGGCATTGGTAAGCACCTGCTCGATGCCATTGGGGTCGTCGGTAAGTGAGATGTAGAAGTTCTTCAGGTTGCCGAAGGTGTAGGTGTCGGCATTGACCTGTATCCCGTCTTTTGAGAGGCGCATCATGGGATTTACGTCTCCGCCCAGTAGGTAATACACCAATGTGCCGTCTGTAAGTGTGAGCACAAGGCTCTTGCTCAGCACGAATGGCGCAGAGAGCACCGTGCAGGCAATCATTACAAGTAGTCTTTTCTTCATAATGGAGTTTTATAGTGATTTTGGTATTATCTGTGTTCGGAATGAAGTGGGAATATGGATACAAAGATAAACATTAGCTATTAAAAATGTGTTGTGTATGGTCTGAAAAATACAATAATAACAACTTTTTGTACTTTTTATCATGCCATTTGAAAAAAGATTCCTACCTTTGCAGACACATGAATGACCTTGAAGGGTTCCGGCATGCATAAGATGCCGGGATTCTTTTTTGTTTCGTCCGAAACAAAATGAGGTGAGTAGAGCATGGAAGAGAAGGAACGAAAAATATAAATAACTATATAAAGGAACAAAACTATGGCTTATATGTCACAAGAGGGCTACGATCAGTTGGTAGCCGAACTGAAAAGATTAGAGAGTGTTGAGCGTCCCGAGATCTCGCGCCAGATTGCTGAGGCACGTGACAAAGGAGACTTGTCGGAAAATGCTGAGTACGATGCAGCCAAGGAGGCTCAGGGTATGCTGGAAATGAAGATCAACCAGCTGAAGCTTACCATCAGTGAGGCTCGTATTATCGATACCAGCAAGCTCAAGACCGATACTGTACAGGTGCTCACTAAGGTGGAGCTCAAGAACGTGAAGACTGGCATGAAGATGTGCTATGCCATCGTGCCCGAGAGCGAGGCTAACCTCAAGGCTGGCAAGATTTCGGTAAATACTCCTATTGCACAGGGCTTGTTGGGCAAGAAACCGGGTGATGTTGCCGACATCAAGACTCCCGGCGGCATGATCAGCCTTGAAGTATTAAGCATCAGTATCGCATAAGCACTATGGCAAGCATATTCAGCAGAATAGTGGCAGGTGAGATTCCTTGCTACAAGGTGGCCGAGGACGACAAGTACTTTGCATTCCTCGATATTAATCCTATGGTGAAGGGCCACACGCTTGTAATCCCTAAGCGCGAGGTGGACTATATCTTCGACCTCGAGGATGAAGAGTTGGCTGGTCTGCATCTCTTCGCGAAGAGGGTTGCCAAGGCGCTCAAGGCTGCTTTCCCCTGCCAGCGCATCGGCATGGCCGTGCTTGGCATGGAGGTGCCCCACACACATATACACCTCATCCCGCTGCAGCGCGAGAGCGATATGCTCTTCAGCAATCCTAAGCTGACGTTTACGCCCGAGGAGTTTGCCGAAATCGCCAAGCAGATACAAGACAATATGTAGTCTGATGTCATAAAAATGAAGAAACCCGAGCACCAAGCGTGTTCGGGTTTCTTTTTCTTCAGTATTTTATTGCTGCCAGCATATCGGCTATCTTTTCCAGCCCCTCTTGCAAGGGTTTCTGTATCATGCCTTTCATGAAGATGGGTAGCTCGGTACGTAGCGTGAGCTTCATCTTGCTGGCCTCCTCGGCAGTAGGCAACATCTGTATCCAGATGGTGAGCGGGATGGGCGATGTGGTGGCCTCGAGCTTAACGCATTTGGGCTCTTCGCGTTCGATGATCTTGAATGCAATATCGCCCACGGGAGCTACGTTGACGCTCACTGTATCGCGGTCAAATGTAAGGTCCTTCACCTTATCCTGAGGTATGCGGTCCTTGACAGATTCCAGATGCGAGAGGTCCGACAACATGTCGTATACCCTCTGTTGACTATAGGGTATAGCTACTACTTGGCTTTCAAATTGGCTCATAATACTTACCTTTGTTGTTTGTGCCGGCAGGCAAGATGCAAGTTACCTGCTTCCTTCAGCATTTACACGTTCCAGTGTGCAGGATCTTTGCGCCATTCGTTGAGCAGGGGCAGTTCGTCTGCTGTGATGTAGCCAGTCTCCTGTGCTACCTCAAGCACTGCCTCGTAGTTGGTAAGGGTCACCAGTTCTACGTCGGCCTCCTTGAATGCCTTCTCTGCAACGTCGAATCCGTAGGTGTATGATGCTACCATACCGATTACCTCGCATCCGTTGTTACGGATAGCCTGTACTGCCTTGAGGCTACTGCCACCGGTAGAGATGAGGTCTTCTACCACTACAACCTTCATGCCGGGGCGCAAGTCGCCCTCGATGAGGTTCTCCAGTCCGTGGTCTTTCGGGGTAGAGCGTACATATACGAAGGGGAGATTGAGCAGGTCGGCTACCAGTGCGCCCATGGCGATGGCACCTGTAGCTACGCCGGCGATGGCATCTACCTGTCCGAAACGCTCTTGTACCACACGTGCAAACTCTATCTTGATGAAGTTGCGCAAGTCGGTGTAGGATAGTGTCTTTCGGTTGTCGCAATAGAAGGGCGATTTCCATCCCGATGCCCATGTAAAGGGGTTTGAGGGTTGCAACTTGATGGCTTTGATTTTCAAAAGCTTTTCAGCATAAATTTTTTCAAGGGTTTTCATATTAAATCTTTTTCTGTTAAAACATGCGCAAAGGTAATAATTAACGAGCGAAAAAACAATCATTATTTTCGGCGAGTGTAAAAAAATCTTGTTAGGTTGCCAAAAAAAATGGGTGGACCTGTCGTTGTAGCAGGTCCACCCGATATTTTATGTAGGGGCATCCTACTTTTTTCGTAGGTCCACCCGATTGTTAGCTGTGGTTCGGTTTACTTTACCCACACCTTGCGAGCTGTGCCGTCGGCATAGCGCACGATGTTGATGCCCTTCTGCAGTGAGCTCTGGCGTGTGCCTGAGATAGAGTAGTAGGCAACGGCCTCGGCCTTGGCGGCAGTGGTCTCCTCGATGCTCATGATGTTGTTGTACTCCTCAATGGATACGAAGTGCAGTGTGGCGCGTACGATGACGCTCTTGCCATTGGCTACATACATTACGCGAGACTGGTAGTCCTTGCCCTCTTCTACGCGGTAGGTACGGCGGTACTGTGTCACGCTACCATCCTCGTTCTCCCAGTCCCAGATGACTGAAGCTCGCATAGCAGGAGCACTGGTGATGGTTCCGCCTTCTATGTCGTCGCCTTCCTCTTCGGGTACATACTCGGTCCAGTAGTCATAGAAGTGGTAGGTCACGCTATCGGCAGCTGCATTTATCTTGATGCAGTATACGGCGGGTGTGGCGTTGCCTCCGAAGATGGGGTTCCATCCACCACCGTAGAGGGTGAAGTCGCCGTTGGCGTCGCGCCACCAGTCGAATGTCTCCATGTGATCGCAGTAGCTGTCGTTGGGACGCAGTGGATGCATCACTGCCTCGCTGATATCGCTGATGCCAAGGGTAGCGCAGATGTCGGTAGCGTCGAGTGTAGATACGGTCTTGGTGTACTCCTGATTGGTGATGGCAAGGCTCATGTATGCTTCTACGTCGATGGTCTTCTGCAGCTCGGGACCCTTGATGGTGAATGAGATGCTGTACGAATCCGTATTGACAGAGAGTGTGTCGGTGGTGTATGTGGCTAGGTTGGCCTGTGCTAGCAGGGCACGTGTGGTGACAATCTTGTAGGCGTGACCCTCTACGAAGGGATAGTCGATCATCACATCTGTACCTCCCTGAACTGTAGAGAGTCCCTTAGCTGGCTCTGTAGCGTCATCTATGTATACATCGTACTCCAATGCGATGATGTGGAGGAATGTCATGCTATAGCCTGTGGGGTTGGGGTAGGTGAGGGCGAGGCCTGCGGCGTTAAACTCGGCAATGCCGTCGTATACTATGCCATCCTCGGTGTTCCACGTAGCGGTACCCCATTCAAATTCGGTAGGCTCATCGCTGGGGTCATCATCGTCATCTCCGTTGCTGATGGTGGCTGTCGTGAGTGCCATGCCGGGCTGTTGCTGGGCGGCAACCGTCATGTTGATAGAGCCGTCGGCATATACGGTGCCAGTGAAGGTGCTGTTGGGGAGCTGCATGATGCCAGCTGCAATGTTGAAAGCCTCTTTGGTAAGGCCGTAAGAGCCATCGCCATTATTGGTTACGGTGACGTCTTCGATCGTGATGTCACCGGTCTCCATGCCTGTCACAAGGGTGAACGAAGGGAAGAGCACATTGATTACCCCATCGACGTCGGCTACAGTAACGGTCTTTTCGCCTACCTCCACTTCGCTGCCGTCAACGTGGGTAAGCTTCATGTTGCCCTTGTGCTCGCCGAGGTAGGGGAGGTCACCGCTACCTATTACGCCGTAGAAGTAAGCGGTGGTGAGAGCCATGGCGGGGTTCTGCTTTACCTCAATGGTAAGTTCCACTGCGCCGTCGTCATAGGCTGTGCCGGCCAGTGTACAGTTGGGGTAGCTGCTACTCATCCCGTTCTCGGCAGGAGGAGGTGTGATGGCGAATACCTCTTTGGTAAGGCTGTACGAGCCGTCGCCAGCGTCAGTGACGGTCACGTCCTCTACGGTAAACTCGCCAAGCTCGGTGCCTGTCATGATGGCGAATGAGGGGAAAGTGATGTTGATCTTTCCATCTTCAGTCTCAGAAATGGTCACGGCCTGTGCTTCCACCGTGTTCTCCTGTCCTGTCAGGTGAGTGAGGTTGATGTCGCCATTGTAAGTACCTACAATGGCACTCTGTGCATAACCGACTACAACGCCGATAAGCATCATTGCTAATAGAGTAAATCTTTTCATCATATTACTGTTTTTTTTAGTGAATATAATTAATAATAAGTAGGTTCTTGTTGGTATATCCCTTTGGCGTGTGAATTCACGCTGCAAATATAGTAAATAATTCTTGTTGGTTCGATGAATTTATTTTAATTTTGCGCTAATATAAGGAGTAAAAAAAGAACTTGTAAGATAATGAGACTAATATGTAAAAGGTTAGCAGCCGTAATGGGGACATTGCTTCCCCTATTGGGCTTTGCATACGCACCTATGGAGGCCGATACTACAGTTTCCGCGATTCCGATGATGCGGGTTGCAGAGAATCAGGCTTCTACTCGTCCTGTCGATGGCGTGTTGCTGCAGGGCGTAGTGACTGATACCGACAATTTCCCTCTCCCTGGAGCACATGTCATGGTGAGAGAGACCAAGACGGCAGTGGCATCCGACGAGAACGGCGCTTTTACCATCCTGCTTCCCAAGGGCCAGCAGGCAACGGTTGATTTCTCCTTTGTGGGCATGCAGACACTCACCAAGGTCTATGACGGCAAGAAGAACCATGTGAATCAGATTATCCGCCTGGGCAGCAGCGAAGAGCTGCAGGAGGTGGTGGTGACAGGCCTTTTTGACTACAATTCGAAGACCTTTACGGGTAGTGCCGTGTCTTATACGCAGGAAGACCTGAAGTCTATAGGCAACAACAACGTGCTGAAGATTATCCAGTCGCTCGACCCTGCCTTCATCGTAGAGAACAACAGCATCAACGGATCCAATCCCAACCACATGGCCGACATCACCTTGCGTGGTAATGCTTCGTTTGGTGGTTTGCAGGGCGAGTATTCGGGCAATCCCAATGCTCCGCTCTTCATCCTCGATGGCTTTGAGGCCTCGCAGGAGCAGATATTCGACCTCGACATGAACCGTGTGAAGTCGGTAACCATCCTCAAGGACGGTGCTGCCAAGGCCATCTATGGCTCGAAAGCCTCTAACGGCGTTATCGTGGTGGAGACCATATTGCCCGAAGCTGGACAACTGCGCGTGACCTATACAGGCGACCTCAGCATCGAGGCTCCCGACCTCACCAGCTATAATCTGACCAATGCGGCCGAGAAACTGCAGGTGGAGCTGAACGCCGGCCGCTACTCCTCCTCCTCGCCCTACTATCAGGCGTTGCTCGATGAGCAGTACTATGCCATTGCCGCCGATATCGCCCGTGGCGTAGATACCTATTGGCTGTCGCAGCCGTTGCGCACCAGTGTGGGGCAGAAACACTCTGCCTACCTCGAGGGAGGTACCGAGGAGATGCGCTACTCGGCCATGATTGGCTACAACGATGTAGCAGGCGTGATGAAGAAGTCGGGGCGTAGCAACGTGCAGGGCAACATCAACCTCTCCTACCGCTATGGCAAGTGGATGTTCCGCAACTCGCTCAGCGTCACCCGCAACCGTGCCGATGACAGCCCTTATGGTTCCTTCGGTGACTATGTGAGCGTCAATCCCTACTTCTCGCCTTACGATGCGAATGGCAACATACGCAAGGTGCTGGGTTACTACACGGCACCTGGCTACAACGGCAGCGTGCTCACCTACTACAACCCGCTCTACAATGCTACGCTGGGCACGAAAAACTTCTCCAAGTATACCGAGATTGTAGAAAACTTCTACATCGAGTATCGCCCCATCGATGACCTGCGCTTCACAGCCCGTTTGGGATATACCTTCAAGGATAACCGCCGTGAAGACTTCTACCCTGGCGACCATACCCGCTTTAATGACTGGACGGGTGACCGCTATTTCCAACGTGGCAGCTACTCTATCACCAATGGCGAGGCCAACAATCTCAATATAGACCTCACGGCCAACTACTCGCACCAGTGGGGCAAGCATCAACTGTTGGCCAATGCCGCCTATTCGCTCCAGAGCACCAACTCCATTTCTGAGGGCATGGTGGCATGGGGATTCCTCAACAACCATGTCGACTATATCACCTTTGCCAAGCAGTATGCCGAGGGTGGCAAGCCCTCCGGATCGGAGAGTATCACACGCAGCCTCGGTATCACGGGAGCGGCCAACTATAGCTACGACGAGCGTTACCTGATGGACCTCAGCTTGCGCTTCAACGGTTCGTCAGTATTCGGCAAGAACAACCGTTGGGGTACCTTCTGGAGTGCTGGTGCTGGATGGAACCTCCATAAGGAGCACTTCATGGAAGATGCCGACTGGCTTACCCTGGCCAAGTTCCGTGTTACCTACGGACTCACCGGTAACCAGAACTTCTCGCCCTACCAGGCAATGGCTACTTATAAGTTCTACGACAGCATCATCTACGACAATATATCGGGCGCCTACCTGATGGGAATGCCCAATCCTAACCTGAAGTGGCAGCAGACGGGCGACTTCAACGTCGGTCTTGACCTCGGCCTGTTCAATGACGTCAACCTGCGTGTAGACCTCTATGACAGCCGCACTCGCGACGCCCTCATCGCCATGTCGATACCTACCTCTACGGGTTTCACTACCTATATGGAGAATATGGGCAACGTGAGCAATCGAGGCATAGAGATGACGGCCAACTGGCGTTTCTACCACCAGGGCCAGTCATATCTGAGCGTCAGCGGAAGCCTGGGACACAACAAGAACAGGGTGACTCACATCAGCGATGCCCTGAAGAACTACAACAGCGAGCAGGATGCCAATGCCACCAAGTCCCCCATCATCCGTTATGAGGAGGGTCAGTCCATGACGGCTATATGGGCCGTGCGCTCATTGGGTATCGACCCCGCTACCGGTAAGGAGATGTTCCTGAAGAAAGATGGTGTCACCACCACCTATACTTACACCACCGACGACTATATCATTGCCGGCGACAGCAACCCTATCGTGCATGGTACCTTCGGATTCAATGGCGAGTGGAAGGGTATCGGTCTCAACCTCCTCTTCAGCTATCAGTGGGGTGGCGACTACTACAACCAGACTCTCGTAGACCGTGTGGAGAATGCCAATGTGGCCCACAATGTCGACAGCCGTATCTTCCGCGATACCTGGCAGAACGTGGGTGACATCGCGCTCTACAAGCACATCTCGAGCAATCCTACCACGACGTATGCCTCTACCCGTTTTGTGCAGCGCGACAACACGCTCGACTTTACCTCGCTCTCGGCCTACTACGACTTCAAGAACCATGCGTGGCTCAAGCGTTCCAAACTGGAGCGTCTGCGTCTCACCTTCTACCTGAACGATGTGTTCCACCTGTCTACCATCAAGACGGAGCGCGGTCTCAACTATCCGTATGCACGCACTTATTCATTCTCACTAACCACTACATTCTAACCTCACATGATGAAAAAGATACATTATATATATATGGTATTGGTTGCCGTGGCCTTGGCTTCGTGCAACGATTGGCTCGATGTGCAGCCCCATTCGCAGATTGAGGACTCCGAACTCTTTACTACCGAGAGCGGTTATAAGGAGGCCTTGGCCGGTGTCTATTCGTCTATGGTCAGCACATCTACCTATGCCAAGGAGATGACTTTCGGCTTCATTGGAGTGTTGGGACAGGAGTGGGACTACTACTCGTCGGCGCAGTACGACGCAGTAGCCACATACGATTATGAAGCAGCCTATCCCACCAACTATATCAACGCCATCTGGAAAAACAACTATACCGGCATCTCAAATGTTAACAACCTGCTGGCACATATCGACGGCGGTGCGTCGCTTTTCTCTGAAGATAACTACGAGGTCATCAAGGGCGAGGCCTTGGCCTTACGTGCCATGTTGCACTTCGACCTCCTCCGTTGCTTCGGTGTGAGCTTTGCCGTCAACCCTGATATGCCCTCTATCCCCTATAGTACAGCCCTCGACTATCATGTGTTCCCACAGCTGACGGTAGCCGAGGCTGCCACCCAGGTCCTGGCCGACCTGCTGCAGGCCGAGGCCCTGCTCCGTGAGGCCGACCCCATTGTGACTGGGCGTGTCATCACCGAACTGGACGACAACGGCTACCTTATCAACCGCCGTGTACACCTCAACTACTATGCCGTGAAGGCACTGCAGGCACGTGTATATATGTGGATGGGACGTTACGATGAGGCTCTCAGCGCTGCCGATGAGGTAATTGCCAGCAATGTGTTCACATGGAGCACCCTGGAGAATATGGAGCGAGGGTACGACCGCTGCTTGGCCGATGAGCATATATTTGCCCTCAACAACCTGACCCTAAAAGCCGACATTGCTGACAACTACTTCAGTGAAGGCAGCACCAGCAGCTTCGCCGTCAACCGCGAGCGTTTGCTTACCTACTACGACAATGCTACGCAGGACTACCGCTACACCTTCCTCTTCAAGGCCGGTACGGGTACCACCTTCGACAACCGTTATATCACCAAGTATGATGAACCGGCCACGTCTGACAGCTACTACCGCAACAAGATGCCCCTGATACGTATGCCTGAAGTGTACCTCATCAAGAGCGAGGCTGAGTATAGGACTTCCCTAACCGATGAGGCGCTGTCTACGCTCAACGAGCTGCGCACCAGACGCAACCTTCCGACACTGCAGGAGTTGCCATCCGATTACTACGCCGAACTGATCAATGAGTATCGTCGCGAGTTCCTCGGCGAGGGGCAGCTGTTTTTCCTCTACAAGCGTCTCAACCATCCCGTGATAGCCTACTCCGATATCGACCCCGTGGCCACCCGAAGCTATACCTTCCCGTTGCCTTTGTCCGAGACTCAGTCGGCCGAGCGTGAAGCAAACCGATAATACATGCAGATATGAAGATGATTAGAACCATACGATATAGCCTATGTGCACTGTGCCTGCTGTCAGTGGTATCGTGCCAGAAAGTGGAGGTACTGAAGTTTGATCCCGACCTTAGAGGGCTTAACATCTGGGTGGGCACCTCATCCGGAGCCGTCTATGAGGAGACCGTCTACAACTACTCCTACGCCTATGGCGAGGGTAGCGTTACCTTCTACGCCCGTGTCTATGGAGTGCCTGTCGATTACGACCGCACCTTCACCCTCGAACCTTTTGGCGACAGCATCGAGCATGTGCTTCCCACTATCCGCACCGAGGAGTACGTGGTGCCTGCCGGAGCCGTATCGGGCGAGTATAAGGTATACTTCGATTCACACAAGCTCGCCTCCGAGACCATGTTCTCAGAGAGCGACGGCAAGGTGTCGTTCCGCATGGTGCCCAACGATAGCTTCGGTCAGGGAGCCGAGGATATGCAGTCGTTTACCGTAGTCTTGCGCAACCGCATTGCCAAACCCGACAACTGGGACAGCGCCAACTACCCGTTCGTGCCCCTGAGCGATTATTTCGGTTCGTATAGCCGCGTCAAGTACCAGTTTATGATAGAGCATATCGGACTTATAGATTTCATCATCTCTTACTTTGCCTCCACGGCCATTGACGAGTCTACCAACACCATCTCACCAGCCTATGCCGTTTATCTGCAGCAGCTGATGCAGGAGAGGCTGGCCGAGTACAATGCTACCCACGACACACCGTTGACCGATGAAAACGGCGATATTGTAATCTTCTAATGACCCAACGATATGAAGCAGCTGTTATATTATATAGGAGTATTTGCCGGATGCCTGGTGGTACTGACATCGTGCTACGAAGACAAGGGTAACTATGAATACCACGAACTGGAAGAGGTTACCATCGATACGGCTGGCACCGGCATGCTGGCCGAGTATGCCATTATGCGATACGATAGCTTGCGTATTGCTCCCAACATCTACTTTGAAGGTGCCTTGGTGACCGACGAATCGTTGGCACCGTTAGATTATATGTGGACCATTTATAGTGCTACTACCGGTGTGGGAGCCAACCAGGTTATTGATACCATCGGCTACCATTCGGTGCTCGATACGGTGATCACGCGTACTGGCGGCGCCTACTATGTGCAGCTGGCTGTCACCAATCGTCACGACGGCATACGGCAGTTCTTTCGCACCATGGTCACCGTGTCCGAGGTCTTTGATGGAGGGTGGATGGTGTTCTATGAGCGTGCCGACAAGCCCGGCCATAGCGATCTTGCCCTCATCTACAATCCCTGGGTAAAGGCCAACAGCACCACCAACCGCATCTACGAGAACCTCTATAGTACCAACAATGGAGGCGACCTCTTGCTTGGTCAGCCAGTGCGTTGTCTCGACATTGCCGTGTCGCTCACCTCGGGCAACAACTATATCGGTCTCTGCACCGACAAGACTCTTGTGGGTGTCTCTGAGAATGGCTTTGAACGTGCCCTCTCCTTCGGCGATTTCTTCTACCAGCAGCCCGCTACCGAGACTCCCGTATGGTATGGGCAGCATGGAAGCGGCGTTGTGTCGGGTTACAACTCCGAGGTGCTCATCAATGGCAATTCCGTATATACCAATACCTACTCCTTCTCAGCTACCGAAGGCCGCACCACCAAGTTTGGCATGCCCAAGCGCTCCGAGGAGGATGAGGTGGGCGAGTTGGCTCCATGGAATGCCGAGTTGGCCCATGCCACAAACTATGGTGTGGTGGTGTATGACCAGACCAACCAGTGCTTCCGTTATGCAGCTTTCAACTCGTCGCGCTTTGAGCGTTTTGCTCCGCAAGATGCAACAAAATATGGCACCGATATGTTGAACAATACGGGGATGACGATGCTCATGTCCGATTGGGGCAAAGGCACCTCTGTCAGCGTGTCTCTGCGTCCTCACGACTACTGCATCATGGCCAAGGACAACAACCGCTACCTTGTGGTGACCAACTTCTCCTCCTCATTCCCCACCGACAACGATATCTGCGTAGGTATGTATAAGCTTAATGGCAAGTGCTCGGGTATCATGAGTGCTACCACCATGGCAGCAAGCCATGTGGGCGGATTTATCTACTATGGCACAGGCAACAAGGTATACTGCTATGCCTACGATGGCCGTGGCATGGCCAAGAACACTTGGACCGCCCCCAACGAGGGTGAGGAGGTCACTTGTGTACGCATGATGAAGTACTATCATGGCACGGTATATGGCTACGGTATGGTACCCAATGCCGACAACCTGATACACATCGCCACCTGGAATGAGGCCACTCAGGAGGGTCACCTCTACCAATATAAGATAGACCCTGCCAGCGGCGTCATCAAGGGAAAGGCATGCTACGACTACCCCATTCCCGGTAAAGTGAAGGATATGGCATGGAAATTCAGCTTGCAATAGGGACAATTCACAAACCATTTAAGCCAATTCTAGAAAAAAGATCTGTGATAATCCCGTAACATCCGTGTCATCTGTGGTCCATAAAAACTTTAAACTCTACACTCTAAACACTAAACAAGAAACAAAGAAACAAAAACACTAAACAACAATAAGTATTATGAAAAGATTATCAATGATTCTCTCAATGGTGCTGGTAGCATCAGTGATGTTTGCTCAAGGTATAGCTTTTGAGCCCGAAGGAACTTTGTTGCCTCAAGCTGCCGCTAAGGCAAAGAAGGAGAACAAACTCGTGTTTGTAGACTGCTACACCCAGTGGTGCGGTCCCTGTAAGAAGATGGCCCGCGACATCTTCCCCGATGCCAAAGTAGGTGAGTATATGAATCCTAAGTTTGTGAACCTCAAGATTGACATGGAGGCCGACTACGCTCAGGGTCTCTCCAAGGAGTGGCAGGTATCGGGCTATCCTACCTTTATCATCTTCAATGCCGACGGCAAGGAAATAGGCCGTTTCATGGGTGGCAGCGATGCGGCAAAGTTTATCAGCCGTGTAGAGGAGAAAAGCATCGTAGATGCTGAGGCTGGCAGTCTCGAGGAGCGCTGGAACAACGGTGATCGCGACGAGGCCTTCCTCAAGGAGTATCTTGCTTCGCTCACCGCTACCTATAAGCGTGACGATGCCGACATGGTGGCCGAGACACTGCTCATGAACAAGGAAGAGAACTTCGCCTCCGACAAGGAGCTGGCAGCCATCTTCATGAAGCATATCAACAACCCCTATGCTCTCTCGTTCATCTACACCGCACAGAATCCCGAGCCCTTGAAGGCCACTGTAGGCGAGCGTGCCGTAGACATGAAGATCAACAATGTGCTCAGCACCTATACCAATCATCTGTTTGTCAAGCAAGGCGATAAGGTAGTCCTCGACGATGACCAGTTTGCAGCTTTCCAGGCCCTGCTTCGCCGCATCAAGAGCGACGATGCCGATCACTACCGCCTTACCGTGCTCATCACCGATGCCGAGAAGGCTGGCGACCTCACCACCTACGTATCGCTCGTAGAGGAGTACCTCGCTACCCCTGGTCTCGATGCACCCGATATGACTCTTGC
This sequence comes from Bacteroidaceae bacterium, assembly GCA_017622495.1. Taxonomy (GTDB): domain Bacteria; phylum Bacteroidota; class Bacteroidia; order Bacteroidales; family Bacteroidaceae; genus UBA1189. The sequence continues at coordinate 26,935 of JAGAQY010000010.1, read as the reverse complement.
CAACTGGGCCAAGCCCTTCTCTGCTCCCGATGCCAACGAGGATGCCAAGAAGCGCATGATCTCTGTACTGCGTAGCCGCGTAGCCGAGATCGAGGCAGGCAACCGTCAGCCGCAGACACAGTTGGGCAACATGCGCCTTTCACGTCCTACCGACGAACTCCTGCGCATGATTATCCAGGTGATGGAGACTGGTGAGATTCCTAAGAATTGATGAGTGTCTAACGATGAACGGATCAATTGAAAATTGAGAATTGAAAATTGAGAATTAGCCTCCGGATGAGGACAAGCGAAGGTTGTACGAAAACGGTGACGATGACGCTGACGCTGACGAAAAACTATAAAAATCTGTGGTCATCCGCTAAATCTGTGTCATCCGCGTGCCATAATTCGCATCCTTAATTACAACTGCCCATGAGAATCGGTATATTGCTTCTGTCTTTCCTCTGCCTCTTCATTCAAGGGGCAGAGGCTAAGATTAACCGCAAGGCACTGCTGCAGCGCAACAGTCCCATTGTCCATGGTTTCGACTCGCTGTCGTCCCTCTCGGTGGGCAATGGTGGCTTTGCCGTGACGGTCGACGCTACCGGCTTGCAGACCTTTCCGGCGCACTATTCCAAAGGTGTCCCCTTGGGTACGCAGTCCGACTGGGGATGGCATTCTTTCGCTAATCCCAAGCGATATACCCCTGAGGATGCCTATCGCGACTACGACTTCGGTCGTGGCCGTATGGAGCCCTACTCCGTGCAGTTCAACGAGCCTGGTCGTCAGCAGGATGCTGCCAACTGGTTGCGTATCAATCCGCACCGCCTCCATTTGGGTGTCGTAGGCTTCGAACTTCCCTCGACTGTCACCTTCGACGATTTCGCCGATGTCACGCAGACCCTCCTCTTGGGTAGTGGCATCATCGACAGCCGCTATACCCTGCAGGGAGTTCCCGTGCATGTACAGACCGTCTGTCACCCTGAGCGCGACCTCCTAGCCGCACGTGTCAAGGCAGGTCAGCCCATGCCCATCAGACTCCATTTCCCATACCCCACGGGTGAGCATGCCGACGATGCCTGCGACTGGGATGCTGATAGTAAGCATCACACCACGTTGGTATCGCGCCGCAACAACCTCGCAGTCTTCCGTCGCACCATCGATGCCACAATCTACTATGTCGTGGTGCAGTGGCAGGGCGATGTGCTCATTGCGCAGCCGTCGGCCAACTGCTTTGTTCTCACCCCCTCTACGGGCGACTTCGCCTTTTCGTGCGAGTTCCTGCCCACCTACACCACCACCTTTACCGACTATCTGTTGCCCACCTTCGGCGAAGCCGCTACAGCCTCGGCAACCGCGTGGGCCAAGTTCTGGAACGAGGGTGGGGTAGTGGACTTCTCCGCCTGCACCGACCCGCGGGCTCCCGAGCTCGAGCGTCGCGTCGTGCTCAGCCAATACCTCATGGCTATTCAGGCCGCTGGCGACACGCCTCCCCAAGAGACAGGCCTAACCTACAACTCATGGTATGGAAAGTTTCACCTTGAGATGATCTGGTGGCACCAGTCACACTTCCCCCTATGGGGACATGCCGACAAGCTCCACCACACCCTTTCCTGGTACGAGAAAGCACGCCCCATGGCTCGCAGTATTGCCGAGCGCCAAGGCTATAAGGGTGTGCGCTGGATGAAGATGACCGATCCCTCTGCCGCTGAGGCCCCCTCCAAGGTCGGCAGCTTCCTCATCTGGCAGCAGCCTCACCTCATATACCTTGCCGAACTCGTCTATCGTGCCAACCCTACCAAGGAGGTACTCGACAAATACTTCAAGCTCGTTCAGGAGACAGCCGAGTTTATGTACTCCTTTGCCGACTACGATGAGCAGGAGGGCCGCTACATCCTCAAGGGCATCATCCCGGCGCAGGAGACCTTGCGTGCAGCCGAGACCATCAATCCGCCACTCGAACTCTCCGCCTGGCACTATGGCCTCTCCACCGCACAGCTGTGGCGCGAGCGCATGGGCATGAGGCGTATCCCCGAGTGGGATCGTTTGTTGGCCAAGCTCTCGCCTCTCACCGCTGATGAACAGGGCCGCTACCTCGCTGCCGAGACAGCCACCGACTCCTATACCAACACCCGCTACCTCACCGATCATCCTGCCGTGCTGGGAGCCTTGGGCATGTATCCTGAGAGCCATCTCGTAGACAAGGCCACCATGAGCCGTACCCTGCATGCACTTTGGGACCTCTGGGGATGGGATACCAGTTGGGGATGGGACTATCCCATGACCGCTATGTGTGCCGCACGTCTCGGCGAGCCTCAGAAGGCCGTTGATGCCCTGCTTATGCCCGAGACCAAGAATACCTATCTGCCCAACGGACACAACTACCAGTCGTCACGCCTGCGCCTCTACCTCCCCGGCAATGGTGGGCTCCTCACTGCCGTAGCCATGATGTGTGCCGGTTGGGACGGATGCGATACCCCCAACCCCGGTTTCCCTGCCGATGGCACCTGGAACGTCCGCTGGGAGGGACTGCAGGCAATGCCTTGAGAATTGAAAATTAACCATCCGGGTGGCATCATCTCTCAATCTTCATCCTCCCCAATCTGCGTCATTCGTTGTTTGTTATTCATTGATTGTTGTCTTTAGAAATATGAGAAAGTCCCTTATCCTCCTCCTATTGGTCGTAGTGCTTCAGTCATGTACCAACAGCTATACCACGTATAGCAACAAGTATCCTGTATCCTTCTCGTGTGATATCTCCATGCCTCCCTTCAATGGTGTGTATACGTTGGGCAATTTCCTTTATGTACGCCAGCGTCCCCTCAAGGATGGCTATACGGTATATACCAATACCGGCATGGCCTATGAGTATCCCCTCACCGAAGTACAGTCGCGTGTGTTTAGCTTTGGCCTGGCAGGTCTTATCATAGGTTCCCCGTGGTATGCCGAAGGCGAGATTTACGCCTATGATCTTGGCTGTCCCCAGTGCGATGTTCCTTCAGCCCGCCTTGTTGTCAACACCACACCCTATGCTACGTGCCCTAAATGCGGCGCATCCTACGAGCTCAACAACCATGGCTATGCCACCAACGGCGGCCGCCCCCTATACCGCTATCCCGTTACTCTCAACGGTAATCTACTGATGGTGCACAACTGATAGTTGTGAGTTGTTATTTGTGAGTTGATATTAAGAAGCTGTTTGGATTTTATTTCGAGTTTATCTGAGAGATGTTTTTTGAGTCAATGTGTGCTCTCGGTTTGTAGTGGATAGTGGTCTATTTGCAAGAATTGAGAGTGCAAAGATGTCCAAAATAACCTCAGATAAACCGAAAAGCAGAGTAAAAAACATATATAGCGTTAATTTTAATACACATTCTCAATTGACAATTGTCAATTATTTACTATCTTTGCACCGCAAAGGTTGCTCGAATGGTGGAATCGGTAGACACGAAGGACTTAAAATCCTTTGGCCAGTGATGGCTGTGCGGGTTCAAGTCCCGCTTCGAGTACTGAGAAAAACCGCCTGTCACAATGTGGCATGCGGTTTATTCTTGTTATGAAACTACGTTTGACGTGGAACGAAGATTTGGCAGCGGAGCTGCGGTTAAAGCGTCTATGGTGCGGTTAATCGCCGCGAGACGGTTGGTTAATAAGCAGCAGTTAAAGGGCAGAGGAACTGATAACGTTGAACGTAGAACGATTAACGGTCATCCGGATGGCATTGTCCCCCTAACTTAGGGGGCGAGCCCAAAGGACGGAGGAGGTATCACCCTACACCCTAAAACAAATGCTTCCCATTCATTTCGCCCCACTACAAGGACATACCGATGATGTCTACCGCCGCACTCACTACCATCTCATAGGCGGCATACAACGTTACTACACCCCATTCGTGCGGGTTGAGGCTGGCGACATACGCTCCAAGGACCGTCGCGACATAGACCCCAAGAACAACTTAGAGGTGCCGGTGACACCCCAGATTATCTTCAAGAGTACAAAGGAATTCGCCTTCCTCACCGATGAAATAGCGACACAGGGCTACCATACGATAGACCTCAATATGGGATGTCCCTTCCCCCTGCAGACTCGTCATGGCCGTGGCTCGGGGCTCCTCGCCCATCCCGACATTGTGGCCGAGGTGGCCAGCATCATCAAGGAACGCACAGAGCTGTCTTTCTCGGTGAAGATGCGCCTGGGATGGGACAATGCCGAGGAGTGGATGCCGGTGATGGAAATTCTCAACGACACGCCCCTGACACATATCACACTGCATCCTCGCACTGGCACGCAGCAGTACAAGGGATTTATTGATCACGAAGCCTTCGGGCGAGTATATGAGGTTAGCCGCCACCCCGTGCTCTACAATGGCGACCTGACGACGATAGGCCAACTGCACGAGATGGAGGAGCGCTACCCGCACTTGGGCGGACTGATGATCGGCCGCGCACTGCTGGCACGTCCTTCGCTGGCACGCGAGTATGTCGAAGGACGTGAATTGAGTCATGCAGAGCAGGTGGAGATACTATGCACACTACACCACAAACTGATGGAAGAGTATGCAAATATCGTCAAGGGCGATGCGCAGCTGCACAGCAAGATGCGTACCTACTGGGAATATGCCGAACCGCTCATAGGGCACAAGGCCTACAAGAAGATCATGAAAAGCGGTAACTTGAGGAATTACCTGGCTGCGGTAAGTGAATTGAAGGATTGATGGTTTTCGTCATCGTTATCGTCATCGTTGTTGCCAACGGCTGCCCTTTAACAGCATCTCCGATGCTTTTGCAGCTTTTTCCCCACTTGTTGCCGATAAATCAAAAATAAGCACTATATTTGTAGTTGAGAATATATGTCTTGATCTTTCTCTCCTGCTAATGTGTATACCATGAAGCAAAAGAAGTTTGTATCGGTACTGATTGTACTGCTGTGTGCCGTATCAGGAATGCTGGCACAGTCTTTCGAGGGCTCGTATGCCCGCCGCTTTGCCGACTCCGAGATGTCGCGATTCCCCGAAGCCTGGCAGCTCGACCATGGCAAGCGTCTCTATTTCGGCTATTCACAGGGTGTGGGTTGCATGGCCATGTTGCGCATGTGGAAGGCCACAGGCGACGACACTTATTATAACTATGTGCATCAGTGGGCCGACTCGCTGATCAACGAGCAAGGTGAGATACACCTCTATACGCCCGAGACATACAATATCGACTTCATCAACTCGGGTAAGGTGCTCCTTGCCATCTACGAAGCCACAGGCGAGGCTAAGTATAAGCGTGCCATAGAACGCCTTATCAAGCAGCTGCGCAACCATCCACGCACACATGTGGGAGGATACTGGCATAAGCTGTGCTACCCGCACCAGATGTGGCTCGATGGCATCTATATGGGTTCGCCCTTCATGGCGCAGTATGGCAAGGAGTTTGACAAGCCCGAGTGGATAGACGAGGCGGTGAAGCAGATTACCCTGTGCCACACCTATACCTATGACAAGGATACCGGCCTATACCATCATGCTTGGGACGAGAGCCGCAACCAGCGCTGGGCCAACAAGGAGACGGGCACATCGCCTAATTTCTGGGGACGCAGCATAGGGTGGTGGTTTATGGCACTGGTTGATGTGCTCGACTTCATCCCCGAGGAGCATGAGGGGCGTGAACGCATCATCGGATATATACAGGGACTGGCTGATGTGCTGCCCCGGTATCAGCGCGACGGACTGTGGTACCAGGTTATCGACTGCCCCGAGCGCGAAGGTAACTACCCCGAGGCATCGGTGACCACGCAGTGTATGTATGCCTATGCCAAGGCAGTTAACAAGGGGTACCTCGACAAACGCTACCGCAAGGTAGCCATGCGGGCCTTCAAGGGCCTGAAGGAGCAACTGCTGGTGGAGAATGCCGATGGCACACTCACCCTCACACGCTGCTGCCAGGTGGGCGGACTGGGAGGCAATCCCTATCGTGACGGAAGCTACGAATACTATATAGGTGAGAAGATACGCGATAATGATGCCAAGGCCACAGGACCTTTCATTATGGGGTGTCTGGAGCTGGGGATGTAGCAGTGCGTTGCTTATTTGTGATTTACGAATGAAAAAAACAGCTGCGCTGTAACGAAAACGAAAACTACCTGCCAGATGGTAAATCATAATTCAATACCGATCATTGAAAAAACAAAATAATATATCATGAGAAGAATATGTATTGCTTGTGCCGTTGTATGTATGGCGTTGCTTCCATTGAGTGCTCAGCAACTGGCGTTTCCTGGAGCCGAGGGCTTCGGTAAGTATGCTGTAGGTGGCCGTAATGGCTCGGTATACCATGTGACGAATCTGAACGATAGCGGTGCCGGATCGCTGCGCGATGCTGTAAGCCAGGGCAATCGCATCGTGGTGTTCGATGTGGGTGGCGTGATTAAGCTCGAGAGCCGCCTGGTGTTTGCCAATAACCTCTATGTAGCCGGACAGACGGCGCCGGGCGATGGCATCACGGTGTATGGCAATGGCGTATCGTTCTCGGGTGCCAGCAACACGATTGTGCGTTACGTGCGTTTCCGTATGGGTGTGGTAGGCGATTCGGGCAAGGATGCCGCTGGAGTATCGAACGGTACCAACATGATCTTCGACCACCTCTCCGTATCGTGGGGACGCGACGAAACCTTCTCGATAAGTGGCGATGGAAAGGGCGAGTTGGGCAATATCACCATACAGAACTCCATCATCAGCCAGGGACTGCAGACGCACTGTGCCGGTGGGCTCGTGCAGGCCGACAATATCACGCTGTATCGCAACCTCTATGTGGACAATGATACACGCAATGCCAAGATTAAGGGTAAGAACCAATATGTGAACAATATCGTATACAATTGGGCCAGCGGATGCTTCATCATGGGTGGTGACTCTGAAGGCACGCACTATGCCAATGCGCAGGGCAACCTCTTTATCAATGGACCCATGGGTGGCGGCAATGCCTTTGGCGGTGCCAATGCGGACTTCCATATCTATGCTGTGGACAACTGGCAGGATAAGGACAAGGATGGTGTCTTCGACCCCTACGAGATTCCCAAAAGCGAGTATTCGGGTGGGCCTACCTTCATGACCTCACCCATGCAGGCCTATGACCTGCCTATAGAACCGGCCACGTCGCTGCTCGAGACCTCACTGCCTACTGTTGGTGCATCGCTCCCGTACCGCGACTATGCCGACTGGTATGTCATCGACGAGGTGTACTCGCTAGGTAAAAGGGGTGAGTTTATTGCTCGAGAGACCAGTCTGCCGTTTGGCGCTCCCACCGATTGGAGGCTGTGGGGAGGTGCCAAGCCCACCGATACCGATAAGGATGGTATGCCCGATGCATGGGAGGAGGCCAATGGTACCGATCCCGCCAAGGATGATGCCATGACGATTGCTGATAATGGCTATGCCAACATTGAGAACTATATCAACAGCATCACCGTTGCTGATCGTCAGTACTACTTGCGTGCTCCGCTCTGCCTTGAGACCATCGGCTCTGCACAGAACACGCTTACCCTCGGATGGCTCAACTACACCGAAGGCGAGGAGGGCATAGCTATAGAGATGAAGCGCGATGGTGTCTTCGTGGAGGTGGCACGCACGGCTGCTGACGCTGTATCGTACGTGGTAGAGGGACTTGATCCCGGCACTGCCTATGTGTTCCGTATACGTGCCTTTGGTGGTGAGGAGTACTCGGCCTACTCTGATGAGGTGACCATGAAGACGCGTCCCGTACCTACCGAGATGATTGATATTACTACCTATGAGCCCGACTATGCTTGGAGTGTCGGTACGGGCTTATGGGATATGACGACTCCCAACTGGAACGACATGTCGGCAGCATATGTCGATGGAGGCAGGGTGCTTATCGATGTGCCTGCTGCCATCACCATAGATACGGTGGTGACTCCTGAGGCTGTCGTCGTCAACAGTGACTCCCTGGTGACGCTCTCGGGTAGCGGAAGCATCGCCGGCGTAGGATCGGTCAATAAGGCGGGGGGGGGAAGACTCGTGATGGGCACTGCCAACACCTATACCGGATCTACCGTGCTGTATGGAGGTACCTTCGAGTTCACGACCCTGAAGGATGGTGCTGTGGCCAGCGGCATAGGCGCGTCGGAGGAGTTTGCACAGAACTGGATATGGAGCGGCGGCACATGGCTCTATACGGGCGGAAGCACCACAACCAATCGTTCAGCAAAAATTTATGAGCCTACGGAGTTCAATATTGCCAAAATGGGCAATACGGTGACAATGAATGGCTCGTTTGAGGGTGAGGGTGACCTCATTCTCAATGGTAAGGGGCAGCTCACCGTCGGTACAACCAATTTCTTCAAATATACGGGTAAGACCATCCTCCGTGGAGGTACGCTCTACCTGAGTACCACCGATGTGTCCAAGGTGGGCATAGGCTCTTCGTCGAAATTGGTGATGGCGGGCGGTACACTGAAGACGCAGGGCGACAACAGTAACTACGAGACTTACTCGTTCCCCATAGAGGTGGAGGAGGGCACTGTATCGCAGTTTACTCCCCATCGCAACTGCTCCATCAAGAGTAAACTGACGGGTAGCGGTACGCTGCAGCTTAATATACCCTATCTGCGCGAATATATTGTAGGTGACTGGAGTAACTTTACAGGACGCATCATTGCCAATGGTGTCAACTCGAAGGCTTCGGAGGGTAGCCTCTTCCTCATCAAGGGCAACAGCAACGACTTCCCCAAGGCGACGGTAGAACTCAAGGGATGTGCCCATTTGGCCGGATGGGATACTAACTGTGACTTCGAGATTGGCGGTATCTCCGGTGACAAGGGAACCTATATACGTGGATCGAGTAAGAAAACAGATGGATTTACCTGCTCTTACACCATAGGTGGTGCCAATACTGATGAGACTTTCCATGGTATCATCAACAACCTGGCCAGCAGCAGTGCGCATGAGGGTACTGTATCAATCAAGAAGGTGGGCAGTGGCGACTGGCGTCTCACGGGTAACAATGTATATAAGGGAACAACTATTGTGTCGGGTGGTCGACTTATCATCAACGGTACAAACTCAGGTACGGGAGCCATCACCGTCAACAAGGGGGCTACGCTCTGTGGTAAGGGCTCGGTAGCCGGTAAGGTGACGGTGAACGCAGGCGCTACGCTGGCTGTGGGTGATACGCTCTTTAACCGCAGCGATGTATTCACTCTGAAGGCAGGGGCCACCATCAAGGCCGGATCCATTGTGCAGGTCGGTCTGTCGCGACTGGGCACACTGAACCGTGCGTCGAAAATCAAATTTGGCGCTGCCACGACGATAACCGATGCCATACTACAACTCGACCTCACCGACTATGATGCTGAATTTGAGCCCGACACCTATTTTACGATTTTCGATGTGCCTTCAAGCAGGGCTGTGAAGGGGAGTATTGCAGAGATAGTGCCTGCTGTACCCGCCGAAGGGCTGGTATGGGATACCTCATCGCTCTTTACTGACGGACGCCTCTATGTGCGTGATGCAAGTAGTGTGGAGGTTTTGGAGGAGGATGTGGTGCAAGTGTCGTCTGTCGTGGAAGACGAACTCATCATTCAAGTGCCTTCGACAGCTGATGTCGTTATCTACACGGTATCGGGCTCGAAGGTGGGTGCACGACATCTTAATGGCGAAACAACGGGATGGGATGTAAGTGGTCTGCCCGCTGGTATGTACATCGTCGATATATGGGCTGAGCATACTCGTGTGACTCGCCGATTCGTGAAGAAGTAGCGGTAGGTTCCTTTCCCGTTTTTATACAGTAAGAGGGTGTGATTCACACCCTCTTACTGTATTATTACCTGTTCTTATTTCAGCGAGATGCTTTGTACCTGAATTGTGTTGTCGAAGAAGATTGAGGCATACTGCTTGAAGATGTCGCCAGACTCTGTAGTGAGGAAACGGCATGTGCCCTGTTTGGTGCATAGGGCATCCATCTCGGGATGGCGTTCCAGGTAGTTGATGAGGCTTTTGCTCACATACTCTCCTTGTGTGATGATTCTGATATGCGAGGGCGTGTACTGACGTATCTTATCGTATAGGATAGGGTAATGGGTGCAGCCGAGAATGATGGTGTCGATCTGTCTGTCTTTGTCCAAAAGATTGTTGATGTGGCGCTGCACAAAGAAGTCTGCACCATCGCTGTGTCCCTCTCCGCATTCGACCAGAGGAACCCAGATGGGGCAGGCCTCACCACTGACGGTGATGTCGGGGAATAGCTTCTTAATCTCTAAAGGATAGGATTGTGACTTGATGGTACCCGATGTGGCGAGGATGCCTACGTGGCGTGTCTCGGTGATATGGTCGAGGTACTCAACGGTGGGGCGTATGATACCCAACACACGCTTGCGCGGGTCTATCTTGGGAAGGTCTATCTGCTGGATAGTGCGCAGGGCCTTCGCCGATGCCGTATTACAGGCAAGGATTACGAGCTGGCATCCCATGTCGAACAGGGTCTTGACGGCCTGTGAAGTAAACTCATATACCACCTCGAAGGAGCGTGTACCGTAGGGGGTACGTGCATTGTCGCCGAGGTATAGAAAGTCATACTGGGGTATTCTCTCGCGTATCTGCGATAAGATGGTGAGTCCGCCGTAGCCGGAGTCAAAGATACCAATAGGACCAGGTAACATGGGATGTGGTTGTGTAGGATTATTGTTCGATGTGGAGCTCTCTCTTCAGCATGGCAGTGATATCCTTGCCATTGTTGGGGTTGATGGCGATGTAGGCACGGTCGTCCGTGTTGAGGATGTAGTCATATCCCTTTTCAACGCATACCTTCATGGCGGCAGAATCTACCTTCTCATAGAGGGGTTTCATCATCTCGTGACGTGCCTCGCGCATGGTGCGGTTTACCTCGTCCTTGAATGCAATGGACTTCTCCATGAGCTCCTGTAGCTCTTTGTGGCGCTTCATGCGGATGTTGTCGGGAAATTGGCTCTGATCCTCGATGAAATCGGCATATTTCTGGTTGAACTCACGGTCAGAACGGGCAATCTCTGCCTCGTATTTGGCTTGCAACTCATCGAGATGGACCATCACAAGACTGTACTCGGGGAGCAGTTTTATAATCGATCTATAGCTGGTGTAACCGAACTTGGATTGTGCAGTAGCGCTCAACGCTACAAGTGTCAAGAGTAGTAGGATGTTTCTTTTCATAGTCTGAAGGGGCTTTGTCTTTGCTTTAAGGGCTGATAATTAGATTCTGAGTGAAGTGAAGGACCCATCACACCGGGCCGCTTGACTTCACTCAGAATATGACAGGATTGTGGATTACTTGATGCCAAGCTTAGCCTTTACCTGTGCGGTAACATCTGTGCTGAGGGTCTCGCTAATGTAGGGGATACCGCTGGCAACATCGAAGATGTAGAGGTAACCGCCGGCTACACCAACCTCCTTAATAGCCTTGGTGATTTTCTCGGTGAGAGCTGCCATCTTCTCTTGCGAAGCCTGTGCAAGCTCCTGCTGCGACTGCTGGTAGTACTGCTGCATACGGCCATAGAGCTCCTGCAACTCCTGCTCACGACGCTGCTGAATGTTGGCAGGAAGGGTAGCCTTCTGTGCTTCATATTCTTCGCTCTTCTTAGAGAGCTCGGTCTCCATCATCTTGAGCTCATCAGAATACTGCTTCTCAAGTTTCTGAAGTTCGGTTTGCGCTGTGGTATACTCGGGCATCACCTGGATGATGTCGGCTGAGTTCAAGTGACCGAATTTCTGTGCAAAGATTGCGAGGGGAGCCATCATAAAGAGGATGGCAATAAGTTTCTTGTTCATGATTGTAATATAATTAATTAGTTAATAATTGTCGTTTGCTGATGCAAAGTTAATGTATGGTATGGTAAATTGCAAGTTTACTTCCTTTTAATTGGCATATCCTAGCTTCACAAGGACTTCGTTGCTGATGTCGATCTTGGGTGAGGCGTAGATGATGCTGGCTGCTGAGGCACGGTCTACCACTACAGAATAGCCTTTTGCGTCGGAAATTTCTTTCACGGCAGTGTATATCTCGTCCTGGATGGGAGCCATGAGACTCTCGCGCTTCTTGTAGAGCTCTCCTTCGGGGCCGAAGTATTTGCGCTTCAACTCCTGTGCCTCCTTCTCCTTGCCTACAATCTCTTCTTCCTTCTTGGTCTTCTGCTCCTCGGAGAGGAAGACGGCTTCGCTCTGGTAGTTCTTGTAGAGGGTCTGTGCCTCAAGAGCTACGGCCTCGACCTCGCTCTGCCAACGCTTGGAGAGCTGGTTGAGCTGTTCGTTGGCACGCTCATAGGCGGGGATATTCTTGAGGATATATTCCATGTCAATCAATGCAAACTTCTGTGCGTTGGCAGTAAAGCCGACAAGACAGAAAAGGGCTGTTATCAAAAGGTTCTTTTTCATAACTAAAGAATATAATTATCAATTTTCAATTATCAATTATCAATTCTCCATACATTAGAACTCCTGTCCGAGGATAAAGTGGAATTGGCTACCGCCTGAGGCTGTGCTACCATTGATCTTGTCGAAGCCGTAGGCCCAGTCGATACCCATAAGACCGATCATCGGGAGGAAGATACGTACACCCACACCGGCCGAGCGCTTCATGTCGAAGGGGTTGAACTTCCGCACATCGGTCCATGCATTACCGCCTTCGAGGAAGGCAAGGGCATAGATTTGTGTGGAGTTCTCGAACATCAGTGGATAGCGCAGCTCCATGGCGAAGCGTGAGTAGGCATAACCCTCTTGGCCCATGGGTGTGAGCGAACCGTTGTCGTAACCACGCAGGGCTACCATATCGGTGTAGTAGTTGTATGAGTAGCCGCTCATACCATCACCACCCACGAAGAAGGTTTCGAAGGGTGATTTCTTGTACTTGTTGTAATGGCCCAGCAATCCGAAGTCGGCACGTGCCATCAGCACAAGGCATTTCTGACCACCGGTAAGGGCGGTGTAGAACTTGCTTTTGAACTTCCACTTATGGTACTCAATCCAGTTGTAACGCTTACGCAGACTGGCGTTGTAGTTGGCATCGGTTCCCTTTACCTCGCTCAGACTCTTATAGTCTATACCGTCGAAAAGCGAGTAGGGGGGAGTGAGCGATACGTTGAAGCTGATCTCGGAGCCTTGGCGCGGGAAGATGGGATTGTCTATAGAGCTGCGGCCGAGGTTGAGCGAGAGGCTTATGCTATTGCTGCTACCGTTGTTGATGATGAAGTACTCCCAATTGTTCAGGTCGTAACGGGTATACGACAGCTCGCCGTAGAGTGTGAAGTAATCGTCGGGCCAATGCAGACGCTTACCCCAACCGAGCGACAGACCATACATGCGCAGGTACTTGTCGGGGTCGTAGTACGACTCGTAGTTGTTATAGTAGTTGTTGTAGTTGCCATAGCCATAACCATACAGACTGTTGTAGTAGTTGTTCATCATCGCTGTGTTGTAGAAGTTGTTGTTCAGTCCCGTAGACAGCGAGAAGAAGGCGTTCACAGAGAATGAGTTGGGGCGCTTGCCGCCAAACCAGGGGTCGAAGAACGAGATGTTGTATGACTGGTAGTAGCTACCGTTGGTCTGGCCACTGATCGTAAAGGTCTGTCCGTCGCCCTGAGGTATGAAGGCACGGTAGTTGTCAGACTTGTGGAAGAGGTTGTACATGGAGAAGTTGGTGAACTTCAGGGCTATCTTACCAATCACACCGGTCTGTCCGTAGCCAAGTGAGAACTCCACCTGGTCGTTGTTCTTCGACTCCAGCATCCAGTTGATGTCTACCGTTCCGTTGGCGAGGTCGGGCTGCACGTCGGGAACAATGGCTTCGGGATTGAAGTGCCCCATCTGCTGTATCTCACGGGCGGAGCGCATGAGGGCATCCTTGCTAAAAAGGTCGCCGGGCTTGGTCATCAGTTCGCGGCGCACAACATTCTCATACAGGCGGTCGTTACCGGCAATACGTACACGGTTGATGGTTGCCTGCGGACCTTCAAGCACACGCATCTCAAGGTCTACGGAGTCGGCGGTGACATTGACCTCCACGGGCTCGACGCGAGCAAACACGTATCCATTATTATAATATAGGTTGCCGATAGCGTCGTCATCTACATTGATGCGCTCCTCCAGCATCTTTTGGTTGTAAACGTCGCCGGGCTTCATGCGCAGCACCTCGGCCAGTCCTTCGGAGTCGTATACCGTATTGCCTACCCAGTTGATGTTGCGGATGTGGTACTGATCACCCTCCTCAACCTGGATATATACGTCTACGGTCTTCTCGTCGAAGGGGACTACAGAGTCAACCACAATCTGGGCATCGCGATAGCCGTGCTCATTGTACTTGGCAATGAGCAGTTGCTTGTCTTCTTCGTAGAGGTTGTCGATGAACTTCTTCGGACGGAACAGGTGCCGCCAGTTGCCCTTTTCGTTGGTTTTCTTCATCGCCCACTTCAACTTCTTCTCATCTAGGGCGCTGTTGCCGGTGATGTATATTTTGTTGACCTTGATCTTCTCTTTTTTGTCAATGTTGATGTCGAGGATGAGGCTGTTCTTCTCGGCTACATCGTCGCGCTGGATGATATTGACCTCGGCATTCTTGAAGCCCTTCTCGTCGAAATAGCGTTTGATGACAATCTTGGCGCGGTCTATCATGTTGGGTGTAATCTGATTGCCTTGGCGGAAGCTGAGCTTGGCCTCCAAGTCCTCTTGCTCAGATTTCTTCACGCCATTGAAGTTGAGCTTTGACAGGCGCGGACGCTGTGTCAGGGCTATATTCAGATAGGCCTGATTGCCTATGGTCTTCTCTACGGTAATGCTCACGTTGGAGAACAGGCCGTGCTTCCAGTAACGCTTCACTGCTGCTGTAATCTCATCGCCCGGTATGGTTACTACTTGACCTACGGAGAGGCCCGACAGTCCTATCAGCACGTAGTCCTCGTAGTTGTCGACACCGCTAACAGTGATACCTGCTATCTCGTATTTCTTGGGAGCTGAGTATAGCACCGAAGGACTCTTGATGGTGTCCGTATCGGTGATTTGTGCTGCGGCCTTGCCGTGGGGAATGACAAGAAGTCCGGCCAGGGCTATAATCTTAAAAAGGTGGATACTCTTCTTCATTCTTCTATTTATTATCATTCTCTTCCGCAATTTGTTCACTGGTCTTGCCAAATCTTCTTTCTCTCTGTTGGAAGGTATATATTGCTTTGCATAACTCCTCTTTGTCAAAGTCGGGCCAGAAAGTGTCGCAGAAGTATAGTTCGGTGTAGGCACATTGCCACAACAGGTAATTGCTCAGGCGAGTCTCGCCGCCAGTGCGTATCAACAGGTCAGGGTCAGGCATGAATGAGGTGCACAAGGTGCTGTCGATGGTCGAATCGGTAATATCGTCGATGCTCATCTTGCCTTCCTGCACCATCGTGGCAATACGCTTGGCTGCTTGGGTGAGCTCCCACTTCGATGAGTAGCTGAGTGCCACGGTGAGCGTTCCGCGCTGGTTGCCAGCCGATTGGTTGATGCAATGGTTCATGCGCTCACGTACCTTCTCGGGCAGGCGGTCGGTGTCACCGATAACACAGAAACGAATATCGTTGTCCATGAAGATGCTGAGATCGAGCTTCTCGAACAACAAGGCCATCAATCCATTGACCTCCTCATCGGGGCGTGTCCAATTCTCTGTGGAGAATGCATATACGGTTACATATTTCACACCCAGCTTGGCCGCATTCATCATCGTGTTGTGCAGAGCCGCTGCGCCGGAGATATGTCCTTCACCGCGTTTCTTACCCTTTTCCTTGGCCCAACGTCCGTTGCCGTCCATGATGATGGCAATGTGTTGGGGTATACGGTTCATGTCTAACTGCTCTTTGTATGTCATCTCAGTTTGTAGTTATTGTTTCTTTTGTTTGTCGCGTCACTGGAAAAACTTGCTCCTCTTGTCGCTTCAGTTGTTACACTTTCTATATTTAGGGAACATGTCGTAGCTAATATATAACATCAGCATGGAGTAGCTGTCCTTGTTTTTTATTCCTTTGCTTTCGATACCGTATGGGTCGTCGAGCTGCAGCTCGGCGGCATTGGTTACGTCTAATCTATCCGACGTGGTGAAGCGTATGGTCCATTCGGCACCTACATTAAGGCGATGGGCCAGTTTATACTTTACCCCTATGCCCATGGGGATATTGAGGGCAAATACATGGTTGGCTGGCTTGGGCGCGTAGGTCATTCCTATGCCAGCTTGTATGTATGGGGATAGCCTGCGGCTGTCTTTATAACCTGCTCCTGTCCCATAAGCGAAGAAGTTGTACTCAAACTGTGCACTCAACTCATATAGGTTGCGGCTGAAGGTGGTGTTGCCATCGGGAAACTTGTTTGACTGCCCTTCGGTAGCTCCTTTGATACGCCCTACCGCCAGGTCGCCCTTGATGGCCATGCGTGGGTTGAAATTATAGCGGGCCAGTAATCCACCTGCCATAGCTGTATGCTTGAATGGGGTGAGGTAGTTGGCATCGCCTAAATAGAAGCATCCTCCGGCCATGCCTCCCAGCTCCATCTTGTATTCCAACTCCTGAGCCGAGGCCATAGGTACGACTGCCAGCAGTATGAATACCGCTGCGATGTGTCGGATGAGGTGATGTCGTGTATAGCTCAGCATAGGGATTGAGGATATAAGGCTAATCGTAATTCTCTTTATTCAATACCGCTCCATATGCCCTGCCATACTTCTCCTGAGGTGCTCCAAATAACCCAGACACGGTTGCTGTCATCAACAACGGTAGAGAAGGTCTCATCTCTTCCTGCAAAATGCTCAGATAGGCTAAATACATGGTTGCGAACCTTCCAGGTGACACCGTTGTCACGTGACTCAAAGCAAGCACTGAACGCCTCGATAGGTACATGGCGATTGCCGAGACTATTGCCTCCGAAAGCATATAGCTTGTCGTGATAGTTGATGACGGCCAGATTCTCCAGGTTAGGGCAACCGAAGACGTTTGTCCCCACGGGCTTTACTTCTACCCACTTGTCTTCTGTGGATAGTTTGCTCCAAACCTGGGCACAAGTGTCTGTTGATAGGGGCGAACTACCCACAAACAGGGTACGGTAGATGGCTTTGTTGGTGTGTAGTGGCTGGCTGAACGAACCTGCAACCTTGTCAATGCTGCTGCCGACTGGCTGCCCGTAGTCTTGCCATGTCGTCATATCATTGGATGTTACAAACAGACCGTCGCTGATGCTCCATACTGAAGATCCTTCGGCAGTAATGGAGGGGATAAGGCATGAGAGCGGGGTATTGGTGGAAATATTGCTCCAGTCTATGCCGTTTTCAGAACAGTAAAGGGTGTTCTCTGCGAGCAGGTAGAAAATGTCGTCAAACAGTACGATGGACGAGCAGTCTACTCCTTCGGTGATGCCACTCCATGGGATGGCAGCGGACCATTCTGCACCATCTGTAATCGAAGTGGAGGTAGTGTAGTAATGACCGTCATTTCCTTTGCCGAGTACAAATACCTGGTCACCTTTGATGATAGATCTCTGCTCAACATAGAGTTGGGTAGGGAAGCTGCAACCTTCAATGAGTGTCCATGTCGTTTTCTTGGGGTCTACCTGATGCTTGTTGATGCTGATGAGGTAGTCGCGCGAGAAAAGGTTGTCGTGTGACAGGATAGAAAAACGCACAGGATGAGTGAAGTCAATGGTGTCGCCCTTGTTGTATCCTACCTTCTCTTCGCCCTTGTAGTAATATACATAACCATCGGCGCTGATATTGGGAATAACATGTGTCACGTCAGTGCCGTAAGCTATAGAGTCGGTGTTGTACACCAGACCTCGCTCCTGGTCGATGGTGAAGGGGATGAGGCTGGCCTTCATGATGGTGGTGTAGGTGGAGTCCTTACCGCTCTCCAGCGTGATGGTATGTTTGGTCTTCAAATCTTCGATGCTGAACGAGAGCAGGGCTACGCTAGAGGACAACTCTGTCTCTTCGCCCTCGGGTAGGCATGAGGTGAAAGCCAGGGCTACAAAAAGTGAACAAAGGAGGCTGGTTGCTATTTTCTTCATCGTCTTCTGTTTGCTATTATACATTCAAACGACAAAATTAGCAACAATTTTCCGCTTATGCCCTACTTTTTAAGTTCTTTTATATTAAAAGATGAGTAAAAAACCTATTTTTCTTGTAAAAAGTGCCAAATCCTGTGCCCGAAACGACTGATTCCCTCCTTTGGGCATGCGTTGCCGAGGACTGGCGCCTTCACTCCATTGCCCAAGCAGAAGGGGGCCTCCTCAACGAATGCTTCGTCCCATAGGCCATGGTCGATGAAACTTTGTAGAAGTCTTGAACCTCCTTCTACAAGTAGTCGTTGTATCTTGTTTGCATAGAGCTGTTCGATGACTTGCTGCAGTATGTCTTGTAGGGGAGATAATGGTATCTGCTTGATGTTGTCGGTCTCTCCGAAATCACGAAAAACATCGGTGAAAACGGCGGTTTTTGTTGTTCCGTCAAAGATTTTTAATCCCAGATCCAATATTCCCTTGCGGTCGATGACAACTCGTAAAGGGGATTTCCCCGGCCATAGCCGGGTGGTGAGTGACGGGTTGTCAAGACTGGCTGTGCGGCGTCCTACGAGGATGGCGTCGCTCAAGGCACGCAGGCGATGCACGTTCATGCTTGTCTCGTCTGTCGAAAAACGTACGGCAGGGCCATCGGTCCGTTCTGCCCTGTTCTTGTCTATATACCCGTCGGCACTTTGCGCCCATTTCAGTATGATGTATGGCCGCCTTTTGCCATGGTAGGTGAAGAAGGCACGGTTGAGCGCTCTGCACTCCTCCTCCAGTACTCCTACGGTGACTTCTATGCCCGCATCGCGCAGCTTCTGTATGCCCTTGCCGTCTACCTGATCAAAATTGTCGCGGCAGCCAATGACCACTCTCGGTATATGCTTGCTCACGATGAGGTCGGCGCACGGCGGTGTCTTCCCATAGTGGGCACACGGTTCGAGGCTCACATACATGGTGGCTTCGCGTAGTAGCGACTCGTCTTTGACTGAACTCACCGCGTTGACCTCGGCATGCGCCTCTCCGCATCTGCGGTGATACCCTTCGCCGATAATCTTCCCATGGTGTACAATTACGGCCCCTACCATTGGGTTAGGGGCGGCGTCAAATCTGCCGTTTGCTGCCAACTGCAGGCAGCGTGCCATATATTGTTCGTCTATAGTCATCACATTTGCAAAATTAATATAAGCTGAGAAAAAATGCAAGCGCACCTGTAATTTTCCGAGGCACAGCCTGCCCTCTTCGGTCGCACCAGCTGAGGAATAGGTTGTTTATTCGCTCGTTTATTCGTATCTTTATGGCTATGCCAAGAAGATACTTTCACTCGCTTTGATAAATATTCAAACAAGCTTGATATTTCTCGCTCGTTTATTCGTATCTTTGCAATCTGATATTAGAAGTAATACAATTTTGATTTACCGAAGATGAAATTCCAACTCCAATACACCGATCCCAAGAGCAATGCTCGTGCAGGACTTATCACCACCGGTCACGGCCAAATAGAGACTCCCATATTTATGCCTGTAGGAACACTGGGTAGCGTCAAAGGGGTGCACCTCACCGAACTGAAGGAGGATATCAAGGCACAGATAATCTTGGGCAACACGTATCATCTCTATCTGCGTCCAGGACTTGAAGTGATAGAGAAGGCTGGCGGCTTGCACCGGTTCAATGGATTCGACCGCCCCATGCTTACCGATAGCGGTGGCTTTCAGGTGTTCTCGCTCTCGGGCATCCGCAAGATGAAAGAGGAGGGTGTGGAGTTTCGGTCACATATTGATGGTTCCAAGCATCTTTTTACGCCCGAGCGTGTGATGGATATCGAGCGCACCATTGGCGCCGATATCATGATGGCTTTTGATGAGTGTACTCCAGGGGATGCCGATTATAACTATGCACGTAAGTCGATGGAGCTTACTCATCGTTGGCTGGACCGATGCCTCAAACGCTTCAATGAGACAGAGCCCAAGTATGGCTATCACCAGTCGCTCTTCCCTATTGTGCAGGGATGTGTGTATCCCGACCTGCGCCGTCGCTCGGCAGAATTTGTGGCTTCTAAGGAGGCCGAGGGCAATGCGATAGGCGGACTGGCGGTAGGTGAGCCTACTGAGAAGATGTATGAGATGATAGAGGTGGTTAACGAGATATTGCCCACCGACAAACCTCGATATCTCATGGGGGTAGGTACTCCCATGAACTTGCTTGAAGGTATCGAGCGAGGTGTTGATATGTTTGATTGCGTGATGCCTACACGTAATGGACGCAACGGCATGCTCTTCACCAAGGATGGCATCATCAATATGAAGAACAAGAAGTGGGAAATGGACTTCTCGCCTATCGAGGCCGACGGTGCGTCCGTTGTCGATACGCTCTATACCAAAGCCTATCTGCGCCATCTATTCCACGCCCAGGAACTGCTGGCCATGCAGATTGCCTCTATACATAATCTCGCTTTCTATCTCTGGCTTGTGGGTGAAGCACGCAAGCATATCATTGCAGGGGATTTCTCCGTATGGAAGCCCATGATGATGAAGCGGTTGTCCACCAGGTTGTAACGGCATATATACTAAATCGCGTGAATCTCCGTTATCAATAGGTGATGGACACTCGGAAATTGATATTGACGCTGTGCACCCTGCTCTTTGCCATTGTGGCTAAGGCACAGTTTGACACACATTTCACACATTATTGGGCGCTGCAGGGATACTACAATCCTGCTGTAGCGGGATTGAGCGGGCGCCTGAACATGTATGGTACCTATGCCATGCAGATGACAGGATATACAAATGCACCGTCTACGATGCTTGTCGGTGCTGATATGGTACTCCCTACCGAGAAGAAAAACCATGCCGTGAGTGCCAACCTCTACAATGAGTCCATCGGCCTGTTTACCAACCAACGTCTCTTCGCCGGTTATGCCTACCGATTCAAACTATGGAGCGGACGTATGGCCGTAGGGGCAAGCGTGGGGTCTCTGGAACAGAAATTCGACGCTTCTAAAGTGGAAGCCGAGGAGTCGGGCGATGATGCTTTCCCCTCATCTGAGGTTGATGGCATGGGGCTCGACATTACCGCAGGAGTACACTATACGCACCGTCTATTTCATGCCGGATTGTCGGTAATGCACCTTACTGCCCCCACTATTGACCTGGGTGAAACGCATGAAATCAAGATTGATCCTACATTTTATTTCAGTGGTGGATGCAATATTCAGTTGAAGAATCCGTTATTATCCATACAGCCCTCGATGCAAGTGATGACCGACCTGCAAGCCTGGAGAGCCGACCTCACTGTGCGGGGCACCTACACTTACGATGAGAAACGCTATTATGCCGGACTTACCTATACCCCTCTGACTTCGGTAGCGATACTTCTCGGAGGTGAGATTAACAGCATCTCGTTTGGCTATGCCTACGAACTGTTTACCTCGGGTGTGGGGCTTATCCACGGAAGCCACGACCTATATGTGGGGTATGTGATGGATCTGGATCTATTTAAAAAAGGAAGAAACAAACATAAAAGTATACGTATATTGTAACTCGTATGAAGAAAACATGGATCATGAGCTTGGCTGCTGTCGCAGTATTGCTGACCTCTTGCATGGGGTCGAACAATGCGGCTATGGCTGTAGGCGGTGAACTGACGGGCTCGCGCTCGGCTGCATTCAACGAACCGGCACCCTTCGGTATGGTGCTTGTACCGCGTGGCTCACTTAAGTTAGGAGAAGAGGATACCGATAGCCTTTGGGGCTCGAATGCTCCGTATAAAGAGATTTCTGTAGAGTCGTTCTGGATGGACGATACCGAGATTACCAATGCCGAGTACCGACAGTTTGTGCATTGGGTGCGCGATTCAATCATTCGTGAGCGCTTGGCCGATCCTGCATATGGTGGCGATGAGACCTACAAGATTGAGGAGGATGAATACGGAGAGCCCATCACCCCCTATCTCAACTGGAAGAAGCCTATCCCTTGGCGCAAGGCTAATGAAGATCAGCTTATTGCCATACAGAGTGTGTACAAGCGCAATCCCTATACGGGCGCTATGGAACTCGATCCCGCACAGATGAACTATCGCTACGAGATTGTAGATTATACACAGGCTGCTCTGCGCAAGAACCAACTCGATGTGGCTAAGAGAGTGCGCAACACGGATGTGAAGGTTAACCCCGACGAGGTCATCATGATTTCTAAAGATACCGCCTATATCAATGAGGACGGACAGATTGTGCGAGAGACCATCAATCGTCCTCTCTCTGGCCCGTATGACTTTGTGAATACCTATATCGTGAATATCTTCCCCGACACTACTTGCTGGGTTAATGACTTCCCCAATGCCAACAATGAGATGTACATGCAGCTTTACTTCAACCACCCCAACTATAACGATTATCCTGTGGTGGGTGTGAGTTGGGAGCAGGCCAACGCCTTCTGTGCTTGGCGTACCGATTTCCTCTTGCGTGGCCTTGGTCCGCAAGCCAAGTATGTGCAGCGTTACCGCCTTCCTACAGAGGCTGAGTGGGAATATGCGGCTCGCGGGAAGGAGGGCACACTCTTCCCCTGGATGCAGGACGGCACCAAGAGTGATGAGGGTTGTTTCTACGCCAACTTCAAGCCCGAACGCGGTAACTATACCAAGGACGGCAGTCTTATCACCACCAAGGTGGGCTCATACTCGGCCAACAGTCACGGCTTGTTTGATATGGCGGGCAACGTAGCTGAGTGGACATCGACTGTATACACCGAGGCAGGTGTATTGCAGATGAGCGACATGAACCCCGAGCTCTTCTACAATGCAGCCAAGGAGGACCCTTATTATATGAAGAAGAAAACTGTACGCGGCGGTTCATGGAAAGACCCCGAGAAGTTTATACAATCCGTTTCGCGCACCTATGAATATCAGAATGAGACACGCTCTTACATTGGCTTCCGCTGTGTACGCTCCTATGTAGGAACAGCAAGAAAATAAATTTAGGAATTAGGAATTAGGAGTTCTACAACACTTTAATCGCCTTAATCCTCTACAACTCTCTTAATAAAATACCACAATGGAACAGAACAAAAGCATGATTTCCCGCTTTCAGGATTTTCTGGAGACACAGAAGGGACAAACCATATTGAACTACCTCTACAGTTGGGGTGCCGCTATCGTTATTTTGGGTGCCCTCTTCAAACTCACCCATATCAGCGGTGCCGACCTGATGCTCTTCATCGGTATGGGTACCGAGGTACTCACCTTTATCGTCAATGGTTTTGAGCGCCAGTCGAGCACCAAGGAATCAGAGGCTCCTGCGGCAGCTGGAGGCCCCGTCATCATTGGTGGCGCTCCCGTAGCAGGCAGTGCTGTACCCGTAAGAACCGACGGTGTCGGTTCTTCCACAGCAGTTCCCCACCTGGATGCTGACACCTTGAATGCCATGGCCAATATCGCTGCTGCCAATGCAACAGTAGCTGCAGCACAAGGTAATGTTGCCCCCACAGCCGCCGTTGCCGCAGCCCAGCCTGTAGTGCCTGTCGTAGATGGTAAGGTCGATGTGCCCGAGCTGCAGCAGGTGACCCAAGATTATATTGAGAAGCTGCGCGAGCTCACCGAGTCGTTCCAGCATATCTCCGACCAGTCGTCGCAGCTTGAGGCTAGTGCCGACGAGGTAGAGCGTCTGAGCCGCAACCTCACCTCCATCAACACCATCTACGAGATGCATCTCAAGAGCCTTGGCTCACAGATTGGCAATATCGACCTCGTCAACGAGCAGACACGCCGTATGGCTGAGCAAATCGAAGAACTCAACCAGGTATACGATCGTATGCTGCAGTCGATGACCGTAAATATGAAGGTAGGCCGCAATGCCGACGAACAGAGTAAGGAAGCCTAATACACACGCACTATGAGCGCAGGAAAGAAAAAGCTGACACCCCGTCAGCGAATGATCAACTTGATGTACATCGTGCTGATGGCGATGCTTGCCCTCAACGTGTCGTCCGATGTACTCAACGGCTTCACCATCGTTGACTCGGGGCTCAATCGTAGTACCGACAACGCCACCAAGCAGAACCTCGAGATCTTCCAGGACTTTGAGGCACAGATGGCCAAGAACCCCGAAAAAGTGGGCGAGTGGTATGCCAAGGCCAAGCGTGTGAAGGAACTCTCCGACTCTGCCTACAACTATGCCGAGGAGCTCAAGCTGCGCATGGTACGTGAGGCCGACGGCAAGAAAGCCGATGTACGCAACATCAAGAATAAGGAGAATCTCGAAGCCGCTAACTTCGTGATGCTGGCACCTGGTACAGGCGAGGGGCACAAGCTCTACGAACTTATCAACAACTACCGCGACCAGGTGGTGAGCATGATTACCGACACCGTGCAGCAGCGTATCATCAGCGACAACTTTAACACCTCAGTGCCTCAGACCGAGAACTCATTGGGCAAGAACTGGGAGCAATACAACTTCGAGAACATGCCCGTAGCGGCTGCCGTGACGCTGCTCACCAAGTTTCAGAACGACGTGCGCTATGCCGAAGGTGAAATCCTGCACGACCTCAACGTCAACATCGACGCCACCGACGTGCGTGTCAACGAGCTCAGTGCTTACGTTATCCCCACTTCGCAGAACGTGGTACGCGGCAACACCTTTGGTGCCCGCATCATCATGGCCGCTGTGGATACCACGCAGCGCCCCAATATCTATATCAACGACCAGCTCGTAGAGACCGAGAATGGCTGGTATGAGGTGCCCTGCAACAGCACGGGCGACTTTACCCTCAACGGTTACCTCGAGCTCAACGACGGATCGGGCGAGACCGTACGTCGCGACTTCTCGCAGAAGTACACCGTGGTCGACCCCATCGCCACCGTATCGGCCTCGATGATGAACGTGCTCTATGCCGGTTACGATAACCCCATCGCCATCTCCGTGCCGGGCGTGCCCAACAACAAGGTATCGGCCCGCATAGCCAATGGCAACGGTACATTGCGTCCCGTAGCTGGTGGTTTCATTGCCCACCCCACCAAGGTAGGCTCCGATGTGGTGATTGCCGTGAGTGCCGAACAAAACGGCCGTCAGATGAGCATGGGTGAGTACACCTTCCGTGTGCGCCAGTTGCCCGACCCTACACCCTTCATCGAATATCAGGATGACAAGGGCGTCACCCAGCGCTATCGTGGCGGTGGCACCAAGCTCAGCAAGCAGGCGCTGATGGGTGCCCAAGGCATCATCGCTGCTATCGATGACGGCTTGCTCAACATTGGCTTCCGTGTCATCAGCTTCGAGACCGTGACGTTTGACAACATGGGTAATGCCATGCCCGAGCTCTCCAATGGAGCCAACTTCTCGGAGCGCCAGAAGAGTACCTTCCGTCGTCTCACCCGTGGCAAGCGCTTCTACATCTCGAGTGTGAAGGCCGTAGGCCCCGACGGTATAGAGCGCCAGCTGCCATCAACCCTTGAAGTGATAATAAACTAAGAGGCCTCCCCTAACCCCTCCCAAGGAGGGGGACTACCGAGTCCTTTAAAAAAGAATAGAATAAAGTATAACAACAAATCCTCTCCGCGATTTCCTGAGTCACCCCTCCTTGGGAGGGGCAGGGGGAGGCCCCAAATGAAACCGATATGAAAACGAAAGCCCTCATAGCAATTGCAGCCCTGCTCCTCTGTGCACAGGGTGCTGTAGCACAGCCCAAGTCACGTCTCAAGGCACAGGCCGAAGCCGAGAAGAAGAGCGAGACATCGCTCAGCGAACGTGCCAAGGCACAGTATACCGCCCAGATGCCCGCTCCCACTGATGTGGTGTGGAAACGCGACATCTACCGTACCCTTGATATGACCAAGGAGAAGAATGCTGCCCTCTACTATCCCGTAGAGCCTTTGGGTGACCGTGTCAACCTCTTCACACTCGTCATCCGCCTCGTGGCTGACGGTAAGGTACCTGCCTATGAGTACCGTTCCGATGGTAATGAGCTCTTCACCGAGGACAACAAGTACAAGGTGACCGATATGCTGGAGAAGTTCTATATCTACTACGAGGAAAAGGACGGGCACATTACTATCAACGACAGTGACATCCCCTCAGGCGAGGTGCTCAGCTACTTCATCAAGGAGAGTTCGTTCTACGACCAGCGCACCGCTACCTACACCACTCGTGTTACTGCCATCTGTCCTGTGCTGCACCGTAGTGGCGACTTTGGCAGCGATGTCACCAAATATCCCATGTTCTGGCTCAACTACGATGAGGTAAGTCCCTACCTCGGCATGACACCGCTCATGACCAGCAGCTACAACAACGTCTCCAACATGAGCATCGACGACTACTTCGTGCGTAGCCTCTATGATGGCGACATCTACAAGACCGCCAACCTGCAAAACAAGCTTTTGGCCCAATACTGTCCTACCGACACCGCCATGAAGGCCGAGCAGCAGCGTATTGAGAAAGAACTTGTAACCTTTGAGAATAAATTGTGGGGTATTGAGGAACCCGATACGACAGCTACTGCTGCTCCCGATGAGAAGGAAGAGAAGAAAGCACTGACGCGTCGCGCTACATCTCGCAAGCCTAAGGCTGAGCGCGAGGTGAAGGCTGGGGAGAAGTCGGCCGAGAAACAAACTGGCGAAAAGGCAGCTTCGGTACGCTCATCCCGTCAGCGTGGTAACTCGTCGTCAAACAGCTCTTCAGGAGGTCAAACCCTCTCGGTACGTCGCCAACGCAGATAAGAGTCGAGGATATAAAGGTTTAACGGCAGGGTGCTACTTACAGGTAGGCATTCTGCCGTTTTGCTTTGGAGATAATATAGCAGTTGTCCACATTCTTAAAATTCTCCTCCTAGGTTAGGAGGCCGACGCGGAGCATTAGCGTCGGTAGCGACGACTGAAGCTTTAGCTTCACAAAGGAGTGCCGAAGGCCTTTAACCCTCGAAGAGGGGGAGGTGGTACGCT
>JAGAQY010000009.1 GCA_017622495.1 Bacteroidaceae bacterium | reverse complement strand
TAAAGGGAGTTAGTCGCTCCGCTCCTTGGGGAGATAGAGGCCAATAGCTTTTGCGTGCGTAATTTTTTAGGAGATAAAGGAGTTAAAGGGAGTTAGTCGCTCCGCTCCTTGGGGAGATAGAGGCCAATAGCTTTTGCGTGCGTAATTTTTTAGGAGATAAAGGAGTTAAAGGGAGTTAGTCGCTCCGCTCCTTGGGGAGATAAAGGCCAATAGCTTTTGCGCGCGTAATTTTTTAGGAGATAAAGGAGTTAAAGGGAGTTAGTCGCTCCACTCCTTGGGGAGATAGAGGCCAATAGCTTTTTCGCGCGTAATTACTATTGGCTTTTATCTCCATTTATCTCCATTTAACTCCTTAACAACTAACTCCTTTATCTCCTAAAATAATCAGTTCCCATCGGGCTTGAGGACCTCCACGAAGCGGCTGTCGTCCCACTGGAAGGCAGCACGGTCGTCGGGGTGTGCAGGGTCGTAGGGCACGTAGTCGGCACGCAGAGACTTCAGGATGTCGAGGTCGAGCTTCTTCATGCCCTCGATGATGCACTTGCTTATCTGGTAGGCTCCGTAGGGGTTGAAGTGGGTATTGTCGGCCAGAGGCTTCGCCTGACCCGGATAGGTGTTGGCAGGATAGTGCACGAAGGCGCCCTTCGATGCCTCGGGACCCATAGCCTCGTAGAGCACGCGGGTCATGGCATGGAGGTCGATGAGGTGAACGCCCTCACGGTTGGCAAGGAAGCGGGTAGCCTCGGGATAGTCGAGATGCGTGTCGGTAATCTTGCCCTCGGCATTGAAGCTGCGGCGCTGGGTGGGAGTCACCAGGATGGGAGTGGCACCACGGCGGCGAGCCTCATCGACGAAGATTTTCATGTTGTACATGAAGGAGTAGAAGGCACCGTCGCCCACACCCTTGCGTTTCTGGTCGTTGTGGCCAAACTCCACCACGATGTAGTCGCCGGGCTTCACCTGCGTGAGCAGCTTCTTCAGGCGTTTGGCACCGATGAAGGTCACAGCCGTCTCGCCCGACTCGGCATAGTTGGCAAAACATACGTTTTCATCGAAGAATCGGGTAATCATCTGACCCCAGCTGGCCCAAGGCTCATTGTCCTGGTCTACCACGGTAGAGTTGCCGCAGAGGAAGATGGTAGGCACATCGTCGACCCGCTCGATGGTCATCTCCATGATTTGGGGAGCGGGGCCATTGACCTCGATGGTGAGCTTGTCGTCCCAGTTGAGCTTGCCCTTCTCACGATCCTTGATGCGCACGTGCTCGGTGCCCTCGATAAGGGTATTGCGCTTGTTGATGGTGAAGGAGCAGGTCTTGTACTCGCCCTTCTTGGTGGCTACGCGCTCATAGAACAGGCGGCGGCTCTCGCCACGCAGTGTGGTGACACCTGCCTTGCGGCGATTGCCCACCACGACATTCACACGATAGTTGCCGTCGGGCACATCCACGGAGAAGTATTGTGAATTATGAATTATGAATTCTGAATTATGATGCTCCGCGGAATTGACCGTTGACTGTTGACCGTTGACCGTTGACTGTTGACCCACGAAGTCATATCCGTAGCCTCTCTCGGGGGTGTATAGGGTCTCGGGTGTAACAAGAATATAACCCTCCTTGGCCTTCTTCTTGCCGGAGAAGTCAAATTTGTAACTGGTGGTCTGGGCGCTCAGCAGGGTGCAGCAGCACACGAGGAGCAGGGTGATGTGTTTTCTCATAATGATGCGTTTTATAAATGGAGGAGCTCAGAAACGACTCCTGAGCTCCCATATAGTAACTCCTGAAGAAACGGATTTAGGGATAGAGGATCTGTGCCTGCAGCTTGTAAAGCTCTGCGCCAGCAAGGAGCACACAGCCGAGACCGTAGTCCTCGAAGTCGGGCACACTGTCGTAGGTAACGGGCTGGCCTGCCGAGGGGTCCTTACCTGTGCCCTGCATATAGCCGAGGAACCCGTTGGGGTGAACAGCCTTTTCTACGATAGCATTCCATGCACGTATCATGGGCTCTTCGTAGGTCTTGGCATCGAGGATGCCATTGCGGATACCCCATGCCATACCATACACGAAGAGGGCTGTGCCAGAGGTCTCGGGACCGCCATAGTTGGTGGGGTCGTGGAGGCTCACGTTCCAGAAGCCATCCTCGCGCTGACACTTGATGAGCGCCTTGCTCATGGCCTTGAAGTCGCGCAGGTAGTCCTTATAGTGCTTCTCGTTCTTGGGAATCTCGTTCATCACGCGCAGCAGGGCAGCATATACCCAACCGTTGCCACGGCTCCAGTAGCAATCCTCACCATTAGGCTCGGTGTAGGGAGGGTCGTAGTCGGCATCGCGCCACCAGAGGGCATCCTTGGGGTTGTACATGCCGTTCTCGCCCAGTTGGTTGCGGGTGTACTCGTAGAGGTCCCACATCTTGTCGTAGTAGCGCTGGTCGTCGTACAGGTTGCCAAACTTAGCAAATACGGGCATGGCCATCTGTATGGCATCGATCCACCACCAGTCGTCGGCCTGCGGAGTGTTGACCATAGCATCGATAGATACCTTCACATTCTTGAGCATCACGGGGTCGGGGCAGATGCGGTAGAGGTCTATGTAGGTCTGGCCGCAGCAGTGGTTGTCGGCATGGCGTGTGGTATTGCCATTGCGCATACCCCACTTATGAGCACTTCCCCAATCGTAGGCATACTTGTAGAAGTCCTCGCGCGGGTAGATCTCGTGCAGGGCCATGAGGCCTTCGTAGTAGACGGCACGGGTCCACAGATTGCTGGGGCGCTCACGCTTGACAAAGGTGGGCGTAGCGGGATCGGGCCACTTCTTCATGAAGTAGTCGTTGACCAGCAACATGGTCTTGAGAATCTCTTTCTGGGTAGGCATCTCCTGTGCCTTAACGTGGCCTGTACATAGCAACACGGCAAGCAGGGTCCATAGGGTACGTTTCATCATAGTATATTATTATTCGATATTGTAACACGGTTAACAATGGACAAATATAAACAAAATCAAAGTTATTGACAAAAGATTCCGATATTTTTGCGTAATTTTGTGCTCATATTGACCTTTTCGGGAATTAATACTACTATATATGATAGAAGAAAAACTGGTAAAGAGTATCGTAGAGGCGATACAGGCATTGTACGGACAGGCGGTAGAGCCTGCACAGGTACAGCTGCAGAAGACAAAGAAAGAGTTTGAGGGTCATCTGACACTCGTCGTGTTCCCCTTCCTGCGCACCTCACGCAAGGGGCCCGAGCAGACGGCCCAGGAGATAGGCGAATACCTGGCCTCACATGAGCCCATGGTACAGGCGTTCAACGTGATCAAGGGATTCCTCAATATCACCATTGCGGCATCGGCATGGGTGGAGCTGCTCGGCACCATCGACAGCGATGCCAAGTATGGCCTGCAGACAGCTACCGACGAGTCGCCTCTCGTGATGATTGAGTACTCGTCGCCCAACACCAACAAACCCCTCCACCTGGGCCATGTGCGCAACAACCTCTTGGGCTATGCGCTGGCCAATATCATGGAGGCCAACGGCAACCGCGTGGTGAAGACCAACATCGTGAACGACCGCGGCATACACATCTGCAAGTCGATGCTGGCATGGCAGAAGTATGGCGAAGGAGAGACTCCCGAGACATCGGGCAAGAAGGGCGACCACCTCATAGGCGACTACTACGTGGCCTTCGACAAGCACTACAAGGCCGAGGTAGCCGAGATCATGGAGCGCGAGGGCTGCACCAAGGAGGAGGCAGAGGCCAAGTCGCCCCTGATGGCCGAGGCCCGCGAGATGCTCGTGAAGTGGGAAGCTGGCGACCCCGAGGTGCGCGGCCTGTGGCAGATGATGAACGAGTGGGTATACGCCGGATTCGACGAGACATACAAGATGATGGGCGTAGACTTCGACAAGATATACTACGAATCGCAGACCTACCTCGAAGGTAAGGAGAAGGTGATGGAGGGTTTGGAGAAGGGTTTCTTCTTCCGCAAGGAGGATGGCTCGGTATGGGCCGACCTCACCGGTGAGGGCCTCGACCACAAGCTCCTGCTCCGCAGCGACGGCACATCGGTATACATGACCCAGGACATCGGTACGGCCAAGCTGCGTTTCCAGGACTACCCCATCAACAAGATGATCTACGTGGTGGGCAACGAGCAGAACTACCATTTCCAGGTACTCTCTATCCTGCTCGACAAGCTCGGCTTCGACTGGGGCAAGGATCTCGTGCACTTCTCGTACGGCATGGTAGAACTGCCCGAGGGTAAGATGAAGAGCCGCGAAGGCACCGTAGTGGATGCCGACGACCTCATGGCCGAGATGATAGCCACCGCACGCGACACCTCGAAGGAGCTGGGCAAACTCGACGGACTCACCGCCGAAGAGGCCGAGGACATCGCCCGTATCGTTGGACTCGGTGCACTCAAGTACTTCATCCTCAAGGTCGATGCCCGCAAGAACATGACCTTCAACCCCAAGGAGTCTATCGACTTCAACGGCAACACAGGTCCCTTCATCCAGTACACCTACGCACGCATCCAGTCTATCTTGCGCAAAGCTGCGGGAGAATTCAGAATTCAGAATTCAGAATTTGTGATCAACGACAAAGAGATGTCGTTGATTCAGAAGTTGGCCGAGTTCCCCGCCGTGGTGAAGGAGGCAGGCGTAAGCTACACCCCCTCGGTGATTGCCAACTATGTGTACGACTTGGTGAAGGAGTTCAACCAGTTCTACCACGACTACAGCATCCTGCGTGAGGAGGACGAGGCCGTGAAGCGCTTCCGCCTCGTGCTCTCGGCCAACGTGGCCAAGATCATCCGCTTGGGCATGGGATTGCTCGGGATCGAGGTGCCCGACAGAATGTAATTGAGTGAAAAGTAAAGAGGGAAGAGTGAAGAGGTTGCATACATCGCGGAGCCAAACTCTTCACTCTTCCTTCTTAGAATCTGTTTTAAAATTATCGCTAGTCTGTTTTTGAATCTGCTTTTCGGTTTATCTGTGGGTCTTTTAGGCATCTTTGCCCTCTCAATTCTTGCAAATAGACCACTATTTGCTGCACCTTGACAGCGCAAATCTACTCTAAAACACCTCTCAGCTAAACTCGAAATAAATTTAAAACAGATTCTTAATTCTTCCCTTTTTTCATATGAAAAAGAAGTTCTACGTCGTATGGAGTGGTCTCAACCCGGGTATATACCCCAGCTGGGATGCTTGCCAGGCTCAGATAAAGGGCGTCAAGGGCGCAGTGTACAAGTCGTTCGACTCTAAGGAAGAGGCCGAGCGTGCGTATGCCTCACCGGCTCATGCCTATATGAAGAAAAAGGCCGACACGCCTACCTTCAGCCTCGACACACTGCCCCCCGTAGTAGAGCGCTATGCCCTCGCCGTAGATGCCGCCTGCAGTGGCAACCCCGGCCCTATGGAGTACCGTGGCGTATACCTGGGTGATGGCAAGGAGATATTCCACTTTGGTCCCATGCACGGCACCAACAACATCGGAGAGTTTCTTGCCATCGTACACGCTCTGGCCATGCTCGACAAGCAGGGGCTCAAGATGACCATCTATAGCGATAGCCGCACGGCTATCAGTTGGGTACGCAAGAAATGCTGCAAGACCCAGCTCGAGCGCAATGAAGAGACCGAACCGCTCTTCCAGCTCATCGAACGTGCCGAGGCATGGCTCAAGAGCCACCGCGTCACCATCCCTATCATAAAGTGGGAAACCGAGCAGTGGGGCGAGGTGCCTGCCGACTTCGGAAGGAAATAATAAGGCAATAATAAAGCATTTGTACTATTTATGTAATGTGTAAAAAAAAAAAGAGACATGGCACACTATAAGCTATGTCTTTTTTTGTTACCTTTACGACGCTTAGCAACGTGTCAATAACAGAATATCTTTAAGTATACCGTATTATGAACGAACTTTTCAACATCAAAGACCGCGTAGTCGTCCTCACGGGCGGCACAGGAGTGTTGGGCAAGGCTATTGCCCTGTATCTGGCCAAGCAAGGAGCCAAAGTAGTGGTAATGGGTCGCCGCGTAGAGGCAGGCGAAGCTATCGTGAAGCAGATTCGCGAAGAGGGCGGTGAAGGCATGTTCCTCGTGACCGATGTGATGAACCAGGCCGTAGTGGAGCAGAACCTCGCCGATGTGCTGGCACAGTATGGCCGCGTGGATGCGTTGCTCAATGCTGCCGGTGGCAATATGCCCGGCGCTACGATAGCCCCCACGGGAACCTTCTTCGACCTCAAGGCCGAGGAGTTTCAACGCGTGCTCGACCTCAACCTCACAGGCACAGTCATCCCCACCCAGGTATTCCTGCGCCCCATGGTAGAGCAGGGCAAAGGATGCGTGGTCAACTTCTCCTCTATGGCAGCCTTCCGCCCCATGACCCGCGTGTGTGGCTATGCGGCGGCCAAGGCAGGCATCAGCAATTTCACCGCCTACATGGCCACCGAGGTAGCCTCGAAGTTTGGCGAGGGCATCCGCGTCAATGCCATCGCACCGGGCTTCTTCCTCACCGAGCAGAACCGTACATTGCTCACCAATGAAGATGGCTCATATACACAGCGCGGCACCGACGTGATACGCCAGACCCCCTTCAAGCGCTTCGGACGTCCCGAAGAGCTGTGTGGCACCATCCACTACCTCATCAGCGATGCAGCGGCTTTCGTAACAGGTACCGTAGCCGTTGTCGATGGCGGTTTCAATGTGTTTGCCATGTAATTCCCCACACAAGCATATAAGAAAGCGCCGTGCATCTATAGGATAGCACGGCGCTTTATCATGTATCAACATTTACTTCTGCTCTGCAAGCTTAGCTCGGCGCTTGGTTTCCTTGGCCGACCAACGCTGCAGACGCTTGTACTCCTTCTTGGTGAGGCGCATGAAGGAGCCGTGCTGGGGTCCGGTGACACCCTCGATATTGACGGGGTCGGAGAAGTTGCGCAGGTATTTGTCGGCCTTACAGATGCGGTAGTTCTTCGGCTTCGACGAGTACTCTATATAAGCCACACGCCATGTATCATCACCCACGAGCTGGAAGGCAGAGGAGCCCTCGCACTTCTTGCGCCCCTCGAAGTCTACATAGTCGTCCTCCACAGGTTCGCCCCAAGGACCATGCAGCGTGGGGGAAGTAGCGGTATAGATACCGGGCTTGCCGCCTTCCTTCTTGATAAGCATGTGGTAGAGGCCGTCGCTCTCAAGGTAGTTGATATCTGCATCGATGGTAGCATAGCCCCAGTCGAAGAGAGGCTGCGGCTTGGTGAGGCGGGTAAACGACTTGTCGGCATAGGAGTAGTACATGCGGTCGTAGCGCTCCTCCTCACGATTGAGCATGGAGTAGTAGATCATGTAGCCACCTACCTCGCCATCGGGCCATAGGTAATGAGGGTTCCAGAATATTTGCGGTGCCCACACACGGTCAATGGTGCTAAAGTCGCGATACACATCGGGGGCATCGGGATTGCAGAAAATCTCGGGCCCTTGTCGGAAATCAAAGGTGACAGACTCCCAATGGATAAGGTCGCGGCTGCGCAGGAGGTCGATGCCGTAGTTGTCCCACACCTTCGACTTGCGCACACACATATCGGTGGTGACCATCACATAGCCCTTACCATCATGAGCACGGGCAATGAAAGCATCGCGGGTACCGCCTTCGATACGGGCAAGTTGCTCGGGGTCGAAGATGGGGTCGCCACCGATGACATCTTCGTAGTGATAGCCATCCCGGCTGAGCGCGTAGGCGGTATACTCGCCACGGTCGCTCATGTGACAATATAGGTAGCCATAATCTCCCTTCTGGAGGTTCTGTGCTGTAATGGTTGCCGTTGCGATGAGCAGGGCAAGGAGAATTCGATGTCTCATAGTGTTAGGGTTGATGGATGATGGGTTTATGGTTGAGGGTTGAGGGTTTATGGTTGATGGTTGAGGGTTGAGGGTTGATGGATGAGGGTTGAGGGTTGATGGTTGAGGGTTTATGGTTGATGGATGATGGTTTATGGTTGAGGGTTTATGGTTGATGGATGAGGGTTTATGGAAACTCATAATTCATAATTCATAACTCATAACTCATAACTCATAATTCATAACTCATAACTCATAACTCATAACTCATAACTCATAACTCATAATTAAACGAAGCTTCTCACTTCTTCACCTTATTGTATTCAGCGATGGTAGCAATCTTCTTGGGGATGTCGGTATTGTCCATCTGTCCGCTGAACTGCTCTGCACCATTGCCCACGGCAAATACAGGGGCGTAAGCAGCGGTATGCGCACCTACATGCCAACCCACCATAGCCTTATGGTTGAGGATGCGTACCGCCATAGCCGAGAGGGGTTCGTCCATATAGTAGAGGCTCTTGGCCATCTTCACCTTCTTGTTATTGGCAATAGAGTTTTGATACTCATTCTGCAGGGCCTGCTCTTCGGAAGCACTCACCTCTATGGTATCCCAGAAGCCGAAGTATGACTTCAGCGCCTCGCGCACCTGTTCCCAAGTGACCTTGTCCTTGTTGTCGTGGCGCAAGCGGTTGATGACACGAGAGAAGCCCACATGGCTAACCTTCTGGGCATGCAGAGCAGCAAAGTTGAGCTCATACTGCCCGTTACCAAGAGTGAGTCCACCCGTCTCGTGGTCGGCAGTGATGACGATGAGGGTCTCCTTGGGATGCTGCAGATAGAACTCATAGGCTACAGCGATGGCCTTGTCAAAATCGATGACCTCATGGAATACGGTAGCGGCATCGTTGGCATGGGCTGCATAGTCAATCTTGCCGCCCTCGACCATGAAGAAGAAGCCCTTGCGGTTGTCGAGCACCTCGATACCTGCCGATACGAGCTGTGACAGGGTGAGGTCTGTAGGCTGGGCGTCGATGGCATAAGGGATAGTCTTCTCAGCAGCGTCCTTACCCTGGATGAGGATTACCTTGTTGCCGCGGTGATTCTTCTGGAACTGTTCGTAGCCACGCACCAGACGATAGTCGGCCTTCTCGGCCAGCTTATACAACTCAGGAGCTCGCTTGTCGTCGTGCTTGACATTCTCCTCGAAGTCACCGCCACCAAAGAAGTTGAATCCTGATTGGGTGAGTTCGACACCAATCTCGTAGTAGTCGTTGCGGCTCTTCTGGTGAGCATAGAAAGAGGCTGGCGTAGCATGATTGAGAGTTACGCTGGTAGCTATACCCACACGCTTGCCCTGCTCCATGGCCATCTCGGCAATGCTCTTGACCTTTGTGATCTGGTTGGCGCTGAGGCCGAGCGAGCCATTGGCAGTCTTCTCGCCACAGGCAAGAGCTGTGCCTCCGGCTGCAGAGTCGGTGACATCGCTACTGGCCGAAAACGTGGTGGCCAAACCCGTATAGGGGAAGGCGGTGAAGCCCAAAGGCATAATACCTGTCTTGCCTTTTTCCTGACTGAGGAAATACTGGGTGCCCAGCACCTGGTTGAGACTCATTCCGTCGCCAATGAAGTAAAATACATACTTGGGGGCCTTGGCAAAGCCCATCATGCATACACAAAGTGCAAGTGCGATGATTGATAATGTTCTTTTCTGTCTCATAGTATTTTATATTTACAATAATGTCTGGATGGTGGATGAGGAGGGGGGTGATGGTTTTGAGGGATGACTATTGACCGTTGACTGTTCACACTAAACACTAAACACTAAACACATCAATACGCTGTTGCCTTGAGGTTAAGGCCTGTGGTCTCTTCGAGGTTGAAGAGCAGGTTCATATTGTGCACAGCCTGTCCGCTCGTACCCTTCAGCAGATTATCGATACATGAGGTGATAAGCAGCATATCACCATGCTTCTCCAGATGGATAAGGCACTTATTCGTATTAACCACCTGCTTGAGGTCGATATTATCAGGTGTGATATGCGTAAACGAATCTTCAGCATAGTAGTCGATATAGAGTTGGTTGAGCTCCTCCAACGCTACCTTATTCTTGACCATGATGGTGCAGAAGATACCTCGCGTAAAATTGCCGCGATAGGGGATGAAGTGTATATCAGAACGGAAACTACTCTGCAGCTGTAAGAGCGACTCACGTATCTCGGGCAAGTGCTGATGTGTAAACGGCTTATATATGCTCACATTGTTGTTTCGCCAACTGAAATGGGTCATTGATGATGCCTTATGCCCTGTGCCTGTACTGCCGATGATGGCGTGTACATAGACATCATCGCCCAGCATCAAGTTCTTGGCCAAGGGCAGCAATCCCAATGTGATGCAAGTGGCAAAATTGCCGGGATTGGCCACAAAGCGGCTCTTGCAAATAGCACGGCGATTAAGTTCTGGTAAACCATATATGAACTCGTCGCCTTCACTCTTGAGACGAAACTCACGCGAGAAATCAATAATCTTCAAGCGCTCGGGAATCTCATGAGACTGCATGAACTGACGGCTCTCCTCAGCATCGGTGCAGAGGAAGAGCAAATCTATTTTGTCCAACTCGGGCTCTTCGGCAAATTGCAGGTCGGTCTCTCCATATAATCCACGATGCACCTCATGGATATACTGTCCGCTATTGCCACGGCCAGTGATAAAGATAAGATGCACATCGGGATGGTTGAGCAAGAGACGTATGAGCTCGCCTCCTGTGAATCCTGCTCCTTCTATAATACCGGTTCTGATCATAGTGATATAAATATCTGAAAACTGACGTTGATAATGGCTACTAAAATCGCGATTTAAGGCCTCAGGCACTCATCTCAGGCACTATCGCACTGAGTTGCTGATGCACATCCTTATGGTTATACCCCTCCTTGATGACAAGCAATATAGTATCATCACCAGCAACAGTACCTAACACGCTGGGCAGTTCATGCTCATCAATATCATAAGCTATACCACCAGCATAGCCTGGACGGGTCTTGATAACGGCAATATTGGCAGAATAATTAACAGATATGATTCCACTACGCACCTGATGCTCGTGTATCTGCTTCCCTTTGGTAATGCGCTTATATAATGGATTGCTGGGAAGGATATAGATATAATCACCATCACTGGATGCTGTTTTGGCAACTTTCAGTTGCTTGAGGTCGCGAGATAGTGTTGCTTGAGTAAGATCAAAGCCCTGTGCATAGAGACGTTTCAACAGCTCTTCCTGGTTAGCTATGCGCTCATTGGCAATAATGATGCGTATAGCATTGAGCCTGTTCTGTTTATTTTTCATTTTGCATATTAGTAAGTTTGTCTATGCAAAGATAAAAAGAATATTTGTAGATATGCAAAAATGTTATAAATTTTCACTTTTTTTGCTATAAAAGCTACTAATTCAAAGGACAAGCTGCATAAACCGTCCAAAAGCAAAACGGCAATAATATAGATGTTGTCCAAGCCTCGGTATTGTCCCCCTAGATTAGGGGGACGAGCGAAGCGGAGGGGGGTATTATCTACGAGAAGCGTACCACCTCCCCCTCTTCGAGGGTTAAAGGCCTTCGGCACTCCTTTGTGAAGCTAAAGCTTCAGTCGTCGCTACCGACGCTAATGCTCCGCGTCGGCCTCCTAACC
Organism: Bacteroidaceae bacterium; assembly: GCA_017622495.1. Taxonomy (GTDB): domain Bacteria; phylum Bacteroidota; class Bacteroidia; order Bacteroidales; family Bacteroidaceae; genus UBA1189. The sequence continues at coordinate 31 of JAGAQY010000009.1, read as the reverse complement.
TAGGAGGAGAATTTTAAGAATGTGGACAACT